>DATASN010000038.1:0-28899 GCA_036269215.1 Solirubrobacterales bacterium
GGTAAGCGACTGCGCCGTGAGTTGCCCGTGCTCTGCGCTTAGCCAGGTTGCTTAAGCCTGCTGTCGCGGTTCTTTTTTGAGGGCGATATCCCAAATCTCCCCGTCGTCTCTCAGAGGCGTTCCTTGACATAGGAGCGACCCTCCGGTTCCCCCGATGCAACCGGGCCGCGCGGTGGACAACAGGGGCGATGGTGGGAGTGACGAAGATCGGCCGCGCCAACGCCAACTACTGGATCGAAGCCGTGGCCGAAGGCGGCGAGGACTACTACACGAAGCCGGGCGAGGCGCCCGGCGAGTGGATGGGCGAGCTGGCGGCGGAACTTGGCCTCGCCGGCGAGGTCGACCGCGAGGCTTACGCCGCCGTCCTCGCCGGCAAGCACCCCGTCACCGGCGCCGTCCTCGTCTCCCGGCCCGAGCCCCGCAAGTTCGTAGACGCCGAGGGGCGCGAGCGCCACCTCGACCCGATCCTCGGCTACGACATTCGCTTCGCCGCCCCGAAGTCGGTCTCGCTGCTCTACGCGGTCGGCTCGCCTGAGGTCCGCGCCACGATTCTGCGCGCCCACGATCATGCCGTCGCCGAGGCAGTTGGCTACCTGGAGAGGACGGCCTGCTTCGTCCAGCGAGGCAAGGGCGGCGTGATGATCGAGCCGGGGTCCGGCTTTCTCTCGATGAGCTTCCGGCACCGCTCCTCGCGGGCCGGCGATCCCGCCCTCCACACCCACCTCGTCACCGCCAACATGACCCGCGCCGCCTCAGACGGGCGTTGGCTCAGCCTCGCCAACCCGCGGCGCCAGTCGCCGCTCTTGCGCGAGGCGAAAGCGGCGGGCCACGTCTACCAGGCCGCCCTTCGCGCCGAGCTGACCCGCGAGATAGGTGTCGGGTGGCAAGCGGTCGTCAACGGCTATGCCGACCTCGCCGGCATCGGGCGCCCGGTGATCGACCACTTCTCTCAGCGGCGGGCGGAGATCGTCGCGGCGATGGCCGAGCGAGGCGTCGACTCCCCGGCCGCCGCCGAAGTCGCCGCCTACCGCACCCGCGATGCCAAGGACTACAAGGTCGACGCCGACACTCAGCGCGAGGAGTGGATCTCCCGCGCTGCGGAGTTCGACCTCACCCCCGACTCGATCGACCGGATGGTGGCGCGCGGTCGCCGCCGCGAGCCCCGCGCGATCAACGCCGAGCACCTGGACCGGGCGCTAGCCGACCTGGAGGCCCATCACTCCCACTTCGACCGCCGCGATCTTCTGTATGCGGTGGCGAACCAGCTCCGCGAGGGAGCCGACGCGGCAGCGTTGGAGGCTGCGGTCGGTTCCCTGCTCGACGCCAGGCGACTGATCGAGGTCCATCGCGGCGCCGGCCCGCTCGACTCGACCTACTACACGACGCCCGAGCTCTGGCAGATGGAGCAGCGCTTCATGGCGACGGCGAGGAAGGGGGAGAAGGCGGGGGCGGCGGTGGTCGACGACGCTACTCTTGCCGCCGTCCTCGACCGCCATCGCTACCTGAGCGGGGAGCAGGTTTCGATGGTGCGGCGGCTCACTACCGGCGGCGAGCGGGTCGTCGCCGTTGCGGCGCTGCCCGGCGCCGGCAAGACGACGGCCCTCGTCGCGGCGCAGGAGGCATGGGCGGCGGTCGGGATTCGGGGCCTCGGAGTGGCTACCGCTCGCAGCGCCTCGGGCGAGCTTTCCGAGCACGGCATCCCGGCAACCTCGGTCACGGATTTCCTCATCCGAACCGGAGAGCTGGCCGAGCGCGGCGTCGCCCCGTTGCCTCGGGGAACGGTGATCCTCTTGGACGAGTCCTCGACCACGCCGACCCCGCAGATGGCGGGCCTCGTTGACCTCGCGGAGGGCTGTGACGGCAAGCTCGTTCTGATCGGCGACCCCCGCCAGATCGGCGCGGTCGGCCCTGGCGGCCTCTACGGGAACATGACCAACGAGATCGAGCCGATTGTGCTGAGGGAGATTCGTC
The DNA here is from genome assembly GCA_036269215.1 of Solirubrobacterales bacterium. Lineage (GTDB taxonomy): Bacteria > Actinomycetota > Thermoleophilia > Solirubrobacterales > 70-9 > VRUE01. The sequence continues at coordinate 1,972 of DATASN010000038.1, forward strand.
GCCAGCGCGACCCGGTGGACCGCGAAATCGTCGAACTCGCCCACGAAGGTCGCGGCTCGGATGCGCTCGACGTGCTGCGGGCACACGACCGCCTCGTGATCGCCGACACGCTGCCGGAAGTGCTCGACGCCCAGGTGCTCGACTGGCACAAGCGGTTCGCCCACGGCGAGGACGCCGTGATGATCGCCCGCCGAACCCGCGACGTCGCGGAGCTGAACGAACGCGCCCGCGAGCTGCTCGTGGCGGAGGGAAGGCTGGGCGCCGACTCGCTGCTCGTCGCCGGCCAGCCGTTCAGCGTCGGCGATCGCGTCGTCACCCGGATCAACACGCGCGAGGTGTCCAACCGCGAGCGATGGGAGGTCGTCGGCGTCGATCAAGCAGAGCACCATCTCTACCTTCAGCGGCTCGGCGTCGAGGGCGAGGGCGTGCGGCTCGATCGCCGCTACCTGGAGAAAGTCACCCCCTCGCGCGAGCCGGCGATTCAGCACGCCTACGCACTCACCACCTACAGCACCGAGTCAAAGACCTTCGACTCCGCCTTCGCGTTGCTCGACTCCGGCATCAGCCGCGAGGACTTCACCGTTGCGATCTCCCGCGCCTCGGGCCCCACCACGGCCTACGGCGTCGCCGCCTCGGAGCTGACCGACGCCGACCTCGGGCCGGGCAAGCGGGATGTTGAGGATGCCGCTCACGATCTGCGGATCGGGGCGGAGCGAGCGGCCGGAGAGTACGCCGCAGTGGAGATCGGAGCGAGGAAGCGCATCGAGGCGATGGCGCCCCTCGACCTGGCACGGCGCCGCGTGGAGCTTGAGCGCAAGCTGGCGGCAGCCTCAGAGCGCTCGCCCACCGAGGAACGCCTGGCCGACCTCGAGGAGCGCATCGGCGCCGCCGAGTCGCGGCTCGCGCGGATGGAGAGCGAGCGCACCGACATCCTCGCCGAGCGTCGCCCCGACGGCGAGCGACTCTCGCGGATCGACGCGACGCAGCGGCTCTCCAGCGAGCAGCTGCACCGCCTCGAAGGCGAGCGCGACGACCTGACCATCGAGGTCGCGGCCCAGCCACCACAGCGAGCCGAGTTGAGTCGCGCCGAGCGGGCCGAGCTGACCTTGATCGAGGACCGCTTGGTCCAGCTGCGGCGCCGGGAAGTCGCCGCCGAGCGGGCACAGCCGAGCAAGTTGATCGCCGAGACCCTCGGAGCGCGGCCGAACGAGCCCCTCAAGGCGGCGCTCTGGAACGAAGGGGTCGACGCGATCTACGCCTACCGCCAGCGCCACGGCATCACGTCGAGGGGCAAGGACCCGCTCGGTCCCAAGCCACGCGACGCCGCCCGGCGCCGGGATCGCCGTCAGGCAGAAGTGCGACTCGCGCGGGTCCGCGAGGCACTCGGCAAACAGCGCGCCCGCAGCGTCCAGCGGGCAATGCGAATCCTTCGCTGAGCGCGGCAGGTAGCTGCTGGCGGCTGGGAAGGCCCGCCGCCCGATGATCGCACGCTGCGCGTGCGGGGCGGCTGCATGGCCTCCCCGCCGCAGAGCCGCAGGGTCGAAAGAGAGCGACGCGTTTGGGTGCTCGACCGTTTGCTCCGGGCGGAGCGAGCCCGGCTCATGCGCCAGGCGCGCTTTCACTCGCGTCGCCACGAGGACGCCGAGGACGCTCTGAACGACGCCTGTGTCCAGTTTCTCCGCTTCTACGACGGCCCGGCTGGCGAGGAGGCCCTGCACTGGATGCTCCTCGTCATCAAGCGCGCGGCCTGGGCGATCACCAGGCAGGCGACCGAGCGCGACGAGCGCTACCGCCTGACCGCGGCTGAGGGCTTGGAGATCGCGGTGCCCCACGAAGGCGCTGGCCCGGCCGAGTTGGTCGAGCGCACAGAGGAAAGCGCCCAGGTAATCGAGCTGATCGAGCGGCTGAAGCCGGACGAGCGAGACGCCTTGGTCCTGCTCGGCCTCGGCTACAGCTACGCCGAGATTGGCGAGCTGCGGGGCTGGGGCCGGGCGAAGGTCCATCGCTGCCTGAAGGAGGGACGCGCCCGCGTCAGGCAATCGCTCCAGAGGGGGCCCACTTAGCGATGCCAGCGCCTCTGTTCCATATGGACGACCTACGGTCGATCGAGTTCACCGAGGCTTTGCACCGCCTGCACGGCTGGATCGGATCGCAGGTCAAAGCGACGGTCAACTACTACGGCCAATTCTTCGGCTGCGGGATGCAGGGCGAGTTGCTCCGCGTGGAGTTCCTTCCGCCTGAACACTCGGCGATCAGCCTGGTCTTGGCCGGCGGGAGCGGCGTCTTTCTCGATCCTGCCGACACGCAGACCTTCATCGGTCCCGGCGACGGAGATGCCGAGCCGCTGGAGTTCCGAATGGCCTACGGCATCTCGGTTCTCGTCGAGCCCGTCGCCACCGAAAGCGACCAGTGAGGTCGTGCTGCGCCGAGTGCGGTCAGGAGATCCTCCACCTCGGAGAGGGTCCGCCGCCGGAGAGATGTGAGGACTGCGTTCCCGAAACCGGGTCCGGCAGCCGCCTCGCGGACCAGCTCGCCCTGAACCTTCGCCAGCTTCGACGCGACGCCGGCATCACCGGGGAGGAACTGGCAAAGCGAGCCGGTTTTGGCGACCGTCAAGACGCTTTCCTGTACGAGGGCGACGCTGCTCCTGAACCAGGAGTCGTCAAGGCTCTGACGTTCGCCCACTCGCTAGGGGCGTCGATCGAACAGCTCACCGACCGCATCTACTGGAATCCGGGCGAGACAGCTCGACAGCCTCGGGACCGTCGACCGCCATCCGAGCGACTCTCGGGGTTTTTCCTCGTACTGCCAGCCGGTGCGCCGGTCTTTGACCCTGTTCCGCCGCGTGCGCCCGTCACCGACCGCCACGAAGCGGCCGCGATCTTCGGGCAGAACCTCCGCGGCGCCCGCGAGAGACGCCATCTGACTCAGGAGTCACTTGCCCGCGCCGCTGGTCTGAGCAAGGCTGGCCTGTCCCTGATCGAGCGGGGCATCCGTGAGACGACCATCGAAGTCCTGCTCGCCCTGGCGCGCTCCCTGGAAGTCACGCCAGAGTCCCTGCTCGCCGGGATCAGCTGGATACCGCGATGCCCGTCGTGCGCCGTCCCCAGGCGGGGCGGTGCCCAGCGGCGCTCAGCGCACAGCTTCGACGGCGCGATCAAGCGCCTGTGGGGGGAAGGAAGGACCGCCAGCGCGATCGCCGCGACCCTCGATACCTCGCCGGGAGATGTCTCGGCCGTCGTGCATCGTCTACGCGAGCGTGGCGAGGAGCTGCCCTACCGCAATCCGCCCAGGAGGGCCGTGCATGAACGGGCGCGAAGCCGGCGGGCGGAGTGCTTGCAGGCGCCGTCCAGCCAGCGAGACGGACAGGCAAGGGATGAAAGTCCTGGCCTCGCGGCGGGTCTCGATGGAACTTCGGAGCTGGAGGTCGCGGCTCGGATCGGAGCCAACATGGCGCATTGCCGAGAGAAGGTCGGCTTGACTTTGAGGGAGCTTGGCGAAGCGACCGAGCTGGACCGCTCCTACCTGCACGACGTCGAGAAAGGCAAGAACGCCTCTCCCAGGGTCTCCCTCATCGTCAAGCTGGCAGCCAGCCTCAACGTCCCCTGTCGCCAGATCACTTCGGGGGTCACTTGGGAGCCCGACTCGGCGGCATTCCGCATCGAGGCGATGGCCGAGGAGGTCGACACCGCGCTGGAGCGGTTGGGCGGGAACTTCCTGCGGGCTCGGCGGCGGGCTGGCGTCTCGCAGCAGGCGCTCGGTGTTCGCGCGTCCGTCGACCGTGGGGATGTTGTCGATTTCGAGCGCGCCAACCGGAACTTCCGAATCTTCACGGTCGTCAGGCTCGCCAGCGCGCTTGAGGCCGATCTCGCCGAGCTGTTCTCGGGCGTGGCGGTCTGGTACGTCCGACCCCTGGCGCCACCCGAATACGCGCCGGGGGATGGGCCACCATCGAAATCAGAGCGGGATGCCCTGCTCATCCGCCTTTGGCGGGAAGGGAAGCCGGAACGCGAGATTGCCGAAGCGTTGGACTTGACCGTGGGCGCTGTGGGCCCCTACGTCCGCGAACTGCGCGACGCTGGCGAGCGCCTGCCCTATCGCCGCACCGCTCGAAGGGGAGTCGAGAGAGCGGCCCGAATCCGAAGGCGCGACCGCTGTGGGCCGGCTGGTCGCCCCACCACACCCCGACATGAGCACAATTCCACCCGCGAGCATGAGCGCCGCGCCGCGCCGCGATTGTTTCCACGTCGGTCGCCAGCCCTGACTACGAGCGAACCACACAAGTCCGGCGACGCAGAGCAACGTCGCCACGTAGAAGTTGAGCCGCAGCCCGAGGATGTGGTGGGCGGGATCGACCCGCAGCGACTCCTCGAAGATGCGGAAGGCCGAGTAGCCGGCGACGTAGAGGGCGAAGAGGCCCGGCGGGCGGATGCGGCGATGGTGGCCGAGCCAGACGAGGAAGGCGGCGAGCGCGAGGTTCCAGATCAGCTCGTAGAGGAAGGTCGGGTGGAAGGTGGCGAAGCTCTCATAACCCATCGGCCGGTGAGCCGGTGAGATTTGCAGCGCCCACGGCAGGCTCGTCGGGCCGCCGAAAAGCTCCTGGTTGAAATAATTGCCGACCCGGCCGATCGCCTGACCGACGAGCAGCGCCGGTGCCGCGGCGTCCATGAAGGCAGCGACCGAGACACCCGCCCGCCGCAGCCGCCAGATGCCGACGAGCGTGCCGAGGGCGATCCCACCCCAGATCCCCATGCCGCCGTCCCAGACGGCGAACGGGCCCCACCAGTGTGCAGGCACTTCGCCCGAGCTGGTCAGGTCGAAGTAGAGCCGACCGCCGATCACCCCGGCGGGGAAGCCCCACATCGCCACGTCGTAGACCAGGGCGCGCGAGCCTCCTTGCGCCTCCCAGCGGCGAATCGTGATTGCCACGGCCGCCGCCAGCCCGACCACGTACAGCAGCCCGTAGACGTGGACTTCGAGCGGGCCGAGGTGGAGGCCGCTTGAGGCTGGGCTAGGAATTGAGCTGACCACAGGAGCCGATTGTCTAGGAAAGCGAAGCGCGGCGGTCACTCATTAAAGAGAACGAGTCTCACTCTTATGTTAGGGTGCTCGCGTCCTGCGCGGCAGAGGCCGCCGCCGGGACTTCCAGCCACCCGCGTTTCAAGGAGACCCGATGCCCCGATCACGCGCCCATGCTTCCGCCGCCCTTCTCATCCTCGCCGCGCTGGCGACGGCGCTGCTGGCCGGATGCGGGGGGTCGAGCTCAAGCGCCACCAGCTCCTCCGGCAAGCTCAACGTCGTTGCCGCCGAGGACTTCTGGGGCAGCATCGCTGCTCAGCTCGGCGGCGATCAGGTCGAAGTGACGAACATCATCACCAACCCCGCTGCCGATCCCCACGACTACGAACCGACCTCAGAAGACGCGCGCACGATGGCGGGGGCTCAGATGGCGATCGTCAACGGGATCGGCTATGACCAGTGGGCGACGAAGCTGCTCGACGCCAACCCCAGCTCCGGGCGCACGGTCCTCACCGTCGGCGATCTTCTCGGCCTGAAGGATGGCGACAATCCCCACCAGTGGTACTCGCCGGCCTCGGTGCAGAAGGTGATCGAACAGATCACCGCCGACTACAAACAGGCCGACCCCGGACACGCCTCCTACTTCGATGCCCAGCAGCATCGCTTCGAGACGGTCGGCCTCGCCCGCTACCACGGCCTGATCTCTCAGATCCGCTCGCGCTACTCGGGCACGCCGGTAGGCGCCTCGGAGAGCATCTTCGCGGCGCTTGCCCCGTCCCTCGGCTTGAAGCTCTTGACCCCGACCGGGTTCCTCGATGCGATCTCCGAGGGAACCGAACCCACTCCCGCCGACAAGGCGATGACCGACCGTCAGATCGCCGACCGCCAGATCAAGGTCTGGGTCTACAACAGCCAGAACGCCACCCCCGACGTGCAGCGGCTAAACGACGCCGCCAAGGCGGCCGGCATCCCGATTGCCACCGTGACCGAGACCATGACCCCTGAAGGCGCCAGCTTCCAGGCGTGGCAGTCGCGCGAGCTGGAGGGGCTGGCGGCGGCGCTCGCCAAGGCCAGCGGAGGGGGATGAGCACGACGCGGGCAACCAGCGGCGTGAAGCCGGACGCCCGGCAGGAGGCGGGGGAGGCGATTCGCTTCCAGGGTGCGGCGGCGAAGCGCGGCGCCCGCGCCGTCTGGTCGGGCGTCGATCTCTGCGTCCGCCAGGGCGAGTTCGTCGCGGTGCTCGGCCCGAATGGATCGGGGAAGTCGACTCTCCTCCATGTCCTGCTCGGTCTTCTGCCACTGAGTGAGGGGACCGCCACGATCCTCTCCGGCCCGCCCGGCTCTGCCAACTCCCAGATCGGCTACCTGCCCCAGCGCCGCAGCTTCGATGCGGGCACGCGGGTTCGCGGTCTCGACCTGGTGCGCCTCGGCCTCGACGGGACGCGCTGGGGTTTCCCGCTGCCCGCGCGCATCAGCCCCTCGGGGCGCGCCGCCGCCCGCCGCGTCGAGGAGGCGATCGAGCTGGTCGGCGCGAGCGGGTATGCCTCTCGGTCGATCGGGGCGCTCTCGGGCGGCGAGCAGCAGAGGCTTTTGATCGCCCAAGCGCTCGTTCGTCGCCCCCGAATCCTCCTGCTGGACGAGCCGCTCGACAGCCTCGACCTCAGCAACCAGGGCGCGGTCGCAGCGCTTGTGCAGAGGATCTGCGAGGCCGAGGGCGTCACGGTCCTGCTGGTCGCCCATGACGTCAACCCGATCCTTCCCTATCTCGACCGGGTGATCTACTTCGCCGGGGGCGGCGGCGTCGAAGGAACCCCGCGCGAGGTAATCACCGGACCCACCTTGAGCCGCCTCTATGGCGCGCCGATCGAGGTGCTTGAGACCTCCGATGGCCGTCTCGTCGTCGTCGGCACCCCGGAGCCGCCCGCCCATCACCACCCGCGCCACGATCATGGGCATTGAGCTCGCCGGCCTCTCCTTGAACCCGGTCAGCGACCTCGAACAGCTGACCGAATTTCCCTTCATGGTGCAGGCGCTTGAGGCCGGCACGATCGTTGCGGTGATGGCCGGGGCGATCGGCTGGTTCATGGTGCTGCGCCGTCAGACCTTCGCCGGGCACAGCCTCGCGGTTATCGCCTTCCCCGGCGCGGCTGGCGCCACCCTCGCCGGACTGCCGCTGGCACTCGGCTACTTTGGCGCCTGCGGCATCGGGGCGCTCCTCCTTTCGGCGGTTGGCCGCTCCGACCGCGGTGGCCTCAGCAGCGAGTCCGCCGCGATCGGCACCGTGCAGGCTTTCGGCCTCGGCCTCGGCTTCCTCTTCGTCAGCCTCTACGGCGGCCAGCTCAGCGGCCTGGAGTCGCTGCTGTTCGGCACCTTCCTGGGGATTACCGCTGCCCAGGTTCAGACGCTGCTCTGGGTCGCGCTCGCCGCCCTCGTGACCCTCGCCGCGATCGGTCGCCCCTTGCTGTTCGCCTCGGTCGACAGCGCCGTTGCCCGCGCGGCGGGCGTGCCAACCGGCGCGCTCGCCCTGGCCTTCTTGCTGTTGCTCGGGCTGGCGGTGGCGGCGACGGCGGAGATAACGGGCGCGCTGCTGGTCTTCGCCCTGCTTGTCACCCCGGCAGCCACCGCGCAGCAGATCACCGCCCGGCCGGGTGCGGCCCTGGCGATCTCGGTGGCGCTCGCCCTCGCCGTCACTTGGCTCGGTCTCGGGATCGCCTATTTCTCGCCCTACCCGGTGGGGTTCTGGGTGACGAGCCTCTCCTTCGGCCTCTACGTGGCGGTTCGACTTCTGCGGGGAGCGCTCACCCGCCGGGCTCGTCCCGAGCCGCTCGAAGCACCCGCCTGATGTTCGCTCACGAGTTCATGCGAAACGCCTACCTGGCAGGCACCTTCGTCGCCCTCGCTTGTGGCCTTGTCGGCTATTTCGTCGTCCTGCGAAGCCAGGTCTTCGCCGGCGATGCGCTCAGCCACGTCGCATTCACCGGGGCGCTCGCCGCCGCGGCGGCCGGGATCGACATCAGGCTCGGCCTCTTCGTCGCAACGATTGCCGTGGCGATGGGGATGGGCCTGCTCGGGGATCGAGCCCGCCCCGACGACGTTGTGATTGGCTCCGTCTTCGCCTGGGTCCTCGGCCTTGGCGCCCTCTTTCTCTCGATCTTCGTCAGCGGCTCCAGCGGCGAGAACGGCACCGCCGCCGTTCGCGTCCTCTTCGGCTCGATCCTCGGGCTTTCGGCAGCCGACGCTCGGCTCGCGGCGGCGATCGCGATCCTCGCCGCGCTGGCGCTGCTAGCCATCGCCCGCCCTCTGCTGTTCGGCTCGCTCGATCCCGACGTCGCGCGTAGCCGCGGCCTGCCACTGCGCGCCCTTGGGATCGGCTTCTTCGCCCTGCTGGCCGTGGTCGCCGCTGAGGCGACTCAGGCGGTCGGCGCCCTGCTGCTGCTCGGCCTGCTGGCGGCGCCCGCCGGGGCCGCGCGGTTTCTCACCGACAACCCCTGGCGGGGCCTGGCGCTCTCGGCGGCGCTGGCGCTCGTCTCGATGTGGGGCGGACTGGCGCTCAGCTATGAGATCGCCTCGCTGCCGTCCAGCTTCGCGGTGATCGCACTCGCCACCGCCTTCTTCGCGCTCGCCGCGTTTCGCGCGCGGTTGCGGGCGCCTCTCACCGGCCCCGGTGGAGGGACCGGGAGATCGGTCTTTAGGATCGAGACATGACGACGGCCACCCAAACGAGCTGGGCCGAGGACGCTCTGGCCAAGCTGCAAGCTGCCGGCTACCGACGCGGTGGCGCGCGCACCGCAGTGGTCGAAGCGCTCGCCCGCCACGACTGCACCGTCACCGCTCTGGAGCTCGACGACGAGTTGCGTCGCCGCAAGCCGGCGGTCGGCCGGGCGAGCATCTACCGCGCCCTTGAGCAGCTTGAGCAGCTCGGCGTGCTACGCCGACTCGAAGTCTCAAGGGGAATCGCGGGCTATGAGCGAATCGAGCCCGACGGCGAGCACCACCACCATGCGATCTGCCGCGATTGCGGCCAGATGATCCCCTTCGAGGACGCCTCTTTGGAGAGGGCGATCGACAAGGTGAGCGGGCGGATGGGCTTCGATGCCGCCGAGCACGAGGTGACGATCCGCGGGCGCTGCGGGCGCTGTGCGGGCTGAGCGACTCGGCTAGCGAGTCGCGGCCGTGTGAGTGGCGGCCTGTGCCGCGGCGGGCGCGGAGCCGTTCGGCGCGAGATGGCTGCCGGAGGCGAGGACCCCGGCGGCGAGGATCGCGGCGGTGGTCAGCTTGAGGCGGCGCGGGGTCATCCAGCTTGGCGAGTGGGTGGCGATCCAGGCGCGCATCCCGGTCGCCGCCGCCCCCGCCGTCATCGCGCTCGCCATGCACTGCATACACATGGGTGGACTGTAGCCGTGATCGCCTCGGTGGCGGGACGAACAGGATCGTCGACTTTCGGGTCCGCGCTGCGGCGCTCAGTACCCGACTGGATGGCGGACGACAAAGCCCTTCGGATATGGCGGTTCGGCGTGCCAACGAGGCCCGGTGGTGCCGGCGATATCGCCGCCGGTGTCCCAGCGCAGCCCAGCGATCACCGCGTAGACGTGCTTGCGGTTGGCGTAGATCGTGATCCAGCTACCCGGCCCCGGAGCGCCCCAGGTGGTGAAGGAGCCGGAAACCAGCGGCGCTTCGAGCAGATCGCCGCCGTGCAGCGCGTAGCTGACCGATCCCGAGCAGTCATAGCCTCGATCCCACCAGCGAGTGTGGCCGCCGCCCCAGACGTAGGGGGTGCTGCGAATCCGGTTCGCAGCCGCGATCACTTGCTTGACCACTGCCGGAGCGCCCGGCGGCGCGAGCGCCTTTTCGCCGGCCAGAGTGGAGATGGTCGCTTCGCCGGTCGGTGCTTCTTCCGTGGTGACTTCGGGCCTTGGCGAGACGCCGCCCGAGGACGCCTGGGCGGCGGCAAGGAAGGTGCAGGAAATCGCCAGGACCGCGAGCGCGGTGACCAGGGCGACGCGGCTGATTACGTCGAAGCCCACCGCCCTCTGCCGTCGTCTTTCCAGCACTCTGGCTCGGTTGCTCTGCCTCACCTCGAATACATCGGGCAAGGATCTCGGCGGCTGAGCTCTGCATCTTGAGGCCCAGCCTCACCACCGCGACCACCATCCCCGCGCGGTAGCGGACGAGCACGAAGGTCGAGCAATCTGAGGCCGTTTCAGGCTTCGTTTCCGCACTCGCAGCCGAAGCAAGCGGCGTTTTATTTGGACAACAGGGGTGAATGGACGCTCTGCCCGAAAAACGAGGCGCTCAGAGCCGTTCTGAGCCCCTGCGGCGAGCCCCCGCGTGTGATCGCTCAGCCGTTCGCGCGGGTCAGGCCGCCCTTGCGGGAGCCGCTGATGTGCCCTCGATTTTGCACGCCTGCGGCGTGCTTGAGACGGGCACCGGCTCCCGCAGCGGGCGGAGCCCGATCGGAGGAGGCTGAGATGACTCAGACGTTGGACAGCTTGATCGGAGAGGTCGAGGCCGGCGAGCAGCACCTCACCTACGAGGGGCTGAAAGGGCGCGACAGCCGCGATGCCGAACGCCTTGTCGACAGCTTCGCCTCGGTGCTGGAGCGCATGACCCCGGAGGAGCGGATCAGCGCCTCGCGCCACGGCGGCTTCACCCGCTGGGAGCGCTGGGTGTGGGCGGCCCGCTACCCCGAGGAGGTGCCACTCGTCAACGGCGAGTTCGAGTGGATCGCCTGCAACATGGCGGACCTCGATCCCGACTAGCGCCGCCGCGCCCGGCGTCGGCCGGTGACGAGCCGCAGGCGTTCCGCGCGTTCCTCCGCCTCGACGCGCTCTGCGGCGACCCGCAGCGGAACCGTCTCCTCGGAGGCCCAGGCGCTTCGCGGTTCCTTGCTCGGCTCGGCCGCTCCCAGCAGCGGTACCGCATCAGCCGCCTGGGTCCCTGGGGTTGTAGCCCCCTTCATCCCTCGACTCCCTCCGCGTCGCGGCCTTCGCGCAGCCTTTGTAGCTCCTCGTCTTCGTACCAGGGCCGCAGCCTGATCTTCGCCGGTGGCAGGTGCCCGTAGACGAGGAGGCCGGTGCCGGGGCTGCGCTCGCGGACGACGTTGGCGGGAGCCAGGTCGCGGTAGGTGTCGCCCTCGGTCTCTGAGCGCCGCCCCCGCTCGCCGGTGCTGCGCGAGCGCTGCTCGAACTTCTTGGCGCCGAGCAGGCGGGAGACGTAGGTGAGGGTCTCGGGGTCGGAGATCCCGCTTCCGAACACCTTGGCGCGGTGGTTGTTGAGGATGGTCGATGCCCTGCGTCCGTAGCGAGAGCTGACCTGGGCCATGTCGTGAAAGACGCTCAGCAGCTGCACCCCCTGTCCGGCGCCGGTCGAGGCGATCTCCGCCAGGTTCGGGATCGGCGCGATGTTCGCGCACTCGTCCAGCAGCAGGAGGAGGGGCGGGTCGAGCGGCTTGCCCGTCGCCGCGACGGTCTCGTAGACGACGGCGAGTAGCTCCTGCACGAGCATCGAGAAGACCGTCCGAAGGCGCTCCTGCTCGTGCAGCGGCGCGCAGAGGTAGAGCGTGTTGGCGCGGCCGTCGAGCAGGGCGGTGGGGCTGTAGTCGGCGCCCTTCGTCTCCTCCGCGACGCGCGGGTCGGCGAAGGCGCCGACGATCATCTCCGCGGTCGTGTAGACGGAGCTGCGCTGGCGCTCCTCGCGGTTCTGCGTCGCCTGCCAGGCGCGCAGCGCCGCCGGCTCGCCCGCCTCGTTCAGCAGCTCCTCGATGTGGGCGTCGTTGGCATCGGGCCCTTCGTCCAGCCAGCGCACGACCGACTCCATCGTGTGACCGCTGGAGGCGGCGGCAAAGAGCAGCGGCGCCAGCAGCTTTTCCGCCGTCGCGTACCAGAAGTCGGCGTCCTGCAAGCCGCCCGAGTCGGTGCGGGCCGCGGCCGAGAGCCAGTGGGCGACGCGCCGCGCCCCGCGCCAGGTCCCGGCGCCCCACAGCGGCGTCGCCCGCGAGGGCTCAAATCCAGTGACCAGCGCCGGGTCGAAGACCATCACCCTGCCGAGCCTTCGCCGACGGGCAACGGTGTCGATCAGCAGGTCGCTCTTGATCGAGGTCGCCAGGACCGGCCCTTGCCACTCAAGCAGGGCGGGAATCGCCAGCCCCGTCGACTTGTGGCTGTCGGTTGGCGCGAAGGCGATCACCGACTGCCGCTCCTGGGCGGCGAGCAAGGCTCGCCCGCTCCAGCCGAGCGTCAGCCGTCGCCGCTGCGGCGCGGGCACCCTCAGCGGAGCCAGGTCGCGGCGGCTCGCCCAGCGAGCGCTCGGCGCTCGTGGCCGACCCCAACCGAGGGCGGCCAGCTCGTCCAACTCGAAGAAGCGTTGCCCGGCGATGACGACCCCGCAGAGCGCGGTCAAGACCAAGACCGCGCTCACGTAGAAACCCGGCGCCCCCGGCAGCGAGGCCCGCGCCCCGCGCGGCCACGCCGCCCGCGGGTCGCCCAGGTGCGAGGGAAGGCTCAGCGCCGTCGTCACCAGTTCGCTCACGCCGATCGAGGTCCAGCCCCCGCCGAAGGCCAGCCCGGCGAAGGCACCGATCAGCCAGATCGTCGCCAGTAGCGCCGCAGCGATGGCGGCGAGGCCGAAGTAGAGCTGGCGCTCCTCGCCGCTCACGCTGCCTCGCGGTGCTCGACCATGCGCCAGTCGGTGTAGACGACCTCGCGCTCTACCTGGGAGACCCGGTGCTGCACCAGGAAGGAACGCCGCCCGACCATCCACAGCGCCTCGCCAAGGCGCAGCGTCGTCGTCAGCTCCGCCTCGGTTCGGCTCAGCCCCAGCCGGGAGCGCAGTAGCTCTTGCTGGTCGTGAGGCTGGCGGTAGATGACCTTCGTGTCGGCGTCGCCGATCAGCCCCTCGGCGATCCGCGCCTCGCGCGAGCCGGCATCGCCGGCGGCGCCGAGGTCGGTGAGCCGGTGGACGACGACGATGTTCTGCACGCCGAGGGCACGGCAGAGCTTGAAGCTGGCCTGGAGCCACTCGGCGACGCCGATGTGGCTAGTCACGCGCCAGCCCTCCTCGACCACCGAGATCAGCTTCGGGCTCTTCTCGCCGCGCTGCTCGGCGGCCTGCTTTCGCTCCAGGAGGATCGACTGCTGCCAGGCCGAGCAACAGGTCATCAGGATTCCCAGCGCCGCCGAGTCGCGCACGGCGCTCAGGTCGAGCACGACCAGGGGCGCGTCGAGGTCGAGGCCCTCGCTGGTCGGCCCGTCGAACATGCCCCGCAGGTCGCCCGCGCAGAGCCGCTGGAGGGCCAGCGCCGAGGAGCGGTTCGCCTCGGCGAAGTCCTCGCGGCTACTCGCCGAGACGCCCTGCACCATCGCCTCGCGGGGATGGAGCAGCGCGTCGACCATCATCGGCAGGGCCGGCTCGGCGGCGCCCGATTCGGAGTCGACGATCTCCAGCGCCACCCGCAGCCCGGCGTCCTCCTCCGGGCTCAGCTCGCGTCGGAGCGCCGCCTGCGCCACCGAGCGCAGGAGGCTCAGTGGTCCCTCGCGGCCGCCCCGCGGGCTGAGCGGATTGAGCCGCACCCCGCCGCCCGGCGCGAGGGTGATCGGCTGCACGCCGAGCGCCCTCGCCAGCGGCCAATACTCGCCCTTCACGTCGAGCACCCACGCCTGTCGGCCGAAGACGGCCTGGCGGTAGACGTAGGTCTTGACCAGGCTCGACTTGCGCGAGGAGAGGCCTCCGAGCATCAGCATGTTCGGGCCCGGCAGGTGGGCCGGGTAGAGCACCCACGGGTCATACATCCAGGCGCCGCCGTAGGCGTCGCGCCCGATGTAGGTGCCGGGCGCCCCGAGACCGCCCTGCCCGAGGAAGGGATAGACGGACTGGAAGTGGGCGGTCGTGCCGCCGTGCCCCGGCCGCTCTGCGGCCCGCCGCCTCACCGCAGCCCCCGGCAGAGCGGCAGGGTGAAGGGAAAGCCGGTGTCCTGCTCGCCGTAGAGGCGTTGCAGGCCGAGGCGGGCGAGCTGGGCGGCGTGCTCGACCTCCGACTCGGCCCGCTCCAGCTCCTGCGGCGAGCGCGCCGAGGTCCGCACGTAGCCCGCCCAGCGCATCTCGGCGTGGCCGTCGGCGAGCTCCTCCTCGCGGCGCGAGGCCGCCTGCTGGCGGCGGCGGATTCGCGCCGTCGACATGAAGCCCTGGCGGCTCCGGTTGATCTCCTCCGCGACCTCGGCGGTCTGCGCCGCCTCGGCGCGGCGCATCGCCAGCGAGTAGGGGACCGGCTCGATCGTCACCGCCACCGTCCGCAGGGCGCTCGTCTGCATCAGCAGCGGCGCCATGAACATCGGGCCTACGTCCGAGCGCGGCCAGGAGGCGATCCAGTAGGTCGCGTGGAAGGCGGAGTCGGTGCGGTAGGTGGACCAGCTCGCCTCGTCGGCGAGCGGTCCCATCAGCGCCGGCTCAACCCCCTCGCGCCCGTCCTGCCCCAGGGTCGCGCGGGCGCGCGCCTGGCGGCCGAACGGGTCGAAGGCGTCGCGGATCAGCGCGGCGTACTGGCGCGGGCGCAAGAGGCCCGAGACCGAGACCTCGGCGATCGTCAGCCGCTCGGCGAGGCTCTCGGCCTCGCGCAGCAGCAGCTCGCAGGCAGCCTCGACCCCGCCGCCGAGTCGGCGCAGCTCGCGTGCGCCGCGGCGCTGGTCGATCTGCACGGCGATCAAGACCTCGTGCTCGGTCGTCTGCGGGGCAGCCGACTCGACCAGCTCGATGTAGGAGCGGACCACCTCGGAGTCGAGCGGTACGGCGCGGTCGCGCTGAGCCTGGAAGTGGGCCGCCAGCTCGTCGCCCTGGCCGGGGACCGTCTGCTCAAGCCACTGGAGGCGGCGGATCGGGCAGCCGTCGCGGGCGCAGCTCGCCAGCACTGCGCCCCAGGCATCGAGCGCTCGCTCCTGCTCAGCGCCGTCGCGCATTGCAAAGGCTCCCGCTCGCACCGCCAGCGCCGCCGTGAAGGTGCCGTCGCGGCGGTCGGAGATGACGCCGACCTGCTCGGAGCCGTAGGGCACGGCAAGCAGCTCGACCCCGGCCAGCTCCGGCGGCAGCGAGGTCTCGTGCTCGCCCTCCCCCTCGCCGCCGAGGCGGGTGCCCCCGCTCGGCGCGGTCGAGCGGTGGCCGCGTTCGGCGCGCTTTAGCCGCCGTGCCCAGCGCCCCAGCACCGGCGCCCACTCCTCCGCCGTGCGGCCCTCGAACGGCACGCAGATCGCGGCGACCGCGATGCACAGCGCCAGCACCCCGACGATCAGGCCGACGATGCTCCGCATCGCATACAGCGCCCCCAGCCCGGTCAGCGCCCCGGCGGCGACGATCGCCACCTGGCCCGCTCGCAGCGGGCCGACCACGGCGCGCTGCTCGAGGGGACCGAAGCGGTAGCGCCGCGCGCTCACGACTTCGTTCCTTTCTCGGGCTTCGCGCTGGGCGGCTCGGGCGCCGGTCGCGGCGGTTTCTCGTCGCCGCCCGGCGCACCGCCGCCTTCAGCCTCGCGGCGCGGCGCACCGCCGCCCGTCTCGGCCAGCTCCTCGACCGGCGCGGCACCCGCGCCCGTCGAGCTGCCCGCCTGCTGGGCGACCCCCGTTCCCTGTAGGCGCTGAGCGGCGGCTTTGGTGCCTGCGATCGCTGCGGCGGGCACCGCAGCGGCCGCGCCAGCACCCGCGGCGGCTCCGCCAGCCGCTGCCTCGCCGCCACCGGCGCCCCCTGCCTCGCCCCCACCGCCGCCCGCTCCCGCGCCGGGGCCAGCGCCGCCGCCCGGCCCGCTCGGCTCAGGTCCGGGGCTGCCGCCGCCCTGCTCGCCGGAGTTCCAGAGCGTCGCGCCCGACTCGCCCCAGTTGGAGCGGGCCATGTTGCGGAGGATCTGCACGTCGCTGGCGATCTGCACCCCGCTCACCGCTCCGCCTGCGGCCGAGCGCCGACCGTAGGCGGCGCCCATCGCGCCCTCGGCGAAGGGGACGAGCTTGAGCAGGACGAACGGGGCGAAGCAGGCGAGCAACATCAGCGCCGAGGCGGCGAGGATGTGCTCGACGTTGCTTCCGCTTTCGGCGACCAGCCCAGCGGCGAGCGAGATGATCGAGACGATGACGAACTTCGAGCCGATGACGACGACGAGCAGCTCCCCGCTACGGCGCAGGGCGCCCATCCAGCGCGGCCAGATCGAGGCCGCCAGGGCCATCGGCATGAACAGGGCGACGACGTAGATCGCCGCGTCGCGCATCAGCAGCTCCAGCCACACGAGGAAGGCGGCGAAGGCGCCGATGATCGCCGCCAGGAAGGTGACGAACAGCGGCACCTCCACGGTTCCGGCTGCCTGACCGACTGCCGCGCCGGCCGGTTCACCAGTGGCGCCGCCATCGACTTCCTTGCCGACTTCGCCCCCGGCTTCGCCGAGGCCGGTGATCGCCGCCTTGAAGAAGTGCTGGGAGTTGTCGTGGCTCGCGGTGGCGATCGCGTGGCACATCCCGTCGGTGGCGACGAGGAGCAGCTGCACGACCGCATAGGCGACGCTGGTGGCGATGAAGGCGAGCGGCAGGTTGATGAGGACGACGCGGGCGAGCAGCCCGGCGTTGCCCTGGGCGAGTCCCTCCAGCACCGCCAGCAGCAGCATCGCCAGCCCCATCAGTGCCGCGATCTCCGCCATGCGCCCGTACTGCGCGAGGAAGCCCCTGGTCGTCAACTGCGGCGTCGTCGTTTCCTCGATGCCCTTGACGACCTGGCCGATCAGCCAGCTTGCGCCGTCGGCGACCCAGGTGGTGATCTGCTGGAAGATCCCGTTGCTGACCCCCTTGAGCGCGTCGGTGATCGGCGCGGTGACGGCGCCAGTCACCTCGCCGCTGACCGCGTTGCAGGCGTCACCGACCGGGTTGCCGCCGCCGATGATGCCGCCGGTGATCGCGCCGACGCCTTCGGTGACGACCCCCGCCGGGGCGCTGCCAACGTCGCAGAGCGGGTTGGCGCGGGCAGGCGGCGGCGAGGGCTGCGCGACGACGATCAGCGTCGCCAGCAGGCCAGCGAGGAGGGCCGCCGCCGGGCATCTAGGGAGCCAGCTCATAGCTTTCAAGCCCCCGCGCCAGGTCGATCACGCCGTAGGCGCCGAGCGGCCCCGGCTTCGTCGCCAGCTTCGGCGTCGGCCCGAAGCCTCCCCGCGTTTCCGCGATCCGCCAGCGGCCTTCCATCCAGACGAGCTCGGTGTGGGTGAGGCCGAAGTAGGCGGCCGGTTCCACCGAGGAGGCGTTGCCGAGCAGGGTGAAGCCCCAGGTGAGGACGCGGGCGCGGTCGGGCGCGAAGGACTCGACCCGGTAGCCAATCGGGATCGCCGAGTAGAGCGTCTGCACGCCGCGGCGGACACCGACGCCGATCGGTCCCGCCGCCAGGCGTTCGCCGCCGGGCGAGTTGGCCGCCAGCATCGTCGGCGCGTAGTCGGGCGTCGCCACCGCTTCGATCCGTGAGCGCAGGACGCCAGGCCGCAGGATCGCCGGGGTGGCGAAGGCGCGCTGGTAGGCAGCGACGGCCTGGGCCGCCCCCGGAGGCGAATCGGGGAAGGAGACCGGGACGCCTGCGAGCGACCGCGCCGCACCGGCTTTGGCTGGTGTTGCGGCGCGGTCGCCGCCAGAGCTGGGGGAGAGGGTGTGGCCTGCCAGGAAGCCGACGAGCAGCGTGGCAGAGCAGGTGAGGAGCAAAGCCCGGCGCCTCGGGGCCGAGCCTTCGGTGGGCAAGCGCATCACTTGACCGCCTGCCCGGAGGTGTAGAAGAAGTTGATGAGGGCTGCCCCGGCGCCGACGACGAAGGCGGCGATCAGCGAGTAGAGGACCTTCTGCTTGCCGTCAGAGGCGTGGCTGAAGTTGTTGGATTTGCTGCCGAGTGCCCACTGTGCGGCGCCGATCAGCAGCCCGGCGGCGCAGCCGAGCAGGACCACGGCGGCGAGCCAGTTGACGAGTTTTTCCAGTGCCGGCGTCCCCGGCCCTCCGCTCGGGTTCGGTTTGATGCTGACGGCGGCGAGCTGGAGCTTGACGAAAAGTGCGAGGGCCACGGTGGACTCCTTTGGCTAGAGGTGCCTCTGCACTTCCGCTGTCCAACGCGGCCCTCACTTGCATCGGCCTCGGCCGAAATTGGCCGGGACCGGGGATCGGCAGGGGCTCGCCCGCGCCCCCGAACGGGACGCCTACGACACCCCGAGGTCTAGGTCGCTACCGGGTTTCGCAGGTGGCGACGACGACGAAATCGGCGCGTGCGGCGCCGCCCATGTCAGAGCTGGCGGTCACTGACCATTCCCGCTTGATCGGGCCGGAAGCGACCAACTGAAAGTGGCCGACGATTGCCGTGATGCTGCCGTGGTTCCAGCGCAGGCCACCGGAGATCAGCCGCTCGTTGTGCTTGCAACGGGCCTTGCCGTTGGCATAGTTGAACTGACCGTCGTTGGGGGTGGTGTCGGTGTCGACGATCTTGCCGAAGCGGTACTTGATCTTGCCGTGGTGGGCTGAGCTAGTTGCGGTCGGACCCGACCGCGCGAGCGCACTTCCACCCAGCGCGAGCATCACGATTGCGGCCACGACCATGACGGCCGAGCGGCGGCTGAGCTTGATCTTCATGGCGTGTCCTCCTTGGTTGATCCGAGCATGTGTGGATTACCGCCTCACTCGGATGTAGCGAGGTACGGAGTGACCCCGCACGTAGGGATACCCGTTCTGTTCGGGCACGACGGCGTTGAAAACGAATCTCGTAGTCCTCGGCACCGGAGAGAAAGCGTAGGCGGCGCGGTAGTGGCAGAGCGCGTCCGTCTTCGCGCGTCGGACTAGGAACCGCCGCTTTGAGCCCGGCACGGTGCCGCGCATGACGACGACGCGCAGCGCGCAGCTCGGCCCGGCGATCTCCCCGGAGAAGTAGATCCTTTTGTGGACGCGGGTGCGGTGGCGGCTCAGGTGGAGCGTCACTCGCGTCCGCATGTGGAGGGTTAGGTCGGTGGAGGTCTGGAACGCCCCGAAGCGGTAGGCGACCCGCAAGGACCGCGATGGGCCCCGGCGCAGCTTGAACGTCCAGCCGCCAGCTTCGTTCGTCGTCGCGGTGCCGATCAGGTGAAAGGGGCGGCCGGGCAGATCGGTATGGCCCTGGAGGCAGACCTGGGCGTTGGCGACCGGGTTGCCCGCCGGGTCACGGAGGCGCCCGCGGATCAGGGCGCGGTGGCGGAAGGCCAGGGTCCGCTCACCCTTGTGGTTGCCCGCGAAGCCGGCGGTGATCGTGTTGCCGCCGCCGACCGGAGAGCCGGGGCAGAGGTTGTTGACGAGGACTTCCTTCGATTCGCAGGCGGCGTTGGGCGTTCCCGTCTGCGCGTAGTCGTAGGCGCAGACCGAGATCGAGTTGGCGCCCTCTCGAAACGGTGCCTTCGCCGTGTCGAGCGTGTAGGTCTTGCCGAAGCTCGGCGGGCAGGGCGAGAGCCGCGAGGTCATGTTCCCCGGCAGCGGATTGCAGGACCCTGAGAGATCGTCGCCGGTCGCGCCCTGCCCGTTGACGACTACCTGGACCGACTGCAACCCGGCACCCTGGTCGGCGGCCGAGACCGAGATCGTCTGCGGCCCGCGCAGTTCGGCGCCCGAGAACATCGAGCCGCCGATCGAGATGGTCGGGGAAACGACGTCGGTGAGCTGGATGCGGACCTGCTTGACGTAGGTGTGCGCGCCTTTGGCGGCGCCGACGCAGCGGTTCCCTTCGTTGGGCTGCGTGCATTCCAGGCGGGCGACCAGGAAGCGCCAGTTGCCGGCCGGGATGCCCGACTCGTGCCCCTGGTCGTCGTTCTGGTTCTCGTAGGAGAGTCCCCCGCCGCTGTCGGGGGAGACCGCGAGGTAGCCGTGCTGGCCGGATTCGGTCGCCAGGCGGCTGAACGTCGATCCGCCGGTGATGTAGGTGCCCGCCGGAGCCGTCCACACCCAGGCGCCGAAGCCGCCCTGCACGGTGCCGGTTTCACCGCCGGCGAGGGTGTGGGTGATCTGGAGCCCCGGCGCCGATGGCGAGCAGTCCGCGCGCGGGGTGTAGTGGGTGGTCGAGGCGGTGAAGCCCGCGTCGTCGGCGCCGGTGTAGACGCCCGGCGAACACTGAGCGACGATGTAGCTGCCAGCCTGGGCGCTTGACGGGAGGAGAAAGAGAGCCGCCAGGAGGACAGTGGGCAACCACCGGGACACGTTAGTCAGTTGTCGGATTGCGTCTCTCATCACTCGCCTCTCAGGGTCCGAACTGCTGGTTTGCGACTTGAGTGGGGGTCGAGCCGGAGCTGCTCGCGCTCGAAGAAGGCGGACTCGATTCAGTGACCGGCGCCGATTCGACCGGCGCGCTGCTCGTTTCCGAGCCTCCCGCCGCCGACTCCAGCGACTGCGACGCGACGGCTTCGGTCGCGTGCCTCGTGTGTTCCGCACTCGCAGTGGCGCTGCCACCGCCGCCCCGCTGCTTGTTGCCGTTGGTCGGGCTTGGCTTCGCTTCAGGAGAGGATGAAGGTGCGGGGTTGGTCCTCGGAGTCAGGGGAGCGACGCGCGGCGCATCGGCGACGTTGCGCTGCTTCGGCGCGGGCCCGCTCGCGCCGCCTCCGCCGCCGATCACCCCACCGACGCCAGGACCGACCACTCCGCTCGCCAGGCAGGCGAGCGCGGCCGTGGCGCAGACGCCGGCCGCCCGTCCGGCGCTGCCGCCGAGCGCGGCGGTCGCCGACGGCTCGGCGCCACCGCCGAAGGGAAGGCGGCGAGCGAGATCCTGCGCTCGCGCCCAGCCGTGGCCGATGCCCCGGCTGACCGTCTCGGCGACCGCCTCGACACCGGCCGGGAGGTGCGGCGCGCTGGCCTTTTCTACCAGTGAGATGTAGGCGGCGAGGCCGACGATGATCTCCAGCTCGTCGAGGCTGTCGACGCCGAGCAGCTGGTGTAGGTGCTCGCGCGCCGCCTCATGGCAGCGCTGCGCCTTCGATGGGTGCCAATGAAGCTCGCGGGCGGCTTCACGGACGGCCATGCCCTCGAAGTAGGCGAGCTCAAGGAGCCGCTGCTCCTCGACCGAGAGCTGGTCGACCGCCTCCTGCACCTTCCGCAGCCGGTCCTCGTCGAGGGTCACATCCTCCGGGGTGCGGCCCAGCTCGTCCTCGATCGCCTCGGCCTTGTCGGTCGAGACGATCTGCGGCGAGCGGCCCTCTGCTTCCAGCAGGCTCTTGGTCCGCCGCCAGGCGCAGGTAATGAGCCAGCCCGCGGGGCTGTCTATCTCCTCGCCTTCGGCAACCTTGCGGCTGTATTCGAGCGCCGCCGTCGCAAACAGGTCGTCGCCGTGGCTGGCGATGAACTGAGGTGAAAAACGCTTGCGTCGAAGGAACTGGATGAAGCCCCGCTGGGCCTCCTCCAGCTCGGACTGCTTCAACTCACTGTTGGCTTTGCGTCCGTACATCAGGGCACTTTCGGAACTTCGATGTTTACGACGATGCAGCCAAAGCGCTCATCTCAAGTGTAGGTATTGCGCTCTGGCTGCTACCCGGTATGTCCAGCGAGGAAGCCATTTGCATCGGCCTGGCTCGAAAACGATGCAAACCCGCCCGCCGCTGGACAGCAGGGGCGGATGCACCCCGCCCGCCACATCTCGCCGTGCCGTCGCCGCGCCGGGGCGTCGCTCGGGCTGGCGCTCCTCGCCCTCGCCCTCGTCGGCTGCTCCTCGGGTGACACCAACACCCAGGCCCGCTCCTCACTTCTGAGCGGCACGCGCGGCGGCCCGCTCGCTGCCATGCAGCTCGCGCCCGCCGCCCACCTCGCCCGCCGCTTCGCCTTCGCCTACGCCCGCAGCATCTACAGGCGGCGCCCGCCCCGGCTGCCGGGCACCACCGCCGCCCTCCGCCGCGACCTGGCGGCAGCGGCGTCGAGGGTGCCGCCCGCTCGGCGCGGCCTTCACCCTCGCGCCCTCGCCGTGACCCTGCGACCGCAGGGCGCTGCGGCGCTGGCCGGTGTGGTCAAGATCGGCGACGGTCGCTCGCCGCCGTTCGCGGTCGGCTTCATCGTCAGGAAACGCGGCTCGCGCTGGCGGGTCGTCACCATCTCGCCGCCGAGCTGAGGATGCCGTGGAGGCCGGCTCACTCCCCGCCCCTCGCGCGCCGAAGCTGCTGCTCGGTCTGCCGCTCGGGTTGCTCGCGGCCCTGATCGGCGTCCTGTTCGCGATCACGGTGATGTTCGGCGCCGCGCCGAGCTGCGGCGGTGGCGGCGAAGCCGTCGGGGCGCTCAGCTCGAAGGTGCCGAAACGGCTCACCCCGATCTACGAGCAGGCAGCGGCGAAGTACGGGCTGGGGGAGGAAGGCCCGTCGATCCTCGCCGGGATCAACTGGGTCGAGACCGGCTTCGGCACGAACCTCGGTGTCTCCTCGGCTGAAGCCGAAGGCTGGATGCAGTTTCTCCCGTCGAGCTGGGAAGCCTTCGGCGTCGACGGCAACGGCGACGGCATCAAGGACCCCTACAACCCCTGGGACGCGATCTTCGCCGCCGCCCGCCTGCTGCGCGCCTCCGGCGCTCCGCAGGACTGGCACGCCGCGATCTTCAGCTACAACCATGCGGAGTGGTACGTCGCCGAGGTCCTGGCGCACGCGCACCGCTTCGCCGGCGCTGGCACGGTCGAGGCGGCCAGCGGCGGCGGCTGCGCCGCGGCGGCTGGCGCTCCCAACGAGACCGTCGCGCGGATGGTCGCCGAGGCTGCCCGCCTCAGCGCCCTCCGCCCGACCTCGGAGTACGTGTGGGGCGGCTCGCACGGCTCCTCGCCGACTCCCCCCAACGGGCCCTTCGATTGCAGCTCGGCCGTCAGTCACCTGCTCCAGGTCGGCGGCTTCGGCAACCCGACGATGGACACGACCCAGCTGGTCCGCTGGGGCGAAGTGGGACCGGGGCGGTGGGTGACGATCTTCGTCAAGCCCTACGGCGCCGAAGCCCACACCTTCATCCGTTTCTCGGCGGGAGTGACGCCGCCTGGCGAGCGCTATTGGGGCACCTCGGGGATCGTCGCCCCCGGCAAGGGTCCGGGTTGGATCGGCGAAGACAAGTTCTCCGCCTCCTACCTGGCCGGATTCCAGATGCGGCACCCCCCCGGACTCTGAGAGGAGGAGATCATGGCCACCGAGACAGAGCTGCACTTCTCGCGCGACGACCTCCTGACGGCGAACGATGTCGCCGAGGTGCTGCGCGTCAAGCGCACGACCGCACTCGACTACATGCGCCGCGGCGTGATCCCGGCCTGCAAGATCGGCCGCCGCTGGTATGCCGTGCGATCTCGGCTCGACGCGCACCTCGGAGACCTGTTCGATCCGGGTCGCTAGGGCTATGCCGCCAGTAGCCCTTCGTGGTCGTCGTCCTCGCGCGGTTGGAAGATCCGCGTCAGCTTCGCGGCATCGTCGGGGCGCGGCTTTGAGTGCAGGTAGCGCTCGGTCGTGCTCAGCTTCGAGTGACCCATCATGTCCTTGACGGACACGAGATCGAACTGCTGAATCGCCAAGCTGCCGAAGGTATGGCGTAGATCGTGGAATCGGCGCACCCGGACCCCTGCCTGCTTCTGAGCCCGGATGAAGCGGCTACGAACGGCGCTGCGGTCGAGGGGTCCACCATCCGGGCGGCAGAAGACGTGATCGGACTGGCTCGTGAAGATCCCGCGTCGCAGGAGCGCCCGCAGCTCGGCCTTCGCCTGCTCGGCGAGTGGCACCGGCCGAGACCGGCGCGACTTCGTGCTGGCCTCCTGTCCCGCAGACATCGCCCGCGAGACGATCACGACACCCGCCTTGAGGTCGACATCCGACCAGCGCAGCGCCAGCAGCTCGCCCAGCCGGAGACCAGTGCAGGCGGCGAAGATGAACAGGGAGGCATCCTGGTCATTCATTCGCTGCCACTCCGCGTCGGTCGCGGGCGCGTAGTTGTGCTTGGGCCGGCGGCGGTGCAGGCTGGACCGCGCGGCGACGGCGATTGCCAAGACCTCGTGCGGCTCGAAGGTCTCGATGGGTCCTGCGCCGTCTTCCGGGCGCTTGGCCGTTCCCGCGGCCGGATTCTCGGCCAGCCCGAAGGCATCCCCGCGCATCGCGTACTCGAAGATCGAGTGGACGACCTGGCGATGGATGTTGACGGTGCGAGCGCTCACGTCCTCGCGGTCCAGGGCTGAAAGGAACCGCCGCACGTCTGCCGTGGAGATGCCGGCGAGCTTGCGCCCGCCGAACTCGCGCATGATCCGCGCGCCTCGCTGGCGCTTCTTGCCCCGGCGCGGCTGTGCGAGGAGATACCGATAGGCGGCCAGGGTGGAGGGCTTGATCCGCTTCTCGTGCTGGAGGTATTCGAGCCAGGCATCAACAGCCTCATCGAAGGTCGCGTCCCGGTTCTCGGGGGCGCGTTGCAGCTCGGCCTCATGCTCGGCGATGGCCTTCGCCATCGCGGCGTAGGCCCGCCGCTCGTCGAGGCACCCATCGCGGACACGGCCGCGGCGGCGACACCAACCGCCGTTCTTCGAGTCCCGTTCGAGCCAGGCCCGACCGAGCCGCCGCTTCCGCTGGGCTCGGGTCGAGTCCCGCCACTTCGCCTCGTAGAAGGGACAGCCCTTGTAGTCCCTGACGACCAAAGCGCCCGTATCTTTCAGATCCGCTGCCATGCTGATGACCTCCTGGGTTCCCGAATGCAGTCTCGGGGGTCTTGTCCAAGCCACCGCCCGCCTGCATCGGATCGAGCGGTTTGGGTACCAATTTGGGTACCAACCCAGCTCGATCAAGACCGTTGGAGAATCCGCTTCCCTAAGCCAAATCAGGCACAAATGGCCCGAACTACGGCCACTTTATGAGCCTGTCACGCCGGAGGTCGCGGGTTCGAGTCCCGTCGCTCCCGCTTCGGTACCGCTTTCTGAAAGGCGGCTCGATGACCCCTACCGGGAGAGTCTGACCGTTAAGCCGGCAAACGCGCTCGACGATCGGCTGCTCAAAGACACTGCCCGAAGCCTGCGCCAGCCCGGCAAGCGCAGCATGAACGGTTGGAGGTTTGGCCTGCGACGTGCTTGAGTCAACAGACGAACACCGATACCCGGCCCTGTGAACCTTTACTGTTAGGGTAAAGGCGTGCCTAAGATATCCACCAAGCATCAGGTGACCGTGCCCGTCGCCGCCCTCGAGGAGGCTGGGCTGCATGCCGGAGATCAGGTCGTGGTCGAGGCCTTGGGGGAGGGCGAGGTGCGAATCCGTCGTGGCGCCGTGTCCTTCGAGAGCGCTTTCGGGGCGCTCACCGGCTCCTACCCGCCGGGATACCTCGAGCGGCTCGACGCCGAGGATGAGGGGCGTTGAAGCTTGTTCTCGACGCCGATGTCCTGATCGGCGCCCTCGACGGCTCCGACTCCCATCATGTTCAGGTTCGTGAGCTTTTCACCGACTGGCGGGAGCAGCAGGCGACGCGGCTGGTGAGCGTCGTCAACCTCTCCGAGGTGTTGGTCGCCCCGGGTTCCGATCCGGAGCGGTTGCGAGCGGCACGCGAGGCAATCGCCGCGCTTGGCGTAGCGGTCCACCGACCGGGAGAGGCGATCGGCGTACGCGCCGCCCGGCTTCGCGCCCATCATCCGATCAGCCTTCCCGATGCCTATTGCCTGGCCACCGCCGCGCATACCGGTGGGGCGGTGGCGTCCTTCGACCGCAAGGTGCTCCGCGCGGCCGACGCGGAGCACCTGCCCGTTGAGACGATGAGGTAACTGGTCCTACTTACCCACCGTGAGGTTCACCTTGCTTCCCGGCGCGAGCACCTTGCCCGGCTGGGGGTTCTGCCTGATCACCTTGCCGCGCTTGCCGTGGCGGCGCTGGATCGTGCCCACCTTGCAGTCGGCCCGGCCCAGGGCCTTCTTGGCGGGCTTGAGCTTCTTGCCCTTCAGCTTGGGGACGACGCAGCCTTCGTAGAAGAAGCGGTCGCCTTTGGCCGTGGCGCTGGTGCCCGCCAGGGTGGTGGCCGTCACGTCGACCTGGCCGACCGTGGTGCTGGGCGGCGCGACTGCGGTGATCTGGGTTTCCGATTCGGCTTTGAAGCTGGTCGCCGCGACGGTGCCGAATTTGACCGCGCTTGCCGCGGAAAGGTTGGTGCCGGTGATCGTCACGCTGGTGCCGCCGGCGACCGAGCCGAAGTCCGGGCTGATCGAGGTGATCGCCGGTGTGGGCTGGACTTCGGCGCTGAGCTCGACCTCTTTCCCTCCTTCGGTGCCACTCGGGGCTACCGTCGCCCCGTCGAACGGCGGCGGGAAGATGAAGCCATAGCTGGCACCCGACATTGGCGCGATCCCGATCTTGTCGCCGGCGTTGGTCGGGTCGATGCCGATCAGGTCGCCGGCCTGGACCGGCAGGTTCGCGGTGAAGGTCTGCAGGCCGCTCCCGGAAGGGGTGGCTGGGTTACTGGTCCCTGCCGCCATGTAGCCGCCGGTGCCGTTGGGACGCAGGACTCGCAGGAAGAAGGGTCCCCCTTCGGCGTCCTGCATCCGCCAGCGCACGATCGCGCCGCTGACCGGTGAGGTCAGGTTGGCGCCTTTCTCCGGCAGCGCCGTGTTGAAGAAGGTCTCCACCTGCCCGAACGCGGTGGGGGTCGAGCCGGGCGGAAGAACGCTCCCGACCGTGAGCGTCGACGCTTGCGCGCCCGTCGCCAGGAGCGCGGTCGCGCTCATCGCAGCGATGGCCAGAAAGCCAAGTCGCCCCAACATTCCCCGCTTCGCATCCGAATCGGCGCGCGCGTGGTCCTCGTGTCGTCGTCGACACTTCATCAACCGGGTGGTTCGATGCCCCCGTGGAGCGGTGGTGTTGACGTCCAACCACCGGCCTAGCGTCCTCAGCGCGGCGGGCTGACTCCGCACTATCTCGTCGCCTCTGGAGGCTGACCGAGAGGGTCCTGTCGCCCGCCGCGCT
>DATASN010000039.1:0-11779 GCA_036269215.1 Solirubrobacterales bacterium
GAAAGGCACTCGACCTTCACACCAGCACAAAGCGATCGCGATGAATCACCTCATCGGCAGCATGCGGCAACCGCTCGCGCACCTCAGCGCTCTTCAACCCGATCACCCGCGAAAGCTCAACCGCCGAGTAGTCGACGATCCCCTTGCCGATCACCGACCCGTTCACGGCGACGTCGACGGCGTCCCCGGCATCGAAGTCCCCTTCCACCCCGGTGATCCCGACCGGCAGCAGGCTCGAGCCGCTCTCGCGCAGCACCCGCGCCGCCCCGTCGTCGACAACGAGCCGCCCATGCGCCGGCTTCGCGTACTTGAGCCAGAGCTTGAAGCTGGACGCTTTGGACCCCTGCACCGCAAACCGCGTCCCGACCGGATCGCCGGCTACCGCCGCCGTCAGAGTTCCAGCCGTGGTCCCGTTGCAGATTGCGGCCGGGATTCCAGCCTCGCTTGCCATCTCCGCCGCAGCGACCTTGCTGCGCATGCCGCCAGAGCCGAAGGCGGAGGTCCGATCGCCGATCTCGAGTCCCTCCAGCTCAGCAAAGTCGCGCACCTCCTCGATCCGACGCGCCTCTACGTCCAGCGCTGGATCAGCCGTAAAGAGCGCATCAATATCGGTCAATAGGACCAGCAGCCGCGCGTCGAGCAGGATCGCCACCTGGGCGGCGAGGAAGTCGTTGTCGCCGAAGGTGATCTCGTCGGTGGCGGTGGTGTCGTTCTCGTTGACGACCGGCACGACCCCCCACTCGATCAGCCGCCGCAGCGTCTGGCGGGCGTTGAGGTAGTTGGTGCGGGCGGCGATGTCGGCCGCGGTGAGGAGCACCTGGGCGGAGCGGGTGCCGTGCTCGGCGAGGCGGCTTTCGTAGGCGCGGAAGAGGTCGCCCTGGCCGACCGCGGAGGCCGCCTGCAGCTCGTCCATCGCCCGCGGGCGGACCGGCAGGCCCATCAGCCGCGTGCCGCGCGCAATCGCACCCGAGGTGACCATCACCACGCGCTCGCCGCGCCGCTCCAGCGAGGCGACCTGCTCGCAAACGGAATCGAGGACGTCGCTGCGCAAGTCGCCGTCGTCGGCAGCGACGATCGAGGAACCGAGCTTGACTACAAGGGTCATTGTCGCTCAAGTGTATGAGCCGCCGCCATCCGAAAGCTCACGTCCAAGAGGGACGAGCGCCCCCTCCCAAAACACTCAAGAGCGGCTCCCGCCGCTCGTTTTGGGAGGGGGCGCTCGTCCTTCACGGATAAAGCTCGAACTCGTGCTCGCCTACCCGGACCTCGTTGCCGGGCTCGAAGCCTGCCGCGCGCAGAGCAGCGACGACTCCGATCTCGTTTAGCCGTTGCTCCAGGTATGCGAGCGCTTCTTCGTTCTTGATGTCGTGGCGCTCGAAGAGCAGCTCGACGCCACGGCCGGTGACGCGGTAGGCGCCGTCGTCCTCGCGCTGCACCGAATAGCCGCCTTCTCCGACCGGGCGGTAGACGCGGTGCTCTGCCTCGAATTCAGCCGGCTGCTCGAGGCCCTTCTCGGGCCGGGCCGCACCGGGCAGCGCCGGCAGGACGGAGAGGACACGGTCGCGCAGCTCGACCAGTCCCTCGCCTGTCGCCGAGGAAGCGGCAAGGACCCCAAGGCCGCTTTCCCCCAGCCGGCTCCGCCACTCTGAGAGCGCGACTCCAACCTCCTCCCCAGGGAGCAGGTCCCGCTTCGAGAGCACAACCAGCTCTGGCAACCCGTCGAGTCCGGCGCCATAGGACAGAAGCTCGGCTCGCACCGCTTCGTAATTCGCGACCGGCTCGCCTTCGAGCGGAGTCAGCTCGACCAGGTGGACGAGCATCGCGCAGCGCTCGACGTGGGCAAGGAACTCGTGCCCCAGCCCAGCCCCCTCGGCAGCCCCTTCGATCAGGCCGGGAATGTCGGCGACGATCGCCTGCCGCTCGTCGCCTTCGATCGTGCCCAGCACCGGCGAGAGCGTCGTGAACGGATAGTCGGCGACCTTCGGCGCCGCCCGCGTCAGCCGCCCCAGCAGCGAGGACTTGCCGGCGTTGGGCAATCCGATCAGGCCAACGTCGGCGAGCAGCTTCAAGCGCAGCTCGATCCACCCCTCCTCGCCGGAGGTCCCGTTCTCGGCAAACCGGGGCGCCTGCCGCGTAGAGGTGGCGAACCGCTTGTTCCCATGCCCCCCGCGCCCTCCATGCGCCACAACGGCCCGCTGCCCAACTTCAACCAGATCAACCCGACTGCCATCCGCGGTCTCTGCCTGAGTCCCGGCAGGAACGAGGATCTCCCGCTCATCCCCACGCCCTCCCTGCCGATTCGACCCTTCCCCGTGCTTCCCACGACCGCCCCGAAAATGCTTGCTCCCCTTCAGGGCCCCCAGATCCCGCTTGGACGCATCGCAAACAAGCACAACGTCCCCGCCATGCCCCCCATCGCCGCCATCGGGCCCGCCTCTGGGCACATGAGCCTCGCGCCGGAAGCTGGTGCAACCGTTTCCACCCGCCCCACCCTCAACCCAGATCTTCGCCTTGTCGTACATCGTGCCGAGCAGGGTAAGGGCACCCGAACCTAGCCGGCGATACGGCGGGGGAGCTCGGCGGCGTATTCGTCACCCAGTCGCCTCACCTTGGCGTAGTCCCGCTCTGAGAACTTCTTTCCCGAGGCCTTGATCATTCCTGTGATGGCTGCGATCTGCGGCTTCTCGAAACCACGTTTCCGCAATCCGCTTGGGTTGGAATTGTCGAGAACGCAGAAGAGCCGATACTGGCGCCTCCCAGGACCCGTGAGCCGGATCTCGTAGTAGCCGCCCATGTCCCCGTGCATCGCCTCCCAATAGCCACCGCCACCGAACTGCGGGGGCGGTGCATCGCGAACCACTCCCAAAACCGCGTAGAAACGACCCTTGATCGTGGTCGGACAGGCCGCGAGGAATTCTTCCGCGGGCACCTTGCCGCCGCCTGTTTCGAAGTAGACGATCCCCCACCCCATCGCGCCTTCCAGACTAGCGGCGTCTGCGGCGTCTTGTCTGCGCTACCTCAGCGAAACAACCCTTATCTCCGCTCCAAGAACAGACGCAACGGCTGCAACCGTTTTGAGCTCCGGGTTCACCTCTGCGGTGAAAAGTCGCCGGACGCTCGACGGTGCCTTGCCAATCGCACGTGCCAGCTCGGCCTTCGACATCCCAGCGCGCTCCCTCAGCTCGTCTAGTTGCCGGACGATGGAGTCGATCTGTTCAATCTCCCTCCGCTGCCTCTCATACTCGGCCCGGAACTCAGGATCCTCCTCAAGCAGCCGCGCAAGCTCCCGATCGTGGTAGCTGGTGTCGAGCATCCTGGACATCCTTCTGAGCGTAGCATAGGTGTTACGCTCTAAAGCGTCTGGGGTCGGTGAAGAGGGCGAGCCTCCACAGTGCCTCTTCCGGGGATCAAGGCCATGCCTTTCCTAGTCCTGCAATACGGAGATCGTCCGGCCCTTGCGGGCCGACTTGAACTCGACCGTCCCAGGCCGAGTCGCGAAGATCGTGTGGTCGCGGCCGAGGCCGGTGCCGTCTCCCGGCCAGAAGCGGGTGCCGCGCTGGCGGACGATGATCTCACCGCCGTGGACCCGCTCGCCCGCGAAGACCTTGACCCCGAGCATCTTGGGGTTGGATTCGCGTCCGTTGCGGCTTGAGCCGAGTCCCTTCTTATGAGCCATCGTCAGAATCCTTTTTAGCAGCGGGTTTGGCTTTTTTCGCTTTGGCTTTGGCTTTGGCGGCGGGTTTTTTCGCCGCCGCTTTTTTGGCCGGAGCTTTTTTGGGTTTCGCCGCGGCTTTTTTGGCAGCCGGTTTTTTTGCCGAGGCGGGTTTTTTGGCGGCAGCCGGTTTCTTCTCAGCCGGCTCCTCTTTCTTCGGCTTCGCCGCGGGTTTTTTCGCGGCGGCGCCCATCCTGATCTCGGTCACCTCGAGCTTGGTCAGCTCGGAGCGGTGCCCGGCGCGGCGGCGGTAGCCCTTCTTCGGCTTGTATTTGAAGACCTTGATCTTCTCGCCGCGCAGGTGCTCGGTCACGGTCGCCTCGACCTTGACCTTCTCCAGCTCCTTGGCGCCGGCGACGACCTCCTTGTCGCGGAACATCACCGGCCGCAGGGCGACCTTCTCGCCCTCCTTGGCACCGAGCCGGTCGACGAGCAGGGACGTCCCCTTCTCAACCTTGTACTGCTTGCCACCGCTCTCTATGACTGCGTACGTGTTCATTCGTCCTTGCCGCTCTGGGTTGAGCGCGACCTGCCCCGACCGCCCCTGCGGCCACGGCGGCGACTGCGCGAGGGCGAGGATTCTAGCTGGGAGCCGTTTTCCCCGCCTCCAGCGCCTGGATCGGCCGCCTCGACCCCGGGCAGCGAGGCCACCGCGGCGGCCCGCTCGACCCGCTCGATCCGGACCAGCTTGCGCTCGCCGACGAAGCGGCCGCCGCCGGTGACGCTGACGATGTAGGAGTCGACCCGGGCGACGGCGTCGTCGGGGTTGTACATGTGCGGCTCGTCGATTTTGACCAGCACCTCCTCGCCGACCTTGAAGGGCAGCGCCCGCTCCTCGATCTCGGCCCGGGTGCCGGTCTCGATCACGTCGAAGGAGTCGATCGGCAGCGCATCGCCGCCTTCGAAGTGGAACTGCTTGCCGGTCTCGGCCTCGAGCTCGGTCAGGCCGCTGTCGGGGTCGATCAGCTCGGCCGCGACCTTGGGATGGACCCGGACCAGCAGCGCCTCGGCGTCCTTCGCCCCGGCGGCGATGTCGGGCAGGCGGCGCATCGCGTCGAGCGCCACCGTCTCGGCGGAGAGGACGACGCCCTCGCCCTCGCAGGTCGGGCAGGGCGCGGTGAGGATCTCGCGCACCCCGTCGGTGACGTTCTGGCGCGTCATCTCGACCAGCCCCAGCGGCGAGACCTCGACCACGTAGCTCTTCGACTTGTCGGTGTCGAGCGCTTTGCGCAGCGTTTTCAGCACCTTGTCGCGGTTGCGGGCCCGGGCCATGTCGATGAAGTCGATGACGATGATGCCGCCGATGTCGCGCAGCCTCAGCTGCCGCACCGCCTCGTCGGCCGCCTCGGTGTTGACCCTGGTGATCGTCTCCTCGAGGCCGCCTTTGCCGCGGCCCGTGAAGCTGCCGCTGTTGACGTCGATCACGGTCAGCGCCTCGGCGTAGTCGATGATCAGGTAGCCGCCCGAAGGCAGGTCGGCACGGCGCCCGAGGGTCGACTGGATTTCCCTGTCGATCCCCCATTTCTCGAAGAGCGGCTTCTTTGCCTCGTAGAGCTCGACCCCCTCGACCAGCTCCGGCGCGGTGCGCTGGAAGAAGCTGGTCACCCGCTCGAACTGCTTGGGGGAGTCGATGATCGCCTTCTCGAAATCGCTGAGGAAGACGTCGCGCAGGACGCGGACCGGCAGGTCGGCCTCTTGGAAGACGAGGTCGGGCGCCACGGTCTGCTCGGTGCGCCGTTCGAGCACCTCGTTGAGCCGGTGCAGGTAGCCGATCTCACGCACGAAGTCGGCCTTTTTCGCCCCGTGGGCGGCGGTGCGGACGATCAGCCCGCCCGGCCCTTTGTAGGTGCGGTCGACCATCTTGCGCAGGCGGTCGCGCTCGGAATCCGAGAGCCGCCGGCTGACGCCGACGCCGCTGCCCTGCGCCGCGTAGACCAGGTAGCGACCGGCGATCGAGGCGTTCATCGAAAGCCGCGCGCCCTTGGTCTTCAGCGGGTCCTTGACCACCTGGACGACGATCTCCTGGCCCGGTTTGATCAGCTCGTCGATGCGACGGCCCTTGCCGGTGCCGCGGCCGCGCCTCGGCGCCTGTTCGCCGTTGGCCATGACGATCTCGTCGACGTGCAGGAAGCCGTTGCGCTCGAGGCCGATGTCGACGAAGGCGGCCTCCATGCCGGGCAGGACGTTGTCGACCTTGCCCTTGTAGATGCTGCCGACGATCGAGCGCCGGCCGCGTCGCTCTATGTAGAGCTCCGCCACGTCGCGTTTGCCGCCTTTCGTCTTCGACTCGAGGACGGCCACGCGGGTCTCGCCGCGATCGGCGGAGACCAGAATTGTCTTTTTCATCGATTTAGCTCAGTTCAGAGTAGGTACGCACGTCCGGGGACCTTCTAGAGGTCACCAGGCGAACCTGCCTTTCTGGCTGAGGCGCGCTTGCATGTGAACGCTCTGCAGGACGCCGATCGCCAGGAAGGTCGCCAAGACGGACGACCCCCCGTAGCTCATCAGCGGCAGGGGTATCCCGGTGATCGGCATGATCCCGAGGTTCATCCCAACGTTTACGAAGACCTGGAAGAGCAGCATGGCGGCGATGCCACCTGCCACCAGGGTCCCGTAGGAGTTCTTCGAGAGGGTCACAATCCGCAGCGCCCGCCAGATCAGCAGGGCGTATAGGGATAGGACGAAAGCGGCGCCGAGGAATCCGTAGCGCTCACCGATCACCGCGAAGATGAAGTCGGTGTGCCGCTCAGGGACGAAATCGAGCCGCGTCTGGGTGGCCCGATTGCCCCGCCCGGTCTTTCCCCCGGAGCCGATGGCGATCTTGGCCTGGTTCTGCTGGTAGCCCGCGTCGCTGGGGTCCGCGCTGGGGTGCAGGAAAGAGGTGAGCCTCTGTGCCTGGTAGCCCTTCAGGATCGGCGTGCCCACTGCGGGCGCCACCACGAGGACCGCCGCTGTCATCGCGACGAAGACCGCGCCGATCACCGCGAAGTGCGTCCAGCGGACGCCCCCCACGTACATCACGGCGAGGGTGATTGCCCCGAGCACCAGAGCGGTGCCGAGGTCCGGCTGCAGGAATACGAGCGCAGCCGGTGCCAAGCCGAGGCAGAGGTAGCGCACCGTGCGCTGCCTGTCTGACCCGCTCCTGGCGCCATCGATGACGAACCCGGCGAGCGCAAGCACGAGCAAGAGCTTGCCGAGCTCAGATGGCTGGAAACTGAAGAAGGGAAGTTCGAACTCGCGCCGCGAGCCGCGCGCCGCGAAGCCGAAGACGAAGACGAGCGAGACGCTGACGCAGAGGAAGGTGTAGATGCCGACCCGCAGCTCGCGGAAGCGCGAGTAATCGATGCGGGTGAGAAGGTACATGCCGACGATGCCGAGGGCAGCGTAGAGGCCCTGGCGGTCGGCGTAGTAGTAGGGGTCGCCGGGCACGTCGCCGCGGGTCGCCTGGCCCAGCGTGAAGACGCTGAAGACGGCGAGCGCGGCGGCCGACAGCGCCAGGGTGCCGTCCATGTAGGGCAGGCCGAGGCGCTCGGCGATGCCGGGATGGACGGCGAACGGCTCGGGCCGGGCTCGGCGGGCGCGGGTCGCGTACATCAGCCGTGCCCTCCTTCGGGGCTCGCTTCTCGCGCGAGCCGGCCGGCGAAATACGCTTCGAGAATCTTCTTCGCCGCGGGCGCCGCCGATTCGACGCCGAAGCCACCTTCCTCCATGGTCACGAAGGTGACGATACGCGGATTCGGGTAGGGAGCGAGCACTCCGTACCAGGACTGGTCGAGGTGCGGCGGTCGCTGGGCCGTCCCGGTCTTGCCCGCGACCGGGATCGGAAAGCTGCCGAAGACCGAGAACGAGGTGCCGGCGCCGTTCTGCGCGGCGTCGTGCAGCCCTTCCAGGATCGCGGACCGGTATTCGGGATCGATGCGCACGTGCCGGCGCGGCCTGGGGTCGAATTCCACCAGCACGCGGCCGGCCGAGTCGTCGACCTGCAGGCCGAGGTGCGGCGTGACGACGGTGCCGCCGTTGGCGAGCGTCGCGTAGGCGACCGCCATCTGCAGCGGGTTGGTCTGCAGGTCGCCCTGCCCGGTGGCGAGCTGGATGTTGTCGCCGGCAGACCAGGGCCGTTCGGTTTCGCCTTCCCGGTAGAGCTGGTTGCGCCAGTGCCGCGAGGGCAGCAGTCCTTCTTCGGCGCCGGGCAGGTCGATGCCAGTCGGCCGTCCGATCCCGAGCGCGTGCGCCCAGTGCTGAAGTTCGCCGGTGTTCCACATGCGCAGGCCGAGCGTGTAGAAGAAGACGTCCGAGGAGACTTCGAGCGCGGAGACGAGGTTGACCGTCCCGTTGGCTGCTTCGCCGGCGTTTTTGAACACCTCACCGCCGACTTCCAGCTGGCCGGTGTCTTCGATCGCTTCGCTCAGATGCAGTTTGCCGCTTTCGAGTGCCGCGATCGCGGTGATCGGCTTGAAGGTCGAGCCGGTCGGATAGAGGCCGGCGATCGCCCGGTCGGTGAGCGGTGCCGCCGGGTTGCGGATGAGCTCGTCGACCTGCTTCTGAGTCAGCGGTGGGGTGTAGAGCGACGGTTCGAAGGTCGGGAAGGAGCCGAGCGCGAGGATTTCGCCGGTGTGGACGTCCATCGTCACGAAGCCGCCCGGCAGCCCACGTTCGGCCATCGCCGCTTCGCCCGCGGCCTGCACCTTGGCGTCGATCGAGAGCTCGAGGCTGTCGCCGGGCGCGGGCGGCTTGGAGACCAGCTGACCATTCGCCGTTGGCTCGCCGAAAGCATCGACCTGGACCCTGGTCAGCCCCGGTTTCCCACGCAGGAAGCGGTCGTAGGTGTCCTCGACCCCTGACTGGCCGATCTTGTCGCCCGGCTGCAGGCCGCGGTAGCGCGATTCCTTCAGCTGTTCTTCGGAGATCTCGCCGACGTTGCCGAGGATGTGGGCGGCCAGGGTCCCGTCCGGGTAGGCGCGGACGAAGACCCGCTGCACCTCGACCCCGGGAAAGCGGTCCTGGTTTTCCTGCAGGTAGTAGACGAGGTAGTGGCCGACGTCGCTGCGCAACGTCACCGGTGCCGCCGGGGCGAGCTTCAGTTCTTCGCGCATGGTGCGGCGGAGGTGGCGCAGGCTGCTGTGGGTGAGCTCGGCGAGCCGCGAGAGCTCTGCCCGGCGCTTGGCGGGATCGGCCGGCAGTTTGCGCGGGTTGACCTGCAGCGTCAGGCTGGTCCGGTTGGCGACAATCACTTTGCCGGTGCGATCGAGGATTTCGCCCCGTGGCGCGCTGATCCGGTACGAGCGGGTACGGTTGTTCTTCGCTTCGGCAAGAAACTTTTCGCCGTCGATCACCTGTAGCAGCCAGAGGCGAAAGAAAAGCACCGCGAAGAGGACGACGGCGACCCCGCCGAAAAGCGCAATCCGCAGCGCCAGGCGATTGCTCATCGCCGGGCCGCGCTCATCGGAGCGAAGGTACATAGCCTCTCCCGAGGTGGTCGATTGCGTGTCCTGAGGTGGTGGCGGGAGGGGCCTGGCCAGGCCCCTCCCTCGACACGCCCCGGGAGCCCGAAGCTTCGAAGCCCGGGGAAGGCTTCCGTTGCATAGAAGCTTCAAGCGAGGACGGCGCCTCGTGCGATTGCTTGAAAGCTTCGAGTGAGAACAGCGTCTCGCCCGATGGCTTGAAGCGTTGGGAGCTTCGAGCGGCCATCTAAGTCCCCAGCACCTTAGGCTCGCGGCGACGCCGCACCGTCGGCTCGTCGACCAGGGCCGGACGCAGGACGCGCCGGACGAGCAGGTAGGTCGGCCAGCCGAGGAAGAAGGCGTAGACGCTCTTCAGCAAGAGGTCACGGACGATCAGGGTGCTCACTGCGGCGTCCAGCCCCAGAAGCAGCTGCACGAAGCCGAAGCCTAGCTCGGCGAGCAGGGTCAGGCCCATGCAGAGCAGCGCCGGGACGAGCGAGCTGTGGATCTCGAAGCGCTCGCGGAAGAGGCCGGCCGAGTAGCCGACCGCGAGCAGGACGAGCGAGCTGATCCCGAGCGCCTCGACCAGCAGGCAGTCGACGAAGAAGCCGATCGAGAAGCCGCTGACCGCCCCGGTCAGGCTGCCGCCGAGCAGGCCGAGGCAGACGACCAGGGCGGGCAGGATGTCGGGGCTGACGTGGAAGAGCTCGACCCGCGAGAAGAAGGAGAGCTGCAGGAGGACGCCGAGCAGGCCGATCGCGGCAATGCGGGCGAGGATCTTCGGGGTCACGATCATCCGCGCGAGCCCCCGGTCAGCACCTGGACCAGGTCGAGGTTGCGCAGGTCCGCGTAGGGCCGCACCTTGACCTGTTCTTTTGCCTCCTGTTCGTCGATCGAGGCCTGGGTCACTTCTCCCACTGGCAGGCCGGGCGGGAAGTGCGAGGCCAGCCCCTGGGCGCGCCAGCCGGCGGTGACCACAGCGAGACCGCCGTGCACCTTTTTGGTCGAGTCGATGAAGTCGAGGATCAGCTCTTCGGGATTGCCGACTTCGGGCTTGACGACGCCCTGCACGCCGGCCGGCAGCACCTTGGCCGAGACCGCGCTTTCGTGGTCGGTGAGCAGCATCACCTGTGAAGAACCCGGCTCGACCGAGGCGATGCGGCCGGCGACGCCGTCGCCGCTGATCACCGGATC
Source organism: Solirubrobacterales bacterium (assembly GCA_036269215.1). Lineage (GTDB taxonomy): Bacteria > Actinomycetota > Thermoleophilia > Solirubrobacterales > 70-9 > VRUE01. The sequence continues at coordinate 10,348 of DATASN010000039.1, forward strand.
GTCGACCCTGACGCCGTCGCCGCTGCCGGCGTCGATCGTCACGTTCGAGTGCCAGACGGTCGGCGAGCGGGCGATCACGCGCCCCGTCACCTCCCGGTACGCCGATTCGGCCAGCGCCGGGCTGCGGTCCAGCTCGACCAATTTGCGCAGCTGCCTGTTCTCCTGCAGAGCCTCCTGGCCGGCCACAGCCTGCCTCTGGGCCTTGACCAGCTCGGACTTGAGGCGGCTGTTTTCGCCGCGGGCGTCGAAGGTCTTGTCGAACCAGTCGACCAGGTCGCGGGCGGGCTTGAGGGCACGGTCGGCGACCGACTGAACCGGGCTGAAGATCGTGCTAACGCCCCGCTGCAGGCCGTTTGAGCCCCGCCCGTAGGTGATCGTCAGCAGCACGAAGGAGCCGACGATCAGCAGGGCGAGCACCGCCCTACGGCGGCGTACTTGCTTTCGATACACGGTGAAGACCTAAGTTTGTGGCTTGAGATGAAGGGGAGCTAAGCAAAGTGCCTGGTCCCGGAATTCCGCTTGCTGGCGCGGTGGATGGCCTCGAACTCCTCGAGCGAGATGCCCGAGCCCACCGCCACGCACGTCAGCGGTGACTCTGCCAGCTGGCAGGGCATCTGGCACTCGTCGCGCAGGCGCTGTTCGAGTCCTTGCAGCAGCGCGCCGCCGCCGGCGAGGGTGATACCGCGGTCCATGATGTCACCCGCCAGCTCCGGCGGGGTGCGGTCGAGTGTGTCCTTGACCGCCTCGACGATGTGGCCGACCGGTTCTTCGAGCGCCTCGCGCACCTCTTCGGAGCCGAGCGTGACCGTCTTCGGCAGGCCGGAGACGAGGTCGCGGCCGCGGATCTCGGCCCGCACCTCCTCGGCCAGCGGCGAGGCCGAGCCCGCCTCGAGCTTGACCTCCTCGGCGGTCTGGGTGCCGATCGCCAGCTTGTAGGCGTGTTTGCAGTGGTTGACGATCGCCTCGTCGAGCTCGTCGCCGCCGACCCGGATCGACTGCGAGACGACGATGCCGCCGAGCGAGATCACCGCGACCTCGGTGGTGCCGCCGCCGACGTCGACGACCATCGACCCGGTCGGCTCGGCGACCGGCAGGCCGGCGCCGATCGCGGCCGCCATCGGCTCCTCGATCAGGTAGGCCTGGCGGGCGCCCGCCGAGAGGCATGCCTCCTCGACCGCCCGCTTCTCGACCCCGGTGACCCCCGAGGGCACGCAGACGACGACGCGCGGGTGGGCAAAGCGGTTCGAGTGCACCTGCTTGATGAAGTGGCGCAGCATCTGCTCGGTCACCTCGAAGTCGGCGATGACGCCGTCCTTGAGCGGCCGGATCGCGGTGATGTTGCCGGGCGTGCGCCCCAGCATCCGCTTGGCTTCGACCCCGACCGCGTGGACCTGGCCGCTCTGGGTGTCGATCGCGACCACCGAGGGCTCGG
>DATASN010000040.1:0-120128 GCA_036269215.1 Solirubrobacterales bacterium
CGACGGTTACCAGTCATGCCGTTTTGACCGGCGAATATCAGTCTGATCTACCGTCGCTGCCAGAGCCCATTCGCTGCTCGGAGCCGCGGGGCAGATCACCCTGCCGCGATCCACCCCTTGACGTTTTGCTCCATATCAGAAACAGGACTCCATCAGATCGGGGTAGATCAGATCGCTGTCCTCCGTCGCCTCAGAGGCTACCGAGTGGACAGAGGCCTTCCCAATTTGGGGTTTAGGAGCTGTATCCACCGACCAGTAAACGCACGTATCATCGTCAAACGTGACACCACCGATTCTGGCGCCAGTTTGCCCAGCGGTAGAACGCCATGATCAGGACGGCCGCAAATAGGAACTCCGAATTGCCTATCCATCCGTTTGAGGTAAGGGTATAGATCAGAGCCAAGACTCCGTAGAAGAAGGTGCAGAAGCGAAGCAAGGCAACGTTATACAGCTGATTGGTCTCTGCGGCGGTCTTCTTGCGAAGGCTCCCCCACCAGAGGAAAAGCAGGAAGATCGTCGGCATCGCCCAGAATACGGGAGTGAGATTCGCACTTGAGTGTGTCAACAGCACGTGGCTCTTCAGCAGAAGAAAGCTGTAAAGGCCGACGATGAACACGTCCAGGTAGAAGCGTTTGAGGTCGGTTTTGCGCTTGGACTTGTCGAGGAACTGATAGGGTTGATCCTCGGCTGCTAGGTGATAGTCGATAAAGCTGTGGATCGCGGTGAAATAGATCAGGATGAGCGCCATCACGACGGGAAGAAAACTAGAGGGATGTATGAACTCGTCGGGCCTCGTAAACAGTGAACGGTACGCTTCTGCGCCTCCCACCAAGACGAGTGCGTAGAGAACATCAATGAGTACTGTCAGCTGCCGCGATATGTCCCGCTGACGCGAGTTGCATTTATCCGAGTCCTCGAGCTCGGTATCGTCGTATTTGCGACCCTCGGTCGTCAAGCACTCCCGCAGGGCGTTGAGGATCCGGACACTCACCTTGTGCTATCAAGTTCCCCGGACTCGAAGGCCGCCGGCAGCAGTTCGCCGAGGCGCCAGGCTTCGATGCTCTCATCGCTCAATTCCGGCAGCGAGGTGTTGCGGACCGTCTCTTGGTCGATGCGATCGATCAGCACGACCGTCTCCGGGGTGGCGAACTCGGCGGTGAACTGGCGGCACGAACCGCACGGAGATGCACTGGTCGCGTACAGCGTCTCCACCCAGGCACCCTCGGGCCCGGATCCGCCGAGAATCGCGGCGACTATCGCCATCTCCTCGGCGTGCTTGGTCAGCGTGTAGTTGACGTTCTCTATGTTCGAGCCGCCGTATATCCCGTCCGCCGTCTCCACTGCCGCCAGGACCATGAAGTTCGAGTAAGGGGAGTAGTTCGCGCGACGGGCGCGCTGCGCCGTTGCTCGCAGCTCCACCAGGCGATCCGGTGTTATCCCGTAGTCGGCCAGCTTAGACACCAGCCGAAAATACTACGTGACTCGGACATCGAAAAGAGCCCGATTCGCTTGATCAACTTCCTTTCGGGCTGTTGCCCTTGGCGCCGGGGAAATATTGCTCGCTGTATCCCGGGGCCTACTGGAGACCGGCCGCATGCCAATAGAGGTATCAGTAGATCATCGACGTTGACGGCGAGTGGCTCTCTGGCGGCCTGAGCAAGAGTTAGGAACTCATCTTCATACTGGTTGTCTGGGCAAGCGAGTCATCTCGCTGCCCAAACGCAATCGAATCGTGCGTAGGCGGATCGTATCTGCGCCGCAAAAAGCCGGTGCGTCCGGCTACCCAGAGCCAAACCATGGCTCCCTCTCCTAGGAGGGAGGATTTGTCAAGTCCGGATTTGGCTTTAGTTCGGGGTTCCCGCTTGATCAAGCCGATTCTGAGGGGACAAGAGCGGACACGGGGGGACTCCAGAGGCCTACCCACCGCTCCGGAAAGGCGTCAGCTTTGGAGCTCCAACCTTGTTGGTGCACACCATGCTTACTGCGGCGAGTCGTGCATTGCTTCAGAAAAGGCAGCCATCGCCACAGCCCCATGCCGCCCGGCTGAAATCTCCACCGGCACCTGGCAGTCTCTTCCCCGGATCACTAGCGGCAACATCCCGCGGAGATCCTGCTCAGACCCGGCCAAGCTGCTGAGTACGGCTCGGGTCTGCTCATTGCTCGTTACCTGATTATGGAAGAAGGAAGGAAGGCCAACAGTCGAGACCAACCGCCACGCGCCCTGGTAGCGGCGCCAGTGGAGCAGCGAGCTTTGCCAACCGAGCACCTCACGCAGCCTCAGCATTGACGCGGAGAGCGAAGCGCCGCTGCGGCCAGCGACGTTGCGCGCGATCCCAAGGCTAGGCTCGGTCTTGGCGAATTCGTCTTCGATCCATCTCTTTGGCAGCAGCAGAGCAGCGGCAAACTGGTCGCAGAAGCGCTCTTCGGAGTCGAACTGCACGGGAGGCATCCGGTGGGCTTCCAGGTCCTCGTCGGGCTCAGCCAACAACAGATGCCCGAGCTCATGGGCGAGCGTGAACCGCTGTCGAGCGGCACCCGTCTCCTCCCGGAGGAAAACGGTGGTGCAGCCGTTGCGCTGGACCAGCCTGCCGTCCTCGACCATCGAAACTTGGTGGATCTCATCCACGCCGAGGGCCCAGGCGATGGCTTCGACCGGAATCGGCGGCCGTGGCATGATCTCGCACCGCGCGAGCACCCATGCCGCGAAACGATCGGCCATTTCAGCAGTCATATCGCTCCGAGAATTCGGCCCAGTCCTGGATGCTTGCCAGCGGCAGCCGCCGCACACCGCCGCGAGCCAACTCACGGCGTGCGAGCTTGTATACGCGAAGCGTCTTTTCGAAGTCCCAGCCGAACTCCTGCGAGGCGGCGTTCAACGCTTCGCGCTGGCCCTTGCGCAGATCGGGGAGCGGCTTGGCGAAGAGCGCGCTCGGCCCTTCCACACGCAGGGCGGCGCCGAGCAGCGAAAGCTCATGAACACTCGCGCCGGCGAGATGAAGGGGGTCAGAGAGGATTCTCTCGATCCGATTCGCAGAAATTCTCGTGGTCGCCACCATATGGTCTCTCTCGTCAGAGTCCACGCCCTTCCAGGCGCGAGCGAGACGCGCGAGGGTGTTGCTCAACGCAAGTCGCTGGCCGGTGCGTCGTCGTGGACCGTCGCAGATCAGTTGTTTGCGGGAGACCAACCAGCGACCGACGATGTCGTGCAGATCATCCGGGCCTTTGTAGCTCTGGATCGTGACGTCGTACTGGTCCGCGACTCCCTTTACCTGCCGGCTGACCTCGGTGCCGTCGCAGTGCACGATCAGGATTGGCAGCGAGAGTGCGCAGGCCCAGGCGAGCTCCTGCCCAATCCCTGGGCTGCCGCCCTTCTCGGCGATCACGATCACCGCATCCGCCTCTAGTTCGATCTTGCCCGAGTTCAGCTCGTAGACTTCCTCAGGCGTCCTTACTTCCTCAGGCGTCCTTCCGTCTTCGCGCCAGGGAGCCGAGAGCTTGACCGGTGAGTGGACCCGCAGTGGCCAGGGCTCGGGATCCCTGTGCGTCTGGTCGATGATCGCCTGGTTGACGATGAACTCGAGTTGCTCGACGGCTTCCCGTCGATCCTGCGGCAGCTGGGAAAGCGGCATCCCCAGGTAGACAAGCGGAGCGTCCGGGCCGAGCTGCTCGCCCCGGTCCACCAATGCCTCTTGGCGCTCGTTGTGTTTCCGTGACATCTACAACTCCGAAAGCCTCTGTCGGACCCATCTAGCGAACTCATTTTGATCGGCTGTGCCGCTCGCTGCCGATCTAATGATGGCGTCGCTGGCGGAGGGATCGCCCGGATCTGGTGTCCACGTCCATCCGTTTCGCCGCGCGAACTCGATCATCGCCAGCAGGGCAATCCGCTTGTTGCCGTCGGGCAGCGGATGGTTCTTGATCAGATGCCATCCCAGTACCGCCACCTTCGTCTCGAAATCCGGATAAGCCTCGACCTCGCCGAAACCGGCGGCTGGCGCGTTCAGCGCCGAGTCGGCGAGGCCGAGACGATCCAGACGGGCAAGGCGCTCCGCGTCAATACCCAGGGTCGCCTCTGCGATCAGCAGGTAGTCGACGAGGTCTAGGTAGCGCCATGCCATCGGCTGTCAACGTGAAAGGCGCTCGAGGAGCTCCTTGTTCTCCTCGAGAGAGCGGCGCAGCCGCTCCCGGAAGTCTTTGTCTTCTCGGCGGCTCTGAATATGAGAGTCGATCGCCTCTCGGACCGCTTCGGAGATCGAAACGCCGTCGACTTGGGCCGTCACCTCGAGTTCCTTCGCAGTCTCGCCCGACATCCGAACGGTCATCGCCTTTGCTTGCTCCTCTCGCTCTGGCATGGTGCCCTCCTTTTCGTATGTAAGGGCACCATACAGTCATGACCTGTCGGTTGCAAACATCGTGATACCGCGGTATCATGCCACCGAAAGCAAAAAGAAGAAGGGCGGCATGTGCCGCCCTTCTTCGGACCGGTCGCGCGGCTGATCTAGTTGGACCTCCGCGAGACCAGCCAGGAGGCTATCGATGAATGAGGTGACGGCCGAGAAGAAGGCTCAACCGAAGCAGCACGTGTCCGTTCTCTATAACGGGGTCAGCCAGACGCTGCCCTTTCGCCCTCGGGAGACGGTGGGAGAATTGCTGGCGGCGGCGATCCGCGTCTTTGGGATCGTCGAAAACCAGCACCTCCTCTCCTTGTTCAACGCGGCGGGGGCCGAGCTCCCGGACGCCGAGACTCTGCACGCCGCAGGGGTCAAGAAGGGCGACAAGCTCGTCCTCCGGCCGGGAGTTGTCAAGGGTGGCTGAGCGCATCGAGCTCGGTGAGGGTCTGCTGCACCTGACCCTCACCGAGCTCCAATGCTGCGGCGAGGGTCACAGGGAGTGTGTGGTCTTTTGGACAGGCCCGTCCCATCGCCCTCACGTAGTCGACCGTCTCTTGCACCCCCGCCACACCGCCGGGCCAGGAGGCTATGAGATCGATTCGGACTGGCTGGCGGAGGCCTGGGTGTCGCTCGCCCGCGAGAGCCGCTCGATCAGGGTCCAGGTCCATTCCCATCCCCGTCGTGCCTTTCATAGCCGTACCGACGATCTCTACCCGGTTATCCACACCGAGGGGTTTCTCTCGCTAGTGATCCCACGCTTCGCGGAACTGCCGCAGACGCTCGAAGATGCCTTTCTTGCCAGGTTGGAGGCCGATGGTTCGTGGACCGGCGTCGATCCGATCGCGATCTTGGGAGGGCGTGCCGGTGAGCGCCGCCGCCCTTGATCGCACGATTCGCCTCCTGGGCGGGGACCTCTTCCCGACCCTCTCGCCTGAGTGCCTGATCGAGGAGATGTCCTCGACGCGGGTGCAGTTCTTGGCCGACGCCGACAGCCTTGCCTCCCCGGCGGCCCAGACGGCTTTGGTGGCGAGCTTCGTATGCCTCGCCCAACTCGGCTTCGAGCTGCATCTCCAGCTTCCTGATGTCGAGGTGCAAGGCCCACAGCCGCCACTGGAGGGCGAGCGCTTGTTGCCGACCTTGCTCGAGCTTGGGGAAGACTTGATTGTGCCGCCGCTGGTGGCATCGGGGGAGCCGGTCGACGTGGTAATCGCGATCGGCAATACGCCTGTCTCGGAGAGGGAGTCAGCGGCAAGCCCAGTATTTCGCCTTGGCGGTGAGGCCTGGCGTGGCGCGGTGGGAATGGGTGCAGACGCGCGGGTCAAGCCATTCGACTCGTCGTTGCCCTTTGGCGCCGTTCTGGCTTCGGTGGCTGCGGCAGCCGAGGTGCTGCGGGCCATCTGCCGCCGCATCGCAGCCCGCCATTGCGTTGCCGTCGCGACTGAGTTCGATCTCACTGAGCCAAGACCGTTGGCGCTCTCCTTGCCGCCACTGGATCTACTTGGAGGGCTCGATCTGGGCTCGTTCGACATCGTCTCGGCTGGGGCGATCACCAACGGCTGTGCGTTCAATCTCCTGCGGGTGTCTCGCTTGCGCGGTCGCGCACGGGTCTTCGACGCGGACCGAAGCGAGGAGAGCAATCTGAACAGGTATCCACTAACGAGGCGCTCTCAACTCGGCGAGGAGAAGGTGAAAAGCCTGGCCTCGGCGGCGAAAGGCGATCTTGTGATCGAACCAGTCGCCGAGCGTTTGACCGAGTCGCTGGCTCGCCGGCTCGGGTTGCGCCGCCGGGTCCTCGTCGGTGTCGACCACGTTCCGTCGCGCTGGATTGTCCAGCGCTTCTGCCCCGAATGGCTATGCGTGGCTGGGACCACCCACTTCACTGTGCTGATCTCCGAGCACGCATCCGGCACTCCTTGCGCCGGTTGTCTGCATCCACGTGACGACGCCGGTGGACCGGCCGAGCTTCCGACGATCTCGTTCGTGTCGCTGCTTGCGGGCACCTTGCAGGCCCATCGCTTGCTGGCCCACGCTTCGGGCCTCCCAGCCGCGCCGCCGTTGTTGGCGGCAGGGTTCAACCTCGGCTCGCCGGAGGCGCTCGCCAAGATCGGCCTCGCGGCGAACCCCAGCTGTCCAGTCGGCTGCGTGGCCTCGATGCATACAAGCCGGTGCGCAGTGGCCTAGCTACGGGCCAGCTGCTGGGCCGGTGATGGCGGATCAACGGTGAGGAGAGTGACCCCGCCACACCATCTCGATAGAGCTACTTCCGTAGAAGGAGTAGCTCTATCCCTGGCGACAGGCATGGCTCGGCCTACGGCAGGAACAAAGCGGCGCCGGTAGGAACAAGGGTAGGAGCGGGTAGGAACAACATTTGGGCCGGGCCGTTAGGCGTTCTTTTGGCTCTGCAAGCGGCTTCGAGAAGTGCCCCGAGCTGGATTCGAACCAGCGGCCTACTCCTTAGGAGGGAGTCGCTCTATCCAGCTGAGCTATCGGGGCCGGAGGAGGAATCGTAATCGCCCTTGAGTTGGCTCTCGGCCCAGACCTTGGTCTGCTCGACCAGGGAACGCATTTCCGGTCGATCCGGAACGTCTTCGGGCCTTCGTGAGTAGCGAAGCTCCGTGGCCCACGGACTCAGGTTGGGGAAGATCGTCCGCCTGTTCGGGCTTTGGGATGCTCGCCTCGTCGAGGAGGTTGAGCAGGTAGGCGATCCCGAGCCCATCATCGGGAATGTCGTCTTCGTCTATGAGGCGGAAGAGGGATCTTTTCATCCCCAGCTGCCCTTTCCATCAGTAGCTGGGCGTGATCGTCGCCGCTACGCGGCTCTGCCGCCAACGATCTTCCCCTCGGACAGGGCATCGTGGATCACGTGCCCGAAAGTCCCCCCATTCACGGACGTGGTCCTCGCTGGCGACCACCACGTCAGCAGGAACGCCCAATTCCCTGACGAGCCTCGCGAGTCGCGCCGACTCGCCAAAGTGATCTCTAACCTCGGGCTCGATCACCAGGAAATCGAAGTCGCTGTCGGTCTTCTCCTCACCTCGTGCGAGGAGCCAAAGAGGATGACCTTGGCGTTGGGACCAGCAGCCTCGGCAAGCGCCGCCCCAGCTATGTCGATCAGGTCGCGAGATGCCATGGCGACACGGTAGCGGAGCGTCCTGCCGACGATGCAATTCATTGGGCAGCAGGGCGTTCTCGCTGCCCAAACCCGAATATAACCACGGCAATCGACTGGGCTCCGCAACCACCCGCGGCACGGCGCCAACCGCAGTCCAGAGCCGAAAACGCCCACTCCTCAAACTCACTTAGGAGGGAGTCGCTCTCCAGCTGAGCTATCGGGGAAGGGCTAGTGATTCTCTCGCTCTCGCCTCTCGTCCTTTGTGTCCTGATGGCTCGGTTCGGCTACAGGGTCCGCCAGGACGCCGACTTGAGCTCCGGCTCCATGGCGATGGAGTGTTCTCGGCCAACACGATCAGATATTCGAGGTCGTGTGTCTTTGGAAAGGCGACGCCCTTCAGCATCAGAGCGACCTTTACGGCCTTCTCGACGGCCTGCTGCGCGTGAAAGCCCACCGGGCGATCATCCATCTCTGGATCGGGGGCGAGCTTCTCAGCAGTCGCAAGGTCGATTGCCGCGAGCCGAGCGAGGGACCCGCTACTTCGATCTTCTCAGGCGTGGGCAAGGACGCGACCGTCGCGGAGCGCGTGATGGACCATCGTTCCAGGTACCTTTGCGCGCTGAGAGGCGCGCCTCTCGTCTAGGACGACGATGTCTACCGGTGCCGGGAAGTCTCTGAGAGTGCGCCGCAGTCGCTCCCACTCCTTGAGGCGGTCTTCCACGACAGGCTCGATGACGAGGAAGTCGACATCGCTGTCTGCTCTAGCTTCTCCCCGTGCGTGGGAGCCGAAGAGAATCACCTTTGACTCCGCGCCAGCAGTCTCCGCCAGCAGCTTCCCTGCTTGGTCGATCAGGTCGCGAGAAACCATGGCCGACAAGGTAGCGGAGCACGCCGCCGACAATGCAATCCATTGGGCAGCGGGCGGTTCTTGCTGCCCAAACCCGAAGGCTGGAAGGGCAGATCGTATAGCTACTCCTCGCTCGCGGCATCGAGATCCTCGAGGTCCGCGAGATCACGGGTTCTGCCGGCCGCGCGCTTCATGGCCTTGAGGTCCTCGATTGAGCAGACGGCCACCTCGACCCCAAGGATCTCTGCCTTCGTGGAGCGTGTGTTCAATTCGTCGTAGGCGGGAATCCCGTTGAGCCCCTGGACGATGTCAAGGCGACCGAGATCGGTCTCGATGGCAACTTGCTCGCCCCCCGCGACCTGCCCCGCGATCGAAAGTTGGCTGCTGAGGAAGGATTCGCCTGCCTGCACGTGTCCGTGAATTGCCTCAGCAAGCGCCGCAAGGCGTTTGAGGTTCTCAGCATCCGGGGCGACAACGATGTCCACGTCCTTGGTCCCGCGAACCACCCCCCACGCTCCAAGCGCAAGGCCGCCGACTACGACGAACCTCACTTCTGCCTCCGTCAAGAGGCGGAGGATCTGATCGAAGGCTGGAGCGTTCACCGTCGGCGGGCAGCGCCGGCAAATTGGAGCAGCTGGTGGCTTAGGGCAATGGTCTCTGCCAGGTTCACGCTTATTGGACGCTGGGCGTCCGACCGCAGTCGCTGGACGCGGACTGCCTCGGCAGCAACAGCTGCATCCGTGGATATTTTTCTGGCCGGTTCGGACGATGCCATTCGGACACCGTAGCGAAGCGGCGAACTACCGCCAATCATTGGGGCAGCGCTGCCCAAATCGGCTTCAACCGTGCGCAATCAAATCGAATCCTTCATTCGGCGCAGTTTGCCCCGTTGGCTCTATAGCGCCGAAACTGCTCGCTCGTCGAGGCCTACGCTCGGCTCGGCGGTGTCCCTGGAAGGAAGTCACCGCCTTCACTCCGACCTGGCTGGAAGCGGTTCATGGGCTTTCGCCTTCGAGAGCGGAAAAGCGTCCAACCCGTGACTGCCTAGCCACCCCCGGACGCCGAGCGCTGCAGCGTGTCTCGCCCGGCGAGCCTCATCGCTTCCTCGCTTCCCGCAGCGCCCGTTCCAGTTCGGGGATGCTCCAGGCGCCCTCGATCCGCGTGCGGATGATCCCGTGGCGGTCGATCACGAAGAGCCAGGGCTCGCTTTCCAGGCGATAGGCCTTGACCTGCGGGCGGGCGCCGAGGCTCGGGTTGTTGTCTTTGTAGATCTCCATGTGGATGAAAGCGACACCTTTGCCGTCGGTCTGGTTGACCTGTTCTGCCTCATCGACCACCGGGCCGCAGACGCGGCTCTGGCAGAACTGCGGCGTCGCGAAGAGCAGAACCACGGGCTCTTCACCGAGCACTTCGGCGAGGTCGACCTTGTGCATCTGGTCGGGTGGGATGCGGGTGTCGATCAGTTTAAGGTCGCCTTCGACGTCGGCGGCGGTCGGCGTGTGAACACGAGGGGCCGCTTCGCCCACGTCGGGTGGGTTGGGTGGGCTTTTCGGCACGCCGGGAGGCGGATGGGGGAAGTGGCCGACGACGGCGCTCGGCACGATCGTCCCCTTCACCCCTCCCCCTTCGGCGACCATTGCCAGGATGCGCCATTCGCCATTGGCGTGGAAGGGCGCGCCGTCGACCACGTAGACGACCTTGCCGGCCTGCGGGTCCTGGCCGGTGGTCTGGGCGATGTAGGGGGATTCGGTGGCGAGCGATTCGACCCGGGCCGGATAAGGTCCGAACGCCTTGCCCTTTTCGCCGTGGGCGAAGTAGAGGGCGACCTTGGCGTCGGCGATCTGTTCCCGGCCTGCGGTGAAGACACCGAAGCCGTAGCGGTCGGTCCCCTTGTCGAAGACCTCACCGGTGGGGGCGACGACGAGCTTGCTTTCGCCGCTTTCGCGCAGGAGGCTGGCCAGTGACTTGCCCGCCGCCGGGGGGAAATCCGAGCGCGGCGGTGCCGACATGCTGTGGATGCCGCTGTAGGTTCCGCTGCAACCAGAGGCGACCAGGCAGAGAAGAGCGGCGCACCCCGCCACGCACGCCGCTCGCAGACGTTGCCCCGAGGGCAGTGCTCGTGCCATCCCCACGCCCTTACGCCCTCCGGCGAGTTCGGATCAGCGCTGCGCCACCGGCGATCAGGCCGAGCGCGCCGAGGATCAGGGCGGCGATGCCGAGCCCCTTGCTGGCGCTGTCGGAACTGGAGCCGCTGCTCGATTCGCCGCTTTCGGAGGGCATTGCGGAGGGACTCGGCGGCGCCGTCTCGGTACCAGCCACATCCTGGAGCACCCCGCCCGCGGCGGTGACGTCGATCTTGGGCGCCGGTTCTTCTGAGTTCGGGCCGCCGATCCAACGCACGACTTCGCCGTTGTCGTAGTACTGCAGGACCTTGAAGGTCAGCTCTTCCCCGCTTTTGCCGGGGATCTCGGTCGAGATCGGGAAATTGAGGAACTGCCCCGGTGGGATCTTGCCCTGCTTGCCGTCGCCGCTCCAGACGATCTCGCGGACCTGTTCGGTGACTTCGCCATCTTCGGTCTGAACTGGCTTGGCGAGCTTGCTGGTCATCACCTTGGAGCTCCAGCCCGGCATGTATTCGGTGGAGATGTCGAGGAAGCCCGGCGGAACCTGAACGGCGAGCTTGACCGTGTTGGCGCTTTCCATCTCGTTCGGCACCCGGACGTCAAGGGTGGCGAAGGAGCCGGTTGGCACCTCGTTGGGGTGCAGGCTGACGTGGGCCTGCGCGGCGGCCGGCGCCAGCAGCGCCACGACTGCCGCAACGGCGAGGGTGACTCGTCTCATCTCGGTACTCCTTCCTCGGGTGCCATCAGTGGATTGGCACCTCGATCGTCTTGGTGAACTCGTCAAAGGCGGAAACGCGGACGCTGAGGGTGATGCGCCATTCGCCCGAGGCGCTGAGCAGGGCGCCCGCGATCGTGTAGTGGCCGGGGCCGGCGAGCTGGGGTTCCAGCGGCAGGGAGATTCGCTTGTCGGGGAGCGTCGCGATCGCTTTGAGCTGCTTGACCTTGGCGAACGGGGCGCCACCCTTGGCATCGAAGAGGTAGATGTGGATCTCGTTGCCGCCGACCCGCGCCGGTTCGACGCTCATCTCCAACTGGATCGGGCCGAACTGGCTTTCGACCGAGAACGGGCCCGACTGGGCGGTCACCGGGGGCGCGTAGCTGGCGAGCGCCGCGGTCACGCCCAGCACCACCACCACCAGCGCCACCTCGGCGCGCAGGGCGCGGCGCAGCAACAGACCGGCGCGACCAGGCGATCCACCTCCCGCGGCGATGCGTTCGAGGCGGGGGACCGAGCGGCGCTGGTTGTAGGCGCCGAGGCCGATCAGCGCCATCAGCAGGACGAACTTGACCAGCACCGCCCGCCCGTAGCCGGTTTCGGTGAGCGCGTCGAGGTGGCGGACGTAGACATAGGCCTGGATCAGGCCGGTGAGAAGGATCGCCCCCACCGAGATCAGCGCCACCCGGGAGAAGCGCGAGAGGATCGCGGCCAAGAGCCTCGTCCGCTCGCTCGGCTCCAGCTCCCGAGTGGCTCGCGGTGCGACGAAGATCAGCGCCGCGAGGCCGCCGAGCCAAACCGCCATCGCGGCGACGTGAATGACGTTAGCGGGGAAGAGCAGCGCCACCGGCGACTGCGTGCTGCCATGCCCGGCCAGCGCCGGCTCGAGCACGACGAAGGCCAGCGGCGCGCTCAGGAGAGCGGTTCTGAGCAAGCCGATCCGCCGCTCGCCAGCCGGGCTGTGGAGAACCGCGCCGACGAGCAGCGCGAAGAGGGCCCAGGCCAGGACCGTGAGGCCCCAGATCGTGCCGAAGTTGGTTTCCAGGGTCTCGCGGACGATCGTCTCCTTCAGCGCCGCGAAGCCAGAGACGCCCGCCGCCTCGGCGCCCTCCATGACGATTCCCGTCGCGGCGCTGAGGGCGCCGAGGGCCGCTGCGACGAGCAGCACCGCGCGCAGTCGCCGCGCGAACGCCCGCCCAGCGCGCTCCCACTCCCCCTCGCTCACTCTCGCCAGTCCCGGCAGCCAGGCGAGCAGCAGGAAGGCTAGGCCGCCGACCGCGAGCGCTATCGCCGCGTACTGCAGGCCACGGGCCACGCCGAAGACGGCCTCGGTGACCATCCCGCTCCCCGAGCCGGCGGTCAGCTCGGCCACCGTCTGCCTCGGCGCCTTGCCCGCTTTGCCGATCGAGAAGACGAAGCCGCTGGAGACGATGTGGCCGTCGGCGGAGACGACCCGGTAGGTGGCGGTGTAGCTGCCGTCGGGCAGGCTGGGTTTCAGGTGGACGCCGATGCGCGGGCCTTCTCCGTTGGGATGGAAAGCGTCGCCTTCGTCGACCCGCGAGCCATTGGCGTCGTAGACGCGTACGGCGCCGAAGTTCCCCTCCACCGGCTGGTCGAAGCGGAAGATCACGGCGGGCGGCTCGTGCTTGACCACTGCGCCGCGCTCGGGGACGGTGCCCTCGAGTTGTGCATGCGCGAGGGCGCTCGCGGGGACGGCCAACGCCAGCAAGAGGGCTGCGACCAGGGAGGCTGGCGCCCCGCGGCTCATTACCAGGCCTCCTTAGACGGCTCGTCCTCGAGGTCGTCATCCGGCGCTTTGCGGCGGCGCACGAAAAGCATCAGGACGCCGCCCGCCGCGACAATCGCGAGCCCGATCAGGATGAACGGTAGCTTCGAAGGATTGGGGCTGCCGACCCAATACAGCGTCCCGTCGATCGCGCCCTTTCGCCCGTCGATCCGCAGCGGGATTTCGTAGTCGAAGATCTTCGTTTTGCGGCTCTGGTCGGTGACTTGCCCGGGGACCGCGGGGGAGCCATAGTGCATGCGGTGGTCGTGCCAGAGGAAGATGCCTTCACTGCCGACCGTCTTCCACTTGGGGGGCGCCTTGGGGTTGGCGATGGGCGGCACTTCCTCGGTCGGGTAGCGGGTGTCGTTCAGGTAGTAGGCGGGCGAGCGTTCGTTGACCTCCACCGTCCCGTCTTTCAGCACCCTCGCGTAGGGCTCTCCTTCGTAGCCGTAGATGACGACTTCGTGCCCGGCTTGGTCGAGCACTTCGAAGTAGGCGTCATAGGCGAGGACTTCGAAGTGAACGCCGGGGACCTTCGGAGTCACCCGGTCGATCACCGAGCGGTAATTGGGGTTCCCTCCTTCGTGTGCCAGGGCTGAGGAGGCCGATATGAGGACGAGCACAGAGGTGATGGCGGCAAGCGCCGCCCAGTGCCTTCGCACGGGTCATGTCCTTTCAGTCGCGCGCGGGCGACTGAAAAGGGCTCTCTGCCGCCTGCGCTAGAACTCGGTCAGAAGGCAGATCGGTGGCGGGCGCTTGGCCAGCGAGAAGGCGATCAGGCGCCTTCCCCGCGGCCGCCAGGTCCTCGGGGCGACGGGTGCAGACGGCAGCACGAAGCGTGTGCGCGGCGGCTTGCGATCTCGCCTGGCGGCAAGCTTGGCGATCAACTCCTCGCCGAAGTAGCGCCCGCAGAGGAGTGGAATCGCGATCAGAAGTGCCGGCGCCAGGAAAAGCAGGACATCGGTCGAGCCGGTGGCGGCGAGGGCAAACACCCAGCAGAGGGTGAGCGTCAACGCGCGCCTCTCAGTGAATCGATCCGCCAACCGCATTGGGAAATATGGTAGTCAAAGGCGACTTCCTGCGACGGCGAACCTGGCCCCGACACCCAACACGACATCATCGGCTACATCGTGAAGAGTCAGCCTGATGTGGTTTGGGAAGTTCAGATGCATTTCGTCTCCAGATCGTCGAGGTGTCCGGGTGGCAGCGCCTCGGGCCGAGGAGTCGGTCTCGCTAGGGTGCCTGAACCGAGGCAAGCGACCGCGAAGGAGGCGTGAGATGACCGCCGAGGCAGTGACGACAACCGCAGGGGCCGACGCCGACCGCAGGCGCTGGCTGGCGCTCTACGTGCTCTGCGCGGGGATGCTGATGATCGTCCTCGACGTGACCATCGTCAACGTCGCGCTGCCCACCATCCAGGACAGCCTCGGCTTCTCGCAGAGCAGCCTCGCCTGGGTCGTCAACGCCTACCTGATTCCCTTCGGCGGCCTGCTGCTGCTCGCCGGCCGGCTCGGCGACCTGCTCGGCCAGCGGCGCATGTTCCTGATCGGCCTCGGCGTCTTCATCGCCGCCTCGCTGCTCTGCGCCGCCTCCGGGAACCAGGCGATGCTGATCACCGGCCGCTTCTTCGCCGGGGTCGGCGGGGCGATGGCCTCGGCCGTGATCCTGGGCATGATCGTGACCATGTTCCCGGAGCCGCGCGAGCAGGCGAAAGCGATCGGCGTCTACGGCTTCGTCGCCTCCGCCGGCGGCTCGATCGGCCTGCTCTTGGGCGGCATCCTGACCCAGGCGATCAGCTGGCATTGGATCTTCATCATCAACCTGCCGATTGGGATCGCCACCGCCTACGGCGCCCTGCGCCTGGTCGACGGCAGGCCCGGGATCGGCTTCAAGGCAGGTGCCGACGTCCCCGGCGCCGCCCTGATCACCAGCTCGCTGATGCTCGGCGTCTACACGATCCTCGGGATCAACCAGCACGGCTGGGGCTCGGCCCAGACCCTGATCCTCGGTGCGGTCTCGCTCGCCCTCGGGGCCGCCTTCATCGCTCGCCAGGCGCGGATCGAGAACCCGCTGATGCCGCTGCGGCTCTTCCGCTCGCGCAACGTCGCCGGCGCCAACACGATCCAGGCGCTGCTGGTCGCCGGCATGTTCGGGATGTTCTTCCTCGGCGCCCTGTACCTGCAGCGGATCCTCGGCTACGACGCGCTCCAGGTCGGCCTCGCCTTCCTGCCGGCGACGATCGTGATGGGCACCCTCTCGCTCGGCTTCTCGGAAAAGCTGATCATGCGCTTCGGCCCGAAGACGACGCTGATCCCGGGCGTGATCGCGGTCGGGATCGGCCTGCTGCTCTTCGCCCGCACGCCGGTCGAAGGCACCTACCTCACCGACCTGCTGGCGCCGATGCTGCTGGTCGGGCTCGGCGTCGGCACCGCCTTCCCGGCGCTGATGACGCTGGCGATGTCGGGGGCGACCCCGGAGGACGCGGGCCTGGCCTCCGGCCTGGTCAACACCAGCCTGCAGGTGGGCGGCGCGATCGGCCTGGCGGTCCTGGCGACCCTGGCCACCCAGCGCACCGAAAACAAGCTCGCCGACGGAGTCGGGCAGCTGTCGGCGCTCAACTCCGGTTACCACCTCGCCTATGTCGTCGGCGCGGTCTTGGTCGCGATCGCCACGGTGATCGCGGCGACGGTGCTGAAGCCGGTGCCGATGCCGAGTCACGAAATGGCGCCGGAAGGCGCGCCCGAGCAGGGCGAGGAGCGCGAGCCGGCCTACTCCGAGGCCTGAGCGAGCCGGCGTTCGATGAAGCGCCGCTCGCCCGGGTTGGGCTCCAGCTCCAACGCCCGCCGGTAGGCCTCGGCCGCCTCCTCGCTGCGGTCGAGCCGGCGGAGCAGGTCGGCGCGGGCGGTGTGCAGCGGCAGGTAGCCGTCGAGGCCGTCGATCGCGTCGATCAGGCCGAGGCCCCGCTGCGGTCCTTCGCACATCGCAACGGCGGCAGCGCGGTTGAGCTCAACCACGGGCCCGGGCGCGATCTCGACGTGCCAGGCGTAGAGGCGAGCGATCCGCTCCCAGTCGGTTTCATCCGCGCTCGCCGCTTCGGCGTGGGCGGCGGCGATCCGGGCCTGGACGGTGTAGGGGCCGGTGGGTCCTCTCGCCGCGGCGGCGTGCGAGAGCTCCAGGCCCTCGTCGATCAGCTCGCGGTCCCAGAGTGCACGGCCCTGGTCTTCGAGCAGGACGAGCTCGCCATCGCGGTCGAGCCGCGCCGCGCGGCGGGCGTCGGTGAGCAGCATCAGCGCCAGCAGGCCGCATACCTCGGGCTCGCGCGGCAGCATCGCGACCAGGGCGCGGCAGAGGCGGATTGCCTCGCCGCTGAGCTCGGTCCGCACCAGCGCCGCGTCGCTCGCGGCCAGGTAGCCCTCGTTGAAGATCAGGTAGAGCGTCGCCAGGACGGCCGGCAGGCGCTCCGGCATCTGCTCGGCAGCGGGCACCTCGTAGGGGATCCTGTTGGCGGCGATCTTGCGCTTGGCGCGGACGATGCGCTGTGCCGTCGCGCTCTCGCTCGCGAGCAGGGCGCGGGCGACCTCGGGCGTGCTGAGGCCGCCGAGGCTGCGCAGGGTCAGCGCCACGCGCGCCTCGATCGCCAGCGCAGGGTGGCAGCAGGTGAAGATCAGCCGCAGGCGGTCGTCGGCGATCTCGCCGAGCTGCTTGCCCGGCTCCGCCTCGGGCTCGGCGCGCAGCGCTTCCAGGTGCTCGAGCACGGCGACCTTGTCGCGCAGCACCCCCTCGCGGCGGATGCGGTCGATCGCCCGGTTGCGGGCGACCCGGGTGATCCAGGCGCCGGGGTTGGAGGGCACGCCCTCGCCGGGCCAGCGTTCGAGCGCGACGACGAAGGCCTCCTGCACCGCCTCTTCAGCGAGGTCGAAGTCGCCGGTGACGCGGATCAGCGTCGCCACCGCGCGTCCCGACTCGTGCCGGAAGGTGCGGCTGACGACGCTGTCGCGCTCGGCCGCTACGAGCGTTCCGCCTTTTCCAGCAGTTCCTTGCCGCCGGAGACCATCGGGCGGATTTCGACGTGGTTGCTGGTGAAGGGGATCCTCTTCGCCCAGGCGAGCGCCTCGTCGAGGCTCTCGACATCGACGATCCAGAAGCCGGAGAGCTGCTCCTTGGTCTCGGCGAAGGGGCCGTCGGTGACGAGCGGCTCGCCATCGCCGTAATGCACGGTCGTACCAGTGGCGCGCTCCTGCAGCCCGCCGCCCATGACCCAGGCGCCAGCCTCGGTCAGCTCGGCGTTGAACTGGCCCATCTCGGCGAGGTTCTTCTTCACCTCGTCGGGCGTGACGTCCTCCCAGCTGCGCTCCTCGGCGATCAAAGCAAGCATGAACTGCATCTCGGTTCCTCCTGTCTCGTGAGCAGCGCCGTTCGCCGCTCTCACCCTAACGACGAACGGCGTCTCGCCAGATCGACAACCCCGTTTAACGGCTACCCAATACTGGGTACGATGAGGTCCATGCGAAAACTTCTGCTGCCCCTCACCGCCCTTGCCCTCCTTCTTGCCTTCGCCGCCGGCGCCAGGGCTGCCAGCTACGTGTCGCTCGGCGATTCCTACGTTGCTGGGCCCTTCATACCCACCCCGGTGCTGCCGCTCGGCTGCCTCAAGTCCGACCACAACTACCCGCACCTGGCGGCGCCGAGCATCGGCCCGCTGAAAGACCCCAGCTGCAGCGGCGCCAAGACCGACGACATGGCCAACCCGCAGAGCATCGAAATCGACGGGCCCAACCCGCCCCAGCTCAATTCGCTGGGCGCCGGCACCGAAGTCGTCTCGCTGACGATCGGCGGCAATGACATCGGCTTCGCCGAAGTCGCCCAGAGCTGCATCACACTGAACCCGTTCAGCTCGCCCTGCAAGGAAAAATACGACTCCGGCGGCCACGACCAGCTCGCCGAACGGATCGAAGCCACCGCGCCGAAAGTCGCCGCCGTTCTGCAGGGCATCCACAGCCGCTCGCCGGGCGCGCGGGTCTACGTCGTCAACTACCCGGCGATCTTCCCCGAGACGGGGCACGGCTGCTGGCCGCAGATGCCGGTCAGCTACAGCGACGCGCCCTACCTGCGCGAAACGGAGCAGCGCCTCGACGCGATGATCGCCTCCCAGGCGGCGGCCAACGGGGCCACCCTGGTCAACTGGTACAGCGCCAGCATCGGCCACGACGCCTGCAAGAGCTCCTCGGTGCGCTGGGTCGAACCGCTGGTCCCCAACAACCCGGCGGCGCCGATCCATCCCAACGAAAGGGGGATGCAGGGGGCGGCGAACGCCCTCGTCGCGGCGGTCAAATGACGCCGCGCAGCACGTGCGCCATCTGGCGCGGGTCTTCGAGCTGCGGGTAGTGGGCCAGCGCCGGCAGCTCGGTGACCGGGACCGACGGGCGTAGCTCGCGCAGCGCCGCGAGCACGTCCGTCGTCGCCACCGGGTCCTGCAGGCCCCAGGCGAGACTGAGCTCTCCCGGCCAGTCGCGGATCGCGCCGTGCCAGCGCTCGGCGTGCTCTTCGCGCTGGTCCATGTAGGAGACGAGGCGGTGGCCGAGGGTGCGGCCGCCGTTGTAGCTGACCAGCGACCACTGGTCGGCACCCTCGCGGTCGGTCAGCGGGTGGGCGGCGGAGAAGACCGAGCCGAGCTGGTGGCGGAAGATGCGCTCGTTGGAGAGCTTGGCGACGAGCGGGCCGATGCGGCTGCGCAGCAGCTGCTGGGCCGGAGTCGGGCTGGCTCGTTCGAGCACCATGCTGCCGTTGAAGAGCAGGATGCCGTGCAGGCGCATCGCCAGCCTCCCTTCGAGGTCGCGCGCCATCAGCTCCGTCGCCACCGAGGTGCCCATGTCGTGGGCCATGACGAAAACCGGTCGGTGGCCGCCGTGGCGGCGCACCATCTCCTCGGTCAGGTCGGCCTGCCAGAAGAGGCTGTAGTCGTGCTCGGGCGGCTTCTCGGAGAGGCCGAAGCCGAGGAAGTCGAAGGCGAGCAGGTTGCGCTCGGCCTCCTGCTTGATCAGCAGTCGCCAGTCATAGGAGCTGGAGGGGAAGCCGTGCAGAAGCAGCAGCAGCGGCCCCGAGCCCGGCTGGCGAAAGGCGTGGATCGCGTAGCCGCGGAACTCCTCGCTCTGTCCGCGCTGGCGCCAGACACGGGCGCGCTCGGTCAGCGGCATCGCGAGCTCGCCCGCTCGATCTGACCCGCCTCGCCCTGCGTAATCGTCGCCATCCCTCACCTTTCCCCGGGGTGTGTATGACTGCGGTCAGCCAGTGTATGGATGAGTGGGCGCTTTGCCTTCCGGGGAGAGCGGGGCGAGGCGATTGAGAGAAGTCTGACGCGGAGACCGGCTTGGCCCTGTCAATGTGGTTTATCCGCAACCTCTACAGGGCGAATATCAGCGTGCAGATCGTGCCGGCGACGATGCAATAGACGCCGAACGGCGTCAGGCGGTTGGTCTCGAAGAATTTGAGCAGGAACCTGACCGCGAGCCAGGTTGTGAGTGCCGCCGCGAGGGCCCCGACGAGGGCCTGGCCGCGCACGCCGTCCCCCGCGGAGCCGAGCAGTTCGGGCAGCTTGAGGAAGCCGGCGGCGGCGATGATCGGCGTCGCCAGCAGGAAGGAGTAGCGGGCGGCGTCCTCGTTGGAGAGGCCGACGATCAGGCCGCCGCCCATCGTCACCCCCGAGCGCGAGATGCCGGGGATCAGCGCCGCCGCCTGGGCGGTGCCGACGGCGATCGCCTGTTTCCAGCTGAGCTTGGCGATGCGGAGGTCGCCGTCGCCTTCGAAGTCGCCGCGCCGGGGCGGTCGCTTGCGCAGGCTCTCGAAGGCGAGCAGGAGGATCCCGTTGAGGATCAGGAACGCCGCCGCGGCCTGGGCCGAGGCGAAGAGGGTGCGCAGCGGATGCTCTAGCAGCAGGCCGATCAGGCCGGCCGGGACGGTGCCGACGACGAGCAGCCAGCCGAGCTTGGCGTCGTTGTCGCCCTCGCCGATCTGGCGATCGCGCAGGGAGCGGCCAACTCCGCGGAAGATCCGCATCCAGTCGTCGCGAAAGATGACGAAGAGGACGATCGCGGTGGCGCAGTGGGTGCCGACGAGGAAGGTGAGGAAGAACTTGTCGTTCTGGTGGATGTTCCAGCCGAACAGCTGTGGCGCGATCACGGCATGGCCGAGACTGGAGATCGGGAAGGGCTCGGCAATGCCCTGCAAGAGGCCGAGCACGATCGCCTGAAAGTAGGAGATGGGGTCCATCGAGACTGCAGCCTATGCGGAGGCGGGCTGGGATGGCCCGCTCTGGAACCAGGCGAAGACGAAGCAGGCGGCCGCGACGACCAGCGCGGCGATGCCGTGCTTGGCATGGTGATGGCTGGAGCCCGCCTCGTGGCCGGGGAAGAAGGAGGGCAGCGAGCCGGCCGGCTCGACGAAGTAGACGATCGCGACGACGAGGAAGACGAAGCCGACCAAGATGGCGGGGACGATCAGGTTTCGGCGCTTCTTCATTGAGGAGCGGCACGATATCCGCGCCCGCCTAAAGAGAAGATGAGAATCTCAGCCGGCGGCTTCGGCTCGGCGCAGGCCGCCGCGGGCCCAGAGGGCGAAGAGGATCGGCAGGGTGACGGCGATCGCGAAGGCGAGGGCGACTACGACCGGTTCGCCGGAGATGAAGCCGCGGCCGGCCTCGAGCAGGGCGGTGGTCGGGTTGACCGAGGCGACCGCGTGGATCCAGCCGCTGAGCAGGCTGAGCGGCACGTAGACCGGGGCGAGGAAGAGGATCAGGAAGACGGGGAACTGCATGAACGGCCCGCCCTGGATCGAGCGCACGCGCATCGCGACGCCTGCCGCCCAGAGCGTCGCCGTCAGGTTGGTGAGGATCGCCAGGCCGAAGAGGCCGAACAGTTCGACCCCGGCCCCGCCGACGTCCATCCCCGCGACCAGGGCGATCGCGGTCAGCACGGTCCAGGTGATCAGGGCGCGGGTCAGCGCCGCGAGCGCGTAGCCGGCGACGATCCCGTTGCGGTTGGCGGCGGCGAGCAGGTAGCGGTTGGCGAAGCCGATCTCGAAGTCGCGGGCGATCGCGAAGCCGGTGAAGACGCCGCCGAAGGCCGCCGACTGGAGCAGGACGAAGACGAACTGGAAGGCGGTGTAGCCGCTGGGGAAGTCGAAGCCCGGCGTCTTGGCGATCGCCGGGAGCCCGCCGGCGAAGGCGACGAAGAAGAAGAGCGGGAAGATCACGGCGGGCAGCAGGAAGGCCGGGTTGGAGAGGAAGTTGTGGACGCTGCGCCAGGCGACCGCGAGGGCGACGGCGCGGAAGCCGCCCGGCCGGGGCGTGCCCTCGGCGCCCCTCACGTGCGTACCAGCCGGGTCTTGAGGGCGCTGCTGGCTCCCAGCATGCCGACCGCGAGCACCGCGGCGGCGATGCCGAAGCCGAGTGCCAGCGCGCCCAGGTCCCAGCCTTCGAAGAGCAGCGAGCGGAAGGCCTCGAGCAGGTAGGTGACCGGGTTGGCCGAGGCGACGTCGTGAAACCACGGGGTCTGCAGCAGGTTGAGCGGCAGCGCCATCGCGGAGATGAAGAGGAAGACGAAGAAGACCGGGAAGAGGCTCTGCACCGCCTCGCCGGAGCCGGTGCGCAGGGCGGCGAAGAGGCCGATCGAGCCGAAGCCGACGGTGATCGAGACCGCGAGGGCGACGATCGTCAGCGCTCCGGCGACGCCGGTCGTCAGTTCGGCACCGGCGATCAGGCCCACGGTCAGGTAGGTCAGCGCCTGCACCAGGCCGAGCACGACGGCGCCGGCGAGCAGGCCGCTGAGCAGCGCCGCGCCGCGCAGCGGGGTCAGTGCCAGGCGGTTGAGGAAGCCGGTCTCGATGTCCCGCGCCAGGTCGGTGCCGGCGTTCATCACCGAGAACAGCGCCCCCTGCATGAAGGGCACGGCGAGGGCGAAGGTGAGGTAGGAGTCGGTCGGGAAGCCGGGCAGGCTGGTCGCGCTTTTCAGCCCGCCCGAGTTGACCGCGAGCAGGAAGAGGGGAAAGATCAGCGCCGGGACGATCTGCGCCGGCTGGCGCAGGGTGCGCAGCACCGAGCGGCGGGCGAGCTGGCCGACCTGGGTGCGCAGGTGGCCGCTCACGCCGGGCTCACGGCCTCCGCCTCCGCGTCCTCAGCCTCCTCGACCTCCTCCTCGGCGCCCTCCAGCGAGCGCCCTGTCTTGGCCAGGAAGACGTCGTCGAGCGAGGGCGCGTGCAGCTGCAGCCGCTCGATCGCGATCCCCTCGGCGTCGAGCTCGCGGACGACGTCGGCGAGCTGGGCCTCGCCGCCCTCCAGGCGGGCGGATGCCCCCCGCGGCGAGGCGCCGGCGCGGGCGCCGAAGCGCTCCAGCACCGCGGCGAGGCGCTCCCGCTCGCCCGGCTCGCGGGGCACGGCTTCGACCGTCGGCCGGCCAATCTCGGCCTTCAGCTCGGCCGGCGTGCCCTCGGCGACGATCCTGCCGTGGTCGATGATCCCGACCCGGCCGGCCAGCGCGTCGGCCTCCTCCAGGTACTGGGTGGTGAGGAAGACGGTGACGCCCTCCTCGACGGCGAGCCGCGCCACCTCGTCCCAGAGCGCCGTGCGGCTCTGGATGTCGAGCCCCGTGGTCGGCTCGTCGAGGAAGAGGATCGTCGGGTTGTGGGCCAGCGCCAGGGCGAGGTCGAGGCGGCGCTTCATTCCGCCCGAGTAGCCGCCGACCCGGCGATCGGCGGCTTGGGAGAGGCCGACCCGCTCCAGCAGCTCTTGCCCGCGCTGGTCGCGCTCGGCCTTGGCCAGCCCGTGCAGGGCGGTCTGCAGGCGCATGTGCTCGCGTCCACTGAGCAGCGGGTCGAGCGCGGCCTCCTGCAGGGCGGCACCGATCGAGGCCCGTACCAGCGGCCCCTCTTTGACGATGTCGAAGCCGGCCACCCGCGCCGTCCCCGCGGTCGGCGGCAGCAGCGTGGTCAACATCAGCACCGTGGTCGACTTGCCGGCGCCGTTGGGGCCGAGGAAGCCGTAGATCTCACCAGCCTGCACCTGCAGGTCGATCCCGTCGACCGCCCGCGGCCCGTTCTTGAACTCGCGCACGAGCCCGTCGACTTCGATCCCGCTGCCCTCTGCCCCGCTGGTGGCCATCTCGTCTCAGACTATCCAGCGGCATCTCTTTACACCGCTATCGCAAAATTGAGACGAGATGGCAACGAGTAGATAACACGGACTCCGGAGGGCCGCCCCTAGCGTGCGCTACGTCACCATCCGGCACTCCAGCGAGAGGATCGATACATGAAGCGCATCCCGGTTTTGCTCGCCGCTCTGGCGGGTTTCTCAGTCCTCGCGGCGTCAGTCGCATTTGCCTCGCCACCAGCGCCCGACACACATTCCCCCGATCCGGCGTCACCGCGCAGCCCGATCCGCCATGTGATCGAGATCTTCGGCGAGAACGTCTCCTTCGACCACTACTACGGGACCTATCCCCACGCGGCGAACACAGACGGCCAGGCCTTTAACGCACTGCCCCACACGCCGGCCGTTGACGGGCTTCCCCCGGCGACCAGCTCCTCGCTGCCGCCGAGCCTGCGGCACAGCTCGAACCTGCTGACCACCAACCCCAACGCCTCGCTGCCGATGCGCCTGGACAGCAACGTGACCGGGCTCCCCGGCGACGCCGGCGGTCAGCTCACCTGCGACCAGGACCACAACTACAGCGACGAGCAGCAGGCCTTCGACAACGGCCAGATGGACCGCTTCGTGCAGAGTGCCGGCAACGGGGGCGGCAAAACCCCGTTCGGCGCGCCATGCGACAAGAACACCGTTATGGACTACTACGACGGCAACTCCGTGACGGCGCTGTGGAACTACGCCCAGCACTACGCGATGAGCGACAACTCCTACAACACCACGTTCGGGCCGTCGTCTCCGGGCGCGATCAACCTCGTCTCCGGCGACACCGGCAACGTCGACACCGCGCATGAGGTAAACAGCCCCTCGGTGGCGACCCCGACCAGCCCCAACGCGGACATAACCCCCGACGGGCACGGCGGCTTCTCGCTGACCAGCGACGCCCAGCCCTACTGGGACGACTGCTCGACCCGCGACGCGGTTGGCCTGACCGGTCAGAACATCGGCGACGAGCTCAACGCCGCCGGCCTCTCCTGGGGCTGGTTCGAGGGCGGCTTCCGGCCGACCACGTCCTACGCGGCGGCCCTGGAAGCCACCGGGCACGCCGGCCAGCCGACCAGCACCTTCACCCCGGACGAGTTCGCGAAAGCGGGCTTCCAGGCCTCGGTGCCGCACTCCAGCAACCAGGGCATCTGCGATGCCGTCAGCCCGGTCGGCCAGGCGCTCGGCGGTACCGGGCAGTACGGATACAAGGACGACTACATCCCACACCACGAGCCGTTTCAGTACTACGCCTCGACCGCCAACCCGCACCATCTGACGATCCCGACCTACGCCAACGGGCATGACACCCTGCCAGGGCTGGAAACGATCGGGACCGACACACAGTCCTACGCCGGCGGCGTGCCGCAGTTCAACACGCCCAACCACAACTACGACATGAGCGATTTCGACCAGCTGGTGACGGCGATCTCCAATGAAGAGCTGCCGCCGTCGGCGCTGCCGGCGGTCAGCTTCCTCAAGGCTCCCGGCATCGAGGACGGCCACGCGGCCTACTCCGACCCCGCCGACGAGCAGCAGTTCGTCGCCCACACGATCAACGAGATCATGCACACGCCGGATTGGCGGCACACGGCGATCGTCGTCAACTACGACGATTCCGACGGTTGGTACGACCACGCCAACCCGGGCGTGATCAACCCGTCTCTCTCGCCGGCGGACAACCTGACCAACACGGCGCTGACCCTGCCGACCTCGGGCCAGTGCGGCCCCAGCCCGCAGAAAGCGCCCGACCTGCCGCTGGCCGGCCAGCAGGGGCGTTGCGGCTTCGGCCCGCGCCTGCCGATGCTGGTGATCTCGCCGTTCGCGAAGCGCAACTACGTCGACCACGACCTCAGCGACCAGGCCTCGACGATCGACTTCGTCGAGTACAATTGGCATCTGCCGGGGATCGCGGGCTCCTTCGACCAGGCGCTCGGCGGCACCGACAAAGCCGAGCACGTCCCGTTCGACCTGGCGGGGATGTTCGACTTCGGCTCCGCCCACGACGACGCGCTGCCGCTGAGCCCGGTCACGGGCCAGCCGCTCGGCGGCCACCACTGACGCCCGGCTGCGCCGGCCGAGACGGGCCGGGGAGCATCGAGACTCCCCGGCCCGCGACGTCCACACAATCTTCGAACGCGTGACTGCTCGAAGGGACGATCGGCAGCAACGGGAGTATCGGGCCTCGGACGAACTTCTCTAGCGCAATGGTTAAGGGCGGGCTTGCCGCGCCCTGATTGCTACTTGGTACCCAAATGTGGTGCCCACGAAATCAAGCCGCCCTTGTCGACATCGGCCGTAGACTCCGTATTCGACAGTGCGATGCAGATGCCCGTCTGAATGCCCCCGACCGGATTCGAACCGGCGCCGCGCGGCTTAAAAGGCCGCCGCTCTAACCAGCTGAGCTACAGGGGCGCGGCGCTCCATGGTACGGGGTCAGGAGAGGTTGGGGAGGCCCTGCTCGGGGGTTGAGGCCTCGGCGTGGGTGCGGAGGGGGATGCGGCCGGCGCCGTGGGCGGCGTGGCCTGCCTCGACGCCGAGGCGCAGCGCGGTGGCCATCGCGACCGGGTTGGAGGCGCCGAAGATCGAGCTGGCGGCCATCACCGCGGTGCAGCCCAGCTCCATCGCCAGAGCTGCGTCGGAGGCGGTGCCGATGCCGGCGTCGAGGATGACCGGCACGGCGGCTCGCTCGACGATGATCGCGACGTTGTACGGGTTGCGGATGCCGGCGCCGGAGCCGATCGGCGAGCCCAGCGGCATCACCGCGGCACAGCCGGCCTCCTCGAGGCGGCGGGCGAGGATCGGGTCGTCGTTGGTGTAGGGGAGGACGGTGAAGCCCTCACCGACCAGGGTCTCGGCGGCGTCGAGCAGCTCGACCGCGTCGGGGAAGAGGGTGCGGTCGTCGCCGATCACCTCGAGCTTGATCCAGTCGGTCTCGAAGGCCTCGCGAGCGAGTTGGGCGGTGCGGACCGCGTCGCGGGCCGTGTAGCAGCCGGCGGTGTTGGGAAGAGCGAAGAGGCCAAGCCGATCGAGCACGTCGAGGACCGAGCCCTTCGCGTCGGGATCGATGCGGCGCAGGGCGACGGTGACGATCTCCGCCCCGGAGGCGGTCAGCGCCCGCTCCATCTGCTCCAGCGAGCGGAAGCCGCCGGTGCCGGCGATCAGCCGCGAGGTCCAGGCGCACCCGCCCAGCTCCCAGCCCTCGGCACCGCCCTGGATCGCCGCCAGCACCTCAACCTTGCTGCCCTCCGCTGGCGCGGTCGAACTCCACTCGGCGCGCGGCACCACCTCGCCGTCGAGGGCGACCGCGATGCCGCGTGCATCCTCCGCCCCAGCCGCCCGTACCGCGTCGGCGAGACTGGCCCCCTCGGCCAACTCGTGCCCTTCGCCGTTCAGCTCGATCCTCACGCCGTCGCCTCCTCCACCCTTGGCCGGCCACCTCGTCCACGGTGACTTCGCCTTTTTGCGTCCATATGCACTACAAAACGCGAACTCACCGGATTGGCGGCGGCGAGGGAGTCGGGTAGCGGCTCTCCGGCGAGCACACCCGCCACGGCCTCGCCGGTCAGCGGCGCCAGCAGGATGCCGTTGCGGTAGTGGCCGCAGGCGAGGACAAGGCCGTCCAGCGCGCCCGGGCCGATCAGCGGCAGGTTGTCGGGCGTGCCAGGGCGCAGCCCGGCCATCGCCTCGACCAGCTCCATCTCGGCGACGTCGGGAAGCAGGCGGTAGGCCTCGCGCAGCAGCTCGTGGACGCCGCCGGCTGTGACGGTCGAGTCGAAGCCGCGCTCCTCCGTGGTCGCCCCGACGATCAGCCGGCCGTCGGGGCGCGGCACCAGGTAGACGCGCTCGGAAGCGACGATCCGCTCGCAGGGCTGCC
Source organism: Solirubrobacterales bacterium (assembly GCA_036269215.1). GTDB lineage: Bacteria > Actinomycetota > Thermoleophilia > Solirubrobacterales > 70-9 > VRUE01. The sequence goes on from DATASN010000040.1 coordinate 27,026, forward strand.
GGCCGTCGGGGGCGCGCAGCTCGAGGATCTGGCCCTTGACCGGGCGCACCGGTGGGCGGGCATCTTCGGGCAGCCAATCGGCCGAGCCCGACCAGGCGCCGGTCGCCAACACGACCGCACCGGTGCGCAGCTCGCCGCCCGACCCGGTGCGGACGCCGGCGATCCGCTCGCCCTCCAGCAGCGCCTCGGTCACCTCGACGCCGGCCCGAACCTCGACGCCGGCACCCGCCAGGGCCGCGAGCAGCGCCGCGGTCATCCGACGGGGATCGACCGCAGCCTCCTCGGGCGCGTGGACGCCGCCGTTGAAGGACGGGGTGAGGCCGGGCTCCAGCTCGCGACAGCGGCGCGGCGGCAGCCACTCGGCGCCGAGGCCGAGCGAGCGCTGCAGGTCGTGGACGCGGCGCAGCTCGGCCGCCTCGTCGCGATCGAGGGCGATGTGGAGAGCGCCGTGGCGCGAGTAGCCCGTGCTCTTCTCGCTCGCCGCCTCCAGCTCGGCGACGAAGCCGGGGTAGCGCTCGGCGGCGGCCACCGTCATCTTCAGCAGCTGCGGCTCGCCGAAGGCGAGCTCGCCGATCGGCGCCAGCATGCCGGCGGCGACACGGGTGGCGCCGGCGGGGCGCCGGGCGCGGTCGAGGACGACGACGCGGGCGCCGCGTTGCGCCGTGCGCCAGGCGCAGCAGAGGCCGATCGCGCCGCCTCCGACAATCACCGCGTCATAGGTACTTCGGTCGCTCAAACTTGCCTCCGCCGGCATTACCCGGATCAGGTCCAGACGGTCGGTGGCCTCGTTGCCACCCTCTCAGCCTTGGCTCCCGTGCCCCACCGATGCTACAGAGCGATACTTGGTGAGTGAGCCTCGCTACCCCCGACGCCAAGGGACCGCTGCGCCGCGAGCGGCTGCGCACCGCGCGCCTCTACTTCTGCTGTGACGCGCAGCCGCGTGGCGAAGATCCCGAGCCGCTGCTGCGGGCGGCGCTGAGCGGCGGCGTCGACATCGTCCAGCTTCGCGAGAAGTCGCTGCCGCGGCGCGAGATCGAGCGCTCGGCCCTCACCTTCCGCCGCCTCTGCGACACCTACAGCGCCCTCTTCGTCGTCAACGACGATCCCGACCTGGCCCGCGCCTGCAACGCCGACGGCGTCCACGTCGGCCAGGACGACATGGCGGTAGCGGAGGTTCGCGAGGCGGTTGGGCCCGACGCGATCGTCGGTCTCTCGACCCACTCCGAGGCGCAGATCGCCGCAGCGGCAGACCAGCCGATCGACTACATGAGCGTCGGGCCTGTCTGGGAGACACCGACGAAGGAGGGCCGCCCGGCCGTCGGCCTCGAGCTGGTCTCGCACGCGGCCGCCAATCCCGCCCATGCCTTCTTCGCGATCGGCGGCATCGACCCGTCCAACGCAGCCGAGGTCGTCGCGGCCGGGGCGCGGCGGCTCTGCGTCGTGCGGGCGATTCGCGACGCCGAAGACCCGGCTGCAAGCGCCGAACAGCTGCGCGGCGCCTTCAGCGAGGCCGGAGACGTGGCCCCCGGTGGCTGAGCGTCCCCAGAAGCGCAAGCAGCGCGGGGCATCGCCCCCGCCGCGGGAGCGGATGGAGCGCGGCTACGCCCGGGCCGAGGTGCGCAATCAGGAAGCGCGCGAGGCGCTGGTGCCGCTGGCCGAGGGCGAGCGACCGCTGGTGGTGACGATCGGCGCCGTGGTCGCGGCGCTGATCGCGGCCTCGATCGTGATCGGCTACCTCGCCGGGACCAAGGTCAACGGCGCCAAACCGCACTTCGTCCAGGTGCTGGCACCGGCCCTGCTGATGGGGATCATGGCCTGGGGCATGTGGCGGGCCCGCTACTGGGCCGTGCTCGGCTTCCAGCTGATCCTCGTCTTCCTCATCTTCAGCGCCGTCTACGGGCTGGCCCTGCAGGCGGCGACCGTCACCCAGGTGCTGGCCACGCTCGCCCTGCTCGCCGTCACCGGCAGCTTCTTCTTCTTCATGGTCAAGGCGATGGCGCGGATCCAGATGCCCTCCCGAAATCCCGATTAGCGAACGTCGCAATCTGATTCTTCGTGAGCGGCGCCGATCCGGCGATTGCCGACACGCCCGGACGCGAAGCGGAGGACGTGGCGGAATGTTCTCGTTCTATAGGCTCAGCCCCAGTGGCTGATTCTTACGATGTGATCGTCATCGGCGGGGGGCCGGGCGGCTATGTGGCCGCGATCCGCGCCGCCCAGCTGGGCAAGAAGACCGCGGTCGTCGAGCGCGACAAGCCGGGCGGTCGCTGCCTCAATTACGCCTGTATCCCGGCCAAGACGGTCCTGCGCACGGCCGAGATCTACGACCAGGCCCGCGACAGCGCCGAGCTCGGGGTCGTCGCCAAGGACGTCTCGATCGACTGGGAGGCGCTGGGCAAGCGCCGCGCCGCCGTCTCCGAGTCGCTCTCGGGCGGCGTGAAGATGCTCTGGGACAAGAACAAGGTCGCCCTGATAGAGGGCGACGGGGCGCTCACGGCCGAGGGGAACGTCAAGGTCGGCGACGCTGTCCACGAGGCCGGCAGCGCGGTGCTGGCGACCGGCTCGGCCGCACTGCCGATCCCTGGAGTCGAGTTCGGCGGGCGGGTCCTCGACACCTGGGGCGCCTGGTCGCTGCCCGAGCAGCCGGGGAAGATCGCAGTCGTCGGCGCCGGCGCCTCGGGCTGCGAGATCGCATCCGCCTACGGGCGCTTCGGCACCGAGGTGCTGCTGATCGAGATGCTGGACCAGATCCTCCCCGCCGAGGACAAGGACATTGCCCGCGTCGTCGAGCGCGCCTTCAAGAAGCAGAACATCGCGATCTCCACCGGCTCGCCGGTCGAGGGCGTCGAGGCCGGCGAGAGCTCGGTCAAGCTCTCCTACGGGGACAGCTCTACCGAGGTCGACTACCTCTGCATCGCCGGCGGGCGCTCCGCCGACATCGAGGGTCTGGGCCTCTCCGAGGCCGGGGTCGAGCTGACCGAGAAGGGCAAGGTGAAAGTCGACGAGTACGGGCGCACCTCGAACCCCAAGGTCTACGCGATCGGCGACCTCACCGGGACCAAGGCGCTTGCCCACAAGGCTTCCGAGGAGGGCGTCGTCGCGGTCGAGCATGCGGCCGGGGCGCCCACCCACCCGGTCGACCAGGACCTCGTCGCCGGGGCGACCTTCTGTCACCCGCAGGTGGCCAGCGTCGGTCTCACCGAGGCAGCCGCGAAGGAGGCCGGCCACGACGTCAAGGTCGGCAAGCAGAAGCTCGGCGGGGTTGGCGGTGCCACGGTCTACGACGACAAAGACGGCCTCGTCAAGCTCGTCGTCGACTCCAAGTACGGTGAGATCCTCGGCGCCCACATCGTCGGCAACCGCGCCTGCGACATGATCGCCGAGCTGGTCGCGACGATGGCCCTCGAGGGCGGCTATCAGGAGCTGGCCCGGATCGTCCACCCCCACCCGACGATCTCCGAGGCGATCCCCGAAGCCGCCCGCGCGGTCGACGGCTGGGCGATTCACGCTTAGCGCTCGGCGGCGGAAACCTAACCCTGTCCAGGCAGCTCAACTGTCTCGACACCAAGACTGCTTGCCGTCGCAAGCACATCGGGATCGGCGGTCGCAATCCGGTCGCCACTGCGTGCTGAGACGATGAGGACCACGTCCGCAAGTGAAAGCGGGCTGCGCGTGCGGTGGTAGTGCTCAACCCGTAGTTCTCCAGCCCGGCGAGCGAGGTGCTCGTCGAGGTGAACCACCGAGAGCGAAGTGGCGAAAAGCGGGTCGACGATCTCGGCAACCCTTCCAACCGGGTAGTCGTGCTGACGACCGACCACGTCGAATACCTCAATCAGATTTGCAGTGGCGATCGTGCACTTTCCCTCGCGCAAGAGGGTGATGACCTTCTCCTGAGCCGGACCTCCGATGACATATGCGATGAGGGCGTAGGCGTCGAGGACCGTCACCGGAATTCCCGGCGTTCGCGCCTTTCCATCGCTATCCGATCGTCCTCGCGGGCGACGCGTCGAAGCTCGGCCAAGTCGATGTGACCCAGCTCGCCCGCCAGAGCGCCAGCCGCTGCCTCGATTGGATCGTCGGGAACGGGCTTGAGGACGAGCTGATCGCCCTGGTCCTCGAGCGTTATCGCGGTTGTCCCCCAGCGCTTGCGGATGGGTGCCGGGATCGAGACCTGGCCGCCCTTGCTGATTTTCATGCGCTTCTTCATGAGCATTGAAATTACCATGAGATAGGTCACTCCTCGGATAGTTCATACCCACATAAGGTCCTGGCGTGGCAGATCTCTCCCCCCCTGCGACCTTCTACTTCGATCTCGGCTCGCCCTATGCGTACCTGACCGCTGAGCGGATCAGCGGGACCTTCGGCGAGGCCGGGCTGGAGCAGCCGGAGTGGCAGCCGGTCCTGCTCGGCGGCCTGTTCAGGACGTTCGGCCGGGACTCCTGGGCCAACGGGCCGGGGCGGGCGGAGGGGATCGCCGAGGTGAAGCGGCGCGCCGAGGCCCAAGGGCTGGCCCCGATCGTCTGGCCCGAGCCCTGGCCCGGCAACACTCTCTTCGCGATGCGGGTCGCGACCTTCGCCAAGCAGACCGGTCGCACCGTCTCCTTCGCCCTCGCTGCCTTCCGCCAAGCCTTCGCCGCCGGGCGCGACCTCTCCGAGCCCGACAACGTGCTGATCGCCGCCGCCGCCTGCGAGCTGCACCCCAACGCCCTGCTCAAGGCGGTCGAGACGGAAATCGTCAAGAGCTCGCTGCGCGAGGCGACCGATTCGGCCGCTGCGCTGGGCGTCTTCGGCGTCCCGTCGCTGGTCGTGAACGGTGAGGTCTTCTGGGGCGACGACAGACTCGAGGAGGCGGTCTCCGCGGCGAGCTAAGGTCAGGGCGTGGCCGATCTCCCCGACGCCTCCACCTGTTACGCGCTGCTCGCCCGCATGGCGCTGATCCGCCGCTTCGAGGAGGAGGCGGGGCGCCAGTACCAGCGGGCCAAGGCCGGCGGCTTCCTCCACCTGGCGATCGGCGAGGAGGCGACGATCGTCGGCACCGCCTCGGTGATGCGCCCCGAGGACTACCTGATCGGCACCTACCGCACCCACGGCCACGCGATCGCCCGCGGTACCGAGCCCAGGCGGGTGATGGCGGAGCTGTTCGGCGGCGTCGACGGGACCAGCGGCGGGCGCGGTGGCTCGATGCACATCTTCGACGCCGAGCACCGCTTCATGGGCGGCTACGGGATCGTCGGCGGCAACCTGCCGATCGCGGCCGGCCTGGCGCTCTCCTCCGAGTACAAGGGCGAGGACGCGGTGACGGTATGCATGTTCGGCGACGGCGCCTCCAACGCCGGCAACTTCGGCGAGACGATGAACCTGGCGGCGCTCTGGAGCCTGCCCGTCCTCTTCCTGGTCGAGAACAACCTCTACGGGATGGGCACCTCGGTCGAGCGCCACTCCGCCCAGACCGACCTCTCCAAGAAGGCCGAGGGGTATGGGATCCCAGGCCGGCGGATCGACGGCATGGACGTGCTGGCGGTGCGCGAGAGCGTCGCCGAGGGAATCCGGCTGGCCCGCGATGAGCGCCGCCCGACCCTGCTCGAGGCCTTCACCTACCGTTTCCGCGGCCACTCCGCCGCCGATCCCGAGGTCTACCGCGAGCGTGAGGAGGTCGAGCGGTGGCAGGCCAAGGACCCGATCGAGATCTTCGCCCGGCGCTGCATCGAGGCCGGCGTGCTGGGCGAGCGGGAGCTGCAGGAGGTGCGCGACAAGGCCGAGGCGGCGGTCTTGGAAGCGGTCGAGTTCGCCGAGGCCTCGCCCGAGCCGCCGCTCGACACCCTCTACGAGAGCCTCTACGTGCTCGACAGCGACGCCGGCTGGTATGCGGTCGACGAGCGCAGTCCCGAGCCGCATCGGGGCGAGCACGAGGAGCGGATGCCGGCGGCGGCGCGCGAGCTGGCCGAAGCCGGCGCCGCCTACGCGGGGCGCACGGACGGGCCGCGTCCCAACCCGGCTACGCACGGCGATGCCCAGGAGGGCGCCGAGGCCGAGGTCGCGGCCGAGCACGATGAGGTCGAGGACTGATGGCGGCGCTGCGGATGCGAGAGGCGCTGCGCGATGCGATGGCGGAGGAGATGCGCCGCGACGAGGGGGTCTTCGTGATCGGCGAGGACGTCGGCGTCTTCCAGGGGGCCTTCAAGGTGACCGAGGGGCTGCTCGAGGAGTTCGGCGAGCGGCGGGTGCGCGACACGCCGATCTCCGAGAACACGATCGTCGGCGCGGGGATCGGCGCCGCGATGGGCGGGCTGCGGCCGATCGTCGAGCTGATGACGGTCAACTTCTCGCTGCTGGCGCTGGACCAGATCGTCAACCACGCCGCCGCGATCCCCTACATGTTCAACGGCCAGGCGCGGGTGCCGATGGTGATCCGGATGCCGGGCGGCGGCGGGCATCAGCTCGGCCCGACCCACTCGCACAGCTTCGAGGCGCTCTTTCTGCAGGTGCCGGGGCTGCTGGTCGCCTGCCCCTCGACCCCGGCCGACGGCAAGGCGCTGCTTAAGGCGGCGATCCGCGACGACAACCCGGTGATCTTCATCGAGCACGAGAGCCTCTACGGTCGCCGCGGCGAGGTCGCCGGCGAAGGCGACGAGGTGCTCGGCTTCGGCCAGGCGGCGGTGCGCCGCGAGGGTTCTGACGTGACGATCGTCGGCATCCTCAAGATGGCCCACATCGCCGAGGACGCGGCCCGAGCGCTCTCGGACGAGCACGGAGTCGAGGCCGAGGTGATCGACCCGCGCACCCTGCGCCCGCTCGACCTCGACACGATCCTCACCTCGGTGCGCAAGACCAACCGGGCGGTGATCGTCGAGGAGGGCTGGCCGCACGGCGGCGTCGGCGCCAACCTGGCGACCCTGATCACCGAGCAGGCCTTCGATCACCTCGACGCGCCGGTGCAGCGGGTCACCGGGGCCGACGTGCACATGCCCTACTCGAAGCGGCTGGAGCAGGCTGCGATTCCGCATGAGGAGCACGTGGTGAAGGCGGCATTGGCCGCGCTGGAGGGGTCGATCTGATGACTGACGTGGTCATGCCGAGACTCTCCGACTCGATGGAGGAGGGCACCATCCTCCAATGGCTCAAGCAACCCGGCGATGCGGTGTCGGTTGGCGACGAGCTTGTGGAAATCGAGACCGACAAGGCGAACATGGCCTACGAAGCTGACGTGGCTGGGAAGCTTGAAGAGATCTTGGTCTCGGAGGGTGAGACGGTGGCTATCGGGACACCGATTGCGAAGGTCGGGGACGGGGATGGGACTGAGCGCTCGGCTGCGGGTCCTGTCGCGGAGGAGGGGGGGCCTGCGGGCGGGTCAACACCGTCCTCGCCCCCCCCTCCTCCACACCACTCGCAGACGGAGACGGTCGAACCGCCCGCCGAGCCCGAGGGCAACGGGCGGCCGAAGGCGTCACCGGTAGCCCGCCGGATGGCCAAGGAGCGGAAGCTGGACCTTTCACAGCTGACCGGCTCCGGCCCTGGTGGCCGCATCGTCAAGGCGGACGTGGAGCGGGCGGTTGCTTCCGCGGGTGGCGTGGCGGGAGGGGTCCCCCGCGGCGCGGAGGCGCGTCTAGCGCCGAGCACCGTGGGGGAGCCCGCCGCGACAGGACCCGCGGCCACAGCGCCCAATCCCGAGACCGCCAAGGGTACGGTCAGCTACGAAGATCTCTCCAAGCTTCAGTCGACGATCGCACGCCGGATGGCCGAGTCGAAGGCGACCGCGCCGCACTTCTACCTCGAAGCTGAGATCGACATGAGTCGCCTTGTCGCTGCTCGGGGGCAGATCAAGGCCGGGGCCAAAGAGGGCGACGCGGTGCCTTCCTTCAACGACATGGTGGTCAAGGCTTGCGCGCTGGCGCTGCGGGAGCATCCGCGGGCGAACGGGGCTTATCGGGACGGGCGGTTTGAGCTCTACTCACGGGTCAACGTCGGGGTCGCCGTCGCGGCCAATGATGCCCTGGTCGTCCCCACCGTCTTCGACGCCGACGAGAAGAACCTGCGGCAGATCGCCACCGACTCCCGGGCTCTGGCGCGGCGGGTGCGGGACGGGCAGATCACGCCGCCGGAGCTCTCCGGGGCCACCTTCACCGTCTCCAACCTGGGGATGTTCGGGATCGACAGCTTCGCCGCCGTGATCAACCCGCCGCAAGCGGCGATCCTCGCCGTCGGGGCGATCAAGGAGCAGGCTGCAATCCGCGACGGCAATGTCGCAAGCGCCCACCTGATGCGGGTCAACCTCGCCTGCGATCACCGCATCCTCTACGGCGCGCCCGCTGCCGAGTTCCTGGCGAGGATCCGCGATCTGCTCGAAGAGCCACTCGCTCTGGCCCTCTGAGGTCGGTGTGAGATCGATTAAACATTAATTTCTTAAAGTACTTGTGTATTAGTTACTGATCTGAGAGGGTGCGCCTCAAATGCTGGCGCACATCGCAGGCATACCAGTGGAGGAGACGGCGCTCAGCCTGGCGCCGATCGCCGCCGCTGCGGGTGGCGTCGCCGGGCAGAAGCTGCGCAGCCGGACGCTGCGCCGGCGGGCGCGCAAGCGGCCCGGCCTCGACGTAGAGGGTGGGCGGCGATGAGCGCAAGCACGCCTCCCGGGCCGGAGCTGGCGCCCCACGCCCTGCGCCACCGCCGCGACGCCAGGCGGCTCACCGCGGGGCAGCTGGCGGACCTTCGCCAGGCGATCACGGCGACGCAGGCGATCGGCGACGACCGCGGCTACCAGTACTGGGCGGGGATCCACGGCCTACCGCTGCCGATCTCCTGCGTGCACCATCGCGAGCTCTTCCTGCCCTGGCACCGGGCCTACCTGTACCTCTTCGAGAAGGCCCTGCAGGACCAGGTCCCGGGGGTGACCCTGCCCTGGTGGGATTGGACCCACCACGCCGGCGGCATCCCCGGCCCCTACGCCAAACGCAGGGCCGACGGCAGGAAGAACCCGCTGTTCGACTCGCCGATCCAACCCTCCGGACGAGCCGCCCCGAGCCAGACCCGAACCACCCGCACCCCCGGCGCCCCGGGAGCCCTGCCCCTCGCCGGAGAGGTCGAGGCGGTACTGAAAAACCACGACTTCTTCACCTTCCAGACCCAGCTCGAGAGCATCCACGACGGCGTCCACGTCTGGACGGGGGGAACGATGGGCGACATCGCAACCGCCGCCTATGACCCGCTCTTCTGGGCGCACCACAGCATGATCGACCGCCTCTGGTACCTCTGGCAGCTGCGCCACGGTGCGGGCGTGCCGGCGGCATTGCTCGACCGCGCGCTCGCCCCGTTTCCGATGACGGTCCGCGACACGCTGCACATCTCCCGACTCGGCTACGACTACGCCGCCTCAACCGCGGCGGCGAAAGGCCCCGGCCATGGTTGACCGGTTCACCAGCAAGCCGATCGAGCTGCCCGGCGCCGAGCACCCGTTCGCGCGGGCCGACCTGCTCTTCTACGGGCTCGATCACTCCGGGGCCTCCTACGAGGCGCAGGTCTTCCTCGACCCGCGCGGGGTGGGACGCGACGCCGACGCCGAGCACCGCGCCTACGTCGGCTCCTTCTACATCCTCGGCCACGGCGGCTGCTTCGGCGACGTCGGCCACTGCGACATCCCCTCCCGGCGCGACGCCTTCGACCTGCGCCCGGCGCACCAACTCGAGCCGGCGCTGCGAATCCTCACCGTGACCGAGGCCGTGCGGGGGCTGGTCGAGCGCGGCATCGAGGAGGCAAAGGTGACGGTGACCGCGCGCACCGCCGGCCGCGCCGCAAACGACGTGCTCGCCTTCGAGACGGTCAGGCTGGCCAGCTATGCCTGAGGGCGAAGCGCCGACCGCGTTACCGACCGTCTCGCCGGCCCCGCCGTTATTAGCCGCCTTGCTGGACGCGGCCCTGAAGAAAGCCGAAGAGGCAGTGGAGAAGGCCGAACGGGCGGCGGTGCGCCCCAAGTACTGGCTGATAGCCGGCTTCCTGTTCGCCCTGGTCGGCGCCGTGCTGGCCTTCGCCCTACGCGACAGCGACGCCTCGGTGCTCGGCGTCAGGCTGCAGCCACTCGGCGGGGTCCTGTTTGCGGTCGGTGCGCTGACGATCGCCGCGGCGGCGATCGGGTCGATAGGGGACGGCAAGGGCAGCGCCGCCGCGAGCGCAGAAAGCATCAAATCGATTGGCGGCCTGATCGCGGTTGTCGTCGGCATCACCGCCGTGACCTCGCTGGCGATAGTCACACTCACCCGGCTCGACAACAAGGCCTCGGCGGTAGCCGTCACCTCATCCGCCTTCGGCATCATCTCGGCGGTCATCGGCGCTTATCTCGGGATCAAGATCAGCTCCGACAACACTGCCACAGCCGGTGACGAAGCGACCAAAGCCGCCCTTGCCCGGCAAAAAGCTGAGGTCGCCCAACAAAAACTCCTAAATCTGACCAAAACGCTCGAAAAAGTAGCCCCCGAGCGAGCCAAAGATGTCAAGGCCGCCACCTATCACGCGGACACGGAGGGGCCGCAACCCGCGGACCCTCCGCCGGGGGGTGGGAGTGCGTGACCACACCCCCGGACAACACGCCGCGGCCGAAGCCGCCGGACGGAGGACTTGAGCGCCTGCATTCGGTCAAACACATCGTCGTGCTGATGATGGAGAACCGCTCCTTCGACCAGATGCTCGGCTTCCTGCAGGGCGAAGGTCTCGATGTCGACGGCCTCGGTTCGGCGATGCCGAATCCGGACGCGGCTGGCAACCAGTACGACCCCTTCGAATGGGGGCCCGGGGAAACGATGCCGCCGACGCCGCCCGGGCACAAACCGAAGCTCCTCGATCCCTGCCACTCGCCCAGCTGCGTGCACAGCCAGCTGCAGAACGGCAACACCGGCTTCGTCAGGAACTTCGCCAGCACCCGCAAGGACGAGCAGGGCAACCCGGTCGAGCTGGATCCCCTGTACTTGAAAGTGCCGATGGGCCACTTCGGCGGAGGACACCTGCCGGTCTACAAGCACCTCGCCCACAACTTCTGCGTCTGCGACGCCTGGCACTCCTCGATCCCCGGCGACACCTGGCCCAACCGCCTCTACTCGCTGGCCGGGCGCGAGGAGCCCTCGATCGGCCACAAGCCGGGGCTGCTCGGTGAGCTGATCAAAGACATCAAGGGGCTGCCTCTGGTCGGCGGGCTCTCGGGGGCGCCGATCTTCGAGGTCGAGGCCTTCACCCGCCAGCTGCACGACTCGCAGTGGCGCTGGTACTCACACGACCCGGCGACGCTGCGCGCGGCTGACTCCCTTTACCGCGACTTCCGCCACATCAAGCGCGACAACTTCGCTTACTTCAACCGCAAGAAGGTGAGCCTGGCGACCGAAGCGGGCGAGGCGGCAATCGTCACCGGCGACAGCTTCCTCGACGACGCCGCCAGAGGGGAGCTGCGCGACGTCTCCTGGATCGACCCCAACTTCATCGACCTCAGCGTCCTCGATCCCAGCTCCAACGACGACCACCCGCCCTCCGATGTCAAGGCGGGTCAGGCGCTGGTTCTGGAAATCTACGAGGCGCTGGCCAGCAGCCCGGTCTGGGAGGACACGGTCCTGGTCGTCGTCTACGACGAGCACGGTGGCTTCTACGACCACGTGGCGCCACCCGTCGTCGACGACGGCTCCGGCTACCCGACCCTCGGGGTCAGGGTGCCGGCCCTCGTCGTGGGACCGCGGGTGCGCAAGTTCGTCTGCCACGAGACGCTCGAGCACACCAGCCTGATCGCGACGATTCTGCAGCGCTTCGCGGCGAACCCCGAGCACGCTCTGCACGCGATGCCCGAGCGGGTGCGCAGCGCGCCGCACCTGGGGATGCTGCTGGAAGAGGAGCCGAGCGAGGAGGTTGTTCCTCGCAGCGATCTGCACGTGGAAATGACCGCGTGGCGGACGAAAGCACGGCAGGACCGGCGCGGCACAGCCCAATCGGTCTCTCCGGTCGCGGACGGTGCCGGTCACCGCTTCGAGCTGCACGACTTCCAGGAGGAATTCGCCAAGTTCGCCCTGGCGATGCGCGACGCGGGCCTCCCCTCGGGCCAGCCGTAGGCTGCTCAGCAGGTCTTGCGGGCGCCGGTGACGGCGTTCCAGGCACTGCCGAGCGAGAAGTCGGCAGCGACCCGCAGGATGCCCGGGTGCGCCGCCCGCGCCACCGTCCAATCGCCGCGGCGCAGCAGGCAGCCGGCGCCGCGTTCGATCGACCAGTAGGGGGTGAAGTTGACGCGGACGAGGAATTCACCGGGGCGGCTGACGTCGAGGCCGAAGCTCTGGCGGCCGACCCAGAGCACCTTCGCCGCCGCCGTTCCCATCGGGTCGACGAGCGGCTTGGGATCGCGCACGGCGTAGATCCGCCAGTGCGGCGAGCTCCAGCGCAGGTCCAGGTAGGACGGCCCGCCGAGGATCAGCCGGCGCTCTTCGGCCGAGGAGTAGTCGAGCGGGGCGTCTGGCAGGGCGACGTAGGAGACCGCGTTCTGGCGCAGCCAGTTGCCGTAGGCGGCGGCGCTGAGCTCGTTTTCGTCGTAGAAGATGTCGTCGCGAGTGGTGTCGAGCTGGCGCAGCCAGCCGCGGGCGAGCTCGAACTGCGAGGCGAGGTAGGCCGACTCCCAGTGGTTGGCGGTCGGCGGCACCTCGACCCGGATGCCGGTGCCGCCGTGCGCCCGCAGCCAGCGGGCCGGCGGAGCGAAGTAGGAGCGCGCGGTGGAGGGGTCGCCGACGCTGCGGGCGATCTGGCTGACGCTCGCCGTCACCTGCCAGTAGAGGCCGCCGGCCAGGAGCAGCGTGAGGGCCCAGACCGAAACGCGGGGGCGCCGGGCCAGAACCACGGCGGCGAGCACCGGGCCGCCGAACAGCGCCCCCAGGCGCACCGCGTTGCCGCCGATCGGGTTCGGCGCCAGGACCAGCAGGGTCGCGACGATCACGTAGCCGACCAGCACCCAGCGCAGCTGGCGCTCCTCGTCGCGCAGCCCCCGCGTGACGTAGAGCGCGCCGCCGCACCAGAGCGGGATCGCGGCGTAGGAGGAGAGGGCGAAGGGGAACTGGCCGGAGCCGGGGAAGAGGAGGTTGGGCAGAGCGACGAGGCCGAGGGCGACGGCCGCTGGCCAGAGCGCCTGGCCGCGGGTCCTGTCACGCCACCCGCGGAAGGAGCCGGCCCAGTCGACCTCCGACCCCGCAGCGGCGAGCAGGACTCCTGCCAGGAAGACAGCGGCTACGGGGCTGGAGAGGGCGCAGGCCGCCGCTGCTGCGAGCGCGAGCTTTCCGTGGCCCGTCTGGATCGAGCGCAGAGAGGCGAGGCCGAAGGCTACGCCTAGGGCGAAGGTGAGCTGGCCGTCGGCGAGCAGGGTCACCACGCCGGCGGCGAACCAGAGGGTGGCCCAGCGTGACGCCTCTCCCCAGCGGTCGCGGACGAGGCGGTCGAAGAAGTAGGAGGAGGCGACGACCGAGACCAGGCCGATCAGCCGCACCCCGAGCAACGAGGCGAGCGGCGGGAAGAGGAAGCTGTAGGTGAGCGTGTAGTGGCCGTCGTACCAGCTGCCGTTCCAGATCGCCAGCCCGGCGTGCTGGAAGAGCTGGGCGCGGAAGACCTGCGCCGCCAGGTCGCCGACCTGCGGGTTCCAGGCGACCATCGCGGCGGCGAGCAGGGAGCTGAGGGCGACGGCCGGAAGCCAGTCTGGTCGTAGGGCCTTGGACTGGACCATGGTCGGCGCCAAGAATAGTGCGGCGCCATGCAACGATTCGGGAATGAGCGCCGAAGTCCTCGTGGTCCGCTGCGGCCTGGTCTCCTACGACGAGGCCCTCGTCGCCCAGCGCTGGCTGCGCGACGCGCGGCAGGACGGGGCCATCCCCGACGCTCTGCTGCTGCTCGAGCACCCGCCCGTCTACACGCGCGGACGGCGCGCCACCCCGGAGGAGCTGCCGATGGCGATCGAGTGGTACGGGCTGCAGGGGATCGAGGTGCGCGACACCGACCGCGGCGGCCAGGTCACCTACCACGGCCCGGGCCAGCTCGTCGCCTACCCGATCGTCGACCTGCGGCCCTACGGCGACGACGTCCACGAGTACGTGCGGCGGCTCGAGCGAGTGGCGATCCGCTCGCTGGCCAAGCACGGGGTCGAGGCGGGGACGATCGAGGGCCTGACCGGGGTCTGGACCGAGGGCGAGCCGCCCGGTACCGCGGCCGGCCCTGCCGAGGCGCGCAAGATCGGCTCGATCGGGGTGCATGTGAGCCGCGGGATCACCACGCACGGGCTGGCGATCAACGTCAGCAACGACCTGAAGCCCTTCGAGTGGATCGTGCCCTGCGGGATCGAGGGCTGCCAGGTGACCTCGCTGAGCCGCGAGACGGGCGGGGAGCAGAGCCTCGACGCCTTCGCCGACACGGTCGCCCGCAGCTTTGCCGAGGTCTATGAGCGGGACCCCGTCCAGACCTCACCGGATGCGCTCGGACTCGACAACGCTAGGCTCGGCGTCGCATGAGTGAGACGACCGCAGCGCCGGCCGAGCGCCTCCACGTCACCCGCTCCCGCGCCAAGCCGGGCGGGACCGCGGCCGGGAGCGGCGACGCCGTTCCCTTCCGCCGCGCCCGCAAGCCGCCCTGGCTGAAGGTGCCGGCGCCGGGCGGACCGACCTACCGGCGGCTGAAGTCGACGATCGACGCCGAGAACCTGCACACGGTCTGCGAGGAGGCGAACTGCCCCAACGTCGGCGAGTGCTGGGAGCGCGGCACCGCGACCTTCATGATCCTCGGCGACGTCTGCACCCGCCGCTGTGGCTTCTGCAACGTGAAGACGGGGGTACCGAGCTGGAACGACCCGCTGGAGCCGCTGCGCGTCGCCAACCAGGTGAAGCGGATGGGCCTGCGCCACGCGGTCGTCACCTCGGTCGACCGCGACGACCTGCCCGACTACGGGGCGAGCGCCTTCGTCGGCGTGATCCGCTCGATCCGCATGCGGGCGCCCGGCTGCAAGGTCGAGATCCTCACCCCCGACTTCCGCGGTCAGGAGATGCCGCTGGCGAAGGTGATCCACGAGCGGCCCGACGTCTTCAACCACAACGTCGAGACGGTGCCGCGCCTGTACCCGGTTGCCCGACGCGGCTCCAAGTTCCTGCGCTCGGCGCGGGTGCTGCGGATGGCGAAGGAGATGGGGGGAGACGGAGTCGTGACCAAGTCGGGGCTGATGGTCGGCCTCGGCGAGAGCTTCGAGGAGATGGTCGAGGCGTTCGGCATCCTGCGCGAGCACCGCGTCCAGGTGCTGACCGTCGGCCAGTACCTGCGCCCGACCGAGAACCACCTGCCGGTGGTCCGCTACTGGCACCCGGAGGAGTTCGAGGCGCTGGAGAAGGCGGCGTACGAGCTTGGCTTCGAGTCGGTGGCCTCAGGTCCGCTGGTGCGGTCGAGTTACCACGCCGATCAGAATCTCCCCGAGCGGGCGCTCGCCGGCTAAGAGGTCGCGAGCAACTCGCGGCGAGTCATCTCGCGGGCGAACGCGACCACGTCGTCGAGCGCCCTGCCCTCGTCGATCTCGAAGCGCTCCGCCAAGCCGCGCGCCAGCTCCGCCACCGGCCGCGGCTGCTCGAGCTGCTCCCAGATCCAGGCGCCGGTCGTGTTGAGCCGCAGCGCGACCCCGGCGTCGACGTCGAGCAACACCGTCTCCTCGGGCAGGTCGCCGTGGACGGCGCGCTCGGTGCGCCGCAGGGTCGTCTCAGCCGCTATCTGAGTTCGAGTCACGATCCATAGCCTATGACTGGATGGGGAGTCTCTATGGATTCGAGATTAAGAGCGAGCTGCCGCTGCGTCGGCTCAACGCCGCGGCGGGGACGCGCGGAGAGCTGCGGATCGAGGCCTCGCCCGAGCCGCTCGAATCGCCCGGGCGAGAGCCGGTCAGCACCTTGATCGACAGCACCGGCCACTGTTGGTATGCCTCCTATGAGCTGGAGGGGGGCCGCTGCCTGCTGGAATTGCCGCCGTCGGCGAGCTTCCTGCTGGAACCGGAGGTGGGACGGATTGTCGTAGAGAGCCGCGACGGCGACGCCGAGCTGCTCGAGCATCGCATCGCCTCCTCGGCGATCTGCACCCTGCTGGCGATGCGCGGCGACCTGGTCATGCACGCCTCGGCGGTCGAGGTGGCCGGGCAAGCGGTGCTCTTCTGCGGGCCGACCTTGCGCGGAAAGTCAACCCTGGCGCGGGCCCTGGGCGAGGCCGGACACCGCATCCTCGGCGAGGACGGAGTCGCGATCGCCCTCGACGGGGACGAGCCAATCGCCTTCCCGGGTGCTCGTGGCGTGCGAGTGCGCCACCCCGGCCGGGGTGGCGAGCATCGAACGAGCCTCGTAGCCGACCCCGGGTGCGGCGAGCCACGGCCCTGCCCGGGTGCGGCGATCGTGCTGCTTGGCGATCGCACCGCGGCGCTCGAGGTAGAGCCACTGGAACCGGCGCAAGCACTGGCCCTCCTCACTCCTAACCTGATCCACAGCGGCGGCCGCGCCTCGATCGGCGGCGCCTTCGCCCGTCTCGCCACCCTGCTGCGATCGGCGCCGGCTTTTCGCGTCGCCCTTCCCAACGACCTGGGGGCGCTGCCCGCAACTGCTCGAAGAGTTCTTCACATAATGGGCCTTCGGGGCTAGACTCAGGGCCAGGGTTTCGACCGACCACATAGGAGGAAGAGATGAGCCAGAAGCAACCTGAGTCCTACGAGGCGCCCAGCGTCGAGGAGATCGACACCAACGGCGAGACGATCTCAACGGCCGCCGGCAACAGCATCATCATCCCGTAGCCGGGTGGCTTCGGTAAGTCCGACACCGCCCTAGGCGCCAAAGCTCGAGGAGGTCGAGACCGACGGCAAGCCGATTGCCACCGCTCCCGGCGCTGCCGTCGGCGGCACGTAGGCGAAGTGAGCAGAGCTTTACCTGGGGCCGGCTGTTGTGGAGGCTCGGCCGCCGGCCCCAGCGTGCGCTGACCGAGGCGCCCGAGCGCCCGATCGGGGCAAAGCTCGAGCTGACCTACGCCTGCAACCTGCGCTGCGGCTTCTGCTACACCGACTCGCCGCGGCACACCCTGCAGCGCACGCCGGAGCTGAGCGATGCGGAGTGGCGCGAGGTGGTGCGCCAGTCGCTTGACCTCGGCATCGTCGAGGCGGTGGTCACCGGCGGCGAGCCGTTCCTGCGCAAGGAGCTGACGCTCGGCGTGATCGAGGCGCTGGCCGGGGCCGGCGTCGGCGTCACCCTCAACAGCAACGGCTGGTTCGTCGACGACGAGGTCGCGGGGCGGCTGGGAGCGCTGCGGGGCGTCACCGCCCACGTCTCGCTCGACGGGGCGCGGGCGGGGCTGCACGACGGCTCGCGCGGCGTGCCGGGTAGCTGGCGCCGGGCGGTCGAGGGCATCGACCGGCTGCTGGGCGCCGGGGTCGGGGTCTGCGTCGTGCACGTGGTCACGCCCGACAACGCCAACGCCGTGCCGGACTTCCTCGAGCAGATGTGGGCGCTGGGCGTGCCCTGGGTGCGGGTTACCCCGGTGATCGTGACCGGCGCCGCCGCCCGCGGGGGCGACTGGCAGATCTCCCGCAAGGCGCTGCAGGACGCGGTCGACGAGTTCGAGCAGCGGCATGGGTCCGCGATGAGGATCGTCTTGCAGCCGGGCACCGGGGGGACCGTCAGCCTGCAGGGCCGCGAGGCGCCGGGAAGCTTCCTGGTCCGCCCGAACGGCGACGTGCGGCCCGACTCGATGCGCCCCTTCAGCTTCGGCAACGCGGCCCGGGACGGGGTCGAGGCCTGCTGGGCGGCGGTCCGCGACGGCTGGAACGACGAGCGGATCAATCGCTGGGCGGGGGCGATGAAGGGACCGGGGGACCTGGCGAAGTCCGATTTGATCGCGTATCTCGATGACGAGGTGGTAGTTGGCGGTGGTCCCCAGGCAGGGGGGCTGTCGGGCCGGGATGCCCCGGTGCCGGAGCCGACGGTTCCTAAGCCCGTCGATCCCGCCCTGGAGTTGGAGCAAGCAAAGGAAAGGGTGCGGGAGCTGGCGGGAGCGCGGCGCTACCGGCACGCACCGCTGCGCTGGACTGGCAGCCCCCGGCAGCGTTTCGTCAGGTTGGCCGGCGACGGCACCTATCTGCGCCTCAACGAGTCCGGCGGCGTCGTCATGGACGCGCTCGACGGCGGCACCCTCGCCGACGCCGCGAGCGCCCTCAGCACGCGCTACGGCATCGACGATGAGCAGGCCCGCCAGGACGCGGTCGCCGCGACCCGAGATCTACTCCGCCGCCAAGTGGTGATGGCCGCCGACGCAACCGGGTCCTTCCCTACAGAGCCGGGGACGACAGACCTGCCTGGCTCCGAGCCGACGGGGTAATGGAGCCAGCCGGAATCGAACCGGCGACCTTTCGGATGCAAACCGAACGCTCTGCCAGCTGAGCTATGGCCCCGTATTGGAAGTGTAGGCGGACCCGGCCGAAGACCGAGTGGCCGATCGCTAGTCGTCGAAGTCGAAGTCCTTGGGCGGCTTCTGCTCGAACCAGAGCTGGTCGTCCTCCGGGGTCTCCTCGAGGAAGTCAGGGGTCTCCTCCAGCACGTCCTCGTCGTGGCGCGGGGTCTCGGGCGCGGGCGGCTCGTCGTCCGGCTCCGGCTCGTCTTCGTCGGGCTCGGGCTCGTCGTCGTCAGGCTCGACCTCCGGCTCGTCGGCGAGCGTCGACTCGGAATCCCGCGGCGCCTCGAGCGCCTGGTCGAGTTCGTCGGAGAGGCGCTGCTCGTTCCAGAACGCGTCGTCCTCGTCGTCGTCGTCGGGCGCCGGCCCTTCGACGCTGACCTCGCCCTCCTCGACCTCGTCGAGGCCGGCAAGCGGGTCAGTCGGGGCGAGGCGGGGCTCGGCGATCTCCTCCTCGACCAGCTCCTCGTCGGTCGGGCTGGGCGGCCCGGCAAGCTCCTCCTGAACATCGAAGATCTCGGTCGGCTGTTCGGCGATCGCGTGGCGCTCCTCGGTTGTCGGCCCGGCCGGCTCGATCTCGGGCTCCGCGACCGGCTCCGGCTCCCGGGCGGGCGGGGGGGGCGGCTCCTGGATGTCGGCGATCGTCGGCTCGCGCCGCGCCGCCGACTCCTCGCCCGTCTCCGGCTGGGTCATGAATTCCGTCGCCGCCTCGGCGAGCGGATCGTGCGCCGCCTCGTCGCCCGGGCGCCCCGCCTGACCGAACGCCTCGTCCTCGAGCTGCTTCAACTCGGAATCGCCCGCGCCATGCGCGCGCTTGAGCTCCAGATGCTCGCGGATTGCCTCGTCAAGAATGCCCATTGGCTGCGTCCCCTCGGGGAAGCTAAAGCCTATGCGGTTATCCTTGCGCTTGCGAGGGCACTGGGACGATCCTCCCATCCCCGCATTTGGGGCTATAGCTCAGCTGGCAGAGCGCCTGGTTCGCAATCAGGAGGTCGGCGGTTCGAATCCGCCTAGCTCCACTCAGACACGCTTGCTCGAACCGCTGCACACTTCAGACCCGCCTGGATCGGTCTTCAGGCGACTTGAGCCCTTTGCTTGCTCGATTGCATCAGCGTAGGTGCCGTGGCGGGTGATAGGCGGTAACCGAGGGGGGGAACTCGGCGGGGACGGCAAGGCCGAGTCCGCTGGACGTCCGGCTACAGCTCCAGGCGTTGGCCTCCGGTGAAGACCGCCATCTCCTCGTCGCTCAGCTCGAAGTCGAAGATCTCGATGTTCTCGCGATTCTGCTCCGCCGTCGCCGACTGGGGGATGGCGATGTTGCCGAGCTGCATATGCCAGCGCAGGATCGTCTGGGCGGGGGTTTTGCCGTGACGCGAGGCGACTTCGCCGATCGTCTTGTCGGCGAGCAGGTCGCGCTGGGCGAGCGGGCTCCAGGCCTCGGTGGCGATGCGATATTCGGCATGCCACTTACGAAGCTCGACCTGCTGCAGGCGCGGGTGCAGGTCGACCTGGTGGACCGTCGGCCTCGTGTCGGTTTCCGCCTCCAGCTGTTCCAGATCCTCGATCCGGAAGCCCCATACGCCGACCGTTCGCGCGCGCCCTTCCTCGAGGATTCGTTCGAGGGCTCGCCAGGTGTCGACGAAGCAGCTCTCGCCCGCCACCTGTGCGTGGATCAGGCAAAGGTCGATGCACTCGAACCCGAGACGGCTGAGTATCACCTCGAAGGCCCTGAGCGTGGAGTCGTACCCCTGCTGGGCGCTCCACAGCTTGCTGGTGACGAACACCTCCTGGCGGGGCAGATTGGCGTTGGCCAGAGCCGCACCGACGGCGGTCTCGTTACGGTGGGGCGCAACGGTGTCGATATGGCGGTAGCCGATGTCGAGGGCGTGCTCGACGGCGCTCTGGGTTTCCGCTGGGGGCACCTGAGAGACGCCTAGACCCAGTTGTGGAATCTCGACGCCGTCGTGCAGGGTGATGGTGGGAACGGTCGGCTCAGGGGTCTCGCTTCCTTTTGTCGCGGGCGGTCCCAATTTGACGCTGATGGCCGCGTTCGGTGGGTACACGTACTTCATTTCTTCAGCTCCTTGTTTGAGGTGTCGGTCGGAGGGCCGGGCCCAACTCCCCCCAGGCTCCGGCCCCCCGCTCTCCCTTACGGCGACCCCTGCGCCGCCCGAACGAGCATCAAGTTCCACGCAGAAGTACGCAAACGATCAGGCAAAGTAGTTCCTATCTACTGAGTGTTTGGCGGCGCCGGGGCGAGCAGCCGCTAGACCTGCGACACGGCGGCGACGGCGACATCGGCGTCTCCCTCACCACCCACCTCGGTGAGGATCACGTCGACCGCCGCCGCCCCTCCGAGCGCCGGGGCAAGCGCAATGTAGGAAAGCGCCGGTGCCGCGATCGGCAGCTGAGCGCCGCGCCCGCTGGCGACGAAGTGGTGGATCACCCCCCACATCGCCCCGACCGATGCTTCTGCCGCGAACCTGCTTGGCTGCCGCTTCGGCGGGGCTCCCCGCCGAAGCATCGTCGCCAGCTTGGCGATCATCTCGCTTCGCCACTGGATCGCCTCGGGGCCTGGCGAGAAGACCTCGAGGAAGGCGAGACCGGTGAAGGTGGCGTCGCACGCAAGGTGTTGGCAGAGGCCGACGATCATGCGGTGGACGCCGCTCGCCCAGTCGTCGGCTATGAGATAGAGGGGCGCCGCTGCGGCCAGAGTGCGGCCGCTCAGCATCTCGAGCGTCGCCAGAAAGCAGTCCGCAACCCCCTCGAAGTGGGAATCGAAGCTGCCTCTGGAGACACCGGCGGCGGCACGTACTCGCGGCACCGTCAGCGTCGCGTACCCCTCCTTGCTCGCCAGTTTCGCCGTTGCTGCCAGGATCAGCGCGCGCTCGTCCTCCAGCGGGATCTCGGCAGCGGTCGCGGGTGGCGGCGCCCCCGAAACCCCGAGGCCGCGAAGGCGGACGGCGTCGTCGTCGCAGAAGGAGAGCGCCCATTCCATCAGCTCGTCCCCGTCGACCGCCAGCTGCCGCGGCTCTCCGGAGAGCAGCCGCGCCCTCGCCATCCGGCCGGCGCCGGCGACGATGCCTTTCACCACCAGCTGCGGCAGCTGGGGGGGCCCGTCGGCAAGGGCGAAGTTCTTCGCCACCAGCGCCTCGAAGAGCCGGCTTGCACGCAGCATCCGCTCGACCGCGACGGCGCCGGCCGCAAAGACCTCGACCAGGGCCAGCCGCGCCGCGTCGGGGCTGGCGGCGATCTGGCCGGCGAAGGCGAGAAACCCGAGCCGCAGCCGCTCGTGCCACTCGTCCTCGCCCTCGGCGGCGGCGAGAATCCCGCGCACCGATTGGCTGACGATGATGTCGTAGGTGGCGAGGAAACACTCGTCCTTGCCGGCGAAGTGCTTGTAGAAATCTCGCTTTGAGACGCGGGCGCGGTTGGTCAACGTCGCCACGGCGACGGCGTTATAGCCATGCTCGGCGACGAGCTCGACCATCGCCTCCTGCAGCCGCCTGCGTTGGTGCGCGGCGACGCTCTCCGCCGAAAGTCCCGGCCCCGGTTTCAGCTTCGGGTAGCGGGCACTCCGCGATCGTGCGCCTCGCGATGAGTTGGATCTGCCGACACCGGCGCGTCCGCGCGAGCCTTTCGTGCCCAATGGACTGGACCTCCTAGCCTTTCGGAACAGCCTTCGTCGCCCTGTTCCTTGATGACAATCGGTCAATACCAAACCCAGCTAATGCGCCAAGGTTGCTACGCCAAATAGGCAAAAGCTGACCACAGGACTCCACCCAAGCGGCTAAACGACATCGTCCCGGACTTCCGAGCCCCAGAGGCGAGCTGTCCCTCGATCAGCCACGCCTTCGCAGCCGATCGCGGGCCCGGTCGTCGTCCGCTCGCAACTGGAGGCGCGTTAGCGTGTCTAAACCTTTCTAGTTGCCAATGATCGGCTCCGGATGTCACAAGCGACGGTGCGCGACCTCGCGCCTGGCCCTGGTCGTCGCCTCGGCGGCGGCGCTCTGGGCGCTCGCCGCCGGCGCGGCCGCGGCGGTTGCATCGCCGTGGACTCTGACCAACCTCAACCTCGGCGCGGAAGAAACGCTCTTCGGCATGTCCTGCCAGCCCAGTGGGCTCTGCGTCGGGGTCGGGCAGCAGGGGGTCGTCGTCACCTCGACCGCACCGACCGGCGGCGCCGGCGCCTGGGCGATCTCTCACGTCGGGCTCGCCGAAAACCTCAGGGGCAACCTGCGCGGCGTCTCCTGCCCCTCGCCCTCGCTCTGCGTCGCCGTCGACTACAGCGGCGGCGTCTACACGACGACCGAACCGGCGGCCGGCGGGGGCGCCTGGAAGGCGACCCGGATTCCGAAAGCCAAGTCGCTCTTCGGCGTCTCCTGCACCTCGCCCACGCAGTGCGTGGTCGTCGGCTACAACGGGGTCGTCCTCACCTCGAGCAACCCGACCGGCGGCGCCGGCGCCTGGACCACGACCCATCTGACCGAAGCGCTCGAACTCCACGCCGTGACCTGCACGGCGGCGGGTGGCCTGCTCTGCGTCGCCGGCGCCGTGACCGGCAACCTCGTGACCTCGACCGCACCCGCAGGCGGGCCCGCCGCATGGACGACCGCCGGGCAGCCCGGCGGGACCAGCCCGCTGTTCGGCCTTTCCTGCGCCGGCACCTCTCTCTGCGTCGCCGGCAACCCCGGCAACGTCCTCGTCTCGACCGCCCCCACCGCGGGCTCGGCGGCCTGGGTGCCCGCGGCCCTGCCGGCGCGCTTCCAGATCCTCGCCGCCTCCTGCCCCTCCAGCGCGCTCTGCGTGCTGAGCAGCAACAACGGCGAAGTCACCGCGAGCACCACCCCGACCGCCGGGAACGGCGCCTGGGCGACCGAACACCTGATCCGTGGCGTCACCAACGCCCTCTTCGGCCTCTCCTGTCCGAGCGAAACGCTCTGCGTCGCCGGCGGCAAGTTCGGCCAGCTCCTCACCACGACCGAACCGGCCGCGACCGGCCGCCCGGCGCCGGCGCCGCCCAAGCCGCCGGGCACGCGCCTGCTCCATCATCCCCGCGCCCTGATCCAGGTCGGAGCCAAGCGCCGCGGCGCTATCCCGGTCGCCTTCCGCTTCGGCGCGACCGGCATCGCCACCTACTTCCGCTGCCAGCTCGACCAGAGGCGATCCGGGCTATGCCAATCGCCGAAGCGCTACCGCGTCAGCGCCGGCAACCACGTCTTCCGCGTCCGTGCCTTCGGGCCCGGCGGCGGCGACCCGACGCCGATCGTCTTCCGCTTCCGGGTCATCAAGCCCAAGCGGATGAGAACTTGAGAGGTTTTTACTTAATTTTGACCTGAGGCCAAGGTCCAGCCACAATGCTCCGAACTCCCAATCGAAGGAGGCATCCCATGCCGCAGATACTTGTCGTAGCCGACGCCCCCCGGGAGGATGCGAGCACAGTCGTCTACCGAGAGCGGATCAGCACCTCCGACCTCGAGTCCGACCACTTCTCCGGTCAGCTGGTCGAGCGGGTCGGCTGGGCCGTGGTCGACGCCGACCAGCTCGAGCACAAGGAGACGCAACCCACCCCGCACTGAGTCGAGGAGGCCGGCGCCGCCTCCCGGGCGGCGCCCGGCTCGGGTACTGGGGCAGGCGCCCTCGCGGCATCGGGCTGACATTCGCTGAGGAGCGCCGTTATCGAGAGCAAGCGAACACTTGAGCGCCTACCCTGAAGGGATGGTCCTTGGCGAAGTTTGCGACACCCCATGACCCCGGCAGCGACATCGCGCGTGCTCTCCGATG
This sequence comes from Solirubrobacterales bacterium, assembly GCA_036269215.1. Taxonomy (GTDB): domain Bacteria; phylum Actinomycetota; class Thermoleophilia; order Solirubrobacterales; family 70-9; genus VRUE01. Next base: position 51,251 of record DATASN010000040.1, read on the forward strand.
CGGCGATCGCGCGCCGCGCCGCCGGCGGCAGCCAACGGGCGTTCGCGGCGATCTTCGAGCGCTACCACCAGGACCTCTATCGCTACTGCGCCGCCATCCTCGGCAGCGGCGAGGATGGCCACGACGCGGTCCAGAACACGATGCTCAAGGTCCTTCGCGCGCTGCCGGGCGAGACACGCGACGTGAAGCTGAAGCCATGGCTCTACCGGATCGCCCACAACGAGGCGATCGACATGATCCGCGCTCGGCGGAACTCGGAGCCGATCGAGGTCGAGGCTCAGGTCGGCCATGGCGGTCCCGACGAGGAGGTCGAAGCTCGCGATCGGATCCGGCGGCTGATCGTCGATATCGGCGAGCTCCCCGCCCGGCAGCGTGGCGCACTGGTGATGCGGGAGATGGGCGGCCTCAGCTATGGCCAGATAGGCGACGCCCTTCAAACCTCGCCCGAGGTGGCTCGCCAGACGCTCTACGAGGCGCGGCTGAGCCTGCGACAGATGAGCGAGGGCCGTGAGATGCCCTGCGATGAGGCGATGCCGGCGATCTCCGACGACGACGGCAGGGTCCTGCGGCGTCGCGATATCCGCGCCCACCTGAAGCATTGCGAGAGCTGCCGGGCCTTCCGGGGCGAGATCGCCGAGCGGCGCCGGGACTTCGCCGCCGTGGCGCCGTTGCCGGCGGCTGCCTCCGCGGCCATTCTGCACGGCCTGCTCGGCAGCGGCGCGGCAAGCTCGGGCGCCGCCGGAGGTGTCGCGGGAGCCGCGGGTGGAAAGGTCCTGGTCAGCGCCACGGCGATCAAATCGGCGGCGGCGGTCTGTGCCGTCTCGGCGGTGGGTCTCCTCGCGGCGAACCACAGCGGGGTGATCCACCTGGGTGTGGGAGACCACCACGACCCGCCGTCGATCGCGCCCTCGGTCCGCTTCCACCCGCCAACACGACCGGCACCGACCACGACCGCTCCGAGCCCGGCTCGCGAGGCGGCCAGGGGGGCCGCGCGAACCCGCGCCGAGGCGCGCCTGAAGGTCCGCCGGGCCAAGGCCGCCGGCTCGTCGCACCCGAAGACGGCCGCGGCTGCGGAGCCGCAGGCCGCCGCTGGGCAGGAAACGGCAACCCACGGCCGCCACCTCGGCCGGTCCAAGGGCGCGGACCATCATGACGTGGGCAAGCCGGCTTCTCCCGGCAAGGACAACGCACACGCGGCGCACCCGCCCGCCGATGGCGCCCACGGCCATGCGACCCACGCGGCGCCCGGCAGCCACCGGGCAAGCAAGCCGCCCAAGGCGCATCCAACCCACCCATCCCATCCCTCCCACCCTGCTCAGCCGGGCCGATCGAGTCCGGCTCAGGCGCCGGAAGCCACGCCCGGCTCAGGCGCCCCGCCCGAACCGAGCAACGGCGGACAAGGCAAACCGAACGCCGAATAACGCCAGATGTCGGTTTCCTTGCGGCCGGAGTCCTTTCCTTATATGAGCAGACCAGCCAGAAGGAGCACGACGCCGGCGGTCGCGGTCGCTCCCCCGGCACCGAGCAGCCAGCGCCGGCGGGCGATGATCGAGACCGACGCAAGGACGATGCCGACCTGCAGGCCCACCTCGGCCAGCTCGTACTCGACGTGCTGTGTGTTGGCGTGGCCGACTTCGTCTTCATCGGCCTCGACCTCGGCACCAAGCCGGGCGTCGGCTGGCTTCAGCTCGCCGGCCACGCGGGCCTCGTGCTTGCCCGCCTCAACCGCGGCGCTGCGCTCCTGGGCACTTCCCGCGCTGAGGACCCGCAGCAGCGCCGAGTTACCGCTGGCGATGTCGATCTTGACCCGGTTGCTCTCCAGCCGGGCGGTGGCATCGGCGCGATGGGTCTCGCCGGTGACGACCTCCTTCACCGCCTCGTTGGAGAGGAACGTCGCGGCCGCGAGCAGCGCCGCCATCACGGCCACGGCCATTGCCGCGTTTCGTCCGTAGTGCGGTCCACCGTGGCCTTCCTCGCCGGTCGCCACCCGGTGGCCATGCTCGAAGCGCTCGTATGACCTGTGGGCCTCCACGGCATGCCTTCTAGCAACTGCCGCGGGCGCTCCCCCGGCCTTGGGAATAGGCTGGGCCTCGCCCCGTGACCTCCCGCCTCCCGATCCTCGGCACCGCAGTCATACTCGCGCTCGCGCTTGTCGTCCTGGTAAGCGGACGAGCGAGTCAGGCCGCCGGCCCGAGCGTAACCCCCGTCGCCTCCCCGTCCTGCGGCGCCGTCCAGTACGGCGGCACCGGCACGGCCCAGGCGCTGATCGTCTCCGACCTGCCGCTGCAGGGCGACTCGCGCGAACGCTCGCTTCAGATGAACGACGCGATCCGCCTGGTGCTCGAAGGAGCGGGCTGGCATGCGGGCGGTCTCGCGGTTGCCTTCCAGGCCTGCGATGACTCGAGCGCCAAGACCGGCCTCTGGAGCAAGTCGATCTGCCAGGCGAACGCCAGGGCCTACGCCGCCGACCCCAGCCTGCTCGGCGTGGTCGGCACCTACAACTCGGGCTGCGCGGAAGCGATCGTGCCGATCCTCGGCACGGCGCCGGGCGGCGGCCTGGCGATGGTCTCGCCCGGAAACACGGCGATCTGCCTGACCCAGCAGAGCCCCAGTTGCAGCGGTGGCGAGCCGGGAAGCCTCTACCCGCAACGGCGCAACTACGCCCGCGTCGTCCCCAACGACGCCTACCAGGGGGCGGGGCTTGCGAGCTTCGCCAAGCAGCAGGGGATCAGGCGCGCCTACGTCCTCTACGCCGGCAAGGACCCGACCAGCCTCGGCCAGGCCAAGACCTTCCGCGGCGCGGCCCACAAGCTGGGGATCGCGCTCGCCGGCTTCAGCGCCTGGAACACCAACGCCTCCAGCTACAGCGGCCTGATGCGCAAGGTCGCCGCCACGTCCCCCGACGCGGTGCTGCTGGCGGGACTGACCGAGCAAAACGGCGGTCGGCTGATCAAGGACAAGGTTGTCGCGATGGGACCCAACGGCGGCAAGGTCAAGCTGCTTGCGCCCGACGGCTTCGCCCAGCAATCGACGATCGAGCTCGCCGGCTCGGCCGCCAAGGGGATGTTCGCCAGCGTTCCCGGACGGGTGCCCCAGAACCTCGTCGGGCCGGGAAAGCAGCTTGTCGCCGAGCTGCAGAAGGAGGTCAAGGGCCCGGTCGAACTGTATGCGCCCTACGCCGGCCAGGCGGTCAGCGTGCTGCTCGGCGCGATCGCGCCCGGGGGAGGACGCAGCGGGGTGATCGACGGCGTCCGCAAGACCAAGGTCCAAAACGGCATCGCCGGCAGCTTCAAGATCCTTTCCAGCGGCGACCCGAGTGTCGGTCCGATCACCGTCTCGGTCGCGAAAAAGACCTTTGTGCCGGTCGGCGAGGTCGAGCCCGGCCCTGCCCTGGTTGGCGCCGCTCGCGCCGGCGGTCCCTGAGCGTCGAAGGCTAAGATCGGCCCATCGCAGAGACGGTCCTCGTAACTGGCGGTTCCGGGTTCCTCGCTGGCTGGTGCGCGGTCGAGCTGCTGCAGCGCGGCTACGAGGTGCGGACGACTGTGCGCGATCTCTCCCGCGAGGCGGAGGTGCGTGCGGCCGTCGGGTCCCAGGTCGAAGCCAATGATCGCCTCGCCGTTCTCGCCGCGGATCTTCAAAGCGACGACAGCTGGGGCGAGGCCGTCTCCGGCTGCGCCTACGTCCTCCATGTCGCCTCGCCCTTCCCGCCGGTGCAGCCGAAGGATGCCGACGAGCTGATCGTGCCAGCGCGCGAGGGGACGCTGCGGGTCCTGCGAGCGGCCCTCGCCGCGGGCGTCAAGCGCACCGTGATCACCTCGTCGGTGGCGGCTGTCGGCGGCGGCGTTTCCTCTTCGGACCCGCTCACCGAGGCGAGCTGGACCGACCTCGACCACCCCGGCCTCTCGCCCTACGTGCGCTCGAAGACGATCGCCGAGCGGGCCGCCTGGGACCTCGTCCGCGAAGCGGGCGAACCGGAGCGGCTCGCCACGGTCAACCCGGGCGCGATCCTCGGGCCGCTGCTCAGCAGCGACGGCTCCTTCTCCCTGCAGGCGATCGAGCGGCTGCTGAAGGGGATGCCGGGGGTGCCGCGGATCGGCTTCAGCTTCGTCGACGCCCGCGACGTCGCCGAGCTTGAGATCGAGGCGATGCTCTCCCCCAAGGCCGGCGGCGAGCGTTTCATCGCGGTCAACGAATTTCGCTGGATGGGCGACGTCGCGGCGATGCTGCGGCAGGGGCTGGGCGCCGATGCCGGCAAGGTGCCGACGCGGAAAGTCCCCGATCTGCTCGTCCGCGCGCTGGCGCTCTTCGATCCCGGTGTCCGCTCGATCACCGGCCAGCTCGGCAAGCGGTCGTCTTACTCGAGCGCGAAGGCCAGGGAGCTGCTCGGCTTCTCGCCCCGTCCGGTCGAGGAGACGGTCGTCGAAACCGGGCGGAGCATGGTCGAGAAGGGCGTCGTCTGAGCCGACGGCGCTAGGCCGACCAGGCCTCGCCCCCCTGGCCCGAGTAGCGCAGCGATCCCGGCGTGGTCAACTCCTCGCCGGTCTCCAGCAGGGTCTTCAGGCCGGAGAGGATCATCGGCCAGCCGCCGTACAGTTCGGAATTGGCTCCCTCGGGAAGCTGGTCGTGGGTGACGGTCAGCTGGCAGGAGTCGCCGATGGGCTCGATCTCCCAGGTCACCCGTGAGGTGCCTTCGCTCTTGACGTCGTCGCTCCAAAGCGCGGTGAAGCTCTGCACCAGGCGCCGCGGCGGATCGACCTCGAGGTTCTCGCCCTCGCTGATTGCGATGCCGGCCCCGGCGTGTGAGGCCTCGTAGCTCGAGCCCGGCGACCAGTCCGAGCTGACCCCGACGCCGAAGCTGTACTTCGCCCGCAGCTCGGGATCGACGATCGCCTCCCAGAGACGCTCGGGGGTGGTCTTGATGTAGATCTCGAAAACCTTCTCCATCGTCTTCTCCTCCAGTTCGTGCTTGAGCCCGCTCAGGGCGGCTGCCCAGGGCTCGGCGTACTTGCTCACCCAGCGATCGTGGACGAGCCGGATTGGGACGGGGTTGAGGAAATGCAGCTTCTCGCGGCCGCGGCGCCGGCTCTTGACCAGGCCCGCCTCCTCGAGCACCCGCAGATGCTTCATCACGCCAAAGCGCGTCATCGGCAGGCGCCGCTCGAGCTCGCTCAGGGTCTGCCCGTCGCGCTCGAACAGCTCGTCGAGCAGACCGCGGCGAGTCGGATCGGCAAGCGCCTTGAACACCTCGTCCATGCCGGAGATAATAGGTGACTTAATAGTCACATGTCAAGGCCTCCGAAAAGAGCAAGTTCCATGCCTCCAATTGTGCAAAACCTCTGCCCCGCAGCCGCACCGCCTACCGGGCCGGCTGGTAGGTGAGCAGGGCGATGCCGGCGCCTACGGTCCTCGAGTCGACCAGGTTGAGCGGCTTCTTCTCGGTCACGTCACCGAAGAGGCGCTTGCCCTCGCCGAGCAGGACCGGGAAGACCATCAGGCGCAGCTCGTCGACGAGGTCGCGCTCGAGCAGTCCCTGGACGAGCTGGGCGCTGCCGGCGACGAGGATCACGCCGTCGATCTCGCGGTGCAGCCTCGCCATCTCGTCGGCCAGCTCGCCGGGCAGGATCGTCGAGTTGTTCCAGCTCGCCTTCCGCAGCGTCGAGGAGACGACGTACTTCGGCATCGCGTTCATCTTCTCGGCGAAACCAGCCCCGTCTTCCATCGTCGGCCAGGCGGCGGCGAAGCCTTCGTAGGTCACCCGGCCGAGCAGCTGGGCCTCGGCCTCGGCGAGCTCGTCGAGCTTGAACTTGTCGCCCTCGGCGCCGCGCTCGATCTCGAAGGTCCAGCCCGCGTGCCGGTAGTCCTCCCCTCCGCCCGGCGCCTCGATCACGCCATCGAGGGAAACGAACTCGGTTACGACGATCTTGCCCATGGTGATCTCCTTTTCGATTGGTTGAATCTCTACCCGCCGACGCCGACGTGCTGAACGCGCTCGATCCCGCCCACCATGTTCAACCGGCCCGCACGCCGATTGCGTCGATCGTAGGCGGGTAGAAGAACAGCGTGAAGATCGCGGTGATTGGACGAGGGAACGTCGGCGGCGGACTTGCCGACCTCTGGGAGCGAGCCGGTCACGAGGTAACGCGGATCGGCCGCGAGGGAGGTGACGTCGCCGACGCCGACGCCGTCGTGATCGCTGTGCCGGGTGGTGTGCTGGCCGAGGCAATCGACGGAATCCAGGGATTCGATGGGAAGACGACGATCGACGCGACCAACCTGATCGAAACCGCGCCGCCACAGGGCTTCTCCTCGAACGCCGAGTTCGTCAAGTCCCGCACGGGCGGGCCGACGGCAAAGTCGTTCAACATCAACTTCGCCTCCCTATACGGCCAGCTCGCTACGGCGGGCTCAAAACCGGGCAACCTCTGGTGCGGCGACGAGGAGGCGCGGGAGACGGTAGAGCAGCTGAACCGCGACGCGGGCTACGAGCCGATCTACGCCGGCCCGCTCGAGAACGCCGCGGACCAGGAGCGCCTGATCAAACTGATCTTCGCGATCAGCCAGGGAGGGATGGGCCAGCTCCTCTACCGGATGGCCCCACCGGACCAGCTCTGATCCCGCCGGGCTAAAGCTCGATCTGGGAGCCGATTGCCACCGTCGCGACCCTGCTCAAGCTCTAAGTCTGCAGCAGCATGAGGCGGGCCTGAGCCGCTAACCCCAGACTACGGTCACGTCATAGGCATCGAACATGGAGTCCGCGGTAATGATCGGCAATCGCTCGACCTGAGCTTGGGCGATCAGCAGTCGGTCGAAGGGATCGCGATGATGACGCGGGAGGCGCCGCACCCGCCAGGCGTGATCGGCATTGACGGGCAGCAAATGGAAGCCGAGCTGTTCGACTCGAGCCGGGAGATCGTCGGGCGCGTCGAGCTTGCCGAGAGCAACCTTGATCGCAATCTCCCAAAGACTGGCGACGCTTACCGTGGTCGCCTCGGCTTCGATTTGCGCCCGCAACGCTCGACCGATTCGCTTGCTGTCGCCGGCGACGAACCACAGCAGGGCGTTGGAGTCGATCAGCATGGGACGGACTACATGTAGTCCCGGAAATCGTCTAGTGGCTCATCGAAGTCCTTGCCGATCCGAATCTGGCCCTTCATCGAGCCGAAACCACGAACTCCGCCGGGCTTGCGCAGCGGCACGATGCGGGCAACCGGCTCAGAGCCGCGACGCACAACGATCTCCTCGCCGGCCTCGGCGCGGCGCACGAGCTTCGAGAAGTTGGTCTTTGCCTCACCTATGGTGACGTTTTGAGCCATCAGGTAAGGCTACCAGCGCTTGGTCAAGTTGGTCAAGCAACGATTACGTGGCGACGGCCCTGGCTAGAGCTCGATCTGGGAGCCGATCGTCACGGTGCGCTCGCCGGGCAGGTGGAAATATTCGACCGGGCTGGATGCGTTGCGGGCCATCGTCACGAAGAGGCGCTTGCGCCAGATGCGCATGCCGGGGCCGCGGACGGGGACGATCGAGACGTGGGAGAGGAAGTAGACGGCGCTCTTCGCGTCCACCTCGGCCTCGAGACCGGCCTCGCAGGCGAGCTCCAGGACGCGCGGCACGTCGAGGTTGTCCTGGAAGCCGAAGCGCGCGGTGATGTGGCTGATCCCGTCGTCGTCGTAGCCGAGGTTGTCGATCGCGAGGCGCTCGGACTCCGGCACGTAGGGCGCCCTGGTCGTCTCCAGCGAGACGATGATCACGGCCTCGTGGATGGCGTGGGTGTGCTCGAGGCCGGCGCGCAGCGCCAGCGGAGCCGTTTCGCGACGTGCGTTGAGGTACACGGCGGCGCCGGGGACGCGGGTCGGCGCCGGCTCGATCGCGCGCAGCTCCTCGACGAAGGAGCGCAGGCTGCCCTCCTCCTCGATCCGGGTCGCGCGAACCCTCTCGCTGCCGCGCTTCCAGGTGCTGAGCACAGCGAACACCGCGACCCCGATCGAGAGCGGAAACCAGCCGCCGTGCGCGGCCTTGGTCAGGTTGGCGCCGAGGAAGGCGAAGTCCACGGTGAAGAAGACGGCGGCGCCGAGCGCGACCATCCAGGCCGGCTTGCGCCAGAGCATCCGCACCACGACCAGGAAGAGCAGGGTGTCGACCGTGATCGTGCCGGTGACGGCGATCCCGTAGGCCGAGGCGAGGCGGGTCGAGGAGCCGAAGCCGACGACCAGCGCCACGACGGCGGCAAGCAGCGTCCAGTTGATCGCCGGCGCGTAGACCTGGCCGACCTCCTCGGCCGAGGTGTGGCGGATCGTCAGCCGTGGCAGGAAACCGAGCTGGACCGCCTGGCGGGTGACCGAGAAGGCACCGGAGATCACCGCCTGCGAGGCGATCACCGTCGCCACCGTCGCCAGCACGACCATCGGGATCCTGCCCCAGTGCGGGATCAGCAGGAAGAAGGGGTTGTCGATCGCGCTCGGGGTGCCGAGGATCAGCGAGCCCTGGCCCATGTAGTTGAGCGTCAGCGCCGGGAAGACGACGAAGAACCAGGCGCGGCTGATCGGCTTGCGGCCGAAGTGGCCCATGTCGGCGTAGAGCGCCTCGGCGCCGGTCAGGGTGAGGACGATCCCGCCGAGGGCGATGAAGGCGATGCCGAGGTGGGCGCCGAAGAACTCCAGCCCGTAGCTGGGCGAGAGCGCCTTGACGATCGCCGGGTGAGCGGCGACCCGACCCAGGCCGGCGAGCGCGATCAGCGCGAACCAGAGCGCCATCACGGGCCCGAAGAGCCGCCCGATCACGTGGGTGCCGAAGCGCTGGATCGCGAAGAGGACGGCGAGCACGGCGATCGTGATCGGCACCACCAGCGAGCCCAGGCTCGGCACCGCGACCTTCACCCCCTCGACCGCGGAGAGCACCGAGATCGCCGGGGTGATCATCCCGTCGCCGTAAAAGAGCGCGACGCCGAACATGCCGAGGCCGATCAGCGCCGGCTTCAGCCGCGCGCCGCGCAGCTTCACCGTCTCGACCAGCGCGATCAGCGCCAGGATGCCGCCCTCGCCGTCGTTGTCGGCGCGCATGATCAGCAGCACGAACTCGATCGAGACGATCAGGGTGATCGACCAGAAGACGAGCGAGATCACCCCGTAGACGTCGCCCTCGGTCGGCTTCACCGCTTGGTGGTCGGCGGAGAAGACCGTCTGCAACGCGTAGAGCGGGCTGGTGCCGATGTCGCCGAAGACGACGCCGAGGGCACCGAGCGCCAGCAGCGCCATGCCGGCCTGGCGGCGGTTGCCGATCGAGGGGGCGCGGCGCTGCACGGTGCCACGGTATGCTTTTTCCGCTCGAGTGCCCTGGCGGCGCCGAGCGCTAGCCAGGCGCGGGGGTCCGAAGGCTGTCGCGCAGGGTGCGAATCACATCCGAAGCCAGGGCAAACGGCTCCGCGGCGGAAAGCGGGCGCAAAAGCATTGCGTACCCCTCGCCATCTCGCACCGTTCACAGGAGCCGTAACTTGGATCGTCCGGACCCTCCAGAAAGCCCTGCCCGCGGGGCGCTCGTGTCTCAGCTATCGCGCGAGATAGTCCAGCTGCATGCGCGCCTCTACGGCCGCGGCCCGACCAAGGCGCGGAGCTACCTGCACGGCGACTACGCCCTCTGCATCCTCGAGGAGATCTTCACCACGGCGGAGCGGACGCTGATCGCGGCCGGCTCGGGCGAACACGTGCGCGACACGCGGCGCAAGTTCCAGGACGCGGTGCAGCAGGAGTTCATCGACGTGGTTGAGCGGATCACCGAGCGCAAGGTCCGGGTCTTCCTCAGTCAGGTCGACGTCGAGGCCAACCTGGCGCTCGAGTTCTTCATCTTCGCCGAGCCCGCGGACGGCAGTGGGCCGCCAAGGCAAGCCGCCGCTAGGGCCGAGCGGCCCTAGCCGACGACCGGCTCGCCGAGCAGGAAGACCTCGACCGCGACGTCGGGGTCGACGTGGACGACGCTGAGGAACGCGGTGACCGGCCGGCCCATGATCTTCTCCACGCTGGCCTTGTACTCGTCCTCCAGCGCTTCCTGGTGCAGGCCGCGGGTGCGGCGCACGTGCTCGGCCTGGCCGGCCTGAATCAGGGTCCGCTCGACCGCCGTGTAGATGTCGCTGAGTAAGCAGATCACCATGTCGTCGCTGACGAAGCTCTTCGCCGCCCCCGGGCCGCGGCCGAAGTACTCGCGGTGCAGGGCGACCATCGCGTTCGAAAGCTCGACCAGCGAGTGGCCACCCTTCGGCGTCTCTTTTCCGACCATCCGCTGCTCCAGTCCTGCGCCAGTTCCGACGCCACGACTTGACGGTCGAAAGCGCGGGCTCGATTCGACAGAGTTGCCAACCTCAATCGCTCCTCGCGCGACTCTGCACGGACGGCGTTGGCTCGAAGTCCCTCGCGGTCCGGTCAGCTCTTTACAGCCGTAGCGCTGGCCCGTGTGATCGGTCGGGCTGTCAGCCTACTAAGTCGGCGGCAATAGAGCCAACGATGGTACCGTCTTGGAACGCCGGAGGGGCTCGCCGTAACTCTTCCCCTTCGACGAATTGGCCAAGAGGGGCGGAGAAGGAGCGGGCTTGGACTCGGGGCACCCCCAGGGGGAGGCGCTGGCAGCCATATCGAACGGCCTCGCGCACATCCACATGCGCTTCTACGGGCGGGGACCGGCGATGGCGAAGACTCATATCTTCGACGACCTGGTCGTCTGCGTCCTCTGGAACGGCTTCACAACCGTCGAGCAGACGCTGCTGGAGCGCGGCGAGAGCCAGGCGGTCGAAGCCTTCCGCCGCACCTTCCAGGAGACGATGGAGGAACAATTCACCGCGGTCGTCGAGGAGGCCACCGGGCGCAGGGTCCGCGCCTACATGAGCCAGGTCCACGTCAATCCCGACGTCGCCGTCGAGCTCTTCATGCTTGAGCCCTGAGCGCGGTTGGTGCGCCCGAGCGCCGCTCGGGGTAGCTTGGACGGGTGAGCTCGCAAGCGGGCAAGGCGGTGATCACGATGGACCATCGCGGCAGCGTGGTCGAGTTCAACCAGGGCGCCGTGGAGCTGCTCGGGTTCGAGCGCGGCGAAGCGCTCGGGCGCGAGCTGGCGGGGCTCGTCATTCCCGAGCGGATGCGCGAGCCCCACCGCAGCGGCCTGGCGACCTACCTGCGAACCGGCGAGGGCGAGCTGATCGATCGGCGGATAGAGATCCCGGCGCTGCACCGGGACGGCTCGCCGATCCCAGTCGAGCTGAACGTCACCCGCGTGGCCGGCGTCGAGCCGCCGCTCTTCGTCGGCTTCCTCCACGACCTGCGCGAGCGCGCCGAGTCCGAGTGGGCTCAGCGCCATCTGGCGGAAGTCGTAAAGAGCAGCCAGGGCGCGGTCACCAGCTCGGACATGGACGGAGTCCTCACCGCCTGGAACCCCGGCGCCACCCGCCTCTACGGCTACAGCGAGGAGGAGGCGCTCGGACGGCACGTCTCGTTCATCATCCCCGCCGATCGCAAGAACGAGGAGCGGGGGACGCTTGCCCGGATCAGCCGCGGCGAACGGCTGGAGGACTTCGAGACCGAGCGGATCCGCAAGGACGGCGCCCGCATCGACGTCTCGCTGACGATCGCGCCGATCGAGCACCCGGCGCTGGGCGTCATCGGCGCCTCGGTGATCGCCCGCGACGTCACCGCCGAGAAGCGCCGGCGGCGCGCACAGGAGTTCCTCGTCGCGGCGACGCGGGGGCTTGACGCTTCGCTCGACTTCGACCGCACCGCCCGCAACATCGTCGAGGCTGCGGTTCCCGAGCTCGCCGAGCTCTGCGTGATCGACCTCGTCCGCCGCGACGGCTGGATCGGCGACAGCATCGTCGGCGCGGCGAAGCCGGACGCGGCGCCGACGCTCGAGCGGGTCCGCCGCGGCACGCCGCTGGACCCGCGCGGCGAGCACCCGGTCGCCCAGGTCCTGCGGGCCGGCCGGCCGATGGTCTGGCGCGACCTCACCTCTCCCGACGTGATGCGGTCCGTCGTCCAGAGCGAGGACCACCGTCGCCTGATCGAAGAGACCCGCTACCAGTCGGCCGCGGTGGCGCCGCTCGTCGCCCGCGGCTCGACGCTCGGCGTCCTCACCCTGCTGCACGCCAGCACCAACCTGCGCTACGACGCCGAGGACCTCGAGCTGCTTGGCGAGCTTGCCGACCGGGCGGCGCTCGCCCTCGACAACGCCCGCCTCTACCAGGAGCGCGACCGAACCGCCCAGAACCTCCAGCGCGGCCTGCGCCCGCCCGAGCCGCCCTATGTCGAGGGGCTCGACATCGCGGTCGCCTTCGAAGCCTTCGGCGAGGGCATGGAGATCGGCGGCGACCTCTACGACATCCTGCCCACCGAGGACGGCTGCTGGATCATGATCGGCGACGTCGCCGGCAAGGGCAGCGTCGCCGCCGGCGTCTCGATCGCGCTGCGCCACTCGATGCGCGGCCTGGCCCGGCAGATCGACGAGCCCGGCGAGCTGCTTGCCCAGCTCAACGAGATCCTGCTCGAGGGCCGCAGCCTCAACGACTTCGCCACCGCCATGCTGCTGCGGATGCGCCGCGAGGGCGAGCGCTGGAAGCTCAGCCTCGCCGGCGCCGGCCACCCGGCGGCGATTCACGTCAAGCGGAGCGGCCCGGTGCAGCTCGGCGGCGGCTCCGTCCTCGGAGGCTGGGCCGACTCGCCGCAGGGACGCCACGAGATCGAGCTGCTCCCCGCCGAGACCCTCGTCCTCGCCACCGACGGCTGGTTCGAGGCCGGCCCGCCCCACACCCACGTCGGCGGCGAGGAGCTGGGCGCCCTGGCGCACTCCTTCGCCGACCTCGGGCTCGCCGAGATGACCGATTGCCTGCGCCAGGACGCGATCGCGCGCAGCGGCGGCCCCCTGCGCGACGACATGGTCGTCCTCACCGTCCGCCCGGCGCCCGCCTGAGGCCCGGGGCCGTGGCGCCCCGAGCCGAACGACCGCTGCCGCTACCTGTGCGAGCTCTGCCCGACCTGCGTGGTCAGCGTCACTTTCGGAGCGCCCGAGCCGATCTCGGTCGCTTTCACCGCGAAGTGAAGCCGGCCCTTTCGCAGGTGCGAGACTTTGACCACGGCGAAGGTCGAGCTGACTGTCCTCGTGACCTTCAGCTTGCTCGGCTTGTGCGGGCGCGAGGCGACCGCGATCAGCCCTTTAGGGCCGGTCAGCCGCAGGCCCGAGACGTTGAATTTGTCGAGCGGGCTCGCCCAGGTGAGCGTGATCTGGATCGATTTCGTCGCCGCGCCGATCGAGACGGTGTGGAGCTTGCTCGCGCCTTTGGCCAGCACGTCAGTGAACTGGCGCGGCGGCGTCTGGCAGGTCAGCGCGGCCTCGATGTTGTTCATCACCGCCTGCAGCTGGCTCGAGTCGGTGAGCGGGAAGTAGCTGCCGCCGGTGTCGGCGGCGATCTTTTTCAGCCGCGCCTGGTCTTCGGGCAGGCTGATCCCGCCGAAGCCGATCACGTAGGTCGGCACGTTGTGGACGAGGTGGGCTTCGTTGTAGGTGCCGATGTCGTGGCCGCCGTCGGTGAGGAAGATCCGCGCGTCGGCGCTGGGGTTGTCGGCGTCGGACTGGGCGAAGGCGGCGTTGTAGTCGGTGGCGCCGTTGTCGGCGTGGATCTTGGCGTCGAGCGCGGTCCGCATCGCGGCCGAGCCGGCGCCGACCGGCTGCGGCGGGAAGACCGTATCGGCGCCCGGAACTTCACCCAGCGCCGAGCCGAACTCGACCGCGCCCAGCTGGGTCGAGGGGCTCAGTGTGTCGATCAGCAGGTTCATCGCCTGCACCCGCAGGCGGCCTTCGTCGGTGATCGCCATCGACCCGGAATCGTCGATGATCGCCTCGATGTTGGTCGCTTTCGCGCAGGCGGAAGCGCTGGCAAGCGGCGCGGCGGCCACGCTTTGCGAGGCGATCGGCCCGACCGCGAGAAGCGCTGCGGCGGCGGTTCCCAGAAGCACTTTGACGGCTCGTCTCATCTTGATCTCTCCCATACTGCTTGAGGATTCCTGTTCAGTCGCTACGCTGACGGATGGACATGGTTGCAGCCCAAGGGGACAAAGTCACGCTGGTCACGCTCGGGCCACAGGGAACATGCCACGAGCGGGCCGTGCAGCGCTACCTCGCCTTCCAGGGAGTAGACGAATATCGGATCGTGCTGACCACCGACCTCTTCGCCGGGCTGGAGATGGTGCGGGAGCAGCCGAACACCTTTCTCGTCCAGTGCAGCGCTCACCCCAAGGTCCACGAGATCACCGAGAAGTACTGGACCGAGGTCTTCGTCGTCGACACCTTCATCTACCCGACCAAGCACCTCGTCGTGCTCAGCCGCCGCGAGGTCGAGAAGCCGCGCTCGATCGGGATCGTCCCGGCGACCAAGGGCTACGTCGACCTCTCCCAGTGGGAGGAGGTGATCGACGTGGTCTCCAAGCCGGTCGTCGGCGAGGGCCTGCTGCGCGGCGACTACGACTCCGGCCTGACCCACATGGAGCACGTCGAGGACCACGCCGACGAGCTTCGCCTCGACCTCGACATCGGCGAAATCGACACCACCTGGGTCGTCTACGGAAGCGAGAAGCGCTTCAAAGGCGAGGTGATCGGAATCCCCTCGCCGCAGCTCTTCGCTCATGCCTTGGGTTCGCGGCCGCCGTCTAGCAGCTTTTCGACGGCGGCAATGAAGTCGGCGGCACCCTCAACGTAGTGAGCGGCATCGGCCGCGCTGGGAGGCGGCGCCTCGTAGTCGCCTTTTTCACGCGCCTCCTTGGCCTGGCGGGCTAGCGCGCTCAGTCCCTGCTCCGCCTCGCCTCCCTCCAGCGCGCTGCCGGCGAGGACGAGCTTGTCGCGGTCCACCTCTCCGATGAAGAAGGACTCGATCTCGCGGCGGCCGTGCAGCCAATCGGGGTCATAGACGTGCACCGAGTAAGTGAAAGAGCTCTCGCCCTCGGCGATCGCGGTCGCCTCGCTCAAGTCCAGCGCGAGGCACTGCTGGATGCAACGCCGCGCCGGCCGTAGAGGCAAATCCAAGCAGCAAGATGACCACCGCCACGACGCTCGCGGCGAGGGTTGCCCGCGAAGTCGTTATGCGCACGGGGCACCTGACAGGAAAATAACCCTCAGGGAGCCGCGACCCTTCAAGCAATCCGAGCGCTTCGAGTCACCCGCGCAGGATCGCCGCATCCGACATTGACCACCCCAGGGTGGGGTCAATGTCGGATGCGCTTCACTCGAAGCAGGGCTGGGTAGTAGCGGAGGAAGTAGCGCACGTTGCTGAGCCACGCGAGGTGTCGCAGGCGCTTTGGCGGCAGCTTCGGGTGGAATTCGACGTGCCGGCCCCTGCTCGTCACCAGTTCGATCGTGCTCACTCGGGCCGCGACGATTCCGCCGAACGCCTGGCGCCCGTTCCCGGCCTCATCGACGGCTCCGATTCTGAACTTTCCGGGGAGGGAGCCACCGGCCGGAATGCCCCAGCCAGATCTCCAGCTACCGGCCCTCGTCCCAAAGGGCGAAACGCGCACTTCAAAGAACCAGTTATCGCAGCTGCCGTTGTTGTGGATCGAGGCCGCGATCGTCCACGGCTTCGTCCCCGTGCTCGGTCCGGACGCGAGTTGGTCCTGTTGGCGATGGATGCACTCGGCCTGTCCATTGGCAGCACTCGGGCTGGTGGCAGCGCACCACGCCGCGAGGGCGAGCACCAACGCCAGCGCACCTCTGATCCTCGGCCTGCTCACGAAGCGGAGAATAGTGCGCTGATCCAGAGGCGCCCTATCGGCAGCTTTATCGAGTTCGAGGCGGTCGCTCCCGCAGGCTCTGACCTTTCGCGTGAGACGAAGCAGGTGACGACCTTGCGCCGAGCGTTCGAGATCGAAACCGCCGACGTGATCGATGGGAGCTACAGCGATCTCGCGCTCGCTCTGGATGGAGTGGTGATAGGACCATGATCGACCGGCGTGTTCTCTTCCTCGGGACTCCTTGGTCGTCGGGGTCAGTGATCTTGAGGGGCGCGACTGGGTAGGTCGGTCGTGGGCGCGTCCTTTGAGGCTGGAATGCCGCTCAGCCCCTACAACGCGTTACACCTTGGTCAGTGCCGAAAATGGCGGTGCTTGGTGAAGACCATCGTCACGCCGGCGGCGTCGCAGGCCTCGATCACCTCGGCGTCGCGCTTGGAGCCGCCGGGTTGGATCACCGCGGTGGAGCCGGCTTCGATCGCCAGCTGGGGGCCGTCGGCGAAGGGGAAGAAGGCGTCGGAGGCGACGGCGGAGCCCTCCAGAAGGCCATCGGCATCCTCGCCGCGGGCGTCGCGGCACTTCTCGACCGCGAGGCGGACCGAGTCGACGCGGCTCATCTGGCCGGCGCCTATGCCGAGAGTGGCGCCGTCCCTGGCGATCACGATCGCGTTGGAGCGGACGTGGCGGACGACGGTCCAGGCGAAGCGCATGTCGCGCCACCGCTGCTCGCTCGCGGCGGTCTTCGTCACGACCTCCATCAGCTCGCGCGGCTCGGGATCGCCGTCGCGATCCTGGATCAGCAGGCCGCCGAGGACGCGTTTGACGTCGCGTTCATGCGGGTCGCGCCGGCGGCGCTCCTCCTCACAGAGGATGCGGATCGCCTCCTTCTGCTGCAGGACGCCGAGCGCGCCGTGCTCGTAGTTGGGCGCGATCAGCACCTCGACGAAGTTCTCGTGCAGCGCCCCGGCCAGGTCCTCGCTGACCGGTCGGTTGAAGGCGATCACGCCGCCGAAGGCCGACATCGGGTCGCAGGCGAGCGCCTTCGCGTAGGCCTCCGCCGCGTCCCCGCCGATCGCCACCCCGCAGGGGTTGTTGTGCTTGACGATCGTGCAGGCCGGCTCGTCGAAGTCCTCGATCAGGCGGCGGGCCGAGTCGAGGTCGAGCACGTTGTTGAAGGAGAGCGCCTTGCCGTGCAGCTTCGAGACCCGCGAGAGGACGTGGCTGCGCACGCCCGCTTCGGAGTAGAGGGCCGCCCGCTGGTGGGGATTCTCGCCGTAGGCGAGGTCGAGCACCTTCTCGTAGGCGACCGCCAGGTGTTCGGGGAAGTCCTCGTACTCGGCCGAGAACCAGCGGCTGATCGCGGCGTCGTAGCGGGCGGTTTGGGCGAAGGCCTCGTTGGCGAGCCAGTGGCGGGTCGAAGCCGAGATCTTGCCGCCGGACTCATCCAGCTCCGCCAGCACCGCGTCGTAGGACTCCGGCTTGACGACGACGGCGACCCCGTCGTGGTTCTTGGCGGCGGCGCGGATCATCGTCGGACCGCCGATGTCGATGTTCTCGACCGCGACCTCGGCCTCGACGTCGTGCTCGGCGACGGTCTCCTCGAAGGGGTAGAGGTTGACGCAGACCAGGTCGATCGGCTCGATCCCCTCGCGCTCCAACGTCGCCATGTGGTCGGTGTCGCCGCGCCGCGCCAGCAGCGCCCCGTGCAGGCGCGGGTGCAGCGTCTTCACCCGACCGCCGAGGATCTCCTCCTGGCCGGTGAACTCGGAGACGTCTGTCACCTCGAGCCCGGCCTCGCGCAGCGCCGAGGCGGTGCCCCCGGTGGAGAGGATCTGCACGCCGAGGTCGGCCAGGCCGCGGGCGAAGTCGGCGACCCCGGTCTTGTCGGAAACAGAGATCAGCGCCCGGCGCACCCTGACCGCGCCGTTGCTCACGGTCTCGTCTCGGGTGTCTGCGGGGGCCTCACTCATCGACGACGACCAGCCGGGGGTCGTTCGCGTCGATCCTAACCCTGCCCGCCGCGATCATGCGGATCGCCTCCGGGTAGAGCTCGTGCTCGGTGGCGTGGATCGCCGCTTCGAGCTCGTCGCGATCGCCGCCGGCCGGGACCGGCACCTCGCGCTGGGCGATCACCGGCCCGGTGTCGATGCCCTCGTCGACGAAGTGGACGGTGACGCCGGTCGTCTCGATCCCCGCCGCCAGGGCCTGCCCGATCGCGTCGAGGCCGGGGAAGGCGGGCAACAGGGCTGGGTGGATGTTGACGACGCGGTTGCGGAAGCGGGCGACGAACGGGCCGCTGAGCAGCTGCATGTAGCCGGCGAGGACGATCAGGTCGGCCCGGCGCCCCTCGATCCATCGGCCCATCGCGGCGTCGCGGGCGGCCCGGTCGGCGTACCCGTCGCGCGGGAAGGACGCGGTCTCGACTCCGGCGGCCCGGGCTCGTTCAAGGGCCGGCGCGCCGATCCGGTCGGAGCCGACGCCGACGACCTTGACCCCGTCACGGTCATGCAAGCGGTCGAGAATCGCCTGGAGATTCGATCCAGTTCCAGACGCGAGAACGACGATCTTAAAAATGCTCATAGGCTGAATGTGGCCGGGCAGATCAAGGACGCAGGGAGCGAGGCGTGCTCTGCCAGTGAGCGACTGAGGACGCCGAGATGCGCGGTGCCATATTCAGCCTATGACGACGTCCTCGAGCGCGAACTTCCCATTCGCATCCTCGGGGTCGCCCAACGGGTAGCGGCCGCTGAAGCAGGCGTCGCAGTGGTCCTCGGGCGCGGTGCCGATCGCCTCGTAGACGCCCTCGAGCGAGAGGTAGGCGAGCGAGTCGCAGTCGAGCTCGTCGGCGATCTCCTGCACGGTGCGCCTGTGGGCGATCATCTCCTCGCGGGTCGACATATCGACCCCGTAGTGGCAGGGGTTGCGGATCGGTGGCGCCGAGATCCGCAGGTGGATCTCGCGGGCGCCGGCGTCGCGCAGCATGCCGACGATCTGCCGCGTCGTGTTGCCGCGCACGATCGAGTCGTCGACGACGACGACGCGCCGGCCGGCGACGATCTCCGGCAGCGGGTTGAACTTGAGCCGCAGCCCGTGCTTGCGCAGCTCCTGGCCGGGCTGGATGAAGGTCCGGGCCACGTAGCGGTTCTTGATCAGGCCGTCGTCGCGGGGCAGCCCCGAGGCGCGGGCGAACCCGGCCGCGGCGGGGTTGCCCGAGTCCGGCACCGAGATCACCAGGTCGGCCTCGACCGGCGACTCGCGCCAGAGGATCTCGCCCATCCGCCCGCGCACCTGCTGCAGGACTTTGCCCTCGAGGCGGCTGTCGGGGCGCGGGAAGTAGATGTGCTCGAAGACGCACATTGCCGGCCGCTCCGCTTTGACCACCTGGCGGGTCTCGAGGCCGCGCTCGGTCAGCGAGACCATCTCGCCGGGGTGGACTTCGCGCATCAGCTCGGCGCCGATGATGTCGAAGGCGCAGCTCTCCGAGGCGACGACGAAGCGCTCGCCGAGCCGGCCGAGCGAGAGCGGCCGCACCCCATGCGGGTCGCGGAAGGCGACGATCGCCCGCTTGGTCATCACAACGGTCGAGTAGGCGCCCTCCATTCGCGGCATCACGTCGGCGACCGCGTCCTCGATCAGCTTGCCGTCGTGGGAGGAGAGCAGCGCCGCGATGATCTCGGAGTCGGAGGTACCGCGGAAGGCGATTCCCCTCTCCTTCAGCTCGCCCCAGAGCTCGACCGCGTTGGTCAGGTTGCCGTTGTGGGCGAGGGCCAGCTCGCGGCCGTCGTCACGCCAGACCGGCTGGGCGTTCTCCCAGGAGCCGCCGCCGGTGGTCGAGTAGCGCACATGACCGATCGCCATGTCGCCCTCCAGCGCCCGCAGCTTCTCCTCGTCGAAGACCTGGGAGACGAGCCCCGAATCCCGCAGCGTGGTGATGTGGCCGCCCTCGCAGGTGGCGATCCCGGCCGACTCCTGGCCGCGGTGCTGCAGCGCGTAGAGGCTGAAGTAGGCGAGGCGGGCGACGTCGTGGCCGGGCGCGTATACGCCGAACACCCCGCATTCCTCGCGCGGGCTGTCGGGGTCGGTGAGAACCCGCTCGGTCAAGAGAATGGCGCGCTTTCCTCGCGTTTTAGAAGGACGGACGCGCAGGCGGACTGCCTACCCGCGGAGGGTACCAGCGGGCGGGGATCAGCCCGTCGCGAGCAGCGAGTCGAGCGCCTGCTCGAGCCCGGCGATCGCCGAGTCGAGCGGTTCCTGGCTGCCGGCGGCACGGGCGCGCAGCAGGGCGCCCTCGACCGTGGAGACGACCAGGCCGGCGAAGTCCTCGGCGTCCTCGGCGCTGACGCCTTCGTCGCGCAGCGCCGCGGCGATCGGCCGTTCCCAGCTCTGGAAGGCGGCGGTCGCGACCGCGGCGAGCTCGGGATCCTCGGGACGCGCCAGGGCAGCCGCCGCCACTGGGCAGCCGATCCGCTCGGGATGGTCGGCGACGCGGCGGCGGAAGATCTCGCCGAACATCGTCAGCGTCCGCCTCAGACCGCGATCCTCGAGCGAGCGCTCGATCAGGTCGCGGATCGTCGTCCCCTCGAGCTCGGCAGCCTCGCGGGCGAGCTGGACCTTGCCGCCGGGGAAGTGGTGGTAGATCGAGCCGCGCGGTGCCATGCCGCGCTCGGCGACGTCGCGTAGCTCCATGCCCGCATAGCCCTTCTCGGCGAGCAGCTCCCGGGCGCCTTTGAGCAGCAGCGCACGCCCGTCGCGGCGCTTGCGCTCGGCCGGCTGTCCATCGGCGATTCGTGCTATGCCCACGGACATAGTCTATAGTCCGCTCCGATGTATGACCGTGGACATAGAAGTGCGGTCGCAATCGCCTGCGCGGGCGCATTCCTGGCCTTCCTCGACGCGACGATCGTCAACATCGCTTTCCCGAACATCTCGGCGTCCTTCACTGGCTCGGGGCGCGATGCGCTCTCCTGGGTGCTCGACGGCTATTTCGTCGTCATCGCCGCCCTGCTGGTGCCGGCGGGCGGCCTCGCCGACCGCTTCGGCCATAAGCGGGTCTTCCTGCTCGGCGTCGGCGGCTTCACCGCTGCCAGCCTGCTCTGCGCGGCCGCTCCCTCGCTGCCGCTTCTGATCGCCTTCCGCGTCGTCCAGGGAATCGGCGCGGCGATGATCGCGCCGACCTCGCTGGCACTCGTCCTCGACGCCTTCCCGCCCGAGCGGCGGGCCGCGGGCGTCGGGCTCTGGGGTGCGGCAGCCGCCGCCGCGGCGGCGATCGGCCCGACGCTGGGCGGGGCACTGGTGGTGCTCTCCGATTGGCGGCTCGTCTTCCTGGTCAACCTGCCGCTGGGCGCCGCGGTGGTCCTCTTCGGTCGCAAGGCCCTGCGCGAGCGCCCGCGACTCGACAGCCGTCTGCCTGACCTGCCCGGCGCCCTGATGTTGGCGTTGAGTCTTGCCCTGGTTACGCTGGCGATCGTCGAGGGCAACAACTGGGGCTGGGTTTCGACCTCGACCCTCGCCTGCTTCGCGGCCGCGGCGGCGCTGTTGGGAGGGGTCGTCTGGCGCAGCACCCGCCACCCCCACCCGATCGTCGAGCCGGCGCTGTTCCGCCACCGCTCCTTCCGCCTCGGCAACCTCGGCACCCTGCTCTTCGCCGCGGCCTTCTTCTCGCTGATCCTCGGCAACGTCCTCTTCCTCACCGGCGTCTGGGGCTACACGGTCCTTCAGGCGGGCGCCGCAACATTGCCCGGCCCGACCCTCTCGACCGTCGTCGCCGGCCCGGCCGGCCGTCTCGCCGACCGCTTCGGCCACCGCGCAGTGATCGTCCCCGGCACCCTCTTCTTCGCCGCCGGGGTGATGGTCTTGCGCTCGGCCGGCGCCACTCCCGACTGGCTCGGCCTCTGGCTGCCCGGCGCCTGCTTGACGGGGATCGGCATCGGCCTCGCCTTCCCCACCCTCGGCTCGGCCGCAGTCCGCGATGTCCCCGACGACCGCTTCGCCACTGCCAGCGCCGTCAACGCGGCATTCCGCCAAATCGGCGCTGTCCTCGGCACGGCGATCCTCGTCGCCATGGTCGGCGAACCGGCAACCCTGCAGTCGGCCCTCGACGTCTCCAACGACGCCTACCTCTTCTCGGTCTTCGCCGCGCTGGTATCGGGAGCCGTCGTGCTCGGGCTGCGCCCCGTGGCGCAGAGGATTGGCGAGATACCCGCCGAATCGGCTGACCCACTCGGCATTCAGGTCAACTCCTAGGGTCCCAGTGCGTCGATCGGGATCACCTGCACTCCGTTCTCCAGGACGAAGCCGTAGCCACTGCCGATGATCACACCGAGTACCGCCGGCTTCTCGAATCTCTCTGTGTCGACGTTGTCCGCAAAGCGGAGGAGATTTTCGGCAGCTTCATCGACTCGACTCGAATCCAACTTCACCTCGAAGGCCCCCCATCGTCCATCGAGACCCTCGACAATCGCGTCGACCTCCAGGCCCTTGCTGTCTCGGTACTGGAAGACCTCGGCTTCGGCGGCTTGCGCGTAGACGCGAAGGTCTCGGATGACCAGCGACTCGAAGAGGAGGCCGAACAGGCTGAGGTCTTCGAGCAGCCGCTCGGGGGTCGCGCGCAAGGCGCCGACTGCGAGCGAGGGATCGACGAAGTGGCGCTTGGGGGCCTGACGCAACCGGCGCCGGGATCGAAGGTGAGGAGACCACGCGGGTTGGTTCTCGACCACCATCAATCGTTCAAGGACTTCCAGGTATTCGCGAACCGTGTCATCGTCGAGGGGGCCATCGGCACCGCCTGCATCGGCCGCGAGGGTTGTCGCTGCCGCTTGAGTCGCGACGTTGCGGGCGAGGCTGACGAGCAGCCTGCCGACTTTGTCCGGATCGCGCCGTCGCTCGTCGACCCTGCTTACATCGGTGCGGGCGATCTCGGTGACATAACCGCGGATCGTCCGCAGCGCGTCGTCTCGCGCTACGTCCTGGAGACCCGGCCACCCACCCACGGCGATTGCCTCGGCGATGTCCGCAATAGTCGCGTCGGTTCGGACGCCCTCCATCGGCTCACCGGAGAGCAGCCCGGCCAGGGAAATCGCGCCGCTGCTCTTGCCTGACTCGAAGAGGCTCATCGGCCGCATTCGCAGTCGCGTGATCCTTCCGGCGCCAGAGTGTCGAGTGATGTCATCGGTTGGGATGGCGGATCCGGTGAGGATGAATTGACCGGATACCCCGCGGTCGTCGACCGCGCGACGGACCAGGTTCCAGATCGCCGGTGCCAGTTGCCACTCGTCGATCAGCCGAGGGGCGTCACCGTTGAGCACCAAAGCGGAATTCACGGAGACGGCTCTGCGCATGTTTGCGTCGATGTCGAGCAGGGCTTCGCTCGCGGCGATGTTTTTGGCGGTGGCCGTCTTACCGCAGGCCCGGGCGCCCTCGACGACGACCGCGCCTACGCCCCCCAGGTAGGTCGACAGCTCTTGGTCAGCGATTCGAGGACGGTACGCCATCGTTAACCGGGATAATGTACCAATTATAACCGGGATAATGTTCCAAGCTAAACCGGGAGAATATCCCGATTTCAACCGGGAGAATGTTCGCCGATCAGATGGGGTCGGCTTCGAACCTCGCGCCGAGCGAGACCCAGGCACTCGCGGCGGCGCCGACGCCGACGGTGAAGCTGCGGTCGCCGGCGGCGATCTCGATCGTCGTGCCGCCGACCTTGCCCAGCGGTGTCGCGCCCAATTCCTCCAGCGTTGCGCGAGAGCCGCTGAGCAGGAAGCCGCCGGGTCCCTCGCCGAATAGGGCCTCCTCGGGCGAGCAGCCGCGTTCGCGCAGCGGCTGCAGGTCGATGCTGCAGCCCAGACCGCCCGCGATCGCGGACTCGGCCAGCGCGCAGGCCAGGCCGCCGTCGCTGATGTCGTGGGCTGAAGAAAGCATGCCGGCGCGGACGGCCTCGCGGAGCGTGGCGCAGGCGGCAGCCGTGGTGGCGATATCGGGCTGGGGGAGGCCCGAGCCGAGCTCTCCCCGCAGCTTCGCCAGCTCCGAGCCGGCGAGGGTTGGCGAGAAGGGGCCGAGCAGGCCGATCGCATCGCCCTCGCGGGCGAAGGCGCTGCCGCAGGTTCGCGCCGGATCGGGCAGCTCGCCGACCATGCCGACCACCGGGGTCGGGTAGATCGGGCCTTCCGGCCCCTCGTTGTAGAGGGAGACGTTGCCGCCGACGACGGGGATGCCGAGCGCCCCGCAGGCCTCGGCCAGGGCGCTGACGGCCTGATCGAGCTGCCAGGCCGGCACCGGTTTCTCCGGGTTGCCGAAGTTGAGGCAGTTGGTCAGACCGAGCGGCTCGGCGCCGACGCAGGCGAGGTTCTGGACGCACTCCAGAACCGCCTCGACCGTGCCCGCGTGGGGGTCGCAGGCGACGCGGCGGCCGTTGCCGTCGATCGAGACGGCGATCGCGTTGTCCGCCTCCGGTACCTGCAGGACCGCCGCGTCGGCCGACTCGGGCCGGCGCACGGTGCGCGAGCCGACCACCGAGTCGTACTGCTCGAAGGCCCAGCGCTTCGAGGCGATGCTGGGCGAGGCGAGCAGGGCGAGCAGCGTCTTCTCGGCCGAGGCGCCGGGGTCGAGCGTCGCCCGGTTGCCGTAGATCCAGCCCTCCGGCGCGGCGGGGCTGAGGTCGTAGAGCGGACAGCCGTCGACCAATGCCTCGACGGGCATCTCGCCGACGACCTCCTCGCCGCGCAGCACCCGAACCCGTCCCGTGCTGGTGACGACACCGATCTCCGCCGCCCCGGTCTGCCATTTCTCGCAGACCGCCAGCACCTCGGCGACCTTGGCCGGCTCGACCACGCCGAGCATCCGCTCCTGGGACTCGGAGACCATGATCTCGAAGGGCTCCATATCGGCCTCGCGCAGCGGCACCCGCGCCACGTCGAGGTCGATGCCGACGCTGCCGGCCGAGGCCATCTCGCCGGCCGAGGAGGTCAGTCCCGCCGCGCCGAGGTCCTGCAGCGAGACCAGCAGCCCCTTCTCCAGCAGCTCCAGGCAGCACTCGAGCAGCTTCGACTCCTCGAAGGGGTCGCCGATCTGCACCGTCGGCCGCTTCGCCTCGTCGCCCTCGCCGAGCTCGGCCGAGGCAAGCACCGAGGCGCCGCCGATCCCGTCGCGCCCGGTCGAGGCGCCCATCAGCACCACCGCGTTGCCGACCCCGGCCGCGGCGGCGCGGACCATGTCCTTCGTCTGCGCGATCCCGACGCACATCGCGTTGACCAGGCAGTTGTGCTCGTAGGGGGCCTCGAAGTAGATCTCGCCGCCGACGTTGGCGACGCCGATCGAGTTGCCGTAGTGGCCGATCCCGCGCACCGCGCCGTCGAGCAGGTGGCGCGAGCGCAGCGAGTCGAGCTCGCCGAAGCGCAGCGAGTCGAGGATCGCGATCGGCCGGGCGCCGAGCGCGAAGACGTCGCGGAGGATGCCGCCGACCCCGGTCGCCGCCCCCTGCAAGGGCTCGACCGCGCTCGGGTGGTTGTGGGACTCGACCTTAAAGGCGATCGCGTAGCCGTTGCCGATGTCGACCGCGCCGGCGTTCTCACCCGGGCCCATCACCACCCGCTCGCCCTCGGTCGGCAGCCGCCGCAGCAGCTTGCGCGAGTGCTTGTAGGCGCAGTGCTCGGACCAGAGCAGGCTGAACATCGCCAGCTCGACATCGTTGGGCTCGCGGCCGAGCTTCTCGACGATCAACTCGAACTCGGCGTCGGTCAGGCCGAGCTCGCGGTGCTTGGCGACCTCGACCGTCACGCCGGCACCCCGGCCGCCGCGACCGCTTCGAAGACCCGCAGCCCGTCGGTAGATCCCGTAAGCGGGTCGACCGCATGCTCGGGATGCGGCATCAGCCCGAGCACGTTGCCCGCTTCGTTGCACACCCCCGCGATGTCCCGAGCCGACCCGTTCGGGTTCTGCCCCGGCGCGTAGCGGTAAGCGATCTGCCCGTTCGCCTCCAGCGCATCGAGCACCCCATCCGGTGCGAAATACCGCCCTTCCCCATGCTTAGCCGGGACCGACAACGTGGGTCGATGGGCCGAAATCCTCGGTATACGCGCGGATTTAGGCCCATCGACCGGGGTCAGGTCGAGTTGGCGGCAGGTGAAGCGGGTGTGCTCGTTTAGGAGGAGGGCGCCGGGGAGGAGGTGGGCCTCGCAGAGGACTTGGAAGCCGTTGCAGATGCCGAGCACGGACCCGCCCGCAGCGGCGAACTCCGCCACGGCCTCCATCGCCGGCGAGAAGCGGGCGATCGCGCCGGCTCGCAGGTAGTCGCCGTAGGAGAAGCCGCCGGGCACGACGACCGCGTCGATCCCGTCGAGGTCGCGCTCCTCGTGCCAGACCAGGCGCGCCTCGCCGAGCAGCGAGCAGGCGTGCAGAGCGTCCCGCTCGTCGCAGGAGCCGGGGAACTGGAGCACTCCCCAGCGCATCAGGCGGCGCCGTCGAGGCGCTCGATCTCGTAGTCCTCGATCAGCGGGTTGGCGAGCAGCTTCTCGCAGAGCTCGCCCAGCCGCTCCGGGTCCTCGGCTTCCAGCTCGACCATGCGGCCGACCCGGACGTGCTCGACCCCCTCGAAGCCGAGCGCCGGCAGCGCCCGCTCCACAGCCTTGCCCTGCGGGTCGAGGATCCCCTCCTTGGGCCGGATCAGCACCCGTGCCCTAGCCACTAGAAGGAGCGCTCCGCGAGCCGCTCGTAGGCCTCGACGTACTTGGCCCGCGTCTGCTCGACCACGTCGGCGGGCAGCTCCGGCGCCGGTGGCCTGTGGTCCCAGCCCGCCTCGTCGGCCCAGTCGCGCACGTACTGCTTGTCGAAGGAGGGCTGGCCGCGGCCCGGCTGGTAGCGGTCGGCGGGCCAGAAGCGCGAGGAGTCGGGGGTCAGCACCTCGTCGGCGAGGACGATCTCGGCGCCGGCGTGGCGGCCGAACTCGAACTTGGTGTCGGCGAGGACGATCCCGCGCTCGGCGGCGTGCTCCGCCCCCCGCACGTAGACCTCGATCGAGATCCGCCGCAGATCCTCCATCAGCGCCCGGTCGCCGACGATCTCGGCGGCGCGCTCGAAGTCGACGTTCTCGTCGTGGTCGCCGATCTCGGCCTTGGTCGCCGGGGTGAAGATCGGCTCCGGCAGCTTGTCGGACTCGAGCATCCCGACCGGCAGCTCGATCCCGCAGACGCTGCCGTCGTGCTTGTATTCCCTCCAGCCGGACCCCGAGAGGTAGCCGCGCACGACGCACTCGACCGGGTACATCTCCAGCCGTCGCACCCGCATCGCCCGTTCCGCCACCTCTTCCGGCACGTCGGCGGAGAGGAAGTGGTTGGGGACGATGTCGCCGGTCAGCTCGAACCAGAATTCCGAGATCCGGTTGAGCACCTTGCCCTTGTCGGGAATCGGCGTCGGCATCACCACGTCATAGATTGAGATTCGGTCGGAGGCGACCATCAGCAGGTCGTCTCCCCACTCGTAGATCTCGCGGACCTTTCCCGAGGAGTGGAGCTTGAGGTCGGCGACGGGAGCCATCAAGGGGCGATGCTAGCTGTCACCTGCGATGCTTTGCAGGATGGCGTTGCCTCCCGAACCCAAGAGCTCCCCGCTTGTTCAGACGCTCAGGTGGAGCTTTAGGCCGCTGCCCTTCATGCAGGAGTGCCGGGAAAAGTACGGCGACTCGTTCAGCGTCAAATTCATGACCTTCGAGCGGCCGATGGTGATGATCTCCGACCCGGCCGCGATCAAGGCCCTTTACACGGAGCGCGAGCACGGGCTGCCACCCGGGCGCGAGATCATCCTCACCCCGATCGTCGGCGCTCGCTCGCTGCTGGTCACCGAAGGTGCCGATCACCTCGCCCATCGCAGGGTGATGCTGCCGCCCCTCCACGGCGAGCGGATGCGCTCCTACCAGCCGCTGGTCGAGGAGATCGTCGATCGGGAGATCGACTCCTGGCCGCTGGGCAAGCAGTTCGCGATCCACCCGCGGATGCAGGCGATTACGCTCGAGGTGATCCTGCGCGTCGTCTTCGGCGTTGCCGACGGGCCCCGGCTGGAGCAGCTTCGCGGGGTCCTGACCGAGGTCTTGGAGGAGACCGCGTCGCCCTTCAACCAGCTGATCGGGCTGGCGACGCGGCGCTTTGGCGGCGGGCCCTGGGCCAAGTTCGAGGCCAAGCTCAAGCAGGCCGACGAACTGCTCTACGCCGAGATCGCCGAGCACCGCGCCAACGGCAACTTCGAGCAGCGCGAGGACATCCTCTCGCTGCTGATGCAGGCCCGCTTCGAGGACGGCTCGGAGATGAGCGACACCGACCTGCGCGACCAGCTGATGACGCTGCTGCTGGCCGGCCACGAGACCACCGCGACGGCGCTGGCCTGGACCTTCGACCTGCTGCTCCGCCATCCGCACGAGCTGGGCCGCCTGCGCGACTCGCTCGAGCAGGGCGAGGAGGATTATCTGCGGGCGACGATCAGCGAGTCGCTGCGGCTGCGCCCGGTCGTGCCGCTGGCCGGCCGACGCCTTGCCAAGGACCTCGTCGCCGACGGCCTCAACCTGCCTGCCGGCACCGACGTCACCCCGGCGATCTGGCTCGCCCACACCCGCGCCGACTCCTTCCCCGAGCCCTTCGCCTTCCGCCCCGAGCGCTTCCTTGAAGGCTCACCGGACACCTACGCCTGGATCCCCTTCGGCGGCGGCATCCGCCGCTGCATCGGCGCCGCCTTCGCCGAGTTCGAGATGCGGATCGCCCTGCGCGAGGTGCTGACCCGCTGCGAGCTGCACAAGGCCAGCCCGGCGCCGGAGAAGATCGGCCGCCGTAACATCACCCTCTCGCCCAAGGCCGGCACCCCGGTCGTACTCACCGCCCGCCACCCGGCGCGCGAGCTCGTTCCCGCTTAGGCGCTCTTCCCGGCGGCCTTGGCCGCGGGGTGCTCCTGCGCCCAGCGTGCGATCGTCCCCGAGCCGGAAATCACCTCGCCGCCGTCGAGGACCAGGATCGGCACCTCGTTGGTGCCGCTCAGCTTCTTCACCTCGGCCCGGTCATCGTCACGGCTGCCCCAGGTCCAGGGCATCAGCCGGTAGCCGCCGACCGTCTTCAGCTCGTACTCGTAGCCGGCCTTGTCGAGAGCCTTCCCGGCCTTCCCGCAGGGATGGGCAAAGGCTGGACCATGCGTCTTCTGCCCGCAGGTGTAGAGAACCATTGCCCGGGACCCTAGCGGCAGGCGCCCGCCAGAGTCGATGCTACGATCGTCGCACTATCGTAGAAGTTGCTACACGCGAGCTGAGGAACAAAACCGCCGATCTGCTGCGCCGGGTCGAGTCCGGCGAGAGCATGGTGATCACGGTGCGAGGCAAGCGGGTGGCGACGCTGTCGCCGTACCGCGACGACACACCGAGATGGATGCCTCGAGATGAGTTGATCGAGCTCTTGAAGACGCACTCCGCCGATCCCGGCCTGCGCGACGATCTCAAGCGCCTTGCGGGCGAAACGACGGACGAAGACGGTCTCGACCGGCTGTGGTGAGCCACCCGCAAAACTCGCGAGGGCTCCTCGACACGTCGGTCCTCATCGCCATCGAGCATGGTCGGCCGCTGCGCACGGAGGCGATGCCTGAGACGACCGCGATCTCGGTGGTGACCAAGGCGGAGCTGCGAGTGGGCATCTTCGCCGCGGAGGACATCGAGACACGTGACCGGCGGCTGATGACTTTCGAGCTCGCGAATCGGATCATCTTGCTCCCCGTCGACGAGGTCGTGTCGCGGGCTTGGGCGCAGATGCGGGCCTATGTGGGGGCGTCCGGCCAGAAGGTGAGGGTCAACGACATGTGGATCGCGGCGACAGCAGCGGCGCACGAGATCCCTGTCCTCACCCAGGACGGAGATTTCGAGGCGCTCTCCGGCGTCGCCGGCCTGACCGTGATCCCGGTCTAGCTCTTCAGCGCTTCGAGGCGCTCGAAGATCTCCGGGATGTGGGTCAGGTAGGCGTTGTAGTCGAAGACCACGTCGAGGTCGAGGTCTGGGGCTGCCACGTCGAGCAGGTCGCGGAACGGGGTTGCCGTGTCCCAGGCCCGCTGGGCGTTCTCCTGGACGACGCGATAGGCCTCGTCGCGGGTCTGGCCGGACTCGACCAGTGCGGTCAGGGCGCGCTGGCTGAAGAGGGCCCCGTGGGTGAGGTTGAGGTTCTCCTTCATGCGGTCGGCGCGGACCGTCATCCCGCCGGCGACCTTGGCCGCCAGGTCCTGCATGTAGTCGAGGCCGATCGTCGCGTCGGGGAGGATCACTCGCTCGGCTCCCGAGTGGGAGATGTCGCGCTCGTGCCAGAGGGCTACGTTCTCGAGGCCGGCTTGGGCGTAGCCGCGCAGGACGCGGGCGAGGCCGGTGATCCGCTCGGTGCGGATCGGGTTGCGCTTGTGGGGCATCGCCGAGGAGCCCTTCTGCTGTCCCGAGGCGAAGGGCTCTTCGACCTCGCGCACCTCTGTGCGCTGCAGGTTGCGGACCTCGGTGGCGAAGCGCTCGAGGCCGGCGCCGGCGACCGCGATCTGTGCGATGAGGACGGCGTGGCGGTCGCGCGGGATCACCTGGGTCGCCACGTCCTCGCGCTTCAGCCCGAGCCGCTCCATCACCCGCGCCTCGACCGCCGGTGGCACCGAGGCGTAGGTGCCGACCGCGCCGGAGAGCTTGCCGAAGCGGAGCTGTTCGAAGGCGTCGCCGAGCCGGGTGAGGTTGCGATCCGCCTCGAAGGCGAAGCCCGCCAGGCGCAGGCCGAAGGTGGTCGGCTCGGCGTGGACGCCGTGGGTGCGCCCGACGCAGAGCGTGTCGCGGTGCTCCAGCGCCCGCTCGATCAGCGCGTCGCGGTAGGCCCGCGCGCTAGCCAGCACAACCTCGCCGGCCTCGCGCAGCTGCAGTGCCAGCGCCGTGTCGAGCACATCAGAGGAAGTCAGCCCGTAGTGAATCCAGCGCCCGTGCTCGCCGACCGAAGCGGCGACGACGTCGACGAAGGCGGCGACATCGTGGTCGGTCACCTTCTCCCGCTCGTTGACCGCGTCGACGGTGAACGCAGCATTCGCCCGTGCCGCCTCAGCCGCTCCTCGCGGCACGACACCCTGCTCGGCCCAGGCCTTCGTGGCCGCCAGCTCGACCTCCAGCCAGCACTCGAACTTACGCTGGGGAGAC
The DNA here is from genome assembly GCA_036269215.1 of Solirubrobacterales bacterium. Lineage (GTDB taxonomy): Bacteria > Actinomycetota > Thermoleophilia > Solirubrobacterales > 70-9 > VRUE01. Next base: position 82,160 of record DATASN010000040.1, read on the forward strand.
CAGACCGCGCCGATCTGCTCGCGCGTGTACCTGGGGATCACGCGTTGATTATCCGCGCCGCGAGGATGCCGGCGTTCTTCGCCCCGTCGATCGCCACGCAGGCGACCGGGATGCCCGGTGGCATCTGCACCGCCGAGAGCAGGGCGTCCAACCCGCCGAGGCTCTTGCCGAGGATCGGCACGCCGATCACCGGCAGGTCGCTGTGAGCCGCGGCGACGCCGGGCAGCGCCGCCGACATCCCGGCGCCGGCGATGATCACCTTCAGTCCCCTCATCCTGGCGTTGATGCAGTAGTCGCTGACCAGCTCCGGATCGCGGTGGGCGCTCATCACCCGCATCTCGTAGCTGATCCCGGCCTCGTCGAGGGCCGCTCCGGCGGCCTCCATCTTCGGCATGTCGTTCTTCGAGCCCATGATGATCCCGACCAGTGGCTCGTCGACGTCGATCTCCTCGAATGCCTCCTCGACCTGCGTCGACGGGGTCGGCTCGCTGGGCTGGGGCTCCTCTGAGATCTCGCTCATCTCGTCCTCTCTGGCTGGGCTGACTGACTGGCTACGCGGTCGACCGCGCGGGCGGCGATGTCGGATCGCATCTGCATCCCGTCGAAATCGATCCTGCCGGCCGCATCGTACGCACGATCGCGGGCCTCGGCAGGCGAGCGCCCCAGCGCGGTCACGTTGAGCACGCGGCCGCCGGCGGTGACAATCTCACCGTCGCGCTCGGCGGTGCCGGCGTGGGTGATCTCGGCGATCTCGGCGGCGGCCTCGAGGCTGCGGATCGCGTCGCCCTTCGAGGAGGACTCGGGATAGCCGGCCGAGGCGAGCACCAGCGTCACCGCCCAGTCCGCGGAGAACTCGGCCTCGGCACCGGCCAGCCCGCCCGGATCGCGCGCGGCGAGGCAGAGGTCGACCAGGTCCGAGCGCAGCCGCGGCAGCACCGCCTGCGTCTCGGGATCGCCGAAGCGGGTGTTGAACTCGAGCACCTTGGGGCCGTCGGCGCCGATCATCAGCCCGGCGTAGAGGACGCCGTGAAAGGGGCGATCGCGCCGCGCCATCGCGGCGACGATCGGGCGGTGGACCGCGTCGACGATCTCCTCGACCTCCGCCGTCCCGAAGCCGGGCACGGGCGAGTAGCTGCCCATGCCGCCGGTGTTGGGCCCCTCGTCGCCGTCGAAGATCCGCTTGTAGTCCTGCGCCGGCGCCAGCGGCACGACGCTCTCGCCGTCGCATAGGGCGAGCAGCGAGAGCTCCTCGCCCTCGAGGAACTCCTCCAGCACCACGGTCGTCTCGCCGAAGCGCCGCTCGGTGAAGAAGACCTCGGCCGCGGCGCGAGCCTCGGCCTCGTCGGCGCAGACGATCACGCCCTTGCCCGCCGCCAGCCCGTCGGCCTTCAGCACCGCCGGATAGGAGGCGCGGGCGAGCTGCGCGACCGCCTCCTCGTGGCTGCGCAGGAGCAGGTGCGAGGCGGTCGGCACGCCGGCCTCCCGCATCAGCTCCTTGGCGAAGGCCTTCGATCCCTCTAGCTCGGCCGCCGCCGCGCTCGGCCCGAAGGCCGGCACCCCGGCGTCCTCCAGCGCGTCGACCACGCCGGCGACGAGCGCAGCCTCCGGCCCGACCACGACGAGGTCGACGCCACGCCCCTTCGCCGCGGCGACGATCTCCCCGACGTCGTCGGCGGCGACGTCGGGGAGGCACTCGGCATCGGCCGCGATGCCGGCGTTGCCGGGGGCGCAGAGAAGCTCGGGCGCATGGGCCGACCGCGCCAGCGCCCGCACGATCGCGTGCTCGCGCCCCCCGCCCCCGACGACCAGGATCTTCAACGCAGAGCCCGCCTAGAGCGCGTCGGACAGCTCGCCGGCCGGCATCGCCGCCAGCGTCTGGCTGCTCATCGTCCCGCGCGAGCCAAGCTCCACGGAAACCTTGGCCATCGTCTTCTCGTCGGGAGCCTCGACAATGGTCACGAAGTCGTACTGCCCCAAGGTCGCGTACTGCGCCACCACCTTAGCCCCAATCTGCTCGACCTCTTTGTTCACCTCAGCAACCCGCCCAGGGTTGTTCTTCAAGGTCCGAACACCCTCAGAAGTCAAGTTAGTGAGCATCACATAGGTAGGCATCGCATCTCCTTCCAGCTTTCGGCAAGGGACTTCGAGCCTACGCTACCCAGACGTTTCGAGGAAGGGTCCGAGGGCGGTTCTCCGGAACTTGTGAGCGACCGAAGGGAGCGGGTTCCGGAGAACCGCCCTCGGACCCTTCATACCCCAAGCGCCTGCAGCAGCGACATCATCTGGAGCCCCCCCTGCGTAACCTTGCCCTCGAAGTATTCGTTGTGGCTGAGCGGCGTGCCGGCAGCATCGGCGAGGCCGGTCTCGATCGAGCCGCCCGGCCGGAAGGTCGCGACCTGCTCGCCCGCTTTGACCGTCTGCCCGGGCTGCACCGTGGCGTCGACGCCCTCGTAGACGAAGATCGTTTCGCCCTTCAGCGGGCCGTCGAGCAGCTGGTAGAGGACGCCTCCTTCTTCCGGCCAGCCCGGTGCGCCGACGGCCAGGACCTTGGCGTCGCCGATCGCGACGATCGCCCCGGTCCCGGTGAAGTCGACACCCTGGTCGATCCGCCCGGTGACGAGGTTGGTGCTGAGCGCGAAGGGGTTGACGTAGCCGCTGGCGGCGGCCGGCAGGGCGAGCTGCCAGTCGACGTAGTGGGCACGGCACCGCCCTTCGATCTGTTCGGCTTCGGTGAGCACCGCCTGCACGTACCAGGCGGCCTGGTTGTGGGTGAAGATGCCGGCGCTGAGGCTGCCCTGCGCCCAGATCTCGCGGGCCAGGGTCGCGGCCGAGTCAGCGGGGTTGGCACGGTCGATGCGACCGTCGCCGTTGCCGTCGACCGCGTAGGCGTGCCACTCGCTCGGTTCGAGGCCGAGCGGCCCGGTTTCCTCTAGCTGCTGCTTGGACATGCCGCGGCCGAAGTTCGACTCCAGCCGGGCGACCGCGGCGAGCGCCCAGACCCCGCGCTTGCCGAGCCCGTAGCGACCGGCGGCGCTCTCGAAGGCGGCGACGTACTCGGGCGGGACCCGGTCGCTCCAGGCTTTTGCCGGCGCGCAGTTCAGCACCTGCAGCTGCGGGGGAGTCGGCAGCGCGGTGGCGGCACCGCCGACGATCGGGGCGTAGCAGCCGGCGTTGGCGAGGACCTCGGCGACGTACCAGTCGGCGTGGTTGTAGGAGTAGATCGCCCCGTAGGTGTCGGCCGGCATCCCGGCCACGCTCAGGTAGCTGGCGGCGGCGAAGATCGCGTCTTCGGGGTTGTAGGGATCGCGGACGCCGTCGCCGTTGGCGTCGACGCCGTACGTTTCCCAGCTCGACGGCATGAACTGCATCCAGCCCTCGGCGCCGGCGCTGGAGATGTTGAGGTTGGTGCCGAACGCGGTCTCGACCTCGTTGATGCCGGCCAGCACCGCGGCGCCCTGCGGGCCGAGGCCGTAGGCGGCGGCGGCGCGCTGATAGATCGGGATCAGGACCGGCGGGACGCCGGCCGCCGCGCAGGTCGAAGAGGGGATCGAGGGGACGGCGAAGGTCTGCGCGGGGGGCGGTGCGCCGGTGGCGCCGGTTTCGCCTTCAGCTTCAGCCGCAGTCGGTTCTTCTTCGCCCTTTTCTTCAGAGGCGCTCGGAGAGGTGCCGCCGGTCGGCGTCGACTTGTCCGGAGCGAGGGCCGGAGCGGCGAGGGTCGCGCCCTTCTGGACGCCGGTGCTGACCGGAGCCGGCACTTTCGTTTCGCTCGCCGGCTGCGGCGGGGCAACGGTCGGCGCGGCTTCCGAGCGCGGCGCTTCGGCCGCCGCGTTGGATGCGGTCAGCGCGGCGCCGATCGCGGCGGCGACGAAGGTGTTGCGCAGGCGCCCCATCAGCCGAGCACCCGCGCAACCTGCAATTCGCCGCTCTTCGCGTTGCGCTGCATCTCGAGGCGCAGCTCGCTGGTTACGCCGACCCGCAGCAGCGAGACGCTGAGGGTGTAGGTATCGCCGTGCCTTGGCCCGGGGACGATGTTCAGCACCTTGGCCTTCGGCACCTTCACGTTGGCGGGAAGCCGGGGCGGGCGGCGCAGCAGCTCGCGGGTGAGCTGTGGCGTCGCAGTCGCGGCGAAGGCGGTGCGCACCGCCCGGTCGTTCTGGCCGGTCTCGTAGAGGACGAAGGCGCCGGCGAAGCGGTGAGCCACCTTGGTGGCCGGCGGCCCGGCGGGTGCGACCCTGGCAGTCGTGGACGAGGACGAGGCGATCGACGCGGTGGAAGCGGCGGTGGACGTTTCCGTCGTCCCCGCCACGGCGCTGCCGGTCGCTTCGCCGCCGGCCTTGGGTGCGCTCGTACCGGCGGCGGAGAGGCCACTGCTCGCGTGCTTGAAGTCGGGAGCGGTCCCGTGAAGGACCGGTGCGACCGCCTGCTCTTTTACAGCCTGCACGGCGGTGGGCGTCCCCAGCGAGACCGAGGCCGATTGCGCCTGCGGCGCCGCGGTTCCGCCGCTGCCGGATGCCCAGAGGAGCCCGAGCACTCCCGCGCCGACGGCGAGCAGCGCCACGGCGGCGACTCCCGCCGAGTGCAGCGGCCGGCCCCAGTCGCCTGTTCGCTCCTCCAGCGGCCAGACCAGCCCCCGCTCGATCGCCCATATCGCCCGCTCGAAGGGCCACTTGACCACGTCGACGAGGCCTCTCAGGACGTCGGCGCCGCCCCAGAGCACGCGCTCCTCGACCGCGAAGGCGGCATGGGAGAGGGAAGAGCGGATTGGGGCTGGGGTGTCGATGCGGCGGCGTCCAAGCATGAATTTGTCAATCCAGGAGCTTATGTCGGATTCTGGGGCATTTCCCTTAACACCGACTAATGGGCTGTGGCTCTCATACTTTGCCGCCTGGCCGGCACCTTTGCGGTCGCCCCCGCGAATGTCAGCTTGCCGTTCTCGACAGCGACCTCGACGACGTCTCCGTCACAGAACTCTCCCTCGAGGATCTTCAAAGCCAATTTGTCGACCAGCTGGCGCTGGATCACCCGCTTCAACGGCCGGGCGCCGTAGGTCGGATCGTAGCCGAGGTTGCCGAGCAGCATCCGCGCCTCATCGCTCAGCTCGACCTCGATGCCGCGCTCGCGCACGCGGCCGGCGAGCAGCTCGACCTGCAGATCGACGATCCGGCCGATGTCGTCCTTGGAGAGGCGGTGGAAGATCACCGTGTCGTCGATCCGGTTGAGGAACTCGGGCTTGAAGGTCGCCGCCAGCACCTCCTCGATCTGCTCGCGCATCTTCTCGTCGACCGACTCGGCGACGATCCGGTCGCTGCCGACGTTGGAGGTCATGATCAGCACTGTGTTGGTGAAGCTGACCGTGCGGCCCTGGCCGTCGGTTAGGCGGCCATCGTCCATGATCTGCAGCAGCGTGTTGAAGACGTCGGGGTGGGCCTTCTCGATCTCGTCGAGCAGGACGACCGCGTAGGGGCGGCGGCGCACCGCCTCGGTCAGCTGGCCGCCCTCCTCGTAGCCGACGTAGCCGGGGGGAGCGCCGATCAGCCGCGCCACCGTGTGCTTCTCCATGTACTCGGACATGTCGAGGCGGACGATCGCCTGCTCGGAGTCGAACATGAACTCTGCGAGGGCCTTGGCCAGCTCGGTCTTGCCGACCCCGGTCGGGCCGAGGAATAGGAACGAGCCGATCGGGCGGTTCGGGTCCGAGAGCCCGGCGCGCGAGCGGCGCAGCGCGTTGGAGACGGCGGCGATCGCCTCGTCCTGGCCGATCACCCGCTCGTGCAGGCGGTCCTCCATCTGGAGCAGCTTCTCGACCTCGCCCTCCATCAGCCGGCTGACCGGAATGCCGGTCCACTTGCCGACGACCTCGGCCACGTCGGACTCGGTCACCTCCTCGGTCAGCATCGTGCCGCCGCCGGCGTGCAGCTCGGCGAGGCGCGCCTCCTGCTCTTCGACCGTCTTCTCGAGCTCCGGGATCTCGCCGTAGCGCAGCTTTGCCGCCCGCTCGAGGTCGGCGTCGCGCTCGGCCCGCTCGGCCTCGCGGCCGGCCTCCTCGAGGCGCGCCTTGGCCGCCTTGATCGCGTCGATCGCCTCCTTCTCGTTCTGCCAGCGCGCCTTCATCTCGTCGGAGCGCTCGCGCAGCTCGGCGAGCTCGGCCTCGATTGCCTCCAGCCGCGCCGCCGAGGCCTCGTCGCTCTCTTTCTTCAGCGCCTCGCGCTCGATCTCGAGCTGCTGGACGCGGCGTTCGACCTCGTCGATCTCGGTCGGCATCGAGTCGATCTCGATCTTCAGCCGCGAGGCGGCCTCGTCGATCAGGTCGATCGCCTTGTCGGGCAGGAAGCGGTCGGCGATGTAGCGCTCCGATAGCGTCGCGGCGGCGACGATCGCCGAATCGGCGATGCGGACGCCGTGGTGGACCTCGTAGCGCTCCTTCAGCCCGCGCAGGATCGCGATCGTGTCGTCGATGTCGGGCTCGCCGACGAGCACCGGCTGGAAGCGCCGCTCCAGCGCCGCGTCTTTCTCGATGTGCTTGCGGTACTCGTCGAGGGTGGTGGCGCCGACCGCACGCAGCTCGCCGCGGGCCAGCATCGGCTTCAGCAGGTTGGCGGCGTCGACCGCGCCCTCGGCCGCGCCGGCGCCGACGATCGTGTGCAGCTCGTCGAGGAAGAGGACGATCTGGCCGGCCGCTTCCTGGACCTCGTTCAGCACCGCTTTCAGGCGCTCCTCGAACTCGCCGCGGTATTTGGAGCCGGCCAGCAGCGAGCCGATGTCGAGCGCGATCACCCGCCGGTCGCGCAGGCTCTCGGGCACGTCGCCGGCGACGATCCGCCGGGCCAGGCCCTCGACGATCGCCGTCTTGCCCACCCCCGGGTCGCCGATCAGCACCGGGTTGTTCTTCGTGCGCCGCGAGAGCACCTGGATCACGCGGCGGATCTCCTCGTCGCGGCCGATCACCGGGTCGAGCTTGCCCGCCTCCGCCTCGGCGGTCAGGTCGCGGCCGAATTTCTCCAGCGCCTGCGTCGTCGCCTCCGGTTCGGGCGAGGTGACTGGGCGCGGGCGCACCGCGGCGATCGCCCCCTCCAGCGAGCCGCGGTCGGGGAGCAGGTCGGCGACGCCGGAGGCCTTGTCGGCCAGCGCCAGCAGGAAGTGGTCGGTCGAGATGTACTCGTCGCCCTTGCGCTTCATCTCCTGCTCAGCGTCCTGCAGCACCTTGCGCAGGGCCGCGGAGGGCTGCGCCTCGGGCCGCTCCTCGCCGCCCAGCTTCGGCAGCTCCTGGGCGGCCCCTTCGGCGCGGGAGCGGATCGAGGCCGGGTTGGCGCCGACCTTCTGCAGGATCGGCACGCTCAGGCCGTCGTCCTGGGCGAGCAGGGCGATCAGCAGGTGAGCCGGTGCGGCCTCGGGGTTGCCGAGGCGCGAGGCCAGCTGCAGCGCGTCAACCACCGCTTCCTGGGACTTGACAGTGAACCTATCCGGCTGCATCCACGAGCTTCCCTTCCAGCTCCGCGAGCCTGCGCTCCAGCCTCAGCACCTTCTCGACCCCGGCAAGGTTCAGCCCTTCTGTCGTCAGCTGCTGAATCCGCCGGAGCAGCACGATGTCGCGCTGCGTGTAGAGGCGGGTGTTCTTGGGGGAGCGCTTGGGCTGGATCAGGCCGCGCGCCTCGTAGATCCGCAGCGTCTGCGGGTGCATGTGGGCGCGCTCGGCGGCGACGGAGATCATGAAGACGCCTTCGCGACGCACTGGGCTCATCGCGCCGCCTTGCGCAGCAGCTCGGCGCGCGGGTCGGAGCCGTTGAAGGCCTCGGCCAGCTTCGCGGCCGCCTCCTCCTGCTCGGCGCTCAGCTTCTCCGGCATCTCGATCTCCAGCCGGTAGCGGATGTCGCCGCTGCCGCGCCCCTTCGGCTTCGGCGCCCCCTCGCCGCGCAGCCGCTGGATCGAGCCGTGCCTGGTCCCGGCGCCGACCTTGATCTTCTTCGTCCCGTTCAGCGTCGGCACCTCGATCGTCGCCCCGCGCAGCGCCTCGGCGATCGTGATCGGCACGGTCACCTCGAGGTTGCCGCCGTCGAGCCGCTTGAAGACCGGCGAGGCGGCGACGCGGGTGACGACGAAGAGGTCGCCGGGGGGTCCGCCGCGCTGGCCGGCCTCGCCCTTGCCGGCGAGGCGGATCCGCGCGCCGTCCCTGACCCCGGCCGGGATGTTCACCTTGTAGCGCTTGGTCTGCTGGGTCAGGCCCGAGCCGCCGCAGGTGGGGCAGGGATCCTCGATGATCTGGCCGGCGCCGCCGCACTGCGGGCAGGGCTGGCTGATCGAGAAGAAGCCCTGGCTCTGGGCGTCGATGCCGCGACCTTCGCAGCGCGGGCAGGTGATCGGGCTGGTGCCCGGCTTGGCGCCGCTGCCGTGGCAGGTCGGGCAGCGTTCGGCCTTCGGCACGGTGACCTGGACCTGGGCGCCGTTGACCGCCTGGTCGAAGCTGAGGCTGATCTCGGTTTCGAGATCGCGGCCGCGCGAGCCCTGCGGCTGGGCCCGCCCGCCGCCACCGCCGCGGCTGAAGATGTTGGAGAAGAGGTCGCCGAGGTCGCCGCCGAAGCCGCCAGCCTGGCCGGGACCGCCGGGCCCGAACGGCCCGCCGGGTCCACCGCCCCCGCCGAAGCCGCCGAACATCCCACCAGCGTCGTATTCCTTGCGCTTCTCGGGATCGGAGAGCGTGTCGTAGGCGCCCTGGACCTCCTTGAACCGCTCCTCGGCCTTCGGGTCGTCGGGGTTGCGGTCAGGGTGGTATTTGCGCGCCAGCTTGCGGTGCGCTTTCTTGATCTCCTCCTCGGAGGCTCCCTTGGCGACGCCGAGCACCTTGTAGAGATCCTCAGCCACGAGCCCTACTCACTCACCACCACGCGAGCCGGCCGGATCAACTGCTCGCCAAGCCGGTAGCCCTTCTGCAGCACCTCGACGACCGTGCCGGACTCGACCCCATCCACAGCAACCGTGGAAAGCGCTTCATGGGCGGTCGGATCGAACCTCTCACCTTTGGGATCCACCGCCTCCACGCCATTCCGCGAAAGCGAGTCCCGCAAGCTTCGGAACACAAGCAGCACCCCATGGGCAAGCCCGTCGTCGGAGTCGCCCTCGGGGTCCAGCCCCGCTGCTTGAATCGCCCGCTCGAGGTCATCGAGTACCGGCACGACCTCCCGAATCACCTCAGCTTTCCCGCGCGCGGCGGCGGCCTGAACCTCCGTCGTCATCCGCTTACGAAAGTTCTCGAAGTCGGCCTTCGTCCTCTTGGCGAGGTCGAGGTACTCATCCCGCTCCCGCTGGGTGTCAGCCAAGAGGGCATCGAGATCGCTTTCGACCTGCTCGGTTGCGACCTCCGGCGTTTGCTCCTCGCTCAATTGTCGTCACCCTCATCGACCACCTCGGCCTCGACGACTTCCTCCTCGTCCTCAGCAGCCGAGCCCTCCGCGGAAGCCCCGTCGCTTGGGGCTGCCTCAGCCTGCGCCGCTTCGTAGATCTGCTGCGACACCTGCTGGAAGGCTGCGGTGAGCGCCTCGGCCTTCGAGTTGATCTCCTCGACGCTCTCGGAAGCGAGCGCCTCGCGAACGTCCTTGATCGCAGCCTCGATCGCCTCCTTGTCAGCGGCCTCGACTTTGTCGCCCAGCTCCTCGAGCTGCTTCTCGGACTGGTAGGCGGCGTTCTCGGCGAGGTTGCGCGCCTCGGCCAGCTCGCGCTGCTTGGCGTCCTCCTCGGCGTGCGCCTCGGCGTCGGAGACCATGCTCTCGATCTCCTCCTCGGAGAGCCCGGAGCCGGACTTGATCTCGATTTTCTGCTCCTTGCCGGTGCCCAGGTCTTTGGCGGTGACGTGGATGATCCCGTTCGGGTCGATGTCGAAGGTGACCTCGATCTGCGGCATGCCGCGTGGCGCCGGCGGGATGCCGGTGAGCTGGAACTTGCCCAGGCTCTTGTTGCCGCCGGCCATCTCCCGCTCGCCCTGCAGGACGTGGATCTCGACCGAGGGCTGGTTGTCGTCGGCGGTCGAGAAGGTCTCCGACTTCTTGGTCGGGATCGTCGTGTTGCGCTCGATCAGCTTCGTCATCACGCCGCCTTTGGTCTCGATCCCCAGCGTCAGCGGGGTGACGTCGAGCAGCAGCACGTCCTTGACGTCGCCGGCCAGGACGCCCGCCTGGATCGCGGCGCCGACCGCGACCACCTCGTCTGGGTTGACGCCCTGGTGGGGCTCCTTGCCGGTCAGCTTCTCGACCCGCTCGCGCACCGCCGGCATCCGGGTCATGCCGCCGACCAGGACGACGTGGTCGATCTCCGAGCCGGCGTCCTCGAGCGCCCGTTTCACCGGGCCCTCGACGCGCGCGAGCAGGTCGCCGGTCAGCTCGTTCAGCTTCGAGCGCGAGAGCTTCAGGTCGAGGTGCTTGGGCTGTCCCTCGACCGCGGTGATGAAGGGCAGGTTGATCTGCGTCTCCTGCGCCGAGGAGAGCTCGATCTTCGCCTTCTCCGCCGCCTCGTAGAGGCGCTGCAGCGAGTTCTTGTCGGCGGCGAGGTCGACGCCCTGGTCGCGTTTGAACTCGGCGACCAGCCACTCGACGATCGCCTTGTCCCAGTTGTCGCCGCCGAGGTGGTTGTCGCCGGCGGTCGCTTTGACTTCGAAGACGCCGTCGCCGATGTCCAGCACCGAGACGTCGAAGGTACCGCCGCCGAGGTCGAAGACGAGGATCGTGTGGTCGGCTTTCTCCTTGTCGAGGCCGTAGGCGAGCGAGGCGGCGGTCGGCTCGTTGATGATCCGCTTGACGTCGAGTCCGGCGATCTTGCCGGCGTCGGTGGTCGCCTGGCGCTGGTCGTCGTTGAAGTAGGCGGGGACGGTGATCACGGCGCTGTCGACCGTCTCGCCGAGCTTCGCTTCGGCGTCGGTCTTCAGCTTCTGCAGGATCATCGCGCTGATCTCCGGCGGGCTGTACTGCTTGCCGCGCGCGTCGACGCGGACGTCGCCGTTGGGGCCGGCGACGACCTCGTAGGGGACGATCGTCTCCTCCTCTTTTACCTCGGCCTCCTTGCGGCCCATGAAGCGCTTGATCGAGAAGATCGTGTTCTCGGGGTTCATCACCGCTTGGCGCTTGGCGACGGTGCCGACGAGGCGGTCGCCGGACTCCGCGAAGGCGACCACCGACGGGGTCGTGCGCCCGCCCTCGGCGTTCTCGAGGACGGTCGGCTCGCCGCCCTCCAGCACGGCGACGCAGGAGTTGGTCGTGCCCAGGTCAATCCCGATCGTCTTACCCACTATCAAGTACCTCCAGGTCTGGTTTCGTCTGCCTAAGAAATCTAAGCGCCAGTATGGCAGATCGCTGGCGGCGGGCGAATCCATTGCGCGTATAGTGGGTTTGCGAAGCAGCGGAGGCGCCTCTACGCAATCGACCCCGGAAGCCGCGGGGTCGCCGACGAAGAGGAGACAACTTGATCGATGCTCGCGGATCGGCCCGAACGGTCGCTTTCATGACGTTGACCGCTGTCGCGGTCCTCGGCCTTCTGCCCAGCCTTGCCGCCGCCAAGTCCGGCAACGGCAAGAGCCGGCCCCCGGCCAAGGAAGTCACCGTGATGACGCGCAACCTCTATCTCGGCGCCGACCTCGGGCCGCCGATCGGGGCGAAAAGCGTCGCCGAATTCACCGAGCTCAACGGCCAGGTCCTGCGTGAAGTTACCGCCAACGACTTTCCGGTCCGTGCCAGGGGCCTGGCGCAGGAGATTCTCAAGAAGAAACCTGATCTGGTCGGCCTGCAGGAGGCGGCCCTCTGGCGCACCGGCCCGCCCAGCCTCGAACCCCTGCTCAACTCGGGCGCGGTGCCGATCGCGACCGCCGTCCGCTACGACTATCTCGCCGAACTGATGGCCCAGCTCAACAAGGGCAAGGGCAAGCCCCAGTATCGCGTCGCGATCTCCCAGGACGAGTTCGACTTCGAAGCTCCCGCCGACGAAAACGGAGTCGCCGGCGACGGGCCCAACAGCGTGATTCCCAACGCCGAGATCAACGGCCGCCTCACGATGCGCGACGCGATTCTGGTCCGCAACGGCGCCGGCGTCACCTTCAAGCACGCGCAGGGCGCGCACTTCGCCAATCTCCTGACCGAGACGATCTCCGGAGTCAAGATCACCGTCACCCGCGGCTGGGTCGCGATCGACGCCAAGGTCCGCGGCAGCCACGCGTTTCGCTTCGTCGACACCCACCTCGAGGCATTCGACCCGGCGACCCAGGTACCGAGCATCCGCGCCCTGCAGGCCGGCGAACTGGTCGCGCCGGGCGGGCCGGCGACATCGAGCCTGCCGGTGATCCTCGTCGGCGACCTCAACTCCGACGACGACACGGTCGAACCGGGCGACCAGCAGGCCTACCGGACTCTGCTCGGCGCCGGGATGCGCGAGCGCAGCACCAACACGCCGCTCGGCTGCTGCCTCAACTCGAGCCTGCTCGCGGTCGGAGCCGGAGGCAGCGTTGCCGACTTCAACCACCAGGTCGACCACGTGATGACCCGCGATCCGAAGGAAATCAAGCTGAAAGCCTCATCCGTGACCGGCCGTCAGCCCGTCAACGGCTTCTGGGACTCCGACCACGCGGGGCTGGTCAGCACCCTGCGATTCGCGCACTAGCGACAACGCCACCCGGCGGGGGGGCTTTAGCCCTCGCCGGCGGTGTGCGCTACGAATTCAGCAACTTCCTTGGCTTGGTTTTCGTTGAGGATGCCGCCCGGCATCCGGCCCGGGGTGGTGGTGCTGTCGACGCCGTTTTCGACCGCGTTGAGGACGCGCGCTTCGGTCGCCTTGAAGGTCGATGCGGCGCTCGGCCCTTCCGGCAGCCCCGAGGGTGCCAGCAGGACGTCGAGGTTCGGCGCGTAGTTGCCGTCGGTGCCCGCCGCGTAGAGCGTGTGGCAGGTGCCGCAGTTGGTCTGGAAGAGGCTCTGCCCCGACTTGAGGTCGGACGGTACGTCCTGAGCGCCCATGGACGCGTCGCCGTTGGAGCGGAAGGCGAGCCAGGGGATCAGGACCGCGAGGAATACGACCAGCAGCCCGAAGACGATGAAGGTCTTTTTGCTCATTTGCGCCCGGCACGGTACCAGGGACACATTCGGCGGAGCTCGCACTCGCCGCAGCGAGGTTTGGGCCGGCAGAGGCGGCGGCCGTGCTGGATCAGATTCATGTGCAGCTCGTAGGCGTCCTCGGGGTCGACGATCGCCAGCATCTCGTCGTGGGCCCGCTCGAAGGAGGACTTTTCGGGGAAGAGCCCGAGCCGCCCGCCGACCCGGTGGATGTGCACGTCGACCGGGATCTCCGGGATGCCCCAGGTGAACATCAACACACAGGCCGCCGTTTTGCGGCCGACCCCGGGCAGCGAGACGAGGTAGGCCATCGAGTCCTGCGCCGCCGCCGTCTCGGTCCAATCGAGGTCGGGACGCTCGCCGAGCCGCTCGAGGATCGCCTGGATCCGCGGCGCCTTCTGCCTGCCCAGCCCCCCGGGCCGTATCGCCTCCTCGACCTCGCCCACCGGCGCGTCCCGCACCTCCTCCCAAGTAGGAAACCGCTCCCGCAGCGCCGCGAACGCCCGATCCCGATTGCGGTCATTCGTGTGCTGCGAGAGCACGGTCTTCACAAGCTCAGCGATCGGATGCCCATGCGGCTCATTCACAGGCTGCCCATACATCTCACGCAAGCGATCGCGAATTGCACGAACCCGCCGTTTGTCAGGACGCTTCCAGGCCATAGAAGCAAGACGCTACCGGCGGAGAAGGGCGCGAGTCCTCGGCGCTCCAGGAGCTTCGACGTCAACGAGATCGGTTCTCGGGCGGGGTGGCGCGGTGGCGGGGGTCCCCCATAGCGCAGGGCGCCGCGAAGCGGCGTCCGAGCACATGGGGGAGGGCCGCCGCGACAGGACCCGCACGCCGATCCGCTCCCGTTAACGGGCGAATTACAATTGCCCGCAAGTGTCTCGCGCCGTCGCCCGCATCGGAGAGAAGCTGCCCCAAGGCTGGGGGGACGCCGGGCGGCAGCTTGGAATCCTCGCCCTCGTCGACGCCGCCTACGAGCTGGTCCGCGGCATCGCCGATGGCCAGCGCTCCGACGCGATCACCCACGGTCAGCAGGTGATCGACTTCGAGCGCTCCGCCCACAGCCTCTTCGAGCCCGGCCTGCAGGCCTTCTTCCTGCCCGCCCACTGGCTGATCGACGTCGCCAACCAGCTCTACCTCAACGCCCAGTTCTCGATCGCGCTCGGCTTCCTGGTCTGGCTCTACCTCTTTCGCAACGAGTCCTATTACTTCGTCCGCAACATGTTCGTCGTCTCGATGGGCCTGGCTCTGATCGGCTACACGCTGTTCCCGACCGCGCCGCCGCGGATGTTCCCCCACGACGGCTTCGTCGACACGATCGTCGACTTCTCCAACGTCAACCACGACTCGACCCTGGCGAAGATCTTCATCAACCCCTACGCGGCGGTGCCGAGCATGCATTGCGCCTTCGCGGCGATGATCGGCATCACCGGCGTGATGGTCTGCCGCAGCCGGGCTGCCAGAGCCTTCTGGGCAGCCTGGCCGCTGGTGATCGCCTGGGTCGTGATCGTCACCGCCAACCACTACTGGGTCGACGTCGCGCTCGGCTGGATGGTCGCCGCGACCTCCGCCCTCGTCGCAGCCCGCCTGCTCGCCCGGGCTCGCCCGCACGCCTGGGCCTGGCGCTCTCCATCGGCGCCGCAAGAGGCCGAGGCCTGACCTCCCGGCGCCCGGCGCGATAGCCTCACCCCGATGGAATCTTCGGCGCCTCCGAGGGCGCCTGGCGGTCGCCGCAACGGCCGCCAGGCCCGCAACGGCCAGGAGCTGCGCGCCTACGCCCGCGACCGCCTGATCGAGTCGCGGCTGACCCCCAACGCGATCTCGATCGCGGGCCTGATCGGCAACCTGGTCGCCGCCGCCCTGGTCACCCAGCGACTCTTCTTCCTCGCCGGCGTCGCCTTCGTCCTCGGCTCGGTCATGGACACCCTCGACGGCCGCTACTCGCGGATGTCGGGCAAGGGGACGCTCTTCGGCGCCTTCCTCGACTCGACCCTGGACCGGATCGAGGAGGGGATCGTGCTCGCCGCCGTGGCCGGCTACTTCGCCACCACCGGCCAGGATTTCGCCGCCGCGATGTGCGTCGTAGCCGTGCTCGGCTCGCTGATGGTCTCCTACACGCGCGCCCGCGCCGAGGCGCTCGGGGTCGAGTGCAAGGTCGGATTGGCGACGCGTCCCGTCCGGGTAGTCATACTCTCGGTCGGATTGGTCTTCGCCAAGGGCGCCGGGATCGGCGATTTCGAGCTCCTGGCCCCGGCGGTCTACCTGATCGCGGCGCTGACCATCGTCACCACGATCCAGCGTGTATGGCATGTCCGAAACGAGCTTTCAAACGAGGCGGCCTCGCCGCCCGACCTGTAACCAGTCCCGGGCCCGGGTGTCCCTTGCCACCTAGCCCGATCGAGGAAGGACTTCGAATTACATGAGCGAGACCAACGGAGCAAACGGCAGCAACGGCGCCGTCCGCACGGACGAGAAGGTCCGCGTCGCGATAGTCGGCACCGGCAACTGCGCCAACTCCTTCATCCAGGGCGTCCAGTACTACAAGGACGCCGATCCCGCCGAGGAAGTGCCCGGCCTGATGCACGTCGACCTGGGCGGCTACCACGTCCGCGAAGTCGAGTTCGTCGCCGCCTTCGACATCGACGTCGAGAAGGTCGGCAAGGACCTCTCGGAGGCGATCTGGTCGGGGCAGAACGACACGATCAAGTTCGCCGAGGTGCCCAACCTCGGCGTCAGGGTCGAGCGGGGGATGACCCACGACGGCCTCGGCAAGTACCTCAAGGAGAAGATCGAGAAGGCGCCCGGAGAGACCGCCGACATCGTCGGCATCCTCAAGGAGACAAAGGCCGACGTGCTGGTCTGCTACCTGCCGGTCGGCTCCGAGCAGGCGACCAAGTGGTACGTCGAGCAGGCGCTCAAGGCGGGCGTCGGCTTCGTCAACTGCCTGCCCGTCTTCATCGCCCGCGAGGACTACTGGGACAAGCGCTTCAGGGAGGCCGGGCTGCCGATCATCGGCGACGACATCAAGTCCCAGGTCGGGGCGACGATCGTCCACCGCCAGCTCGCCCGCCTCTTCCACGACCGCGGCGTCCGCGTCGAGCGCACCTCGCAGCTCAACGTCGGTGGCAACATGGACTTCTACAACATGCTCGAGCGCGAGCGGCTCGACTCGAAGAAGATCTCCAAGACCAACGCGGTCACCTCGATCATGGGCCACGAGCTGCCCGCCGAGGACGTCCACGTCGGCCCCTCCGACTACGTCGCCTGGCTGACCGACCGCAAGTGGGCTCATATTCGCCTTGAGGGCAAGGCCTTCGGCGACGTGCCGCTCAACGTCGAGCTCAAGCTCGAGGTCTGGGACTCGCCCAACTCGGCCGGCGTCGTGATCGACGCGGTGAGACTCATAAAGCTGGCGCTCAACAACGGCATCGCCGGCCAGCTCGACGGCCCCTCCAGCTACCTGATGAAGTCGCCGCACAGCCAGCGTCCCGATGACGAAGCGCGCGAGCAGACCGAAGAGTTCATCGCGACCTACGCATGCGCCAAGACGCCGGCTCCGGACGGGGCGAAGGTCTCCGCCTAGCCGGAGCCTGTGCCCGCCGAGCCGCTCTCGATAGTCCAGGTCACGCCCTACCGGCGGGGCACGCGCAACCCGGTAAACCGGTTCATCGAGGGCGTCTCGGCGGAGCTGGAGAGACGCGGGCACGAGGTGCGGATCGCCGGCGTCGGCGACCAGGTCAAAAAGCTGCTGCGGGGGACGCCCTCGGACATAGTCCACGTCCACGAGCCCTTTGCGCCGCGGGTCTCCTCGGCGGCGCTGCGCCACTCCTCCTCGCTCAACGTCGCCACCTTCCACGCGCCGCAGGAGCGGGTGCTCTCGACCCAGGTCGCGCGGCCGCTGGTCGAGATCTTCTTCGGCCGCCTCGACGCCCGCACGGTCACCTCGCGGAAAACCGCGCGGCTGCTGGAGCGCTACTTCCCGGCCTCCTACGAGCTGCTCGAGCCCGGCGGTCCTGATCGCGACTGGTCGCAGGTCGCCGCCGAGCTGGAGGCGATCTACCTGCGCCTCGCGGCCCGTCGCCACGATCCCGTCGGCAACCTCGAGGTCGCCCGCCGCATCGCCAGGCGGCCGCTGATCGAGGTCGACCTGCACATGCACACCGACCACTCGCCGGACTGCGCGACCCCGGTGGAGGTCTTGCTGGAGACCGCCCGCGACCGCGGCCTCGGCGCGATCGCGATCACCGACCACAACGAGGTCTCCGGGGCGCTGGAAGCGCGCCGGATCGCCGCGGAGATGGACGACCTCAAGGT
The DNA here is from genome assembly GCA_036269215.1 of Solirubrobacterales bacterium. Taxonomy (GTDB): domain Bacteria; phylum Actinomycetota; class Thermoleophilia; order Solirubrobacterales; family 70-9; genus VRUE01. Next base: position 99,556 of record DATASN010000040.1, read on the forward strand.
GATCGTCGCCGAGGAGGTGAAGACGGCCGAGCAGGGCGAGGTGATCGGCCTCTTCCTCGAGGAGAAGATTCCCAGGGGGATGACGATGGCGGAGACGATCGCCGCGATCCGGGCCCAGGGCGGGCTGGTCTACGTGCCCCACCCGTTCGACCGCTTCCACTCGGTGCCCGATTACGAGCACCTGCTCGGCATGGTCGAGGAGATCGACGTGCTCGAGGTCTTCAACCCGCGGGTGGCGGTGACCGCCTTCAACGAGGAGGCCGAACGCTTCGCCCGCAAGTACCGGATCGTGCCGGGTGCGGGCTCCGACAGCCACGTCGCCCAGGGCCTCGGCAGCGTGCGGGTGCGGATCCGCGATTTCGACGGCCCGGAGGAGTTCCTCGAGGCGATGCGCGACGCCGACATCACCCGCAAGCACAAGAACCTCGTCTACGTGCAGACGCTGAAGCTCCTGCAGACGGCGGGACGGCCGAAGGCGCCCAAACGCAGCGTTCCCGATGCCAAGCCGGTGCGCGGCGGCCGCCCGCGCAAGCGGCGCTCGGCGAGCAAGAGCTGATGCAGGCGGGTCGCGCGAGAGGAGCCGAGCCGGCCTCGTCAAAGAGAGCGCCGAGCACGATGCCGGCGACCGACGACGAGATCAAGGAGAAGTACCTCGAGCGCGCGATCCGCGAGCTCAACCAGCTGACCCACGAGCTGCAGGCCTGCCCCCACTGCCCGCGCGGCAAGCTGATGCCGGTGCTCGGCTCCGGCCACCCTCAGGCCGACGTCTTCATGCTCAAGCACGCGCCCGCCGCGGCGGAGATCGAAGAGGGCGTCGCCTTCTACGGCCGCGCCGGCAACGCGCTGATGAAGAGCTTCAAGCGGCTCGGGATCGACCCCCTCGTCGTCTACGGCACGCTCTGCGTCAAGTGCCCGATCGCGGAGCCCGACCTCGCCGCCGAACCGTGCCTGCGCCGCGTGGTCGAGGAGATCGCGATCGTGCAGCCGAAGATCCTGGTCGTGATGGGCGAGCCGGCCCTGCGGGTGCTCAACAGCCTTCGCGTGCCGCTCTCGCGCACGGTCGAGCCGCTGCCGGGGCAGATCCAGGCCTTCACGCCTACCGTGGATGCTCTCTATACGCCGGATATCGACGATTCGCTTGATGAAGAGAACGCCAAGCACCGCTTCTGGCGGTCGTTCAAGACACTCGGGGAGTGGTACGAGGACCTTCCGCCCTACTGAGGTGGGGAGGAACTGGGGTGCCCTCCGGCTTGCTGGGGTTTTCGCCTCTGAGTTTGGATTTCTCGCTGAGTGGGCTGTGCGAAAACCAGGACGCCGCTGCGCCGGAGGGCACCCCAGTCCCTCCTCTACGGGCTCAGGGGGCGGCGGACTCGGCTACGGCGGTCATTGGATCGACATTCGCGCTAGCGAGACCTCTTACTACGACGGTGTCGAGGGCGGTGTAGGCGGCTAGGGCCTTCTTGGCTGAATCCGCGTCGGCCGCGGCAACTCCTACCGTTCCCTCGGGTTCTGCTAGGCGGTCGAAGTGGCTTCGGTAGCCGGGGTGGAGGTCTCGGTAGAAGGACTCCTCCTTGGCGAGGCGCTCGGCGGCGTCGGAGCCCACTGCCGTACGGACGTAGCCGAAGACCGGGGGGGTCGCTCGGCCTGCTTCCTGGGCGCCGGCCTCTACCTTTTGGCGGGCTTTCGCGGCGAACTCTGGCGTCATCCAGTTGAAGAAGACGCCGTCGAACTCGGCTCCTGCCAGGGCGCACATCTTCGGGCCCATTGCGGCGAGCACCAGGCGGACACTGGGCAGCTTCTCGCGCAGCTCGGGGAGAGACTCGCGCATCCGCGTCAGCGGTTTCTCCGCGAAGCCGGCGCCGACGCCGAGCCAGAGGCGGGACGGGTCGAGGCCGAGGCGTTCGATGTCAGCGGCGATGACCTCCGGCGGCGTGCGGTCGAGGGCGATTACGGCGACGCCGAGGTCGAGGCCTGGGGCGGCAGTGCCGAACTCCGTCAGGGTCTCCAGGCCTTTGGCGCCGGGGTGGTCGTTCGACCACATCGAGCCGTAGCCGAGCTCGGCGCAGCGCTCGGCCAGCGGTCGGGCCACGGCTGGATCTAGCCCGGCGGCAACTCCGAAGCCTCTGCTCTGCCCATCGCTCACGGCGAGAGAGACTATTGCCTGGCTTTCGCGCGGAAGCCGTGACACTTTTCTAACGTCACCTACACCACAGACAACACATTCCAGGCTAGCCTGCAATCATCGTTGAGTCAATGGTTCAGGAGTGGACAGACGGTCGGCTTGACGAACTGAGCGACAAGATCGACCAGCGCTTCGACCGGGTCGAAACCGAAGTGCAGGGCCTGCGTCTGGAGATGAGAACCGAATTCACCTCGGCGCGTGCCGAAACGGACAAGCTGCGGAGCGAGATGAAAGCGATGGGGAACGAGCTAACCGGCCGCCTCGATTCCATCCATCACGTGATGATCCAGATGATGGTTGCCTTGACCGCTGCAATCCTGGCTGGCTTTGCCGGGATATGCACTCTGATCGCTACGAAGCTTTAGGCCTATTTTTCCAGCAGCGCCACGCACTCGATGTGGGGGGTCTGGGGGAACATGTCGACCGGCTTGACGCGGCGCAGGGTGTAGCCGGCCTCGACCAGCTGGGCCGCGTTGGGGGCCAGCGTCGTTGGGTTGCAGGAGACGTAGACGATCTTCCTTGCCTCGCACTCGATCACGCGGCGGACGATCTTCTGCGAGAGGCCGGCGCGTGGGGGGTCGATTACGACGACGTCGGGTTTGCCGGCCTGCTCGATCAGCGGTCGCACGCCGGTGCGGGCGCTGCCGACGATGAAGTTGGCGTTCTCGATCTTGTTGTTCGCGGCGTTGCGTTCGGCGTCGGCTATCGCCTCGGGGACGATCTCGATGCCCCAGACCTCGGCCGCATGTTTCGCCATCGTCAGGCCGATCGTGCCGATCCCGCAGTAGAGGTCGAAGACGCGCTCGCCGCCGCTCAGGCCCGCATACTCTGAGGCGATCGCGTAGAGGCGCTCGGCCATCTCGGTATTGGTCTGGAAGAAGGCCCCGTGCGACATCTCCAGGCGCAGCCCGCTGAGCTCCTCGCGCAGCCGTTCCTCGCCGAGTACGCCAGTCGGGCCGCTGGTCCCGCCGCTGTCGCCCTCGATCGCCGTGTGCAGGTCGACCGGGGGTTTGGGGAAGCGGGCGGCCGAGGTGACCAGCCGGGTCTGGATCTGTCCGGTGCGCCAGCCCTCGCGGACGATCAGGTTGCGCAACACGCCCTGCCGCCCCCGCGCGTCGTAGGCGGGCACCGATTCCGTTCGCGCCCACTCGCGGACCGCGTTGCGCGCTGCGTTGCCGCGCTCGGAGGCGAGCCGGCAGTCCTCGACGTCGACGATCAGGTCCCAGCGCCCCCTTGCGTGGAAGCCGAGGATCGGCTCGCCGTCGCGCTCGCCGAAGGAGTACTCGAGCTTGTTGCGGTAGCGCCACCGCTCGAGCGCCGGCTCGATCTGCTCGAGCTCGAAGCCGCCGAGGCCGCCGATTCGCCGCAGTGCCTCGTCGACCTGCTCGCGCTTGTGGGTCAGCTGGCTCTCGTAGGCCAGGCCCTGCCAGGGCGCCCCCGGGCAGGGCTCGCCCTCGTGCACGCAGCTATCCGCGATCCGGTCGCTGCCGGGACGCAGCAGCTCGACCGTCCGCGCCTCGGCAAAGCGCTTCTTTGCTTTCGTGATCTCCGCGCGAACCCGGTCGCCCGGCAGCGCCCCGGAGACGAAGACGACCATCCCGTCGCAGCGCGCGACGCCCCGGCCGCCGAAGGCGAGCGAGTCGATCTCGACCTCGAGCCGCTCGCCGCGGTGCCGGCGGGCCGCCGGCTTCTCACCGGTGGCCCCCTCCACCGTCAGCCGAGTTTCTTGCGCGCCCGGCGGGCTGCCTGCGTCGCCTGTTTGCGAACCGGCTCGGCCCGGCCGCCGACCTCGCGGCGCGCCTGCTGGATCAGCCGTTCGAGCTCCTTCAGCATCGAGTCGGTCTGGCGTCGCCCCTTCTTGAACAGGTCGGAGAGCATTTTCTCGGCGTCGCCGCGGGTCATCCGGCCGCGCTTGACCGCGTCGTCGACGACCTCCTGCAGGCGATCGCGGCTGAGCGTGACGCTCCGCTCGAGGCTCTCGCGGAACTGCTCGACGCTCTTGTCGAGGCCGGCGGTGGCGCCGCTGCGGCGCGCGGCAGGTTTTTTCGCCGCTTTGGCTTTGTTCTTTTTCGCTACTGGTTTACGAGCCTTGGGCTTTTTCGTGCTCGCGGCCACCTTGGCTTTTTTTGATTTTTTGGCGGTGGACTCTTTTCTCGTGGCCATGGGATGCCTTCCTGATCGTCGCGCGGTGTGGACTGACTATCTCATCCGCGAGCCCTACCCGCTCGCCCGGGTGGCAAAGCTCGCCGCGATCGGAGCGTGGTCGGAGAGCCGCAAGGCGCGGCGGCCGCAGGGCAGCTCGCGCCGCTCGGGAGGCCATGCGATGGACGGGCTCGCCACATCGAGCCCGCGGGATAGGAGGTGATCGATCGCCTCTGCATCGGTGGTCCCGGCGAGGTCGAAGCGGCTCCCCAGCTCCTCGAAGACGCTCGGGTCTCTGCCGGGACGAAGGTTGAGGTCGCCGCCGAAGAGCAACGGCGCCTCGCCGGCCCACCCGGTCGCCGCCTGCGCCGCCTTCAGCACGTCGGCGGCGGCAAGCCGCGGCTGGTCGTTGGTCGCGTGGAGGTTGGCGATGCAAACGCCCGAAGCGGTGCGGGTGAAGGCCATCGCGCGGCGCTCGGGCCTGCCCTCGTGGATCGCCAGCTCGCGGCGTTCGACGATCGGCCCGAGCGGCCCGTCCTCCCGGACCAGGGTCAGGTTCGAGCCGCCCTCGGCGGAGGCGATCAGGTCCGGGTTGAGCCGCGCGGCAAGGGCGCGCAGCGCGGCGAGCGAGTTGCGCGAGGTGAGCACGCGGTGCGGCCCGGCGCCGCAGGCCTCGGCCAGGGGCGCGGCGAAGCGCGGCGGGCACTCCTGCAGCAGGGCGACGTCCCACTCGGCCGCGGCGAGCATCGTGGCGAACTCGCCCCGGAGGTCGCGGTTGACCTGCACGTGGGTTTCGTTTCGCTCCGTGACCCGCAGCAGGCGCGAGCGCCAGGTGAAGAGAGCGGGGTCGGGCGGGAAGTCGCGCCCGTGGAAGAGGTTCCAGCTGACGGCCGCGAATTGCACGCCCGTAGTATCCGCGGCTTGAAGCGCGATTTCCTCACAGGCGAAGAGCTGGGCGCCTTCGAGCTGGGCAAGCTGCTCGATCGCGCCGCCGCGCTGAAGGCGGGCCGGCGCCAGGGCCTCGGCTCCGACGCCCTGGCCGGGCGCAGCATCGCGCTGGTCTTCGAGAAGCCCTCGACGCGGACCCGGATCTCCTTCGAGGTCGGTGTCGCCGAGCTGGGAGCGACGCCGCTGGTGCTGCGCGAAGGCGAGCTGCAGCTCTCGCGCGGCGAGTCGATCGGCGACACGGCGCGCGTCCTCTCCCGCTACGTCGACGCGATCGTGATTCGCTCCGGATCCCACGAGGCCGTCGCCGAGCTCGCCGCCGCGGCCGAGGTGCCGGTCGTCAACGCGCTCACCCCGCTTCACCATCCCTGCCAGGCGCTCGCCGATCTGCTCACCCTGCGTGAGCGCTGCGGCGACCTCGCCGGCCTGCGCCTCGCCTACGTCGGCGACGGCAACAACGTCGCCCGCTCACTGGCGATCGCCGGGGAGCTGGCCGGGGTCGAGGTCGTCGTCGCCGCGCCACCCGGCTACCAGCTCGAGCCCGGCCACGAAGCGAAGCTGACCGCCGATCCGCGCGACGCCGCCGCGGGCGCCGACGCGCTCTACACCGACGTCTGGGTCAGCATGGGCGACGAGGCCGAGGCCGAGCGCCGCCGCGCCGACCTGGCGCCGTTTCGGATCGACGCCGATCTGCTCGCGGCGGCGAAGGAGACGGCGGTCGTCCTGCACTGCCTGCCCGCCCACCCGGGCGAGGAGATCACCGCCGAGGTGCTCTACGGGGGGCGCTCGGCCGTCTGGGACCAGGCCGAGAACCGCCTCCACACCCAAAAGGCGCTGCTCGAGATGCTGCTCGACTGAGCGACGTGTACCCCGAGATCCACATCGGCCCGCTCACCCTGCAGACCTTCGGTCTGATGTTCGCCCTCGCCTTCCTCGCCGCCGGCGCGCTGATCGGCAAGCGCTTCAAGGAGATCGGCAAGCCGGTCGACTGGGCCTACGAGATGAGCTTCGCGGCGCTGCTCGGCGGCATCGTCGGCTCCCGCATCTACTTCGTGATCCAGAACTGGAGCAGCGTTAAGAGCGACCTGATCGGCAACCTCTTCTCCGGCTCGGGGCTGGTCTGGTACGGCGGCGCGATCGGCGGCGCCCTCGCCGTCCTCGCCTGGGCCTGGTACCGCGACTTCCTCGGCCTCGCCCTGCTCGACCTGGCGGCGCCGGCCCTGGCGCTCGGCTACGCGATCGGGCGCTGCGGCTGCCAGCTCTCCGGCGACGGCGACTACGGCAAACCGTGGAACGGGCCCTGGGCGATGTCGTATCCCAACGGCACCGTCCCGACCGATCGCACCGTCCACCCGACGCCCGTCTACGAGACCCTGGCGATGGGCCTCGGCGCCTGGTTCCTCTGGCAGCTCCGCGACCGGGTCCGCGCCGGCGCCCTATTCGCGATCTACCTGCTCTACGCGGGGGCCGAGCGCTTCGCGGTCGAGTTCCTGCGCCGCAATACCGCCGTCGCCCTGGGCCTGACCGCGGCGCAGTGGGAGAGCCTGGGGATGATGATCGCCGGCGCCGTCTGGATTGCGGCGATCCGGCGCCGACACGGTAGCCTGTCGAAAGTGACTTCCACCGCTCCGATCAAACCCGCAGCCGGGTTCTAACCGTGGAAGCCAAGACGGAAGGAGCGCCGCCGATGGCGAGCGCAGACGAGATTTTGAAACAGGCGACGGAATCGATCGCCGCCGCCGGTTGCGAGGCCCCCGAGGCCGACGCGAAGATGCTCGTGGCGAAAGCCCTGGCGATGCGGGTCGAGGACCTCGAGCGCGACGGCACCACGGTTGTCTCCGCCGAGGCCGGCAAGGAAATCGAGCGCCTGGTCGCGCGCCGTGGCGCCCGCGAGCCGCTCGAGTACATCCTCGGCAGCTGCCGCTTCCGCGAGATCGAGATCGCCGTCGACGAGCGGGTGCTGATTCCCCGCCGCGAGACCGAGCTGCTTGTGGCGGTCGGGGTCGAGCTGCCCGAGGGCGCCCGCGTCCACGAGGTCGGCACGGGATCGGGCGCGATCGCGCTGGCCCTGCTCAGCGAGCGCCCCGACCTGCGGGTGACGGCATCCGACCTCTCCGAGGAGGCGGCGGAGAAAGCGCGGGAGAACGCTGCCCTGCTCGGCATTCCGCTCGAGATCACGGTGGCCGGCGGGATCCCCGACCACGTCGATCAGGTCGACCTGCTGATCGCCAACCTTCCCTACATCACCGGCACCTCGATCGCCGAGCGCTCGCCCGAGATCCGCCTCGAGCCGGAGATCGCCGTGCTCGGCGACAGCGGCGACGACGGCCTCGGGGTGATCCGCGGCCTGATCGCCGAAACGCCGAGCGGCTGGTCGATGGCGCTCGAGCACGACACTTACCACGGCCCCGCGATGCGGGAGCTTCTGCGCGAGGCAGAGACGCGGACGGACTACCGCGGCGACGAGCGAGTGACGGTCGGCCTGGCCCCATGAGCGACGTGCCCGCGGGGGCCGAGCCCTCGCAGGGCTCCACCGAGGACCAGCGCCGGGCGAAGCTCGAGCGGCTGCGGGCGGAAGGCATCGAGCCCTATCCGCGGCGCGGCTTCCCGGATCGCGACAAGATCTCGGCGATCTTCGCGGCGCACGACCCGGAGGAGCTGGGCGAGGGCGCGCACGAGCAGTTCTCCTACCGAATCGCCGGGCGACTGGTCGGCCGCCGCGGCCACGGCAAGACCGCCTTTCTCGACATCCGCGACCTGAGCGGCTCGATCCAGGCTTACGCCCGCCTCGACTCTCTTGGGGAGGAGGCGTTCGGGCGGATCGACGACCTCGACATCGGCGACTCGATCGGGGTCGAGGGCGATCTGCACGTGACCAAGCGCGGCCAGCTGGCGCTGGCGGTGCGCGAGTGCACGCTGCTGGGCAAGGCGCTGCGCGACCCGCCCGACCTCTTCCACGGCATCGCCGACCCCGAGGTCCGCTACCGGCGGCGCGAACTCGACCTGATGGCGAACGAGCGCTCACGCGAGGTCTTCGCGATGCGGGCAAAGCTGGTGGCGGCGATCCGCGGCTACCTGAACGAGCGCGACTTCGTCGAGGTCGAAACGCCGATCCTGCAGACCCTCGCCGGTGGCGCGGCGGCTCGCCCGTTCACCACCCACCACCATGCGCTCAACCGCGAGCTGTTCCTGCGCACCGCGACCGAGCTCTACCTGAAGCGGGCGATCGTCGGCGGTTTCGAGAACGTCTACGAGCTGAGCAGGTTCTTCCGTAACGAGGGCATCTCGCCCAAACACAACCCCGAGTTCACGATGCTCGAGTGGTTCCTCAGCTGCGCCGGCTACGAGGGCGTGATGGCCTTCGCCGAGCAGATGCTCTCAACCGTGGTCGAGCAGGTGCTGGGGACGACCGTGGTCGAGCGCGACGGTCGCACGATCGACTTCAAGGCTCCGTGGAGGCGGATCACCCTGCAGGACGCGATACGCGAGGAGACCGGCGTCGACATCCTCACCGCCGGCCGTGACGAGCTGGTCGGGCTGCTGGAGGAGGACGTCGAGCCGGACGCGGACTGGGCCTGGATCGTCGACGGGATCCAGGGCAAGCTGATCGAGCCGAAGCTGGTCCAGCCCACCTTCGTCGTCGACCTGCCGCGCGAGCTCTGGCCGACCGTGAAGCCGGTGCCAGAACATCCTGAGCTGCTGGGCGAGGCGTTCGACGGGGTCGTCGACGGGGTGGAGATCATCGGCGGCGGCACCGACACCAACGATGCGGATATGCAGCGCGAGAACTTCGTGCGCCAGCGCCAGCGCCGGCATCCCGAGAGCGAGGAGGCGCCCTATCCAAGCGACGATGAGTTCGTGCGGGCGCTCGAATACGGGTCGCTGCCGGCGGGCGGCTCGGGGATCGGCATCGACCGGCTGACGATGATCCTCGCCGGTGCCGAGAACCTGCGTGACGTGATTCTGTTTCCCTCGATGCGTCAGGGAGCCTGACCAGGCTCGCGCGCGCAGAGGTAGGCGAACAGCCCGACCGCGACGAGAGCGCCGAGCCAATGCAGGCCGATCAGCACGAAGAGAACGCTGAGGGCCCCGGCCAGCACCGCCCGCAGCAGCGTCGGCGGCACCTCCAGCACCACCACCCGAGCCGTGACCCAGGCGCAGAGCAGCCAGGCCGCCGGGCCCGCGAGCCAGCCCCAGTCGACGAAGAAGCCGTGCGAGAAGACCAGGGACAGCAGCACCGAAAGCACCGCGACGGCAACGAGCTGCACCACCGCCACCCGCCAGAAGACCTCGACTCTCACGCCGAACATCCTTTCATCTCGATCTTGGCATTAGCTTTACGTTAAAGTAAAGGCATGCCACGGATCTCTTCCAAGCACCAGGTGACCCTGCCGGTGGAGAGTCTCAGGATCGCCGGTATGAAGCCCGGCGACGAGGTGAGGATCGAGCCGGATGGCCCGGACCGGATCGTCGTTCACCGTGCCGCGCCGGATCTCGGCGAGGCGTTGGGCATCTTCGATGGCCTCTACGAGCCGGGGCATCTCGATCGCCTTCGAGCCGAAGAGCGCGCTTGAGCCGTTGCGTGCTCGACACCGATGTCGTCATCGCTGCGCTGGATCAGAGTGACGCTCACCATCGAAATGCGGCCGAGGCGTTCGCGCGGTTTGTCGAGGAAGAGACCGACCTGCTGATTTCCGCGGTCAACTATGCCGAGTCGCTGGTAAGGCCGGCCGAGGACGAGCGGAACCTGCGGGCTGCCATCGACGCGATCTCCTCCCTGCGGATTCGGGTTGCCGCTCCGGATGCTGTGGTGGCGCGAGACGCTGCCCGCTTTCGCGCGCTGGGGATCAGCCTGGCCGACGGCTTCGCGCTGGCCACTGCCAAAGCGCACGGTGCGAGCGTCGCGTCGTTCGACAAACGCGTCCGCCGGGCACTTCGGACGGCGAGCCTACGGCTCTGCAAGCCGCTCGCATCCGAGTAGAGCAATAATCAGAGCGCCCGGGCGGTTAGCTCAGTTGGGAGAGCGCCTCCTTTACACGGAGGAAGTCGGCGGTTCGAGCCCGTCACCGCCCATTTGTCCTTGCCCCTGTCGATTCAGCGTGCGCTCGATCTCTTCGAGCCGGATCGGCGGCCCGTCGAGGTCGATGCCGGGGGAGGCTTCGTCGACCTCCTGGGTAGCGCCGGCGCCGGCGATGTGACAACCGCGCAGCGGCTGATGAGGAGCCGGGCGCTGCCGCGGATCTACGAGCGCTTCTGGCGGCCGCTTGGCGTTCGGTTGATCATGGGCTTTGGCGGGCCCGGCACCGACGAGGAGCACGAGATGGCGCTGGCGATGCTTTCGATCTCGCCCCGCGATCGGGTTCTGGACGTGGCCTGCGGGCCGGGGAACTTCACCCGCGACTTCGGGCTCGCGGCGCGCGACGGCCTTGTGGTCGGCCTCGACGCCTCGGCGACGATGCTCGAGGTCGCCGTTCGCGACACCGAGCCCGGCAGCATCGCCTACGTGCGCGGCGATGCCTGCACGCTGCCCTTTCGCGACGGCAGCTTCGATGCGGTCTGCTGCTTCGCCGCCCTCTACCTGATCGAGGATCCGGATCGAGCGCTCGGGGAGATCGTCCGGGTACTCGCTCCCGGCGGGCGATTGGCGCTGATGTCGACCTGCGTTCGGAGGCCCCTGCCCGGGCCGCTGACCAATACGGTCGTGCAGGGCCTGAGCGGGGTGAGGATCTTCGGGCGCGACGAGCTGACCCGGACGCTCGCCGAGTTGGGCGCGATCGAGATCGAGCAGCGCGTGGCCGGGCTTGCCCAGTTCGTCTCGGGGCGCAAGCCGGCCGAACCGTCGAAGCCGGCCGCGACCAGGCCTGTAGTCCCTTAACACGTTGCGGGAACTCTCCAGGTATCTTGAGGTCACCGGGAAACGGGAGGGGAAGGTAGATGAAGAAGAAGATCTTCGCTGGAGTCGTGCTGAGCTTGCTCGTCGCCGCCGCGACGGCGAGCGCGTTCCATGTGCACGTGCAGGCAGGCAACCTCGTGCTCGACGCGGAAGGCGGGTTTGCGCCGAAGGCTCTGCCGAAGTTCAAAAACGCACCGATCACCACCCACGGGGGCGGCACGCTCTCGACGGTTTCCGGCGAACTGCCGCCGATCCTCGATACCTTCGTGCTCGAATTCGACAAGCACGGCGCGCTCGACACGACCGGGCTCCCGTTCTGCACCAAAGGGAAACTGGTTGCCACCGACGTGGCAGCCGCCCGCAAGGCCTGTAAGGACGCGATCGTCGGCGAAGGATTCGGCAGCGCGGTCGTCAAGTTCCCCGAACAGAAACCGATCAAAGTCGGCTCGCCGATCACCCTCTTCAACGGGCCGAAGCATAACGGCGACGACACGATCATCGCCCACGCGCACCTCGACTATCCCGGGCCGACCACCTTCATCGTCCCGATCGTGATCGAAAAAATCCACAAGGGCGTCTACGGCTACCGCGTCGTCGTGAAAATCCCCAAGATCGCCGGCGGCTACGGCCACCCGATTTCCGGCTCGGCCAAAGTTGGGAAGAAATGGACCTTCAAGGGCAAGCAGCACAGCTACATCAACGCTCGCTGCGAAACCGGCCACTTCCAGGTTCGCGGCGAATTCAGCTTCAAAGGCGGCCCGGAAGAAACGCCGGCACAGGCGGAAGAGGCGGCACAGGTCCTCAACGCCACCTTCCTGCTGCCGTGCGAAGTGCGTAAGTAGGGGCGTTTTCAGGAGCCTGATTTGGCATGCGGATACCGACCACCACCAGGGCACTGGTCATTTCTCTGCTCTCCCTGGCGGTGCTCGCGGCTGCCGGGACGGCGATCGCAAAACACGGCAGCGACCGCGTCGAACTGCGTGCCGGCAACCTGATCATCATCGGGCACGGCGGCTTCAAACCCGAAACGCTGCCCAGGACTCACGACGCCCCGATCACCATCTACGGGGGTGGGAAGCTCTCGACCGTCTCCGGCGAAGTCCCGCCGATCCTGGAAAAGCTCACCTTCGAATTCGACAAACACGGCCACGTCGACACCACCGGCCTGGAAGTCTGCACAGCGGGGAAACTGCAGGCAACGGACGTGCCCGCCGCCCGCCGTGCCTGCCCGAACGCGATCGTCGGCGAGGGCTTCGGCAGCGGGGTCGTCACCTTCCCCGAACAGAAGCCGATTCCGGTCTCCTCACCACTGACGATCTTCAACGGCCCGAAGGTGCACGGCGACGACACCGTGCTCGGCCACTTCTACACGACCGTTCCCGTTGCCACGACTTTCATCGTCCCGGTGGTGATCGAAAAAATCCACAAGGGCGTTTATGGCTACCGGGTGGAAGCGAAGATTCCCAAGATCGCCGGCGGCTACGGCCACCCGCTGGCGGGTCACCTGACGATCAACCGCAAATGGACCTACAGGGGCAAGAAGCACAGCTACGTCAACGCCCGCTGCGAAACCGGCCACCTGCTGGCCCGCGGCGAATTCACCTTCAACGACGGCACGCTGCTCAAGGGCACCTTCTTCCGGCCCTGCAAAGTGGCGAAGTAGCTAGCCGAGCTTCGAGCGGAGCCGCCGCCAGAGCGACGGCGGCCGCGGCTGCGTGCGGCGCCACTCTTCCTCGCTGGGGAGGCGACCGGCCTTGCGCTCCTTGATCACGCAGGCCGTGTGCGCGTGGCGCCGGCGGCTGCTGTCGCCTTCGGGGGCGATCAGCGCGTGCTCGCTGAGCGCAGCCAGGTGCCTGCCGCAGATCGGGCAGCGGTAGGTGGCGGGCTTGCGGTTCTGGGCCGGACGCATCGACCACCAGCGCACCGGCTCTCGCTTGGCCGGCGTCTGAGCCACCGCTCAGGCGCCGGTGTGCAGCTGCGGCGTCCGTGTGCCGCCGCGCTCGCGCTCGGCCTTGGTGACGACGTCGAAGAAGACGTCGTTGCGGCCGCGCCGCATCCGGCGGGGGAAGAAATGGCGGGCGCGGCGATGGCTTGCGGCCATCGCGCGAAAGCTCGCCTCGTGGGCGCGGCCCCACTCGATCCCGAAGATCTCCCGCACCCGCGGCGGCAGTGTGCCCTTGATGATGTGGTTCTGGGCGGCGAGGTTGCCCCGCGCTGGCGCCGGCACCGGCTGCCTGAAGGCGACCAGCGGCGCCATCTCGAGGCCGTGCGGCGTGACCTGCAGGTCGGGCGATGAGAGGCGCTCGCGCCACCAGGCGCTGAACTCCCGATGGCTGGCCGGGACCTCGCTGCGCGGCAGGCCGAAGAGCTCGCCGAAGCGGACGTAGTCCTGCCAGAGGTCCTCGCGCTCTCCCTCCGTCAGCGGGCGGACCATCGTCTCGTACATCGCTCGCCCGGAGTCGGCGATCACCGCCAGCGTCCACAGCATCAGCTGCGGGTCGAAGGCCGAGTAGGAGGCGCCGGCGGCGTGCGTCCCCACCGCCTCGGGCAGGGTGCCGTTGACCCGCTCGTGCAGGCGTCGCACCACCGCCAATGCCCTGTCGGCTTCCTCACGGGTGCCGAGCAGGATCGTCTCCTGGATCTTGGCGGTGCGGGCCAGGCGCTGGAACGGCTTGTCGGCCGAGCGGGTGCTGATCATCGTGCCGGTGTAGGTGAGCGGCTCCAGGGCGCCGATCAGCAGCGCCCGCTGGCCGTAGAGCAGGCCGACCGAGCGCTCGCCGTGCACCCGCCGCGCGACCGAGCGGCCGGGCGGGAAGTAGCAGTCGGAATCGTCTTTGCGGTACGCCACAGGTACCGAAATGCTATCTCGGCTCTGTGGCTCCCGCGGGAAGCGTCGCCATCGCCCGCTCGAGCAGGCCCACGTGCATCCCTTCTTCCTGCAGCTCGTGGGCGGCGAAGATCTCGTCGAGATCCTCGCGGGTCAGCGTCTCGCGCTCGAGCGCGTTCGCGGCGAGGTCATCGAGGCATTCGCGGTTCGTGGCCAGCAGGGCGCGGGCGCGCCGGTAGGCCTCGCGCGCCAGGCTCATCGCCGCCACGTCGACGTCGCGGCGGGTGCGGTCGGAGAGCGCGTAGTCGCCGGTCGGCAGCGCGATCGGCGGCGCCCCATCGGCGTCGAGCGCCACGCCCATGCCGAACTCGCCGACCATCTGCTTGCAGACCGCGTGCACGCGGGCGAGGTCGTCGACCGCTCCCGAGTAGGAGTTGCCCAGCACCTCCTCCTCGGCGGCGCGGCCGCCCAGCAGGGTGACGATCTCATCGAGCAGCTCGTCGCGGGACTTGAGGTAGGTGTCCTCCTGGGGGGAGTGGCCGACGAAGCCGAGCGCCGGGCCGCGCGGGACGATGCTGAGGATCTCCGGCGGGTCGAGGCCGAGCAGGCGCCGGCAGAGTGCGTGCCCCGACTCGTGGTAGGCGACGATGCGGCGCTCTTTCTGGTTCAGACGCCGCGCCTGCTGCGAGCCGACCGACTGGCGCAGCAGCGCCTCGTCGAGGTCCTCGCGCGCCATCGCCTTGCGCTCGGCCCGCCCGGCGATGATCGCCCCCTCGTTGAGCGCGTTGGCGAGCTGAGCACCGGTCATCCCGGTCGTCTTGCGCGCCACGTCGGTGAGGTCGAGGTCGGGGCCGAGCGGCTTGCCCTTGGCGTGGGCGCGCAGGATCGCCTCGCGCCCATGGCGGTCGGGCGGCGCGACCAGCACCTGGCGGTCGAAGCGGCCCGGCCGCAGCAGCGCGTGATCGAGCTTGTCGACGTGGTTGGAGGCGGCGATGACGATCACCGTGCCGGGGTCGCGCTCAAACCCGTCGAGCTCGACCAGGAGCTGGTTGAGCGCCTGCTCGCGCTCGCTCGAGCCGCCGTCGCCGCCACCTCCGCTGCGCGCTCCCCCCACGGCGTCGAGCTCGTCGATGAAGATCACCGCACGGCCCGACTTGCGCGCCTCCTTGAACAGCCGCCTGATCCGGGCGGCACCCCTCCCCACGAACATCTCGACGAAGCTCGAGCCGGAGGCGGCGAAGAAGTCGACGCCGGCCTGGGCGGCCACCGCCCGCGCCAGCATTGTCTTGCCGGTCCCGGGAGGGCCGAAGAGCAGCACGCCGCGGGGCGGCTGCGCGCCGAGGGCGGCGAAGCGGTCTGGGTCGCGCAGCCACTCCGCCACGTCCATCAGCTCGTCCTTGGCCGCGTCGACTCCCTGCACCTCGTCCCAGAGCACCGGCGCCGTGCGGCTCGCCTTGACCGTCTCGGGCTTGGTCGAGCCCATCGTGCTGCGCATCAGCCGCAGGAAGATGATCAGCAGGCCGAACATGAAGAAGACGCCGAAGATCGGGTACCAGTCGAAGAAGAATTCCTGGACTTCGCTCATCGTGACTGCCTGGATCAGGTGCATGTCTCCCCGTCGTCGTCTGGGTCGTCGTCAGAAGTGCGTAGTGAGTGTGGGGGTAAACGCCCCGCACTCCAATCGCATATGCGTCCAGTCATGCCTGGCGGGCTAAAGGTTTCGCCCCTCAGAGGTCGCGGGGGGCGACGATGCCGCTCTGCAGCGCCCGCTCAACCAGGGCGACGCGCTTTTGGTTCTGGGGCAGGTCCTCGACGCCGAGCTTCTCGAAGAGGGCGCGCATGTGGGTCTTGACCGCGTCGACGCTGAGATGGAGCTCGGCGGCGATCGCCTGGTTGGTCGGCGGCGTGGCGAAGCCGGAGCCGTCCTTGAAGGGACGGCAGAGGGCGAGGAGGATGCGCCGCTGCGCCGGTGAGACGGTTGCCGCGGCCGCGACTTCGCTCGCCACCGCCGTCGCTTCCGGCGCCGACTCGCCGGGGCGCCGGTAGAGCACCCGGGTGCGGCCGAAGCGCAGCGTGTCGCCGTCGCGCAGGCGGCGGCCGTGGACGCGCTCCTCGCCGACGAAGGAGCCGTTGCGGGAGAGGCCGTCGTCGAGCAGCGCGCACTCGTCGCCGACGACCTCGATCCGGGCGTGCAGGGCGGAGACCTCCTCGTCCCAGTCGATGCGCAGGCCGGCGGCCTCGCCGCGCCCGACCCAGAGCTCGGTCGCGCCCGCCTCGACGACGACGATCAGCTGCTCGCCGTCGCCGTCGCGGAGGACGAGGAAGGGCCGCCCGCCGCGTTCGGCCTCGATCTGGGCCTGCAGCTCGGGGGCGCTGGTCTGCCGCGGCTCGGCGCTCACGGGCTGATCCTACGACCACGCCTGGCGCGGGTCTCGTCGCGTATCGGAGATTGACCCCACCAGGGTGTGGTCAAAGTCGGATGCGTCAGCCGCGTTCGACCTGGGAGCCGCCGACTATCGCCTCCGTGCCGTCGTCGCCGAAGACGATCCAGGCCTTGTTGCCGCCGTCGTAGTCGGGCGCCCAGAGCTTCATCGTCGCCGGGCGGCCCCAGATCGTGACCTGCTCCTCGCCGACCTCGGCCTCGCCGCGCCAGACCTGCACGAAGGGGTTGGCGTCCCACTCGGCGCCGATCGTCGTCGGCTCGCGATGGCCGGGGTGGACGACGGTCTCCGGCGGCAGCTCCATCAGCCGCATCACCGAGGCGCGCAGGTCGTCGAAGCCGCTGGCGCCGGGTGCCATCGTCCCGCCGACGGTTCCCTTGAAGAGGACGTCGGCGGTGAAGACGTCGCTGCCATCGACGAGAAAGGCGAGGTGGCCGGCAGCGTGCCCGGGGGTCAGGATCGCTTCGATCTCGAGGCCGCCGCTGCCGAGCTTCTCGCCACCGCCGATCGTCTCCGTCACCTCCGTCTCGATCTCCGCCGCCGCCTCGGCATGAGCGACCATCGGCACGCCGCCAAGCAGCCGCTGCGCCTCGGCCAGGCCGGCGACATGGTCGCCGTGCGGGTGGGTGATGAGGATGTGGGTGATCTCGATCCCGTCGCGCTCGGCGCGCTCGAGCAGCGGCCCGAGGTCGTCGTTGCCGTCGATCAGGACGCCGCTGCCGCCGGCTTCGTCGGCAACCAGGTAGGCGTTGGACAGCCACTGCGGGTTCTCGGTTCTCTCGATGATCACTCGGCCTCCTCCGGTTGCTCGCGTTCCCGAACTCTCCCAGACTCAGACCGCCGCCGAGACCGAGCTGCCCTCGAGCAGGGTCGCGGCGATCAGCTCGGGGTCGTCCCACATCGGCGTGTGGCCGACGCCGGGGAGGACGAGGTACCGGGCGCCGGCGGGGCGGCGCTCGGGCCGCGGCGGCGCGACCAGGCGGTCGCGTTCCCCCCAGGCGAGGGTGACCGGAACGTCGGGGTAGCCGGCGGGGTCGAAGACGTGGCTGCGCATCGCCCGGTTGGCGCCTTCGTAGCCGCTCGCGTCGATCCAGCCGAGGACCAGGTCGCGGCCCTCCTTGGCGGGGATCCGCTCGGGCCGCGCCGCGAACGTCGCCAGCATCGACTCGCGGGTGCGCCGGGTGCGCAGCGCCAGCGAGACGAACGGCCGCAGGCGCCTGGCCCAGAGGCGCGGGTTGACGCGGCGCTCGCCGAGCGGCTTGCGCCAGAGGCCGGCGGGGGAGATCGCGGTCACCGACGCCGTCCAGCCCGCCCGCCCCATCTCCAGCCCGACCCAGCCGCCGAGCGAGTTGCCGGCGACGTGGGGGCGCTCGAAGCCCCGCTCGGCGCAGGCCTCGCGCACCGCGGCGGCGAGGTTGACCGCGCACGGCTCGACCCCGACCGGCAGCGACGGCGCGGTGCCGAAGCCCGGCAGGTCGATCGCCAGCACCTCGCGCTCGCCCGCCAGCCGCTCGATCACCGGGCTCCAGACCGCGGTCGAGCCGCCGAGCCCGTGGAGCAGCAGCAGCTGCTCAGCCATAGGGCCTGTAGACGATCCGCTGCCCGAGCAGCTCGGTGACCGTGGCGAAGCCGTAGCCGCGGGCGCGCAGCGTGTCGACGATCGCCGGCAGTGCCGCGAGCGTGCCGCTGCGGTCGCCGCCGCCGTCGTGCATGAGGATGATCGACCCCGGCCGGGCGGCGCCGACGACGCGGCTGTAGACGGCGGCGCTGCCGGGCGTGGTCCAATCGGCCGGGTCGACGTCCCAGGTGATCGTGTGCAGCCCGTCGGCCGCCGCCGCGGCGACCACCGATGAGTCGACGGCACCGCCGGGGGGCCGGAAGAGGCAGGGCTTGAAGTGGGTGATCGACTCGATCAGCGTCGTCACCGGGGCGATGTCGGCGTAGCCGGGGAATTCGGTGTGGTGCATCGTGTGGTTGCCGATCTCGTCGCCTTCGGCGAGGATCCGGCGCATCGTCGATTCGCGGCCGGCCATCTCCTGGCCGACCTCGAAGAAGGTGCCGGGGACGTGCTTTTCGCCCAGCACCTGGAGGAAGCCCGGCGTGTATTCGCTCGGCCCGTCGTCGAAGGTGAGGGCGACGACGTTGCGGTCGCGCGGCCCGTTCGTGTCCCAGCCCGAGCTGCCGCCGGTGCAGCCCACCGCGCGCACGGGCCGCAGGCGGAAGAGGCGGGCGCCCTGAGCTGGCAGGATCGCTTCGCAGCTCGATGCCCGCCTTGTCCCACAGTCGCCAAGGCCGGCCGCCACCCGCCAGTGGTAGCGGTGCGGTGAGAGTCCCGCGCCGTCCGGCAGGAGCGCCAGGACCAGCTTCTGCGCATCCGGCCGCTTCACCGTGGCGGCCAGCGTTTCCCTGCCGATCGTTTCTCCTGCGGCGTTGACGGTCTCGAGCCCGATGCGCCGCCGCGCGCCGGCTTCGCCGCCGAGGCAGAGCCGCCGCACCGCCCTGGTCCCGGTCGGCCGCATCTCCAGGCAGAGGTAGCGCGAGCCCTGCGCCCTCGGTAGCCGGTCGAGCTTGGCGAGCGCGACCGGGGCGGAGGTCCGCAGGTCGAAGATCAGGCGCCGGCCCCGCTGGGAGAGTGCCGCGCGGAGCGGCGTGGCCGGCGCCGCGCCGGCGCCGGGCGCAGCCACGGAGGCCGCTGCCAGCGCGGAACCGGCGAGGACGGCGATGCACAGGATCTTGCGGGAGCTGGCGATAAGCGGGTCCGGTTGACCGAATGGAAAAGGCCTGTCCATACTACGGGCGCGTGCCGTGCAATCGCCAGGCAGACGATCCAGACAACCGTGTCCACATCCGGTACGGCAATGGTATGGGGATTTCTTGGACCGCAGCGCATTGCTCGCTACCGTGTTCGGCGTAGACGTGAAAGCCAGATGCACCGCGGTGCCAGGGAACCGCCTCACGCTCTTCACGGTCTTCTTCGCAATGGCGCTGATCGCGTACATGCCAGCCGCTGCATGCGCATCGCCGGGTGGAACCGGGGAAGCGACCGAACCCGCGACCGAAGCCACCCCGTTCGACCGTCAGGGCATGTGGATCTGGTACGTCGATCAGTCCGAGGGGGGAGACCTGACGCGGATCGTCTCCCGTGCCGACCGCGCCGGCATCGGCACGCTCTACGTCAAGTCGGGCGACGGTGGGCACTACTGGAGCCAGTTCAGCTACGGCCTCGTCGATGCCCTCCACGAAGCCGGCCTCGACGTCTGCGCCTGGCAGTTCGTCTACGGTGGAAGCCCGTTGGCCGAGGCCAGGATCGGCGCTGCCGCGGTGCGCCACGGGGCAGACTGCCTTGTGATCGACGCCGAGTCCGACTACGAAGGCCGCTACGCCGCCGCCGATCGCTACATCCGCGCCCTGCGTGCCCGCATCGGCACGGCCTTCCCGCTCTCGCTCGCCGGCTTCCCCTACGTCGACTACCACCCGGCCTTCCCGTACTCGGTCTTCTTCGGCACCGAAGGCGCCGGCTTCGACCAGCCGCAGATGTACTGGAAGGCGATCGGCACCTCGGTGCGTGGCGTCTACGAGCACACCTACCTCTTCAACCGCCTCTGGGGCCACCCGGTCTATCCGGTCGGGCAGACCTACGAAAACCCCGGGCCAGCCCAGATATTGCGCTTCCGCCGCTTCGCCGCCAGCTACGGCGGCCAGGCGCCGAGCTGGTGGGACTGGCAGGAGACGAGCCCCCGCACTTGGGGTGCGCTGGGCGCGACCAGCGCCGGTCCGCTGCTCGGCTATCGCCCGATCGTCTCGCAGCCGCTGCTCAAGCGCGGCAGTCGCGGCGACCTCGTCGTCTGGGCCCAGGAGCACCTGGTCGGCGCCGGGCTGACGCAGCTTCCCGTCACCGGCGTCTACGGCCAGCAGACCTACGCGGCGGTGCGGGCGTTCCAGGCTGGGCGCGGCTTGCCGGCCGACGGCACGATCGGCACGACCACCTGGTCGGCGCTGCTCAGCTTCGAACCGGCGCGACCGGTCTGGTCGGCGCGCCGGGCGCGGACGAGCAGCGGCGGCGCGGCGAGCCGCCTCGTGCCGGTCCATCGCCCCGCCTCCGCCTCGCTTCCCGCCAAGGCCTACGAGATAGATCCGGGCCCC
>DATASN010000041.1:0-3020 GCA_036269215.1 Solirubrobacterales bacterium
CGTGGGCTACACTCCGGCGGCGCGCGGGGCGCCGTAGCTCAGCTGGTTAGAGCGCTGCACTCATAATGCAGAGGTCGGTGGTTCGAGCCCACCCGGCGCTATTCGACACGCGTTCACCCTTCGAGGTAAAGACAGAAAATGGCCACTGGAGTCCGAGTCGCAATCACGCTTGCCTGCACCGACTGCAAGCGGCGCAATTACCAGACGAACAAGTCCAAGCGAAATTCGCCCGACCGGGTCGAGTTCAAGAAGTACTGCCGTTGGTGCGGCCACCACACGGTCCACCGGGAGACTCGCTGACCTCGCATGGCCAGGCAGACCCGTCAGCAGCGCCGCGCGCGCCGGGCGCAATCGCAGCCGGCGCTGGCGGGCGGCCCGCCCGTGCGTCCGTCTGCGCGCCCGACCGCGAACGGCGGCGACGAGCCGCGCCGCCCTCAGGGCGCGCCGTCGTCGGAGGAGCGCCAGGTGCCCGGCAGCGGGCCGGTGCGCTTCGTCCAGGAGGCCTGGGCCGAGCTCAAGAAGGTCGAGTGGCCGAGCCAGCACGCCCTCGTCAGCGGCACGGCGGTGGTGCTCGTCGCCTGCTTGATCGTCGGCTTCTACCTCTGGCTGAACGACGAGCTGTGGAAATACGTCGTCCAGCACGTGCTGCTGCGATAGGGAGACCGTGATGTTTCGCTGGTACGTGATCAATACCTATTCCGGGCACGAGAACAAGGTGAAGACCAATCTCGAGCACCGGATCGAGTCGATGGGGCAGCGCCCCCGCTTCCGGCGTGTCGTCGTCCCGACCGAGCAGGTCATCGAGACGAAGGACGGCCAGAAGGTGCAGATCGAGAAGCGCGTGCTCCCCGGCTACGTGCTCGTGAACATGGATCTCGACGACGACGCCTGGATGGTGGTCAAGAACACCCCCGGCGTGACCGGCTTCGTCGGCGCAGGCTCGAAGCCGGTGCCGCTCTCGCAGCCGGAGGTCGACCGGATCCTGCACACGGGCGCCGGCACGGGCGTGGCCACGCGGGCGCAGGTCGAGTTCCAGCTCGGGGAGTCGGTGAAGATCACTTCGGGACCGCTGGCAGACTTCGACGGCGAGATCACGGACGTGAACGCGGACCAGCAGAAGCTGCAGGTGATGGTGAACATCTTCGAGCGGCAGGTGCCGGTCGAGGTCGGATTCGACAACGTCAAGAAACTGGACTGATTCGAATGGCAAAGAAAATTCTCACGCTCATCAAGCTCCAGATCCCGGGCGGGCAGGCGAACCCTGCGCCGCCGGTCGGTCCCGCACTGGGCCAGCACGGGGTCAACATCATGGAGTTCTGCAAGGCGTTCAACGCGCAGACGGCCGACCAGAACGGCCGCATCACGCCGGTGGAGATCACGGTCTTCGAGGACCGCTCCTTCACCTTCATCACGAAGACGCCGCCTGCCGCCGTCCTCATCAAGGAGGCGCTGCGGCTCGACAAGGGCTCGGCCGAGCCGAACAAGGACAAGGTCGGCCGCCTCACCCGGGCGCAGGTGCGCCAGATCGCGGAGACGAAGCTCGTCGACCTGAACGCGCGCGACGTCGACCAGGCGGCGAAGATCATCGCCGGCACGGCGCGCTCGATGGGCGTGGAGGTGGACCTGTAATGGCACAGCACGGGAAGCGCTACGTCGAGGCCCGCGGCCAGATCGACCGCGAGCACGCCTATACGCCGGTCGAGGCCGTGCGGAAGCTGAAGGAAGCGCCGGCCGCGAAGTTCGACGAGACCGTCGAGGTCCACTTCCGGCTCGGCCTGAACGTCCGCCATGCGGACGAGCAGCTGCGCGGCACGCTCATGCTCCCGCACGGGACGGGCAGGGACGTCCGGGTGGCCGTCTTCGCCGAGGGCGACAAGGCCCGCGAGGCGGAGGAGGCCGGGGCGGACGTCGTCGGCTCGGCCGACCTGGCGAAACGCGTCGAGGAGGGCTTCACCGACTTCGACGTCGCCATCGCCACGCCGGACCAGATGGGGAACGTCGGCCGGCTCGGCCGCGTCCTCGGCCCGCGCGGCCTCATGCCGAACCCGAAGACGGGCACCGTCACCTTCGACATCGGCAAGGCGGTCCGCGAGGCGAAGGCCGGCAAGCTCGAGTACCGCACCGACCGCGGCGCCTGCGTCCACCTCTCGATCGGCAAGAAGAGCTTCGACGAGCGGGCGCTCGTCGAGAACTACGCCGCGGTGCTGGACGAGATCATCCGGGCGAAGCCGTCGGCGGCCAAGGGCCGCTACATCCGGCAGATCACGCTCGCGAGCACGATGGGCCCCGGCATCCACATCGATCCGGCCAAGACCCGCGGGATCACCGAGGAGCTCGAGGAAGCTACAGTTACGGCCTAACCGACTAGTCGCTCGCCAAAGACAGCTGGCAGCCGCAAGGCAGAAGCCCAGCCGAGGTGAGTCCTTGAGGATCTGCTTCTCGTGGGCTCGCTTCGGCGAGCCCTAGTCATTTCCGGAGGAAATGACGTGAAGAAAGAGCAGAAGGAGACCATCGTCGCCGAGCTGGCCGACCGCCTGAAGGCGGCCGACTCCGTGCTCGTGGCCGACTACCGCGGCCTGACGATGCCGCAGATCGACGCGTTGCGGACGCGGCTGCTGGAGAGCGGCGCCCGCTTCACCGTGGTGAAGAACACGCTCACCCGGCGGGCGGCGGAGGCTGCCGGCGCAGACGCGCTGCTGACCCTGCTCGAGGGCCCGACGGCGATCGCATTCCTCGAGGCGGACGGCGACATGCTCGCCGCCGCGAAGGCGCTCGCCGACATGGCGCGCGAGTCGAAGGTCCTCGCGATCCGCGGCGGCGTCCTCCAGGGCAAGGTCGTGTCGGCCGAGGAGGTCGAGACCCTCGCGGCGCTGCCGCCGATCGAGATCCTGCGCGGCCAGGTGCTGGGCGCGATCATCGCCCCGCTCACCTCGCTGCTGGGCCTCGTGACCGCTCCGGTCCAGAACCTGTACGGCCTCATCGAGGCCCGGATCGAGCAGCTGGGCGGCGAGGAGGAAGCT
>DATASN010000042.1:0-26750 GCA_036269215.1 Solirubrobacterales bacterium
TCGGCCGGGAGTTCCCGGGGACCCACCCCCGACGCCCTGACGAAGTCCTGACGTTCTCGCCGCGGGTAGTCGCTTGGTGACGCCGGCTCAGCCGGCCTCGGCGAGGCGCTGAGCTACGAAGTCCCAATTCACGACGTTCCAGAAGGCGTCGATGTAGTCGGGGCGCTTGTTCTGGTACTTCAGGTAGTAGGCGTGCTCCCAGACGTCGCAGCCGAGCAGGGCCACGCTGCCGTCGGAGACGGGCGAGTCCTGGTTCGGGGTGGAGACGACCGCAAGGCCGGAGCTGTCCTTGACGAGCCAGGCCCAGCCGGAGCCGAAGCGGGCGATGCCGGCGTTCTTGAACTCCTCCTTGAAGGAGTCGAAGGAACCGAAGGTCGCGTCGATCGCCGCGCCGAGGTCGCCGCTCGGGGCACCGCCGCCGTCGGGGCTGAGCATCTGCCAGAAGAGCGAGTGGTTGTAGTGGCCGCCGGCGTTGTTGCGGACCGGGCCCTGCTTGTCCCCGGGCAGGCTGGAGAGGTTGCGTAGCACGTCCTCGACGTCGCGATCGGCCCACTCGGTCCCTTCCAGCGCGGCGTTCGCTTTGTCGACGTAGGCCTGGTGGTGCTTGTCGTGATGCACGCGCATCGTCGCCTCGTCGATGTGGGGCTCGAGCGCGTCGTATGCGTAGGGAAGGTCGGGAACCGAAAAGGCCATCTGGCGTCCTCCTGTTGGACTGGTCGTGATTCGAATCTGCCAATCGGAGCCTAGCGTGACCGGCACATAAGCTGGCTGCATGGAGATCGACGAAGCGCGACTCTGGCGGAAATTCGCAGAGACCGGCGACCCCGCGATCCGCGAGGAACTGGTCGAACGCAACATGGCTTTCGCGAAGCGCCTGGCGCTGCGCTACCGCGGTGCCAGCGAGTCCTTCGACGATCTGCTCCAGGTCGCCAACCTCGGCCTGCTCAACGCCGTCGACCGCTTCGACCCCGAGCGCGGCATCCCGTTTACCGCCTTCGCCTCGCCGACGATCCTCGGCGAGCTGAAGCGCCACTTCCGCGATCGCGTCTGGACCGTGCGAGTCCCGCGCGGGCTGCACGACCGCATTGCCGAAGTGGACAAAGCGATCACCGAGCTGACCAAACGGCTGCAGCGCTCGCCCTCGGTGGGCGAGATCGCCGAGCGCCTGGAAGTGGAGCAGACCGACGTGCTCGAGGTGCTCGAGGCGAACCACAACCGGCGCCCGCTTTCACTCGACCGCCCGCCCGGCGGCGAGGATGCCGACGAAGCGGCGCCCACGGAGTGGATCGGCGGCGACGACGAGCACTTCGAGCTGGTCGAGAGCCGGATCGCCCTCGACGCCGCCCTGCCCTATCTCGACGAGCGCGAACGCGTCGTCCTGCACCTGCGCTTCGTCGAGGACATGACGCAGTCCCAGATCGCCGAGCGAATCGGCCACTCCCAGATGCATGTATCGCGGATCCTGCGCCGCGCCCTGAGCCGCATCCGCGAGCGGATCGAGGCCGAGGAACGGGGGCTGGGCGATGCCAGGACTAGGCGGCCGGAAGACCCGCGAAGCTGACGATCAGGTAGTCGCCATCTCCGGACTCCTCCACCGCGAGCGCTTCGGCGAGCGTCTCCAGGGAACCGCCCCCGCCGGGAAGCTCGAGCTTGCCGCGAATCTCACCGGCGGCGCCCTTCTCCATCGGGCCGAGGCGAAGCTCGAGCCCCCTTTCGCTCTCGCCGAGGTCGAAGCGTACGCAGCCGTCGGCAAAGCTCGCCGGGGCGGCGCCGGCGATCGCGTCGGTGATCAAGACCGCGTCGGATACGCGGTCGACGGGGAAGTCCCGCCGCGCCGCAAGGGCGCCGACCACCCTCGCCAGCACCGGCCCGAGCAGCTCGTCCCGGCCGACCGCGATCTCGGTCCCGGCCACCTCCCGCGCCGGCGCCCCTTCCGCGGCTCCGTCGCCGGTCGTGCCGCTCCCTTGAAGCGGCAGCCGCATCATCACCTCCGTGCCGCGATCGAGGCCGCCGGAGATGCTGAAGCTGCTGGAGAGAGCGGCGATCAGCGAGAGTCCGAGTTTGAGGCTGGCGCGTTCGGAATCGGCCTGGGGGCTGATCCCGGAGCCGCTGTCGCTGACGGTCACGGTGAGACCCTCGGCGTCGGGCTCCGCCTCGACCGTCAACGGCCCCGACCCGTCCGGATAGGCGTGGACGACGACGTTCATGCAGGCCTCGGTGACAACGGTCTTGAGATCGGCTATGCCGGCCTCGTCCATGCCGATCCGCTCGGCCAGCCCGGCCAGCGCATGACGCACCAGTGCGACGTTCTCCGCCCTGGCGGGGAGCCTCATCTGAAGCCCTTTCGGCTTCTCGCTGATGGTGGAGCCGTTTGACATTGACTGCAATTCCGCTGGAAAAACCGTTTTCCGCGGTGCGAGCATAACTGTGATGTCCTCGGCCACCTCGCTACCCGAGGCAGGGCTGGGCAAACCGCCGATCAGGCGAGAGCGTGACCGAAGCGCGCGATCGCCTCCGCCGGATCGGCGAAGACCTCGCCGCGGACGAAGAACCCGTCCCGCACCTGCCAGATCCAGGCCACAGGCATGTCGCGAATGCCCAGCTCGCGGCTGCGCACGTAGACGCGGCCGATGACCAGCAGCCGATCCTTCTGCCGCTCGACCGTGCCCGGGGTGATCAGCAGCGCTTCCCAGATCCGTTCGACGTCGGCGAGGTATTCGCGCAGGCCTTCCGGGCCGCGGTAGGGAGCCTCATGCCCGGCCTCATGCCCGGTGACCGCGATGAACTCCATCCCGGGCGCGCAGAGGGCGACGATCGCGACCAGGTCGCGCCGGTTGAAGGCGTTGAAGAGGCGGCCGACCAGCGCCTCGTAGGCATCGTTCACGGCGGCTGCCGGCGACGGTCGCGGCGGCGCATCGGCGGCCGCAAGACGCTCGTCGCCCGAGCGGGCGACGACGAGCATCGCCGCATCGTCGTCGAAGGCGCCATCGGTGAAGGCGTGGAGCGCTCCCTCCAGCTGCTGCACGACCAGAGCCGGATTCCCCGCCCCGGAGAGCTCGGACCGCAGCCGCTCCTCGCCGAAACGGCCCCGCCCGCCGCGGGCCTCGATGATCCCGTCGGTCACCACCACCAGCTGCTGGCCGGACTCGAACCGGCTCTGCTCGATCTTCCAATCGACGTCGGCGAAAGCACCGAGCACCGGATCCGAGCCGGCGGCCTCGACCACCTCCCCACCGTCGATCAACAGCGGTGGCGGGTGGCCCGCGACGGCAATCCGCAACGGCTGCTCGGGGTCCTCGCCGAGCGCCAGGGCGGCGACGCTGCAGAGGTCGGTTCCACCGCGCGCGAGCAGGGCGCGGTTGAGGGTCGCAAGCGCCACCTGCGGATCATTGGTCAGCTCCGCCGCCGTGCGCAGCGTATAGCGGGCCAGAGCGGTGATCGAGGCGGCCTTCGCCCCGCGGCCGGTGACGTCGCCGATCACCAGCATCCAGCCGCCGCTGACGCGGAAGGCGTCGTAGAAGTCGCCGCCGACCTCGTTCTCCGCCCCGGCCGGCCGGTACATCGCGGCGAGCGACCAACCGGGAAGATGCGGCAGGGGCGGCGGCAGCAGCCCGTGCTGGAGCGTTTCGGCGATCTCGGCGCGGGCGCGCTCGACCCGCTCGAGGTCGGCGAAGAGGCCGCTGTTGTCGAGCGCGAGGGCGACGCGACCGGAGAGGATCCAGGCGAAGCGGGCGTCCTCGTAGCGGTAGCGGCGGTGCGACCAGGCGACGCCCAGGGTCAGGGTGCCCTTCACCGTCCCCCTCGCCTGCAGGGCCACCGTGATCGCCGAGCGCATGCCGATCCCGCGCAGAAACTCGAGGTCGGGGCCGTCGTCGTGGGCAAGCCGGCGCAGGTCGGCCTCCGACATCCGCTCGATGAAACGCGGCGCCAGCGAGTCCTCGCCGTCGCCCTCCACCATCCAGGGCGGTACAGACGGCTCGCGGGCGAGCAGGCCGCGCTCGACCTCCGGGGCGGCGCCTGGCGCGACCCGCACGGCCGCCCGCCTCACGCGACCGCTCTCGATCACGTCGATCACGCAGAAGTCGGCGATCCCCGGGACGAGGATCTCGCAGATCGCCTCGAAGGTCTCCGCCAGGGAGCCGGCCCGCTCGGAGACGGCCGCGACCTCACCGAGGACCTGAAAGCGCTGCCGCGCCCGCCGCCCCCGCATCAGCAGAACGGCCAGCCAGGCGCAGAGCGCCACGAGCGCCAGGGCCAGAACGGCTACAGGGATCCAGCTCATTTCTCCAGAAACGTAGCTCCCCCGAGCTCGCAAGTCCATAGCCGCTCGGCCAAAAGAGCACTGCCCGGCCCGGGACTATGGCGAGCTGCGAAGCTCGCGCGTTGTGGCGCGTGGAACTGTGGCCGCATCGCCCCCGGTCCAGGCGTTGAAGCGATACCAGGACGGCTTCGCTTCGCGGTCGGCGGTGAGCAGGCCGGCCGAATCGCAGAACTGGCAGGAGCCGGCCTGGTCGGCCCAGGAGAACCACCAGACGCCGCCGATCCGCCAGCGTTGGCGATTTTCGGTCAGCATCGAGAAGGCAGTTTCGAGTTCGCGGGCCTGGCCCTCGGGGCCTCGCTCCCAGCGCGACTCGTAGCCGGCCGAGCCCCAGCCCATCTCGGTCACGTACAGGGGCGTCGCCCCGTCGCCATAGAAGGTCATTATCCGGCGCAGATTTTCTATCTCTCCCTGCATCGCCGCGGCATCGGCAACATACGGATGCAGGGCCACGCCGTCGAAGTAGCGCTTGATCCCGGGGACTTCGTAGAGCTGCGAGAGGAAGGCGCCCGACTGGATGTTGGGCGGCGTCTGCAGCGGTCGGCCGAAGAGCCCGCCGAGGATCACGGTCGAGCCCGGGTCGGCCCGGTGCAGCAGGCCGCCCGAGATCTCGATCAGCTTGGCGAAGCGAGCCGGGTCGGGTTCGCGCGCGAAGGTGACGATGTTCTCCTCGTTCCAGATCTCCCACTGGTGGACCGGCAACCGCGGCAGGTCGGGGTTTTCGCGCCAGAAGCTGCCGCGTGAGCCGTAGCGATAGGCGGCGGCATGCAGGAAGCGGGCCCACTCGCGCCGCTGCCGGGCGCTGACAACCGGTTCGCCGCCGAGCCTGGGCGAGACCCATTCCGGCGTCCCCCAGAGAAACGGAAAGGCGGTCATCCCGTGTTCGGCAGCCAAGGCGACCTGTTCGTCGAAGGCTTCCCAGTTGGGCGAGAAGCGATCCCGAGCTTCGGGCTCGATTTCGGCCCAGTTCATCGGCAGCCGCACGCTGGTTATCCCGGCCAGTTCCATCAGTTCGTAGTCGGATTCGTCGGTCACCCCCTGCGGCGAGATCCCGATGAAGCCCGGCGGCGCGCCGACGCCAAGCGACCCGGCCAAGGCCGGGCTCAGCGCAAGCAGCGCCAGGGTCAGGGGAATGAGCAGAAGCCTTCGCATATGTCCCAACATTGACCCCCCGAGCAGACGAAAGTAGCGGCCTGTCGCGCAGAGAGCCTCATCGGGGCGCCCGGATTTGAACCGGGGACCTCACCGACCCGAACGGTGCGCGCTACCAGGCTGCGCCACGCCCCGAGAGTGGGCGATTATCCCAGAAGGGCGCGGCGACTACCGCACGGCCTGGATCGCGGCTTCGATCTGGGCCAGGCTGGGGCCGTCCTGGAGGGTGCGGGTGCCGCCCGGCCCGTTGACGATCGCCGCCTGGCGGGTGCGAATTTCGAGCTTGGTGCCGAGTTCGTCGTAGCCTTCGAGCTGCTTGCCGATCGCGCCGCCCGAGCCGCCGTTGTCTTCCAGATAGCTCAGCCATTCCGGCTCGTTCAGTTCCTCGATCCCGCCCGCCACCGAGTCGAGGAAGTCCTGGTCGATGCCGAAGCGTTTGGCCTCCTCCTGGTTGCGGAAGAAGAGGTAGGTGTACTGCCAGCCGTAGCCCTGCTGGGCCGCCGCCTCGGCACCGTAGAAGCCGAGCTCCTGCGGGCTTTCGCTGACCGAGTAGTGGCGGTAGAGCAGCTTCACGTCGCCTTCCCGCACCGGGCCGTTGACCAGGCCGGGGATCGTGCCGAGGAAGTCTTCACGGCAGCTCGAGCACTGCAGGTCGTTGAAAACCTGGATCGAGACCGGCGCGTCGGAGGAGCCGAGCCGGTCGCCTTCCTGGGGCACGCCGCCGAAGATTTCCTGCGCTTCGGCGATGCCGGCCAGACGCACGACGCTCCGTCCCGGCTTCTGCGTGGCGATGTTGACCACCGCGTAGCCGAGCAGGACGAGGGCGATCCCGAGGCCGAGGACGACCCAGATCCGGCCCCGCCGCGGGATCGGCACGGCGGCCGGCTCGGGGCTCTGCTCCGGGGTGGCGGTGGGCACCGCGGCATTATCGCGGCTGGGCGATCCGGGGTTCCCCGCAAACTCGCGCCGATCGGTTGACACGCCCGCCCCGGGGGGTAAATATGCATCTACCTGATTTCAACGACCTGGGAGGTCCGCCGTGGCCAATCACCTCACCCCGTCCGAGCTTGCCGAAGAGCTTCACATGAAGCGGCAGGAGGTGATCGGCAGGTGCGTGCAGCTGGGCGTACCGATCTTCCACGGACGCATCGACCGGTCCCTGTTCGAGACCTCGCTGCGCAGCATGGCCAACCAGGGCCAGCCCCAGCACGCCCGCCCCAGTTAGCTCTTAACTAGACTCCTCCCCGCATGGAGCGGGGAACCAAATCGGTCACGCTGGCGGACCTGCTGCCGCTCTCGGCAAAGCTCTACGGGAGCGCGCCGGCGGTGCGCTTCAAGCAGGGTGAGGACTGGGTCGACCGCAGCTTCGACCATGTCCTGGAGACCGTGCGCTCGCTCTCCCTCGGCCTGATCGACCTCGGGGTCGCCAAGGGCGACAAGGTCTCGATCCTCGCCAACACGCGCGCCGAGTGGACCTACTTCGACTTCGCCGCGCTCTCGGCCGGGGCCGTGGTCGTGCCGATCTACCAGACCAACTCGCCCGAGGAGTGCCAGTACGTACTGGAGAACTCCGACGCCAAGGTCGTCGTGGTCGAGGACGAGGAGCAGTTGGAGAAGATCCGCGCCGTCCGCGAGCGGCTGCCGCTGCTCGAGCACGTCGTGCGGATGACCGGTTCCAGCGAGGACGCGATCTCCCTCGAGGACCTCGCCGCCCGCGGCGCCAGCCGCGAGGCCGCCGAGTGGGAGGCGCGCTGGCGGGAGGTCACGCCGGCCGACGTCTGCACCTTCATCTACACCTCCGGCACCACCGGCCCGCCGAAGGGCTGCATCATCAGCCACGGCAACTACCGGGCGATGCTCGACATGGTCAACGAGGCCAGCGTCGTCGAGAACGAAGACCTCACCTACCTCTACCTCCCCCTCGCCCACTCCTTCGCCCTGCTGATCCAGCTCGGCAGCTTCGACCTCGGCGCCACGCTCGCCTACTGGGAGCGTGACCCGCAGAAGATCCTCCCCAACCTGGCCGAACTGAAACCGACCTACTTCCCCTCGGTGCCGCGCATCTTCGAGAAGATCTACACCGCCGCGACCAGCGGCATGGAGAAGGAGGGCGGCCTGAAGAAGGCCGTCTTCGACTGGTCGATCGGGGTCGGCAAGAGGATGCGGGCGGCCGAGCGCTCCGGCCGCAGGCCGGGCTTCCTACTGCGCAAGCAATACGAGTTCGCCGACCGGAAGGTGCTCTCGCGGATCCGCGGCCTCTTCGGCGGCAAGCTACGGCTCGCGGTCTCCGGCGCGGCGCCGATCAGCCCCGAGATCCTGCGCTTCTTCGACGCCGCCGGCGTCCTCGTCCTCGAGGGCTGGGGGATGACCGAGACCTCGACCGCGGCGACGATCTCCTCGCCGGAGGAGTTCAAGGTGGGCACGATCGGCAAGCCGTTCCCGGGCTGCGAGGTGCGGATCGCCGAAGACGGCGAGATCCTGGTCAAGGGCCCCAACGTCTTCCAGGGCTACTACAAGAACGAGGAGGCGACCCGCGAGACGATCGTCGACGGCTGGCTGCACACCGGCGACATCGGCGAGATCGACGCCGAGGGCTTCATCAAGATCACCGGCCGCAAGAAGGACATCATCATCACCGCCGGCGGCAAGAACATCACGCCGGCCAACCTCGAGAACGAAATCAAGCAGCACCCGCTGGTCTCCCAGTGCGTGGTCGTCGGCGACCGCAAGCCCTACCTGGTCGCCCTGGTAACGCTCGACCCCGAAGACGCGGTCGCCTACGCCAGGGAGCACGGCCTGCCCGAGGACCCGGCCCAGCTCGCCACCAACTCCGAGGTGCAGAAGGCGATCGAAGCCCACGTCGAGGCGATCAACGAGAAGTTCGCCCGGGTCGAGCAGGTCAAGAAGGTGGCGATCCTCCCCCGCGACCTCTCCCAGGAAACCGGCGAGCTGACCCCGACCCTGAAGGTCAAGCGCGCCGTGGTCGCCAGCAAGCACGAGCAGGAGATCGAGCAGCTCTACGCGAGCTGAGCGGCGCCGGCGGGCAGTTCGCTAGGACGCCTCGCCGGACTGGCGCAGCAGGGCCGATGTCGTCTGCTCGAGTACGCGGCGCCAAGTGGAGTTCTGCTCGGGCTCCTCTTCGGCGGCGCGCTCGACCACGCGGCTGACGCGTCGCTCGGAGATCTCGAGGCCGTGGCGCTCGGCGGTCTCCTTGAAGCTGTCGTAGTCCTGGGCCAGGGTCGCCGTGACCGATTCGAAGCCGTGGCGGGCGATTTTGAGCCGCCGCGAGTAGTCCATGATCGGCGTGCCGAACATCAGCTCGTCGTTGGGCTCGGGCTCGACCAGGATGATGTCGACGCCCGGGTACTTCTCCTCCCATTGCGCGACCGCCTCGTGCAGGCGGGCGTGGGCGATCAGGCGGAAGGTCTGGTTGGCGATCGCCGGCAGGCCCATGTCGGAGACGCGCCGCACGCGGGTGCCGAAGACGGTCGGGATCGTCTTCTCGAAGTCGTTGACGAAGGGGACCAGGGGGTTGACGACGACGATGAACTTGGCGCCCTTCTCGACCGCGATGTCGACGTTGGTGGTCGAGCGGATGCCGCCGTCGACCAGCTGGCGGCCCTTCAGGTCGACCGGCTTGTAGACGATCGGCAGCGCGGTCGAGCACTGGATCGCCTTCGAGATCGGCACGTCGTTCCAACCCTCCTCGCCGAAGACGATCCGCTCGGTCGTGTCGAGGTCGGTGGCGGCGAGGTAGAGCTCTTTGTCGAGCAGGCGGAAGTCGTCGACGCGGTCGTCTTCGGCAAGCGCCGCGGCGACGTAGTCTGCGATCCCGCCGTTCGAGTAGAAGCCGGCCGGCAGCGCCTCGGCAAGACCGACGCCGACGTCGATCGCCGAGAAATCCCCCATCCGGGCCAGGCTGCGCAGCAGCTCGACCGTGCGCACCGGCAGCATCGCGGCCTTCTGCACGAAGCCGAGGTAGTTCGGCTTCAGGACCTTGTCGAGGTCGAGGTCGTCGAGCTCGGAGGCGATGCGACGGTTGATCACCTGCATCATCTCGTCGGGGGTGACGCCGTTGGCGAGCATCCCGGCGACGAAGGAGCCGGCGCTGGTGCCGACGTAGACGTCGAAGTTGTTGACCGTGCTGTTGACCGCAAGCAGATCGAGGGCGCGCAGGGCGCCGATCTCGTAGACCCCCCCGGTGAAGCCGCCGCCGCCGAGGACGAGGGCGGTCTTGGACGGGCGTTTGCGGCTGCGGCGCCGGCGCGGTTGCGACTCTATGTCCACAACTTTGCCCATAAACATGCATTATCTCACCAAGTGAGGCGGACCCCGGCACTTTTTGCCGCAATTTGTGCGCTGCTTGCGCTTCTCCTGGTCTCAGCGGCCGCGCAGGCGGCCGCAAGCGGACAGCTCTGCGCGACCATGCGAGGTCGTTTGGTGCGCGGCGGCGGCAGCGCCAGCGGCCTGCTCGTCGTCGACGGCGAAACCGGCGCCCCGGTCTGCGCCCGAGCGGCCGGCAGGCAGCGACCGCTGGCCTCGAACATGAAGCTGTTCACGACCTCGACCGCGCTCTCGCGGCTCGGGCCGGAATCGCGGATCGCGACGAGGCTCGAGACCGACGGCACGGTCGACTCAAAGGGCGTCCTGCACGGCAGCCTCTACCTGGTCGGCGGCGGCGACCCGGCTCTGGGCGTCCCGGTCTTCTACAACCGCTTCCTCGGCGGATTGGGCACCAACCTGTTTCTCTTCAAAGCCCAGGTCCGGGAAGCGGGCATCGACGCCGTGACCGGGCGCCTCTACGCCGACGACAGCATCTTCGACCGCCTGCGCGGCGTCGCCGACTCCGGCTACGCGACCAGCCCCGAAATCGGCCCGCTCTCGGGGCTCGACTTCGACTCCGGCTACAGCAGCGCCAGCGGTAGCGGCTTTGCCGCCGACCCGGCCCTTACCGCGGCCGCAACGCTGGCGCAGTCGTTGCGCGGCGCCGGCGTCCGCGTCTCGTCCGGCGCCGCCCTCGGCACCGCGCCGCCCGGCAGCAGCGAAATCGCCCGGGTCGAATCGCCACCGCTGACCGAAATCGTCAACACCACCGACGTCTACTCCGACAACCACTTCGCCGAGATGCTGATCAAGCTGCTGGGAGCGCACTTCGGCGGCGCCGGCAGCACCGCGGCGGGCGCCAAGGTCGTGGAGCAGTTTGCCCGCGGCCACGGCTCCGGCGTCCACGCCGTGGACGGCTCGGGCCTGACCCGCTCGGGCCGAGCCTCGCCGACCCAGATCGTCGGCCTGCTGCGCGCGATGCGGGGCACGCCCGCGGGCGAAGAGCTGATCCAGGACATGGCCCTGGCCGGCCACGAAGGCACCGTCGCCGACCGCATGCACGGCACCGCCGCCTACGGCCGCTGCCGCACCAAGACCGGCACCCTGACCGGCGTCAGCAACCTCTCCGGCTACTGCTTCAACCGCGACGGCAAGGTGATGATCTTCTCAATCCTGATGGCAGGCGTACGCGACCTCAACCTCGCGCACTACGAGCAGGACCTGATCGCAGGCGAAGCCGCTGGTTACTGAGAGCTCTTCCTATCCCGGCGTTTGGCTCGCTCGTCAAGAAAGTGAAAAACAACGAAGGAGACAAAGAACCCGGCCATCCCAGTGGCCTGCATCGCCGCTTCGCTTGAATCCTTGAAGAGGATGACTCCCGCCGCCATGATGGATATCCCTACTGCCAGACCGATATTTGCGTAGCGAAGACTGCCCACAGTCGTACTCCTATCACAGACAATTCATTTCATCCAGCATATCGCAAGACCACATCAAGCAACGCAAAGACCACGCCGGCGATACCGCCCATGTAACCGTCCGTAAGCGCGCGATACCCGATCTCACGCTTGGACCACCCTAGAGCCAATCCCGCAATTCCCATCGTGAAGCCGCCAAGAACGACGCCCGCGCTTACGGCAGTCGCCATTGCCTCGAATACGGTGGTCATCGGTCCGATCTGAGCAAGTGCCATGCCACGAGCCTGGCAGAGCCCGATTCACGCGTAGCGCGCAGAATGTGCCGCAATCGCAAATTCTGCGGCCCGCTCCGACGCCTAGAATCGCTGCTGTGCGAGTTCTGCTGACGAATGACGATGGGATCACGGCGCCTGGGCTGCAGGCCGCCCGGCGGGCACTGCGCGAGCTCGAAGGGGTCGAGGTCGACGTGATCGCGCCCGACTCGAACCGCAGCGCTACGGCGCGCAGCATCACCACGCGCTCGCCCTTGACGGTCGAGGAGGTCGAGTTCGGGGATGGGGACAGGGGCTACGCCACCGACGGGACGCCGGTCGACTGCGTCCGCTTCGCCGAGCTCGGCCTGGTCGGCCATCGGCCCGACCTGATCGTCTCCGGGATCAACCACGGCGCCAACCTCGGCGACGACATCACCTACTCGGGAACGGTGGCCGCGGCCTTCGAGGGGATCGTGCTCGGCATCCCAGCCGTGGCCGTCTCGCAGCAATCCTCGGGCGGCGGCATGGGCTACGTCAGCGGTCGTTTCGATTTCACCGCCGTGGCCCCCTTCGCGGCCGAGCTGGTCCGGCGGCTGATCGCCGAGCCGATGCCGGAGGCGACCCTGATCAACGTCAACTGCCCCGCCGGCGAGCCCAAGGGGATCGAGGTGACCAGGCTCGGCAAACGCATCTACAACGACGAGCTGAAGCTGGTCGGCGAGGACGGCGAGCGGCGCCGCTACGAGATCTACGGCTGGCAGCCGGGCTACGAGGAGATCGAGGGAACCGACCTCAACGCCGTCGCCGAGGGCAGGGTCTCGGTCACCCCGATCCACTTCGACCTCACCGACCACGGCGGGCTCGAGCGGCTGCGCGGCTGGGGCTTCGAAGAGATGCTGGCGGCGAGCGCCCCGACCTCGGTGTGAGCACGGCCGGGCCGGAGAAGCGCGCCGAGGAGCTGCGGCGCGAGCTGGCGGAGCACAACCGCCGCTACTACGTCCTCGACGAACCGACCGTCGGCGACGACGCCTACGACGAGCTGCTCGACGAGCTGCGCGCGATCGAGGCCGACCACCCCGAGCTGCGCAGCGCCGACTCGCCGACCCAGCGCATCGGCGCCCCGCCGCTGGAGCGCTTCGAGCAGGTCGAGCACGCCGAGCGGATGCTCTCGCTCGGCAACGCCCGCAACGAGGAGGAGCTGCGCGCCTGGGAGACGCGGGTTCGCAACCACCTCAAGCGCCTCGACATCACGGCAGCCGAGTTCAGCTACACGAGCGAGCCGAAGATCGACGGCCTGGCGATCTCCCTCACCTACGAGGACGGCGTCTTCGCCCGCGGCGCCACCCGCGGCGACGGCAGGATCGGCGAGGACGTGACCCGGAACCTGCGCACGATCGGGGCGATCCCCCTGCGGATCGACGACGCCCCCGAGCTGGTCGAGGTCCGCGGCGAGGTCTACCTGCCGATCGCCGACTTCAGGGCCCTGAACGAACGCCGCGCCGAGGCGGGCGAGCCGACCTTCGCCAACCCGCGCAACTCCGCCGCCGGGTCGATCCGCCAGCTCGACCCGGCGCTCGCCGCCGAACGGCCGCTCTCGGTCTGGTGCTACGGCATCGGCGCAACCCGCGGCCTCGACGACCTGCCCACCCATTCCGCCGAGGTCGGGTGGCTGGCCGAGCGCGGCTTCAAGGTCAACCCCGACACCGACCACCACGGCGACGTCGATTCCGTCGTCGAGCGCTGCCGCTGGTGGGAGGAGCGGCGCGACCAGCTCGACTACGAGATCGACGGCGTCGTGGTCAAGATCGACGAGCGGGCGCTGTGGCGGGAGCTGGGCGTGGTCGGCCGCGAGCCGCGCTGGGCGATCGCCTGGAAGTTCGCCCCGACGACGGCGACGACGAAGCTGCTCGACGTGGTCTGGAACGTCGGCCGCACCGGGCACCTCGTCCCCTTCGCGATGCTGGAGCCGGTCCACGTCGGCGGCGTCACCGTCTCCACCGCCACCCTGCACAACGAGGAGGACCTGGCCCGCAAGGACGTCCGCGTCGGCGACGAGGTCGTGGTGATGCGAGCCGGCGACGTGATCCCGCAGGTGGTCTCGCCGCTGGTCCGAAAAGGCGCGAGGAAGGGGAGGCGAGGCCCGAAGCCGAAGCCGCCGAAGAAATGCCCGGCCTGCGACACCCCGACCGTCAAGCCCGAGGACGCCGTCTTCACGATCTGCCCCAACCGGGCGGGCTGCCCCGGCCAGTCCTTCCAGCACGTCAAGCACTTCGTCAGCAAAGGGGCGATGGACATCGACGGGCTCGGCGAGAAGCAGGCGATGCGCTTCCTCCAGGACGGCCTGATCGCCGACGTCGCCGACGTCTATGACCTCAGCGAGGAGCAGCTGACCGAGCTCGACCGCTTCGGCGAGGTCTCCACCGCCAACCTGCTCGCCGCGATCGACGCATCCCGCGGGCGCCCCTTCAAGCGCATCCTCTACGCGATCGGCCTTCCAGGGGTGGGCTACGTCACCGCGGAGGCGCTGGCCGACCACTTCGGCTCGATCGACGCGCTGCACGAGGCCGACCCGGAGCGAATCGAAGAGGTCGAGGGGGTGGGGCCGATCATGGCGGTCCAGATCGCCGAGTCGCTCGGCGACGACGCCACCTGGGCGCTGGTCGAGAAGCTGCGCGAGAAGGGCCTGCGCCTCGAGCAGGACGACTCCGAACGCCGCGCCGGCGGCGGCCCGCTGGAAGGCAAGACGTTCGTCCTCACAGGCACCCTTCCCGAGCTGACCCGCGAAGAGGCGGCGACCATGATCAAGGCCTCCGGCGGCAAGGTCGTCAACTCCGTCTCGAAAAAAACCGACTACGTGGTCGCCGGCGAGAACCCGGGCTCGAAGCTGGCCAAGGCCGAGAAATACGAGACGACGATCCTCGACGAACCCGGCCTGCTGAACCTGCTCGGCAAGTGACCACGGTCCGCCTCGACATCGAATACGACGGAACCAACTTCAAGGGCTGGGCGAAGCAGGCTGGACTGCGGACGGTGCAAGAGGAGCTGGAGACGG
This sequence comes from Solirubrobacterales bacterium, assembly GCA_036269215.1. Classification (GTDB taxonomy): domain Bacteria; phylum Actinomycetota; class Thermoleophilia; order Solirubrobacterales; family 70-9; genus VRUE01. The sequence continues at coordinate 14,518 of DATASN010000042.1, forward strand.
CGTTGGCGACGGTGCTGCGCGAACCGGTCGAGCTGACGGTCGCCGGCCGCACCGACACGGGCGTTCATGCACGGGAGCAGGTGGCGAGCTTCGTCACAGCCGCCGAGGTGCCCGGCGATCTGGCCAGGCGGGCCAACGGCCTGGGCCCCCGCGACATAGCGCTCACACGCGCCACGGTGGCCGAGGACGGATTCGACGCGCGCCGCGACGCGCGATCCCGCAGCTACCGCTACCGCCTGCTCACCCGCCGCTCGTCGAGCCCATTCGAGCAGGGCCGCTCCCTCTGGTGGCCCCACCGGGTGGACCGCGAGGCGCTGGAAGCCTGCGCCGCGGCCCTCCCCGGCACCCACGACTTCACCGCCTTCACCCCCACTCAGACCGACCACGTCCACTTCAACCGCAAAATCCTGGCCGCGGACTGGAGTCAGGAGGGAGACATCCTCAGCTTCCAAGTAACGGCAGACGCCTTCATGCGCAACATGGTCCGCGTCCTGGTCGGCACTCAGCTAGAGGTCGCCTCAGGCCGCCGCACGGTCCCAAACTTCGAAGCTCTCCTCAAGGGCGCGCCCCGCTCCGACGCGGGCGACACGGCTCCCCCCCACGGCCTGTACCTGGAGTCGGTCAGCTACTGACGAGAAGGGGGCCGGGGGGCCCCCGGCCCCTCCCCTACACCAGCTCTAGGTAAACCATCTCGGTGCTATCCGAGCGCCGAGGTCCAAGCTTGACGATCCGGGTATAGCCCCCGGGCCGCTCGACGTAGCGCGGCGCGACCTCCTCGAACAGCTTGTGCACGATGAACTTGTCGTTATGCAGCGTCGAGAGCGCCTGCCGCCGCGCGTGCAGGTCTCCCCGCTTGGCCAGCGTGATCAGCTGCTCGACCTCCGGCTTGACCGCCTTCGCCTTGGCCTGGCTGGTCTTGATCCGTTCGTGCTGGATCAGCTGCTTGGAGAGGTTCGAGAGCAGGGCCTCGCGATGCGCCGCGTTGCGGCTCAGCTTGTTGCGCTTCTTGCGGTGACGCATCGCCGGCTCAGCTTCCCCGCTCAGTCCCCGCCCAGGTCGAGGCCGCGCGCGTGCAGGGTCTCGATCACTTCCTCGATCGACTTCGAGCCGAAGTTGGGGATCGCGTTCAGCTCCGAGCGCGTCTTGCGCACCAGGTCGCCGACCGTCTGCACCCCCGCCCGCTTCAGGCAGTTGTAGGAGCGAACGCCGAGCTCGAGCTCCTCGATCAGGATCTCGTCGAGCCCGTTGCTGCTGGCGATGCCGTCGCCGGCGGGGCCGGGCAGCACGTCGTTGGCCCGGACCGCAACCGGCTCGCGCGCGGTCAGCTCCTCGACCCGGTCGGCGTCGGTGAAGATCGCCAGGCTCTTGATCAGGATCTCGGAGGCCTCGCGCAGCGCCGCCCCCGGCTCGATCGAGCCATCCGTCTCGAGGTCGAGGGTCAGCTTGTCGAAGTCGGTCCGCTGGCCGACGCGGGCGGTCGCGACCGAGTAGGAGGCGCGGCGGATCGGCGAGAAGATCGAGTCGATCGGGATCACGCCGATCGGCTGCTCGTCGGACTTGTTCTCGTCGGCCGGCGAGTAGCCGCGGCCGCGGCCGATCGTCAGGTAGATCTCGAGCTTCGTTTTCTTCTCGAGCGTCGCGATCGGCGCCTCGGGATTGAGGATCTCGACGCCCGAGGGCAGGTCGATGTCCTTCGCCTTGACCTCGCCGGGACCGGTGGCGACCAGCGGCGCCTCGACCTCGTCGGCATCGGTGTGCATGCGGACGACGAGGTCCTTGAGGTTGAGGACGATGTCGGTGACGTCCTCCTTGACGCCGGGCACGGTCGAGAACTCGTGCGCGACGCCCTCGATGCGGACGCTGATTACCGCGGCGCCGCCCAGCGAGGAGAGCAGGACGCGGCGGAGGCTGTTGCCGAAGGTGTAGCCGAAGCCCTTGTCGAGGGGCTCGACGGTAAAGGTGCCGCGACGGTCGTCGACCTTCTCTGAGGTGATGCGAGGGACCTGGAAATCAGTGGTCATGTGTTCCTTGCGTATGCGTGTTCAGAAACGGGTTTCCGGTTACTTGGAGTACAGCTCGACGATCAGCTGCTCCTGCACCGGTGCCGAGATCTCCGCGCGCTCTGGGTAGCGCAGGACCTTGGCGGTGAGGGAGTCGTGATCGGCCTGCAGCCAGGCCGGCACGGTGGAGACGAGCTCCGTTGCCTTGCGAATCGTGTCCCCGGCGGCCGAGCTCGACTTGATCGAGATCACGTCCTCGGGGCGCACCTGGTAGGAGGGGATGTTGACCCGGCGGCCGTTGATCAGCCAGTGGCCGTGCCGGATCAGCTGCCGGGCCTGGCGCCGCGAGGCGGCGAAGCCGAGGCGGACCAGCACGTTGTCGAAGCGCGACTCGAGCAGCCGCAGCAGATTCTCGCCGGTGACGCCCTCCTGGCGGGAGGCCTTGTCGTAGTAGGCGCGGAACTGTTTCTCCAGCACCTGGTAGTAGCGCCGGGTCTTCTGCTTCTCGCGCAGCTGCACGCGGTACTCGGACTGGCGCATGCGGCCGCGACCGTGCTCGCCGGGCGGATAGGAGCGGCGCTCGACCCCGCACTTGTCGGTGAAGCAGCGCTCGCCCTTGAGGAAGAGCTTCTGGCCCTCGCGGCGGCACTGCTTGCACTGCGGTCCGGTGTCGCGGGCCACTAGACGCGCCTCCGCTTCTTCGGACGGCAGCCGTTGTGGGCCTGCGGCGAGACGTCCTTGACCGTGGTCACGTCGAGGCCGGCCGCCTGCAGCGATCGGATCGCCGTCTCGCGACCGGAGCCTGCCCCCTTGGCGAAGACCTCGACCTTCTCGAGACCGTGTTCCATGCCCTTCTTGGCGGCGGCGTCGGCGGTCACCTGGGCGGCGAACGGCGTCGACTTGCGGGAGCCTTTGAAGCCGGCCGAGCCGGCCGACTCCCAGGCAATCACGTTGCCTTCGGTGTCGGTGAGGGTGACGATCGTATTGTTGAAGGAAGTCTTGATGTGCGCCTGGCCGTAGGTGACGTTCTTCTTGACGCGGCGCCGTGAGCGCCCTTTGGCGGGTTTTTTCGCGGCTGCCATCGTTCTCTACGCCTTGCGCTTGCCGGCGACGCTCATCCGGCGCGGACCCTTGCGGCCGCGCGCGTTGGTCTTGGTCCGCTGGCCGCGGACGGGCAGGCCGCGGCGGTGGCGCAGGCCGCGATAGGCGCCGATCTCCATCAGCCGTTTGACGTCCTGCGAGCGCTCGCGGCGCAGGTCGCCCTCGACCTCGCGCTGGTCGACCGCCTCGCGCAGCCGCATCACCTCGTCCTCGGTCAGGTCCTTGACCAGGGTGTTGGGATCGACTCTCGCCTCCGCGAGGATCTTCTGCGCGGTCGAGCGCCCGATCCCGAAGATGTAGGTGAGCCCGATTTCGGTGCGCTTGCCGACCGGGATGTTGACGCCTGCGATGCGTGCCATGTCCCCGCCCTAGCCCTGCCGCTGCTTGTGCCGGGGGTTCTGGCAGATCACCAAGACCGCGCCGTGGCGGCGGATGATCTTGCACTTTTCGCACATCGGCTTGACGGAAGCTCGAACCTTCATTGCTCCGGTTTCGTATCGAATACAGGACTCCCGCACGCCCCAGGAGTTGGACGGCAGGCACAACCAAACGGCCCATTGGGCCGACCGGGAAAGATAGCAGGGGGGCTGTTTCGGGGCGTGGTGGGGAGGGACGGGATGCCCATCCCAAAACGCGCGGCAGAGCCGCGCTTGAGTGTTTTGGGATGGGCATCCCGTTCCCTCCGGTCCACCGCTCCGAAGACACGAAAGCTTCGAGGGTCCGTCCCCTAGCGTGGGAGCTTCTGGGTCAGCGTCACCACCTGCTGGAACGTGGGGCGGTTTTGGAAGGGGAAGGGGCCGAGGTTTATGCCTGAGGTGACCGTGGGGCGGTTCTGGTCGAAGCAGGACGGCTGGGGGTTTGCGGCGCAATCGCCGTTGCCGCCTCCGTACATCGCCGCCGGCGTCACCTTGAGGGCCTGGGCGAGGCTTTTCTGCAGGGCCTGGCGGCAGCGGACCTTCGAGCCCTTGCCGCAGTAGATGCGGCTATAGGGCGCTTCTGGGCGAGGGCCGAAGAGGTCGCGCAGGTCCTTGGAGGTGTAGCCCCACCAACCTTCCTCGTAGTCGGGTGCCTGCGGGGAGCCGCCGGTCTCCTCGCCGGTGGAGATCATCCCGCGCAGGCGTTCGAACGCCCTGGCGCCCAGCGACGGTTTGAACTCCGCCGCCACCAATCTCGGCCACCAGGCGTCGATCAGCTCGATCGCCGGGGTTTCTTCGTCGATGCCGTCGCGGTTGAGGTCGCGGCGATGGGCGCCGGCCTTGTTCCAGGCCCTGAGGGTGGCGAGCGCTTTGCGCAGCGCCGGCTGCTTCGGCCTGCCGATTGCCTTGAAGACCGTCGGCAGCAGGCGGTAGCCGCGGAAGTCCTGGGTCGCCGGTTCCTCCATCGCCTGGACGAGCTGGGAGATCGTCATCCGCCGCTTGCCCCTCGTCGCCGCCCGGACCTTGTCGGAGATCATCTGGGCCCGCTGCAGGGGGCCGTAGGCGTAGCGGTCGTCGGCCGCCGCCCAGCCGGGCGCCTGCTTGTTGTTCCAGGAGACGAGGAAGGGCGGATCGACCGCCTGCGGGTGCTGGGCGAAGGGCAGGTAGTCAGCCGTCTGGCTCGCCGGCTTGAAGCCCTTCCAGTCGTACTGGCCGGTGCCGAGGATGGGGAAGTCGGGCGAGGTGCCCTGCCGCTGCGGCATCGCCCCCGAGAGCGCGTAGGCGATGTGTTCGGAATCGACGTAGCCCCAGTTGAAAGTGAAGCCGATGTTGGAGACGGCCTTCTTGAAGCCGCCGATGCCGGTGACGAAGCCGGGTTCGTTCAGCTCGGTGAAGCCGATCACCGAGTCGGGCTCGTGGAAGTAGGTGCTGCGCTGGTGCACGAAGGCCACCTTGCGCCCGTGCACCTTGCCGCGGGCGAAGACGATGCCGTGGACGGTGCGGTAGGCGGTCAGCGTCTGGGTTCCCGCTTCGGTGGGGTCGATCGCGTTCGGCGTCCAGCTCTCGGTCCGTTCCAGCTTTTCCATCGGCTTGCACTTGCCGCGGTAGAGGTAGTGGAACCTGTCCCTGCAGAGAACCTCGGCGATCGTGTCGACGTTGTCGGAGCCGGCGCTGGTCGCGCTCCAGGCGTAGTCGCGGCCGTGGCCGAGCTCGACCGCGAGGTTGACGCCGGCGAACGAGGCGCCGCGGGCGTCGATGCCGGGGCCGTGCAGGTCCTCCTCCATCAGGATCTGGGGGATGAAGTAGCCGACCTGCGGGCCCATCACGGCGATCGGGTGCCCAGTCGCCGAGTGCTTCGCCGAGACCAGCTCCCAGTTGGAGGCATGGGAGCCTTCGCGCAGGGCGCGCTCGATCGCGGCGCCGAAGCCGCCGCCTGCCGCCCCGCTCGAGGCGGTCGCCACCGGCGTTTCGCGGACCGAGCCGGGGTCGGGCAGCGCCAGGCCGCGCTTGACGAAGGCGCTGCGCGTCTCGTAGGGGAAGCGCTTGGAGATCGTCGTCGGCGCTTCCGGATCGTTCTTCGAGCGGAAGCCGAGCCAGGCGCTGCGGCCCGCTTTGGCGCCGAAGCGCTGGACGAAGGCCTGCATGGTCAGGGCCGAGTTCAGCTCGTTGCCGCCGCCGCGGCCGAAGATGCCGCCGATCAGCGAAGCGATCGCGACGACGTCGGTCGGTCTCCAGGCTTCCATCGGCTTGTTGAGCAGCGAGTACTCGCCCGGCTTCAGCGCCGGGTTGGCGCTGGCCGCGACGATGTAGGCGTTGATCCCGTCGACGTAGCTCTGCACGTCTTCGTTGGCCTGCAGGCCCGCGGACCCATATTGGCGCGGCAGCGCGTCCAGCTGCCTCTGCAGGTCGGCTTCGGTGTAGGGGGCAAAGCCCCACTGCGAGGCGTCGGCGCCGGCGTTGGAGCCGCCGAGGAAGGAGGCGAGTTCGGCGCGGCCGGTGTGGCGCAGGACGTCCATCAGGAAGAGGCGGTCGGCGGCGCCCGCGTATCCCGCGCCGAACATCGTGTCGGCGCGGGTTTCGCCGTAGATGTGGGGAACGCCGTAGGCGGCGTCGCGGACGATCGTCACACCCGCTTTCGGTTCGACCGTCGAGGCCACTTCCCCGGGCGGAACGCCGAAGGTAGCGTCCTTGAAGTAGGTCGGGACTTTTTCGTCGGTCAGCTCCGGCGAGCCGTAGACGAGGTTTTCGTAGAGCGGCTGCTGATCCGCATAGTGCGGTGGCACCACCCCAAGGCCGCGGAAGGCGAAGATCTGCGAAAGCGTGTCGAGTCCGTTCTCACCAGGCGGCAGGACGTTGCGGAAACCGCCCGCATCGTTGGTCCCGTAAGGCTGCGTAGCTGCCTGTGCGGCGGGAGCAACGGCGAGAAGAAGAACAAGAGCTATAGAGCGGGCAAGCAGGCGCAAGGGACATCCCCTCTGTCGGGCGGCGCCCACCGCCACCTCAGCATACCCCTAATTTCCGCTGACTAATCCTCTTCGTGCCAGGGAGTGAGGATTCGGGGGCCCTCGGCCGTGACGGCGACGGTGAACTCGAAATGGGCGGCCAGCGATCCGTCCTGCGAGTAGACGGCCCAGCCGTCGTCGCCCATCTTCACCAGCGCGCCGCCGGCGTTGACCATCGGCTCGATCGCGAGCACGGTTCCCTCCTCCAGCAGCGGCCCCTTTCCCGCCGTGCCGAAGTTGGGGACCTGCGGGTCCTCGTGCATCTCGCGACCGATCCCGTGGCCGACCAGGGTGCGGATGATCGAGAGCCCTTCGATCTCCACCGCCCGCTGGATCGCCGCCGAGACGTCGCCGAGCCGGTTGCCTGGCTGCATCTGCTCCACGCCGGCGAACAGCGCCTGCTTCGTGACGTCGAGCAGCTTGCGTGCGCCGGGATCGACCGCGCCGATCGGCAGCGTCATCGCCGCGTCGGCGACCCAGCCGTCCTTGGCCACGCCGACGTCGACCGAGAGCAGGTCTCCCCGCTTGAGCTCGTACCTGCCCGGGATGCCGTGCACGACCATCGAGTTGGGCGAGGCGCAGATCGAGGCGGGGAAGCCGCGGTAGCCCTTGAAGGCCGGCTCCGCGCCCTGCGAGCGGATCAGCTTCTCGGCGGCGAGGTCGAGCTCCTTGGTGCTCACGCCGGGACGTGCCTTGGCGGCGAGCATGTGCAGGCAGCGGACCAGGATCGTGCCCGCCGCCGCCATCAACTCGACCTGCGCGGGAGACTTCTTGACGATCATCCTGTACACAAGCTAGATCGCCTCGTCGGCCTCGAGGCGCAGCGTCGCCAGGGTGCGGCGAATCTCGTCGGCGACCTCGTCCGGCGAGGCGGACCCGTCGATCTGGCGCAGCAGGCTGCGGCTGTCGTAGTGCTCGATCAGCGGCGCCGTCTTGCCGTGGTACTGCTCAAGGCGGTGACGGATCACGTCGGGCTTGTCGTCGTCGCGGACGATCAGCTCCGAGCCGTCGATATCGCAGATCCCGTCGCGCTCCGGCGGGTTGAGCTCGACCTGGAAGACGTGCCCGTTTTCGAGGCAGGTGCGGCGCCCGCCCAGGCGGCGGATCACCTCCTCGTCGCTGACGTCGATCAGCAGCACGGCGGTCAGCTCACGGCCCAGCTCCGAGAGCTTCCCGGCCAGCGCCTCGGCCTGCGGCGCGGTGCGCGGGAAGCCGTCGAGGATGAACCCGTCCGCGGCCTCCGACGAATCGATCCGCTCGCCGATCATGCCGACGATCACCTCGTCGGGCACCAGGTCGCCGCGGTCCATGTAGTCCTTGGCGGCGCGCCCCAGCTCGGTTCCCTCGCGAACCGCGGCCCGCAGGATGTCGCCGGTCGCGTAATACGGAAGCTGCAGCTCCTCCTGCAGCCGCTCGCCCTGCGTCCCCTTCCCGGACCCGGGCGGGCCGAGGAGGACTAGGTTCAGCTCGGACACAGGCCGCAGCCTATTTGAGGAAGCCCTCGTAGTTGCGCATCATCAGCTGCGCCTCGAGCTGCTTCACGGTTTCCAGCGCGACGCCGATCACGATCAGGATCGAGGTGCCGCCGAAGAAGAAGTTGGCCGACGTCTGGCTGATCAGGATCGTCGGCAGGGCAGCGACGGCGCCCAGGTAGAGGGCGCCGGGGAAGGTCAACCGCGAGAGGATGCGGTCGAGGTACTCCGCCGTCGGCCGCCCGGGCCGCACGCCGGGGATGAAGCCGCCGTACTTCTTCAGGTTGTCGGCCTGGTCGACCGGGTTGAAGGTGACCGCCGTGTAGAAGTAGGTGAAGATGACGATGAAGAAGACCTCGCCGACGACGTAGGCCCAGCTGCTGGGGCTGAAGAAGGCGGCGAAGTTGAGGGCGGTGTTGGTGTTGAGCAGTTGCCCGATCGTCGACGGGAAGGCCATGATCGAGGCGGCGAAGATGACCGGGATGACGCCGGCCATGTTGACCCGCAGCGGCAGGTAGGTCGAGCCGCCCGAGGTCATTTTTCGCCCGACGACGCGTTTGGCGTACTGGACCGGGATGCGGCGCTGACCCTCCTGGACGAAGACGATCGCGACGATCACCGCCAGGGCGATGAAGGGCATCATCACGACGAAGACCTGGTCGGGGTTCGTCCACCAGGCTTCGATGCCGTGCGGCAGGCTGGAGACGATCGAGGCGAAGATCATCAGCGAGATGCCGTTGCCGATGCCGCGCTGGGTGATCAGCTCGCCGAACCACATCAGCAGCGTGCAGCCCGCCGTCAGCGAGATCACGATCAGCAGCACCTTGGCGCCGCCGAGGTTGCCGAGCAGGTTTTTGCCGCCCGCCTGCTGGCCGAAGGAGCGGAAGAGGTAGACGTAGCCGAAGGACTGGGCGAAGGCCAGGCCGACGGTCAGGTAGCGCGTGTACTGGGTGATCTTCTGCTGGCCGACCTCGCCTTCTTTCTGCAGCTTCTCCAGCGAGGGCAGGACCACGGTCAGCAGCTGCAGGATGATCGAGGCGGTGATGTAGGGCATGATTCCCAGCGCGAAGAGCGAGAGGCGCGAGAGGCTGCCGCCCGAGAAGGTGTTGAGGAAGTTGAGGATGCCGCCGCCGCCGAAGTTGCCCTGGATTTCCTTGACCGCGTCGAGGCTGACCCCGGGCGCGGGGATGTAGGCGCCGAGCCGATAGAGCAGGAGCATCGCCGCGGTGAAGGCGAGCTTCTTGCGAATGTCGGCGACGCTGAATGCGTTCGCAATAGTCCGGAGCATTAGGGCTCCAGAGTGTGGCAGGAACCGCCCGCCGCTTCTATCCGCTCCTTGGCGGCGGCGCTGAATCCGTGCGCTCGTACCGTCAGCTTCTTCGAGATCTCGCCGCGGGCGAGGATCTTCACCGGGTCCGAGCGCTTGGCGAGGCCCTTCTCCTTGAGCGTCTCCGGGGTCACCTCGGCCCCGTCGTCGAAGCGCTCCTCGAGGTCGGCCAGGTTGACCGGCTGCGACTTCGTCCTGAAGTTCTCGAACGGCATCGACTTCTTCATGTGCGGCCCGCGAAGCTTCCGCATCCGCATGTGAATCGGGTTCTGCCCGCCTTCGTAGCCGATCTTCCGCTTCGACCCCGACCGCGACCCGGCACCCTTGTGCCCGCGCCCGGAGGTCTTCCCCAGCCCCGAGCCCTCACCGCGACCAATCCGCTTACGCGGCCTACGCGACCCGGGCTTGGGCCTCAGGTTGTGCAGCCCGATCTCCTCAGACCGAGGCGTCTCAGCGGCCATCAGTCACCCACCTCAACCAGATGAGAGACAACCGCAATCTGCCCTTTCAGCTGAGGACTGTCCTTCCGCTCCACAGCCTTGCCGATCCGCCCAAGCCCGAGCGCCGCAATCGTCGCTTTCTGATTGGGGTTAGCCCCATTGAGCGACCGAACCTGCTTGATCGTCACGAAGCATCACCTTCAGCAGCGACGGGCGCCTCGTCCTTCGGAGCCTCAGACGCCTCACCTGCGGGTGGCGTGGCGGTGGGCTCCTCGCCCGCAGCTTGCGAGGACGAGGAGTCCTCTGCCACGGCAGGACCCGCAGTCGAGCCGTTGGTGGATACCCCAAGCACCTGGGCCACGGTCAATCCCCGCAGCTCCGCAACCTCCTCAGGCCGCCGCAGACGAATCAGCCCGTCCATAGTCGCCTTCACCAGGTTGATCGGGTTCTGCGTCCCGATGCTCTTGGTCAGCACGTCCTTGACGCCACCGAGCTCAAGCACCGCGCGAACCCCACCACCGGCAATAACCCCGGTACCGGGACTCGCCGGCCGCAGGACCACGTGGCCCGCGCCGTAGCGCCCGATGATCTTGTGGGTGATCGTCTGCCCGTATTTCGGGATCCGGATCATGTTCTTGCGGGCGTTCTCGACGCCCTTCTGGATCGCCAGCGGAACCTCGCGCGCCTTGCCGTAGCCGATCCCGACGACGCCCTCTTCGTCGCCGACGGCGACGAGGGCGGTGAAGGCGAAGCGCCGGCCGCCCTTGACCACCTTGGCGACGCGGTTGATCTCGATCACGCGCTCCTGCAGGTCGAGCCCGCGCGGGCTCACCGTCTCGACGTTGGTTGTGTCCATTCCCTTCATAGCGAGCGGTCCAAGGTAGCGAACTAGCGCTAGAAGACCAGGCCCCCCTCTCGCGCTCCTTCGGCAAGTGCCTTGACCCGGCCGTGGTACTGGTAGCCGCCGCGATCGAAGACGCAGGTCTCGACCCCGGCCGCCTTGGCGCGCTCGGCCAGCAGCTCCCCTGCCCGCTTCGCCTGCTCGGACGCCGTCAGCTTGCGCAGGTCCGGCTCGATCCAGTTGACGGCGGCCACCGTGTGGCCCTTTCCGTCGTCGATCAGCTGGGCGAAGACGCCGCGGTTGGAGCGGTAGACCGACAGCCGCGGGCGCTGCGCCGTGCCGGTGACCCGGGCGCGAACGCGGCGGCGGCGGCGCAGGCGGCGCTGTCTCTTGGTGAGCACCGTCATGCGCGCTTGCCCACCTTGCGGGCGACGTGCTCGCCGCGGTAGCGGATTCCCTTGCCCTTGTAGGGCTCCGGCGGGCGGCGCTTGCGGATGTCCGCGGCAACCTGCCCGACGAGCTGCTTGTCGATCCCGCGCACGACGATCTCGGTCGGCTGCGGCACCTCGAACTCGATCCCGTCCGGCGCCTCGACCGCGACCGGGTGCGAGTAGCCGAGCGCCAGCTCGAGGTTCTTGCCCTTGAGCTGGGCGCGGTAGCCGACGCCCTGGATCTCCAGCCGCTTCTCGAAGCCCTGGGTGACCCCCTCGACCATGTTGGCGATCAGGCTGCGGGTGAGCCCGTGCAGGGCACGGTGCTCGCCGCGGTCGGTCGGACGGCCCACGGTCAGCACGCCGTCGGCCTGCTCGACCTTCATATCGGTAGAGAGGACCTGGGCCAGCTCGCCCTTGGGGCCCTTGACCGCGACGCGGCCAGGGGCGACCTCGACCGTCACGGCCTCGGGCACGGAGATGGGCTTTCTTCCGATCCGGCTCATCAGTCGGTCACCAGACGTAGGCGACGACCTCGCCGCCGACGCCCTTCGCCTTCGCTTCGTGGCCGGTCATCACGCCAACCGAGGTGCTGACGATCGCCGTGCCGGTGCCGCCATCGACGCGGGGCACCTGCTTGTGATCGACGTAGCGCCGCCGCCCCGGGCGCGAGATGCGCTCCAGGCCGGCGATCACCGGGCGGCGGTCCTCGGTGTACTTGAGACGGATCTCGATCGCCTCGCCGACCGCCGCCGGCTTCTTGTGGAAGTCGGTGATGTAGCCCTGCTCCTTGAGGATGCGCGACATCTCCACCTTCAACCGCGAGGCGGGGATCTCCACGTCGTCGTGGCCGGAGCCAAGCGCGTTGCGGATCCGGGTCAGGTAATCGGCTATGGGATCGGTCAGCATCGGTCTTCTTCTCTTACCAGCTCGACTTGGTCATGCCGGGGATGTACCCCTCGTGAGCGGCCTCGCGCAAGCAGATGCGACAGAGACCGAACTTCCGGTAGTAGGCCCGCGGCCGACCACAGCGCCGGCAACGGTTGTATGCCCGAGATTTGTACTTGGCCTTACGGCCCTGCTTCACCTTCAACGAAGTCTTAGCCATTCTAGGAGTCCTCCTTTTTAGCTGCCTTATCCGCGGCCTCTTCCGCGGGTGGCGTCGAGGATGGGGAGTCGCCCGCAGCTTGCGAGGACGACTCG
>DATASN010000043.1:0-7174 GCA_036269215.1 Solirubrobacterales bacterium
GCATGATGGTGTGGGGGGTACGGGCTCCCGGGCCTCAGGTCCAGTCGGGCTGGGCGCAGGCGACCTCGACCGCGCGGAAGACGGCGCGCGCCTTGTTGACCGACTCGTTGTACTCGTAGGCGGGCTTGGCGTCGGCAACCGTGCCTCCCCCGGCCTGGACATGGATCTTGCCGTCCTTGACGACGACCGTGCGGATGTGGATCGCCGTGTCGAGGTCGCCGTTCCAGGAGAGGTAGCCGATCGCGCCGCCGTAGGAGCAGCGCTTGATCGGCTCCAGCTCGTCGATGATCTGCATCGCCCGCACCTTGGGGGCGCCGGAGAGCGTGCCCGCCGGCAGCGCCGCCCGCAGCACGTCCATCGCCCCGACCCCCTCGCGCAGGGTGCCGGAGACCTGGCTGACGATGTGCAGCACGTGCGAGTAGGTCTCGACCACCATCAGCTCGTCGACCGAGACCGAGCCGTACTCGCAGACGCGGCCGAGGTCGTTGCGGCCGAGGTCGACCAGCATCACGTGCTCGGCCCGCTCCTTCGGGTCGTTGACGAGCCGCTCGGCCAGGCGCCGGTCCTCCTCCTCGTCGCTGCCGCGCGGGTAGGTGCCGGCGATCGGCCGCGTCTCGACCGTGCGGCCGCTGACTTTGACCAGCGGCTCGGGCGAGGCGCCGGCGATCTGGAAGTCGCCGAACTCGAGGAAGTACATGTACGGGGACGGGTTGACCGCGCGCAGGCCGCGGTAGACCGAGAAGGGCTCGACCGGGGCCGGCGCCGAGAAGCGCTGCGAGGGGACGACCTGGAAGGCATCGCCGGCGTGGACGTACTCGACGATCCGCACCACCGCCGCTTCGAACTCCTCGCGCTCCATGTTGGAGGCGAACGGCGGCGGCTCGGCGAGGGCCGGGCGCTCCGGCACCGGGACGGCGCCGCGCAGCCGCCGGCGGGCGGCGCCGATCGCTTCGGCGGCGCGCTCGTAGGCCGCGTCGATGCCGCCCTCGTCGTCGGCGAAGGCGCAGGCCATGATCGTCAGCTCGTGGCGCAGGTGGTCGAAGACGAGCAGCAGGTCGGTGATCATCAGCGCCAGGTCGGGCAGGCCGAGCGGGTCCGGGTTGGGCTCGCCGAGCGGCTCGACCGTGCGGACCAGGTCGTAGCCGAAGAAGCCGACGGCGCCGCCGGCGAACGGCGGCAGGCCCTCGACCGGGGCGAGCTTGAAGCCGGCCAGATGCTCGGCGACGGCCCCGTACGGATCGGGCGCGTCGACGGAATCCCCCTCGGAGCTCGAGAGAACTCCGTCGCTCCAGCGCAGCACCGAGCGAGGGCGGAAGCCGACGAAGGAGTAGCGGCCGACCTGGCCCTGCTCGGCCGACTCGAGCAGGAAGCAGGGCGCCCCCTCGGGCTCTCCCGCGCGCAGCTTGAGGAAGGCGGAGACGGGCGTCTCACAGTCGTCCAGCAGGCGGGTGCAGACCGGCACCACGTTGCCCTGGGCCGCCAGCGCACGGGCCTGCTCGAGGTTCGGCTCGAGCTTCAGCTCGAGCTCAGCGGCGACGGCCATCGAGCACTTCCATCGCGGCGGACTGAGGGACCTTGCGCGAGGCGAGCAGGACGGCGAGGTGGTAGAGCAGGTCAGCGGCCTCTTCGGCGACGCGCTCGTCGGTCTCTTCGCGGGCGGCGCGGACCACCTCCTCGGCCTCCTCTTCGACCTTCTCGCCGATCAGCTTCGGGTCGTCGAGCAGCTGCACCGTGTAGCTGCCTTCGGGACGCTCGGCGGCACGGCTGCACAGCGTCCGCTCCAGCGTCGCCAGCGTCTCGTGCAGGGCCGGCGCCGGCTCGCCGCCGCCGTCCAGATCGCGGTAAAAGCAGCTGCGCTCGCCCGTATGACAGGCGGGCCCGGTCGGCTCGACCAGGGCGACGATCGCATCGCCGTCGCAGTCGTAGCGCAGCTGGCGCAACTTCAGCACGTTGCCCGAGGTTTCCCCCTTGCGCCAGATCTCCTCCCGCGAGCGGCTGTAGAAGTGCAGTTCCCCGGTTTCAACCGTGAGCCGCAATGACTCCGCATTGGCGTATGCCAGCGTCAGCACCTCGCCGCTGACGTGATCCTGCGCCACGACGGGGATGAGACCCCGCCCGTCAAATTTCACCTGCTCGAACATCAGGCAATCGTAGTTACTCGATCCCCAGTCGATCGAGCAGGTCTTCATCGCGGCGCCAATGGCTGCGGACGCGAACCTTGAGGTCGAGATGGACCTTGGCGGCGAGCTCATCCTCCAGGGAGCTGCGAGCCGCCGTACCGATCTCGCCGATCTTCCTGCCGCTCCTGCCGATCAGGATGCCCTTCTGCGAATCGGTCTCGGCCCAGATCTCGGCGGTGACAGTGACCAGGCCGTCCTCGCGCTCCTCGACCTCCTTGACCACTACCTCGACTGAGTGGGGGATCTCGTCGCGGGTGCGGTTGAGCACCTGCTCGCGGATCAGCTCCGCCAGCAGCAGCTCGCTCGATTGGTCGCTGTGGTCCTCCGGTGGGTAAAGGTAGGGGCCATCGGGCATCAGCTCGCCGAGGCGCTCGACCAGCGCCGCCACGCCCTCGCCGGTGCGGGCGCTGATCGGGAACACCTCGTCGATGCCGGGAAGCTCCGCCGCATCGGCCAGGACCGGGACCAGCTCGTTCGGCCCCAGCCGGTCGGCCTTGTTGACGGCGCAGACGATCGGCAGCTTGGCGCCGGTGCCGAGCAGGGCACGAGCGATGAAGCGGTCCCCCGGGCCGACCCCCTCCTCGCCGTTGATCACGATCAGGGCCAGGTCGGAGTCGGCGAGCTCGCGCTCGACCCGCTTCTGCATCCGCTCGGTGAGCACGTCGCGGGGGCGCTGGACGCCGGGCAGGTCGACGAGGACGAGCTGGCGGGCGGCCTCGTCGTCGGTGTGGATGCCGCGGATCGCCCGCCGCGTCGTCTGCGGGCGCATCGAGACGATCGCGACGCGGCTGCCGACGATCGCGTTGACCAGGGTCGACTTGCCGACGTTGGGCCGGCCGGCGAGCCCGATGAAGCCGGAGCGGGTCACCGGATCCCCTCCAGCACTCGGGCCTGCAGGACGAGCATCTCGCCCGCATCGGTCTCGTGGTCGAAGCCGCAAAGGTGGAGGACGCCGTGGACGGCGGCCTCGGTGACGTCGGAGCAGTGCTCGGGACAGATCGCGACGTCGCCGAGCTCGCGCGGTCCGGCGGACGGGCCGGCGCCGTCGATCGGGAAGGCGAGCACGTCGGTCGGCGCGTCCCTCCCGCGGTGCTCGCGGTTCAGCTCCTGGATGTGCGCGGCATCGACCAGCTCGACCGCGAGGTGGCCGTCGTCGACACCGGCCGCCGCGAGCGCCGCGGCAACCGGCCCCTGCAGATCCGCCGGCACGTCGGAGAGGTCGGGGCTCAAGAGCCCGGCGTCGGCCCGTGTTCGGCCCGCGCCGCCCGCTCGCGGTTGCCGTGCTCGTCATAGGCGGCGACGATCCGCTGGACCAGCTTGTGGCGGACGACGTCCTCGCCGCCGAAGTTGATGAACTCGATGTCGTTGACCGAGTTGAGGATGTCGCGGACGACGATCAGGCCGGAGCGCTGGTCGCTGGGCAGGTCGATCTGGGTGACGTCGCCGGTGACGACCATCCGCGAGTTGAAACCGAGCCGGGTGAGGAACATCTTCATCTGCTCGGGGCTGGTGTTCTGCGCCTCGTCGAGGATGACGAAGGAATCGTTCAACGTCCTTCCGCGCATGAAGGCGAGCGGGGCGACCTCGATCACGCCGCGCTCGAAGTAGCCGTTGACCCGGTCGGGGTCGAGCATGTCGAAGAGCGCGTCGAAGAGCGGCCGCAGGTAGGGATCGACCTTGGCCTGGATGTCGCCGGGCAGGAAGCCGAGCCGCTCGCCCGCCTCGACCGCGGGGCGGGTGAGGATGATCCGCTGCACCTGCCGGTCGGCAAGCGCCGCCGCCGCCATCGCCACGGCGAGGAAGGTCTTGCCGGTTCCCGCCGGCCCGACCCCGAAGGTGATCGTGTGGTCGCGGATCGAGTCGACGTAGCGCTTCTGGTTGAGCGTCTTCGGCGCGACCTTGGTGTTGCGGTGACGCCAGACGACGTCGTCGAGGATCTCGGCCGGGCTCTCGTCGGCGTCGAGCGCGCCGGTGACCGCTTCGATCGTCCCGGGGGCGACTTCGTGGCCCTGCTCGATCAGCTCGACCAGCTCGTCGACCACGGTCGCCGCGCTCTGCACGTCGGCCGGTTCGCCGTCGAGGGTGAGGACGTTGCCGCGCAGGTGGAAGTCGCAGTCGAGCTGCCCGCGCAGAGCCCGCAGCACCGCATCCTCGGAGCCCGCCAGCTCGGCGGCAACGCTGTTGTCGAGGGTGAGCTGCCTACGCGCCAAGCCGCTCACGCACCGCCGCGCTGACCCGCTTGCCGTCGGCCCGCCCGCCCAGCTTCGGCATCAGCACCGACATCACCTGGCCTATCTGCTTCTGCTCGGTCGCGCCGGTCTCGGCGACCGCGGCATCGACCAGCTCGCCCAGCTCCTCCTCGGAGAGCTGCTTCGGCAGGTAGGCCTCGATCAGCTCGGCCTCGAAATTCTCGGCGCCGGCCTGCTCGGCACGACCCGCCTCGCCGAAGGCCTCGGCTGCTTCCAGCCGCTTCTTGCGCTCGCGCTGCAGCACCGCGACCTCGTCGCCGTCGCCCAGCTTGGCGTCCTTCTGCAGC
Organism: Solirubrobacterales bacterium; assembly: GCA_036269215.1. Lineage (GTDB taxonomy): Bacteria > Actinomycetota > Thermoleophilia > Solirubrobacterales > 70-9 > VRUE01. The sequence continues at coordinate 4,717 of DATASN010000043.1, forward strand.
GAGTCGACGATCATCCGCAGCGCCCCGGCGCGCCCGCGGTCGCCCGCCTTCATCGCGGTCCGCACATCGGCCTGAACTTGCTCCAGAACGCTCATCCGCTCTAAGGGTAGTCGGCGGCGTCCGGAGCCACGGCGAGGCCCCTGGAGACGAGGTCGGCGATGTCGGTGCTGACCAGGGTCCAGCCGTGCCGACGCGCGACAGCGACGTAGGCCGCATCGTAGGCGGTGAGGCCGTGCTCAGCGATAACCCCAGCAGCGGCCTGGATGAGCTCGACATCGACGGCAACGACGTTGTCCATGCAACGAGCGGCGATCAGGCGGCATAGTTCCACCGCCTCGCTGCCCCGCTTGCGCTTTGCGCCAACCGCATTGGCAACCTCATAGAAGGTCAAATCCAAGGCCGCAACTGGCTCCGAGGTGTCGAGCACGAACGGCCGCGCGGCCTCGCAATAGGGTTCGTCGGCGTCCTTCGCCGCAATCCAGACTCCCGCGTCAAGCAGCAGCACGTCAGTGGGATTCGCGGTCTTCGCGGATCAGCCTGGCCCATTCCCCGCCCATGTGCACAGGGGGGCCGAGAAGCTCCTCCAACTCTTTCCGCCGTTGCGCTTGGTCGGTGGCGAGCTCCCGCTCGACCAGGCGCCGCAGGAAGCCGCTTCGCGTCTCGCGATTGGCTCGCGCCTTGGCGTCGAGGAGGTCGAGCAGGTTGTCGGGTATGGAGATCATCACCTTTGCCACGGGATGAGTATATACGGTATTGCTGATAGCTGTTGTCGTCATGCGGACGACCCTTCCAGGCCGGAACGCGCGCGTGGGTGACGTATGTGTCGAAAGTGAAAATTCGACCGCGCGGAACTCAGCGCGCGCCAAGAATCTCGACCCGCTCGACCGTGCCGAGCGGCATCTGTAGGAAGCGGGTGCCGAGATCGCGGAAGGAATCGACGTCCCCGGTGCAGAGGAAGCGGTACTCGCCTTCGCCGTCGGGCTCGCGGGCGAGGCCCCGGCGCTTCAGCGTGCGCTGCACCGCGGCGGCAACGGCGTGGCCGCCGCTGACCAGGCGGACATCGCGTCCGAGGATCCGCTGCAGCATCGGCGCCACCAGCGGGTAGTGGGTGCAGCCGAGGATCAGGGTGTCGACCTCGGCCCGCTTCAGCGGCGCGCAGTAGGCCCGTGCCATCTCGACCACGGCCTCGTCGAAGGGCGAGCCGTCCTGGATGAAGGGCGCCAGGTCCGGCGCCTCGACTTCGGTCACCTCCAGCGACCGGCCCTGTCCTTCGAGGGCCTGGCGATAGGCAGCGCTCTCGACCGTGTTCGGCGTGGCCAGGACGCCGACCCGGCCGCTGTCGGTGATCGCGGCGGCAATCTCAGCCTGCGGCTCGACCACCGGCACCACCTCCACCCCGTGCTCGGCCGCGACCCCGCGCGCGACGTCCTCGCCGATCGAGGTCGCCGTGTTGCAGGCGATCACGAGCAGCTTGGCGCGATCGCCCAGCAGCAGCTCGGCGATCGCCCCGATCCGCGCCCGCAGCCGACCGGGGTTCTTGACGCCGTAGGGGAACCAGTCGGTGTCGCCGAGGTAGACGAAATCCTCCTCGGGCAGCGAGACGAGGCACTCGTGCAGCACCGTGAGCCCGCCGACCCCGGAGTCGAACATCGCGATCGGCGACGAGGCGTCGAGCTGGTGGCCGGCGGCGGACAGAGCCGTCAGGGCTGGACGACCATGAAGAAGATCGCGATCGCCACGATCCCCCCGCCGATCTTGCCGCCGGTCTCGAGCTTCTTCGAGACCGCTTCGTACTCGGCGCTGAGCATGTCCCCCGAGCCAAGGTCGCGCTCAGCCAGCTCCAGAGCCTGCTTGGTGTTGGGACGGAAGAACCCGTGCGCCATCCCGAAGAGGACGACGATCGCGACGAAGCCGACCGTGACCCACGACTCGCCGGCAGAGATTTCGGCGTCGATCAGCATGTAGATGCCGGCAAGCAGAATCACGATCAGTCCCGGGCTGACCAGGAAGCGGTCGACCTTGAGGATCCCCCGCAGGACGGTCGGCACGCTGCGCGGATCGCTTTGCTCGGCAGTGCCTATGAAGAACGCAAACCCGTAGGTCGGCCCAAAGGTAAGAACTACGGCCAGAACGTGGATGAAGAGGCCGATGCTGAACCCGGTGATCGTCGCAGTCATCGGCGGAAACATATCGATGCCTACGGCGACCTGGCGACTTATCCGTGTATATGACGGATAAGTCGCCTGTCAGCTCCTCAGCAGGAGCGCGGCCCAGTCGCCCTCCAGGCGACGATCGACCTCAACCAGTCCGACCGGGGCGAAGAGCGCGGCGGTCTCGTCCAACTCGCTCGGCAGTAGTCCCGAGCAGACCATCGTCGAGGGAGTCAGGGGAGGGTTCCCCAGAGCCTCCCCGCTTTTGCTCTGGGGAACCCTCCCCTGACTCCCTCTGCCATCGAGCT
>DATASN010000044.1:0-21625 GCA_036269215.1 Solirubrobacterales bacterium
GCGCGCATCGTCCCGGCGCCGATCATCACCGCGTCGAAGCGGGTCCGCAGCCGCGCCAGCATCTCGGTGTCGGCGTCCGAGCCGATCGGCCCGGAGACGCCGCCGATCGTCGCCCGCCCGTCGACCGTGGCGGCGAAGTTCATCGCGACGAAGGGGCGCGTCTGGAGCGGCTCCTCCCAGGGCCGGTAGGAGTCGAGCTGCTCCTCGATCGTGATCGGGCCGGGGTCTGGAAGGAGACGCCGCACCCGGCGGAGCCTAGCTAGTCGCCCTTGTCACTTAGGAGTAGTCGTGCCAGCCGGCGAACTCGCGGCCGGCGAACTTCTGCAGGGCGGCGACGTCGGCGCCGAAGCGGCCGCGCACGGTCTCGAAGAGGTCGTCGGGCAGCGTCGGCTTCGGTGTCGGCGGCTTCTCCGGGTCGTGGACGACCTTCTCGACGATCCAGCGCATCGACTCGGGCAGGCGGTCGAAGTTGCGGTCGAAGGAGCGGAAGCCCGGCAGTTTGATCAGCTTCTCCATCAGCTGGTATTTGTCGCCCTGCTTGGCGCTCGACTTCTCCCACTCGCGGTCGAACTGCTCGGAGGTGAAGCTCTCGTCGACGCCGGTGAAGCCGAAGGCCTTGCGCATCGTCGCCTCGCGTTCGGATTGCAGCTCCTCCTGGGTGATGATCTCGATCTGCTCGCGGTCGAACAGCTCCAGGTAGGGCTGCAGCTGCAGCCAGTACTTGGAGCGGTTCATGTAGGAGCTGTCGGGCTCGGAGAGGACCGCGACCAGCTCGCCGGTCTCATAGCCGGCGCCGGTCGCGTGGACCCAGTGGGAGAGGATTCGCTTGATCGGGTCGCGCACCATGTAGAGCAGGCGGGCGTCGGGGCAGTGCTCCTTGATCCGCGCCGGCACCCCCTCGAAGCGGGGCAGGTTCGTGTAGTGCGGGGAGGACTCGCCGCGCACCTTGAAGCGGTCGTCGAAGCGGCTCGCGTACCAGTCGAGGCCGAGGTCCCAGTTGAGCTCGCGGGCGAAGAAGTTGAGCTCCTTCGGCTTCGACATCTGGATTTCGGGATGCAGGCCGAGGTAATGGTGGATGCTGGTCGTGCCGCACTTGAGGCCGCCGACGATGATCAGGTTGGGCAGCTCGGCGTGGCGCTTGCGCCGGCGGCGGAAGCGGCTTTTGCGATCGGCGCTGTAGCGCTCGCGGGCACGCGCGCACATCGCCTCGTCGGCGGGGTCGCGGGGGGCCTTTGCAATGGCGATCTGGGTCTCGGCCTCTGACACGAGCGGGCTAGTGTAACTGCGATGGCGCCCGGCGATCTCGCATCCAGCTTCAACTCCTTCTTCAACGCGACCTCCGCGTTCTTCCAGCACCTCTCCGACATCCGCTGGACCTCCTTCATGATCGCCCTCGCCTTTCTGCTGGCGATGCAGCTTTGCCGCGCCTGGGCCTGGCGCAACGTGCTCCACGCGGCCTATCCCGGCGTCCGCCTGTCCTTCCTCAAGCTCGCCGCGGCCTGCCTCGCCGGCGCCGGGATCAACGCGATCGTTCCGGCGCGGGCCGGCGACGTGACCAAGGTCTTCCTGGTCAAGCGCCAGATCCCGCACTCCTCGTATCCGGCTGTCACCTCCTCCTTCCTGGTGCAGACGGTCTTCGACACCACGGTCGGGGTCCTCGTCCTCCTCTACGCGGTCTCGCAGGGCCTGCTGCCGGAACCGCCCCAGCTGCCCGAGCTGCCGGCCTTCGAGATCTCCTTCTGGGCCAACCACCCGCAGACCCTGCTGATCGTCATCGCGGGGCTGATCGTTGCGACCGCGATCGGCATCTACTACCTCGCCCACCACGTGCGGCGCTTCTGGGACCGGGTCAAACAGGGCGTCGCCATCCTCCTGCAGCCGCGGCGCTACATGCGCGAGGTCGCGGCCTGGCAGGGGCTGGGATGGCTCTTCCGCTTCGCTGCCTTCTGGTTCTTCCTCGAGGCCTTCGGGATCGGCGGCTCGGTCGGCAGCGTGATGCTGGTGATGAGCGTGCAGGCGATCGCGACGATCGTCCCCTTCACGCCCGGCGGCGCCGGCGCCCAGCAGGCGCTGCTCGTCGCGACCCTGCAGGGACCGTCGCGCACCGCTGTCCTCTCCTTCTCGGTCGGCACCCAGATCGCGATGGCGGCCTGGTCGGTCGTGCTCGGCTTCGGCGCGATCATGCTGGTCTTTCGGACCACGGACTGGCGCGGCCTGATTCGCCAGGCCCAGGACGAGGCGGCCTCAGACGCCGCCATGCTGCGTCCTCAGTCGCCTGAATAGCGCTGCTGTTCAAGGCTCCCTGCGTCCCTGCCTGCCGACGCCCGAGTCGCGCCTCAACTGGCTGCGAGCGGATCGCGGCCGTCCCAGCTGCCACTGGAGGCGTAGGGCCGGAAGCGGATGAAGGCCGATTCGTGGTGGAAGGAGCTCGCGCGGTGCTCGCCCGTCGCCGCCGGGTGGGCGCCGTCTGTGCGGCCGCGAGCGTACTCGCGCATCGCCGCGACGTTGCGCCAGATCGAGAAGGTTGCAACGAGGCGGGGCGGGCGCGCCAAGCCGGTGCCGGCCAGCATCGCCGGGTCGGCGATGGCCTCCGCCTCCGCGCGGGCGCTCGCCCGCAGGAAGGGACGGATGCGGCGCAGTCGCAGCCGGCCGATCGTGAGCACGGCCACCGGCTGGTCCTCCTCGACGGCGATCTCCCGGTCCGGCAGGCTGGGCAGTCTGGACCAGGCACCGTATACATGCAGCGGCTCGAGCCGGACCTGCCAACCGCCGGCGAGCCGCTTGGCGAGGGGATGCTCGGCGGAGAAGCGGTCGAGGGCGGCGTCGTCGTCCCAGGCGGCGATCAGGCCGGCCCGGCCGGGTTGCGGCGAGGGCAGGAAGCTGCCGCTGAGCCGCCCGGCGCCGGTCGTCTCCGCGTAGCGCAGGCCGGGCACCTCGGAGCGACGCGGCCTGTTGCGTATGACTCCTGAAGCCGCCCGCGGGCCGATGTCGGCGAGGTGAACTGAGAGGACCATGCGACACCTCCTGTCCGAGAGTTAACCTGGGGGGCCACTATGTCAGGCACCTGGGCGTCAGATCAGAGTCGCTCGGGAACGAGCGCGATCCCACGGCTCTGTGCCGCATCCCTCAGCTCGCGGTCCCAGCAGGCCAGCGTCAGCTGCCGTGCCTCCTGAAAGACCATGATGCTGGCCAGATGAATGGCGTCGTAAGCCCGCAGCGCATGCTCGCGGGCGGCTGACGAAGCGGCCCGGATCAGGCTGTCGGTGACAGCGTGGGCGTAGAGCGAGTCCCAAAGACGCTCAAGCTCCCGAAGTGCGGTCTCCAACTGCGCAGCGGAGACGCGGTTTCCCTTCCGCATCCTCGTCAGGGCAGCCGTTGCCTCGACGTGGGCGATCGCACTTGTCGACGTGAAGTCGGCTTGATCGCAGGCCGTGCGGGCGATCTCGCTTCCCGGCTCATCGACGAGCAGCTTGATCAGGGCGCTCGTATCGAGGTAGAGGCTCAGCGACGACCCTCGGAGACGTACTCGGCCGCGGTTTTCCCGCTGCCGCGCGGTTTGACCGGTCTGGGCACGTACCGAGAGCCGTTGCCCGGTCGAACCGCTCCGCTCGCGATCAGCGCGGACAGCCCGGAGGGGATCGCGGCCGAGACGATCGTCGCCACCGGTCTGCCTCGTCGGGTGACCGTAATCGATTCGCCCGCCTCCGCCCGCTCGACGATTCGGCTGGCGTTGTTCTTCAGCTCCCGTATGCCGACCGTTTTGCTCATGTGGCCTCATCATAGCTCTAGATGGCTACATCCATCTGCCGATCAGCTCGACCAGCCTGGGTAGCGGGCGTGGACGTGCCACTGCCAGGGCGGCTGTTCGCCGGCGGAGAAGTCGTAGTGGTTGCGGCCCGGGAGGGTCTCCAAGGGGACCAGCGCGGGGTCGTCTTCGAGCAGGACTTCGACCCCGGCGGCAGCGGCGATCTGGGCCTCCCCGGCGCGGCGGACCACGCTTTCCCAGCCGAGGCCGGGTCGGTATAGCCAGTAGGTCAGCTCGACCCAGCCGAGCGAGCGGCGCCGGTCGAGCAGCTGGGTGAAGGCGGTGGTGCGCCGGCGCGAGGCGGTCAGGTGGGAGCCGGCGGCGGCGGCGCAGCTTTCGCGCCGGCAGCGACGGAAGTCGACCGGGACCAGCGGCAGGCCCGAGGGGCCGGGCTTGGCCTCGGGCACCGGCGCGAGGGCGCGGACGAGGCGGGCGAGCGGCCAGCCGTAGGCGGGCACCAGGGGGTGGTGGCGGCAGGCGTCGGGAAGGCGGGGCGAGCAGGCGATGCGCTTGGCGATCGCGCCGCCGAGGGCGCGGCCGGCATCGATTTCACCGCCCGCCGCGACGGCGGCGATCGCGGCGATCAGCAGCAGCGCGATCAGCGCCGCCAGGCCCGCCTGCTCGACGCTCGCCGACCCGCGCTCCGAGTTGCTCGTGCTCCGCATCCGGCCCGACGCTAGGGGGTCCGGGCGCGCCTGTGGTGCGCAGAAGCGCGCGAATTCGTGCCGGTTGCGGGCTTCTGCTTTCATGTGCCCTGATGGAGGGCAGCCCCTTCAACCTCTTCGGCGATCCCGACGAGTTCCGCGCCCGCATGGAGGAGCTCTCGGATCAGATGCAGTCCTCCCAGCGCGTCGCCTGGGCCGACAACGCGATCAAGCTCGCGGTCGAGATGACCGTCGCCTCGATCGGCCGCCTGGAGCTATCCGGCGGCCCCGATGAGCAGGCGATGCAGGTACGCGACGCGATCCGCGTCCTCTTCCCCGAGGCCGTGACGCTGGTGAGAGAGGCCCGCGAGGGCCTTTCGTAAGGCGGCCTCAGAGCAGCTCGAAGCGCAGCGAGACGGTGCCGCCGCGTCGCAGTGCCGCGGCGATCAGCTCCAGCGGCAGCGCGACGATCATCGCCGGGATCGCCAGGACCGCGGTCGTCAGCCAGTCGATCCGCCGCTGCCATCTGTGCCTGGCGCGGGTGGCCTTGCCGACGACGAGGTTGTGGCCGAAGGTGGCGCTGTTCAGCAGCGTCTGCCACATCGCGCTGACGCCGGGCCCGGGCGCCCAGCGGGCGCGGGCGACGACCTGGTCGCGGTTGGCGACGAGGCGGCGCATGGCCTCGACGGTGAAGAGGTAGCTCGCGCCGGGTTCGAGGCCCGCCCAGCCGGCGCCGCCGATCCAGGCCGCAAAGCCGGCCCGGTTGGCGATCCGGGCCGCTCCTCCCCGGCGACAGCCGTCCAGCGCGGCCAGCGCCTCCTCGACGCCGGCCGAGTCGCCGACGACGCCGAGCCCGCAGCTCTCGCAGCGGCTGACCGGTCCGGCGAGGCCCGGCCGCGCGTCGATCCAGCCGAAGAGCGGCTCGCCGCAGGCCGGGCAGGGCGGGTTCTCGGGCCCGGCTCCCGCCTCAAGCGGGACGACCGGGACGCGCTCCAGACCGCTGCGGCTGACTCGCTCGGCACTCATTGGCAGGTAGCGTACGCGCAGTGAAGCCGAGAGCGACCATGACATGAGCCCGCGCGGGGCACAGCTGGCCTGGGAGGAGCGCTGGTCCCGGCCGACGGCGCTGGCGACGCTCTGCTCGGTCCTGCTCGTGGTCGCCGCCGTCTTCATCACCACCCAGGTGGTCGGCAGCGGCAGCGGCGAATCCGGCCTCTTGCGCGACGTCGACCAGCACCGCACCGCGCAGCTGATCGCCAGCATCGTCCAGGCGATCGGGGTCGGCCTGCTGGCGGCGCCGCTCTACTACCTCTTCCGCGCCGCCAAGGCGCGCAGCGAGCGGATGCGCGGCCAGCTCGTCGGCGTGGTCGTCGCGGCGCCGCTCTTCCTCGCGGCGCTGGCAATCCTCAGCGGCGTCTCGACCCTCCACGCCGCCTCGGACTTCGTCACCAACGAAGTCCCGCACCTGCTGGCGAAGAAAATCTCCCTCGACAGCGACCACGCCAACGAAATCGCCAAAGAAACGATCGACGGTGCGCCGCTGCGCCCGCTTGCGGCCGGCTTCGGCTTCGCCGGCCAGATCGGCTTCATCGTCGCGATGGTCTACACCTGCCTCTACGCGATGCGGGTGGGCCTGCTGACGCGCTTCTGGGGCTCCCTCGGCATGGCCCTCGGCGCCGTCTCCTTCATCTTCTTCCAGTTCGCCGTGCTCTGGTTCGTCTACCTGGCCATCCTCCTGCTCCTCCGCAATAGCCGCCCACCGGCCTGGTCAACGGGAGAAGCCGTGCCCTGGCCAACTCCGGGTGAGAGAGCCGCCGCCGATCTCAAGCCCAAGCTGGAGGATCCCGAGGATTCGACGGGGACGGGCCAGTCCCAGTAGGCCGGAACGTCTTGTACTTTTTGGGCGCCGACCTTGCGGCGTCAGCAACTCCGTCTCCATCCAAAAAGTTAAGTGGAGGCCTACTGGGACTGGCCCGTCGCTGCTCTCTTCCGTTGGGTCCGAATCTCGCTGAGGATGCGCTCCAGCCGCGGCTCCTGAGTGGTGTCGACGAAGTCCATCGCGCTCGCCACTCCGGGGTGGATCGCCGCGATCCGCTCGTGCATCGCCTGGGCGACTGCGCGGTAGGTGGGGTGGCCCTCGCGGCCTGAGCGCAGCTCGATCAGGTGCATCGCCTCGCGCGCGTTGAGGTCGAGCGTGTAGCGGATCCGGTAGGCGAGGCTGAGCGCGTAGGGCGCCTGCTCGGCCAGGCCGGCGGCGGCGAGCCGCTCGAACTCGTTGCGGGAGATCTCCAGCGCCCGCTCGAACTCCTCGCCGACTCCCGCCTCGCGCACCTCGTCGGGGACGCCGGCGCCGAGGTCCGGCCCCAGTCGCTGCCACTGGCAGGTCAGCATGCGGTGCCGTTGCAGGTCGCGGAAGGCGCCGTAGTCGGAGACGATCTCGAAGCGGTAGCGCAGCGCCTCGAAGCCGCGGCCGGGGCGGTGGCGGCGGTTGCCGCGCTCGCCCACCATCGCGCCGAGCAGCTCCGCCCGCTCGGAGCGGTCGAGTACGTCGAGGCGGGCGAGGATCTCGGTTTCAGGCTTCGAGGCCGACTCGAAGAGGCAGGCGGCGAGCAGGTCCTCTTCGCTGCCGTCGACGTGGACCAGCTCCACCGACGGCGTGCCGGCGCCGGCGCCGCGGCGGTCGAGGCCGAGGCGCGAGACCCACCGCTCGGTCTGCTCGCGGCGGCTCTGCAGGTAGGCGACCCACTCGCCGCCGCGGTCGGGTCGCTCGACCCGCGAGACGAAGCTCGGCATCACCTGCTTCAGCTCGGCCAGGATCATGCCGCCGTACTCGCGCGCCTCCGGCAGCGGCGAGGCGATCAGCCGCAGCAGCAGCTGCTCGTAGGCCTGGCCGGAGGCGTAGATGCCGACGTGACTGAGCGTCGCTGCCGGCAGCAGGCCGCGCAGCAGGTCGAGCGCCTTGGCGCGGATCGAGCGCTGCCAGGGCCCCTCCGGTTCGCCCTCGCCGCGCGGCCAGCGCTCGGCCGCCCACTCCTCGACCCGCACCAGCGAGGCCGAGTAGATCGCGAAGACCCCATCCATCGCGGCGCCGAACTCGGGCCCGAGGCCCTCGTTGCCGTAGTAGCGGTAGCCGCCGCCCGGCATCGGCCTGTCGTAGGGGATGTAGCGGGTCGACTGCTCGAGGTAGGCGGCGAGGCGGCCGCGCTGCAGCAGCTTGGTGAGGATGTTGGAGACCCACTCGCAGGCGACGTGGGCGCCGCCGACCTGGGCGATCGAGTCGTCGCCGTAGCCGAGGAAGACGCGTTCGTAGAGGCCCGCGGCGCGCTCCCCCTCGACACCGTCGAAGGGCCGCGACCCCTCCTCCGCATCGGCCGCGAACTCCTCCAGATAGAGCCGGCGCACGGTCCCCGAATAGCGCGAATAGCGGGCAAAAAGCGCCCCCTTCACGGTCTCCGGCAGGTTGACCAGAGCGAACACGGGCCGGTCGAGGTTGGTGAAGTGAGGGGCGAGCAGAGCCTGCTCCTCGGGGGTGAATGACTCGACCGGGTAGCGCACCGGCGCATCGTAGCCGCGGCGTACGACGCGCCCTGAAGCGTCCGTGGATTACTCACATGCCGAGGGGGGAGAATTCAGCTCCGCTGTGCCTTATCTATATATAGCGGCACGAGGGAACAGCGGAGCGAGGCGATGGCGGGCGATGGCGGCGATTGCCGAGCGGCAGCACGGAGTCATCTCTCGTGATCAGTTGCTCGCGCTTGGATTGAGCGAGGCAGCAGTTCGTCACGCGACCGTCACCGGTCGACTGCACCCGATCTTCCGGGGTGCGTACGGAGTCGGCCATGCCGGGATCGGGAACAGTGGCCGGATGCTCGCAGCAGTTTTGGCTTGCGGCGGGGGGAGCGTCGTGTCCCATGGCACAGCGGCGGTCCTCCTCGGCCTGTGGGATCGTCAGCCGCGCCTTGTTGACGTGATCGCTCCGGTTCAGGCGGGCCGCAAGATCCCCGGGATTCTGCGCCGCCACGTGCCACCGCCTCGCCCGTGTGAAGCATGGATGCACGACGCAGTTCCCTGCACCAACCCGTCGCGCACGATCGTTGACGTTGCCGGCATCGCCGGCGAAGCGCGCCTGAGGCGGACGGTCGAGCAGGCGGCGATCCATAGCATGCTGAACGTTCCTGAGATTGATGCGATTCTCGCTGGGCCGCGCCGCCGTGGCAGCCCCCGGCTGCGCGCCATCCTGGAGGGCTGGCGTCGCTACGACTCCGCCATCCGATTGCGCAGTCCAATGGAGGCAAAGCTGCTGCCGCTGCTGTCCCAGCATGGCATCCCGGTGCCAGAGTGCAATGGGAAGCTGTATCTCGGTGGGAAGACCATTGAGGTCGACTTCCTGTGGCGCTCCCAGGGTTTCGTCGTCGAAACCGATGGTTTGAAGTACCACGACAACCCGGAGGCTGAGGCGCGCGACCATCGTCGTTCCCGAGCGCTGCGCGCTGCGGGCTACCGGGTCTGGCGCCTGCGCTGGGAGGACCTGGAGCTGCGGCCCCAGGTGACCATGGCCGAGCTTGCCCGCCGCCTTTGCGCTCGATAGCTGCCCATTTCCCGTTCCGCTGTTCCTTTTCGTGAAATAACAGCGAAAAGGAACAGCGGAACTTGACTTGTCAGGCTGGTACGGCGGCCATCAACTCGACTCGGTGCCCGCCGGGGGCGATCACAAGCGCCCGCGGTGCGCCCCAGTGTTCGCGGCGGCATTCGACTTCGAAGCCGCTCTCGCTCAGGGCGGCGAATGTGGACTCGAAGTCGGCCACGACGACCGCTGGGTGGCCGCGCGGCGGCACCGTGGGCGAGTCGGTTGACAGCAGGTGGATCTGCGTTCCATCTTTCTCAAGCCAGGTGAACTCGCTCAGGGTCTCGGGTGGCTGGACGAGCTCGAAGCCGAGCAGCTGCCAGAGCTCCACCGTGCGCTCGATGTCCTCGGGGGAGACCTCGATCCCGACGTGGTGCAGCATCAGAACAAGAGGGACAGCAGGGCGGCGCCGACTACTATCGCGGTCGACCAGGTGACCGCCTCGGCGGTGATCTCCATGTCGAGGCCGTAGGCGTGGGCGATGACCAGCGAGTTGAGGCCGGAGGGCATCGCCGATAGCAGGCGGTAGGCGGGCGGGAGGTGGATCAACGGCGCCGCCAGCAGCATCAGCAGGGCCGGGACGACCGCGAGGCGGGTGGCGATTGCCAGCGCGACCGGCTTGGTCATCGGCGGTGGAATCGGCAGCTCGCCGTGCTCGGCGTTCTCGGCCAGGGTGGCGCCGACGGCGAAGAAGCCGATTGGCAGGATCGCCACGATCAGCGCCTGGGAGACGTGGACGAGGGCCGTGGGCGCCAGCGCCTTCGGGGCGAGCAGGCCGGCGATCGCCGCGTAGAGCGGTGGGTTGCGGGTGAAGAAGGCACGTACCCGCTGGCGTGGCGTTTCGCCGGCCTTGGTCCCGAAAGCCGCCCCGACCGCGAAGGCGCCGAGCAGCAGGCAGGGGCCGGTGACGAGGACGTCGTAGAGCACCGCGGTGGACAGCTGGTCGCGGCCGAGCAGGGCCACCGCCAGCGGGTAGCCGAGGTAGCCGGTGTTGACGCTGAGCACGGTGCAGACGACGGCGCCGACCTGGAAGCGGGGCAGCTTCAGCACCCGGCTCGCCACGAGCCACGCGAGCGTGGCGCCGAGCGAGGAGGCGACGATCCCCAGCACCAGCCCGATCCCGTGGCTGAGGTCGATGCTGGCGGCGGCGATGTTGAAGAAGATCACCGGCGGCAGGAAGACGTAGAGCAGCAGCGTCAGCGAGCGCCGTGCCGCCCGCGCCGCGCCAAGCGGCCAGCGGTGCTCGGACCAGACGCCAACCGCAACCGAAATCACGATCGCAGCGGTTGTAAGCAGGACCCCGATGGCGGGACCCTATGGACAGAGGCTCAGGCGGCGTACAGCGCTTCGATCTCCGCTTCGTACTTGCGCTCGATCGGGCGGCGCTTCAGCTTCATCGTCGGCGTCAGCTCCTCGCTGCCGGGAACCCACTCACCCGGCAGGATCTCGTAGCGCTTGATCTGCTCGACCCGGGAGAGGCGCGCGTTCGCCGCCTCGACCGCCTGGGCGATCTCCTCGGCAACGGCGGGATCGCCGGGGCCGGCGCCGCGCGCCGCCAGGCTTTCGGGGTCGAGCACGATCAGCGCTACGTTGTAGGGGCGGTTGTCGCCGATCGCCACCGCCTGGGCGATCAGGGTCGAGGCGGCCTTCAGCTTCGCCTCGATGTTGGCCGGCGACATGTTCTTGCCGGCCGCGTTGATGATCAGCTCCTTCTTGCGGTCGACGATGCGCAGGTAGCCCCGCTCGTCGAATTCGCCGATGTCGCCGGTCAGCAGCCAGCCATCCTCGCTCAGCGCCTCCGCGGTCTTCTCGGGCAGGTTGCGGTAGCCCACCATCACCTGCGGCCCCCGCACCATCACCTCGCCGTCCTCGGCCAGCTTGACCTCGGTGTTGGGGATCGGCGGCCCCACCGTGCCGACCCGCACACCGCCCGGCGGGTTCAGCGTCGTGATCGCGGTCGTCTCCGACATCCCCCAGGTCTCGCGGATCTCGATTCCCAGCGCAAGGAAGAACTCGAGCACCTCCGGCGGCGTCGGCGCGGCGCCGACGACGAACGATTCGACTTCGTCGAGGCCCAGCAGTGCCCGGATCTTCGAGAGGACCTGCTCGTCAGCGCGGTCCCACTCGGCCTGCAGCTCGTCGGGCACGCCGCCGTCCATGAGGGCGCGGGCGCGGCGGCGGCCTAGCTCGATCGCCGCCTCGGTCGCCTCGCGTTTGGCCTCGTCGGCCTCAGCCGCGATGCCGACTTCGATCGCCGCCTTGAGCTTTTCCCAGATCCGCGGCACGCCGCCCCAGACTGTCGGCTTGACCTCGATCGAGTAGGCGACCATCTGACGCGGGTCGGGGCAGCAGTGGACGCAGTTGCCGTAGAACATCTGTGCGTAGAGCCCGGCCCAGCGGTCGGCGATGTGAGCGCTGGGCAGGAACGAGATCATCCGGCCCCCCGGCTTGGTCTCCTGGACCGCATCGCAGGCGCGCCAGACGGCGACCATGTTCGCGTGGGTCAGCTGCACGCCCTTCGGCGGCCCGGTGGTGCCGGAGGTGTAGATCAAACAGAGCACGTCCTCGGGTTGTACGGCCCGCCAGGCCGCCTCGAAGTCGAAGCCGGGATCGCCCATCGCCTCGAGCTCGGCGATGGAGATCGTCCCCTCCGGAGCCTCGCCGTCGATCACGACGACGTGCTCGAGGCTCTCCACCGCGTCGCGCGCCGCCAGCACGGTCTCGAGGAATGCCTGCTCGGTGACGAGAACCCGGTTCTCGGCGTCCCGCACCAGATATTCGACCTGCTCGGGCGATGACGTGTTATAGACCGAGAAGCAGGTCGCCCCGAGGTGCATGGCTGCGGCATCGGTCAGGTGCAGCGCGGGCCGGTTGACAAGCATGAACCCAACCGTGTCGCCCCGCTTCACCCCCAGCTTCGCCAACCCGGCCGCCCGCCGCCGCACAGCTTCTGCATACTCAGCCCAGCTCGCTTCGTAATCCGTGTCCTTCAGCCGCAGCGCGGGGTTGTCTGCCCACTCCTCAGCCGTGATTTGAAACGCCTCGCACATCGTTTCCGCTGCGAGAGCTTTTGGCCGCTCACTCATCCGCTGACCATACAACGCTCCTCCCGCCGCGCCGAAGCCGTTCGTTCAGCCGAAGAGGGATGCGCCCGCGTGTTCGGCAAACTCGACCAACGGCTGCGGGATGACGCCGAAGAAGATCGTTGCAGCGGCGGCGAGCAGGGCCGGGGCGACGAGGTAGATGCGGCGGCTCGCTTCGGGGTCGATCGGGTCGGCCTCCGGGGAGGCGCCCGCGATCGCCGGGACCGCCACGCTCTCGCCGCCGGGCCGCATCCACATCGCCGCCACCACCCGCAGGTAGTAGGCGAGCGAGATCATCGTGCCGACGGCGATGAAGACCGCCAGCCAGGTGTAGTCGCCTTCGACCAGGGCCTCGATCAGGTAGAGCTTGCCGATGAAGCCGACCGTGGCGGGCAGGCCGGCGAGGCCGAGCATCGAGATCGTCAGCGGCCAGGCGAGCAGCGGGCGCTCGCGGCCGAGGCCCTGCACTGAACGGATGTCGTCGCCGTAGGGGGTTTCCCGCTCACGGGCGATGACGACGGCGAAGGCGGCGAGGTTCATGAACGCGTACCCGGCCAGGTAGAAGACGAGCGCGTTGACGCCGGCCTCGCTGGCGACGACGAGGCCGCCGAGGATGTAGCCGGCCTGGGCGATGCCCGAGTATCCGAGCAGGCGCTTGAGCGAGTCCTGGCCGAGCGCGCCGACGTTGCCGACGACGATCGAGATCGCGGCGAGGACGGCAAGGGCCGGCTGCCACTCGTTCGCCTGGGGTGCCAGGGCGACGTCGAAGAAGCGGACGAAGACGGCGAAGGCAGCGGCCTTGGTCGCCACCGCCATGAAGCCGGTGATCGGCGTCGGCGCGCCCTCGTAGACGTCCGGCGTCCACTGGTGGAAGGGCGCGACCGAGGCCTTGAAGGCGAGCCCGACCGCGGTCATCCCGATCCCGACCAGGATCAGCGGGTCGCTGAGCGTGCCCTTCTGCGCGATGCCGTGGGCGATCCCGGCGAAGTCGGTCGAGCCGCTGCCGCCGTAGAGGAAGGCCATCCCGTAGAGCAGCGTCGCCGAGCCCAGCGAGCCGACGATCAGGTACTTCAACCCCGACTCGAGCGACTTCTCCCGCCGCATGTTGGCGGCGCAGAGGATGTAGAGCGGGATCGAGAGGGTCTCGATCGCGACGAAGAAGGAGACCAGGTTCTGCGCCTGGGACAGCAGCACCATCCCCAGCACCGAGCCGAGCAGCAGCGCGTGGTACTCGCCCGAGCCGACCTGCTCGGCGGCGGGCTCGCGGATCGAGAAGAGCACGGCGAAGGCCGCGGTGAGGATCGCGATCAGCGAGATCGAGATCGAAAGGTCGTCGATCCGCAGCGCTCCCGAGATCAGGTCGGTCGGATCGTTCCACTGAATGACCAGGCGAGCTGCCGTCACAGCCAGGATCGCCAGAGTCAGCCAGGGTGCCGTCCGTCGCGTGGGCCTGAACACGGCGCTGAGCAGGACGACGCAGAGTCCGGCGGTCAGGGCCAGGACGGGCGAGAGCGCGCCGTAGTCGATGTGGGGGGCGTGGAAGTTCACTGCGTCGCTTCCCGGTGTGGGTGGGCCGTCGAGGGGGCCGGCCAAAACGCACGCTCGCGACGGGCGGGAGTGGTTGTGGGCGGGCGGTTCGGGCGCGACCTGCTGAGTGTTTTGGCAGGCCCCCTCGACGGCCCCTCTACGGCGGCAATCGCCTGGGCGACTGAGGTCCCGGTCCGCTTGAGAATCAGCTGCGGGTAGAGGGCTAGGCCGAGGATGCAGAGCACCAACGGAACCAGCACGACCCCATCCCGCCAGCCGATCTCACGCGAGGCGATTCCCTCCGGCTTGCGGTTGTGCATCGTCCGTTGGTAGAGCCGCAGCGCGTAGTAGGCGCTCATCGCCACCCCGCTGATCGCCACGAAGGCGAAAACGATCTTCGAGTCGAAGAGGCCGTTGAGGATGTAGAACTCGCCGACGAAGTTGGCCGAGCCGGGCATCGCCAGGGTGGCCAGGGTGACGATCAGGAAGAGCGCCGCCAGCACCGGGGCCTTCATCGCCATGCCGCCCATCTCTCGCAGATCCTCCGTGCCCGAGCGCTCGGCGAGGATCGCGACGATCACGAAGAGCGGGGCGACGACGAGGCCGTGGTTGACCATCTGCAGGACCGCCCCGTCGGCCCCGTCGGCGCTGAGGGCGAAGATCCCGGCGGTGATGAAGCCGAGCTGCGCCACCGAGGAGTAGCCGGCGATCAGCCGCACGTTGGTCTGGGTGAAGGCCATCACCGAGCCGTAGAGGATCGAGGCCAGCGCGATCACCAGGATCACGGTCTGGAATTCGATCGTCGCCGCCGGGAAGAGCGGCAGCACCACCCGCAGGAAGCCGTAGGCGCCGACCTTGGCGAGGACGCCGGAGAAGACCGCGAGGGCCGGCAGCGGGGCCGCCCGGTAGGCGTCGGGCATCCAGCCGTGCAGGAGGAAGGCCGGCATCTTGACCAGGAAGGCGGCGGCGAAGAACCAGAAGATCCAGCGCTGGCTGCCTTCGCCGATCGGGTGCTTGGCCAGCTCGGCGATCGAGAAGGTGATGTGTCCCCCGTGGGCGGCGATGATCGCCGTGGCGATCGCCCCGACCAGCATCAGCAGCGAGCCGATCAGCGTGTAGACGATCATCTTCAGCGTCGCCGCAGCAGCCGTCGGCCCGCCCTCGCGGTCGCTGCCCCAGGCGCCGAAGAGGAAGTAGAACGGGACCAGCATCAGGTCGAAGAAGAGGACGAAGAGGAGCAGGTCCTGGGCCAGGAACGAGCCCAGGGTGGCGGTCTCGGCGATCAGCATCATCAGGAAGAAGAGCTGCGGGCGCTCCTGCTCGCGGAAGGCGGCAAAGGCTGTGCCCGCCGTCCACAGCACCGCGGTCAGCAGGATCAGGAAGACGTTGAGGCCGTCGATGCCGAGGCTGTAGTCGACGCCGAGGCCGGGGATCCAGTTGACGTCGACGGTGTCCTGCAGGCCGGAGGCACCCGAGTCGAAGCCGGCCACCAGCGAGATCGCGATGCCCAGCGTCGCCACCGCGCCCAGCGTCGCCCACCAGCCGGTCAGGCGCTTTGGCAGGAAGAGGCCGACGATGCCGAAGGCGAACGGTGTCCAGAGCAGCGAGTTGATCATGAGCTGCTCAGCAGGAAGTAGAGGGCGAGGCCGGCGAAGCCGCTGACGAGCAGCAGCGCGTAGCCACGCACGTAGCCGCTCTGGACGACGCGGACGACGCGGCCGCCGGCGCCGACGATGTCCTCGGTGCCGTTGACGAGGCCGTCGACGACGAGGCGCTCGAAGGTGCGGTTGGCAAAGCGTCCTATGACGAGCGCGGGGCGCACGATCAGGAGGTCGATCGCCTCATCGAAGTACCACTTGTTGACGAACAGCGTGTAGAGCGGCCGGAGACGCTGGATCAGCACCGCCGCGCTGCCCGGCCGCAGGATGTAGATCCAGTAGGAGATCCCGATGCCGGCCAGCGAGATCGCCGCGCCGATCGCCAGGCCGGCCCAGGAGGCCGCCACCGAGGGGTGGATCGCGGCCAGCGGCGAGTCGGCGAAGACCGGGTCGAGGAACTTGGTGATCGCGTCGTCGATGCCCGGCACCTGGACCAGACCGCCGAAGAGGGCGAGGAAGGCGAGCACGCCCATCGCCACCCGCATCGGCCAGGCCCCCTCGGCGATGTGGTGTTCGGAGCCGGGGAAGCCGACCTCGGCGTCCTCCTCTTCGCCGGTCGCCGGGTTGAACGGGTGGGCGTGGTGGACGTGGCCGCTGTCGATCAGCTCCTGCGCCTCCTTGCAGGGTTTGCCGGGGAGGATGCGGAAGATCAGCCGGAAGGTGTAGATCGCGGTCAGCAGGGCGCCGAGGTAGCCGAGCACGGTGAAGATCAGGTACATGCCGCCGCGCGCCGTGGCGTAGGCGAGGATCTCGTCCTTGGAGAAGAAGCCCGAGGTGCCGGGGAAGGCGGCGAGGGCGAGGCCGCCGCAGAGCATCGTGATCGAGGTGAAGCGCATCGCCCTGCCGAAGCCGGACATCCTGTCGATGTTCTGCTCGTTGGCCATCGCGGCGATGATCGAGCCGGCCGCCATGAAGAGCAGCGCCTTGAAGAAGGCGTGGGTCATCAGGTGGAACATGCCGGCGCTGTAGGCGCCGATCGAGACGCCGACGACCATGTAGCCGATCTGGCTCATCGTCGAGTAGGCGATCGCCCGCTTCAGGTCGGTCATCACCAGGGCGATCGTGCCGGCGACCAGCAGCGTCGCCAGGCCGGTGAAGGCGGCGATGTCGGCGGCGGTCGGGGCGAGGACGAAGAGGGCGTGCGTGCGGGCGATCAGGTAGACGCCGGCGGTTACCATCGTCGCCGCGTGGATCAGCGAGGAGACCGGGGTCGGGCCCTCCATTGCGTCGGGCAGCCAGGTGTGGAAGGGCAGCTGCGCCGACTTGGCGAAGGCGCCGACGAGCAGCAGCAGGCAGATCGCCGTCACCGTCCACTCGTTGGTGTGGAAGACGTGCGGCGCCCTGGCGAAGACCTGGCTGTATTCGAAGGTCCCCAGCTCGCGGAAGATCAGGAAGGCGGCGAGGACGAGGCCGATGTCGCCGACGACGTTGATCACGAAGGCCTTCATCCCGGCCTTGGTCGCCGTCGCGCGCCGGTACCAGAAGCTGATCAGCGCGTATGAGGCGAAGCCGACGAAGGCCCAGCCGACGATCAGCAGGACGAAGTTGCCGGCCAGGACCAGCAGCAGCATCGAGAAGACGAAGAAGTTGAGGTAGCTGAAGAAGCGGTGGTAGCCCTCGTCGGATTGCATGTAGCCGAACGAGTAGAGGTGGATCAACGTCGAGACCCCGGTGACTACAAGGACCATGAAGACCGAGAGCGGGTCGACGAAGATGCCCAGCTTGATGTCGAGGCCGGCGACGCTGGCGTAGTCCCAGAGCGAGGAGGCGTGGTGGCGCGCGTCAGGCGATTCGCCGAGCAGGCAGAGCAGGGCGCCGATTCCGCAGACGAAGGCGAGGCCGATCGCCAGCGTGCCGATCGCTCCCGCGGCCTTCGAGGGCAGCGTCTTGAAGCCAAGCGCGATCGCGATCGCGCCGAGCAGCGGGAAGAGCAGGACCAGCCAAGCCCAAGCGGTAGCGCTCACCCTCGAAGCTCCCTCAGCTCGTCGACGTCAAGCGGAAGCTTGCGCCGGAAGATCGCCACGATCAGCCCCATCCCGACCACGACCTCACAGGCCGCCACCACCATGACCACGATCGCGAAGACCTGTCCCTGCTGGTTGCCGACCATGCGGCTGAATGCCACCAGCGCCAGGTTCCCCGCGTTGAGCATGATCTCCAGGCAGAGCAGGATCACGATCGGGCTGCGGCGGATCAGGATGCCCATTGCGCCTACCGCGAACAGCAGCGACGAGAGGACGATGTACCACTCGGTGTTCACGCGGCGTCGCCCTCGTTCGCTCCATGTGCGCGGGTGCGACCAGCGAGCACTACAGCGCCGACAGCTGCGAGGAGAAGCAATATCGACGAGGCCTCGAAGGCCAGCAGGAAGCGTTCTAGGAGCAAGCGACCGATTGCTGCCGGGTTGCCAAAGCTTGCGTTGACGCGGGGCCCGTGGGTTCCGAGGGCGATCAGGGATGAGCCCAGGACGGCTATCGACAGCTCTACGAACAGGGCGGCGCCCATCAGCGGGGCTAGGAAGCGCTGACCGGGGATCGGCTCCCAGGCCGACTCGGCGGCACCGCCGACGTAGGCGGTGACGAAGACGTAGAGGACCATCACGGCGCCGGCGTAGACGACCACTTGAGCCGCGGCTACGAAGGCCGCGCTGAGCAACAGGAACAACACCGCCAGCGAGAAGAGGTGGACGACGAGCGCGAGGACTCCGTAGAAGGGGTTGCGCAGGGCGACCACGCCGATCGCGCCGCCGAGCGCGCCGAGGGCTGCGGCGAAGAAGAGGACGGCTTCCATCTATTCGCCCTCGGCCCTCAGAGGCGTGCGCTCGATCGGCTCGGCCAGCAGCATCTCCTTGGTGAAGATCAGGTCCGAGCGGTCGTAGTCGGCCATCTCGTAGTCGTGTCCCATCGTGATCGCGTCGAAGGGGCAGGCGATCTCGCAGTAGCCGCAGAAGATGCAGCGCGAGAGGTTGATCTCGTAGACGGCCGCGTAGCGCTCGCCGGCCGAGACGCGGTCGCCGGGGATGTTCTCGGCGGCGACGACGCGGATGCAGTCGGCCGGGCAGGCGGCGGCGCAGAGCGAGCAGCCGACGCACTTCTCCAGCCCGGTGTCCTCGAACTTGTGCAGCTTGTGGCGGCCGCGGAAGCGCGGGTAGACGGGCGTCTTCTCCTCCGGGTACTGGATCGTCAGCGGCCCCTCGATCAGCCGCGCCATCGTCGTCTTCAACCCGCGCAGCGTCTCGCCGAAGGCGCGGTAGGCGCCGCCGATTCCGCCCGGCTCCGGGCCGCGCTGGACCTCGACCACGTCCTGGTCCTTCAGATAAGCGAACTCAGCCACGGACGACCCCTCCGTGGCGAGTTACCCGTGCATATGACGGGAAAGTCGCCACACCCATCACGTCGTCACCACCAGGACTGCGGTGACGAGGACGTTGAGGGTCGCCAGCGGCAGCAGGATCTTCCAGCCGAGGGTCATCAGCTGGTCGTAGCGCAGGCGGGGGAGGGTCGCCCGCACCCATATGAAGACGAGCACGAGGCCGAGCATCTTGGCCAGCATCCAGATCGGGTCGAGCCAGCCCGGGCCGGGGCCCATCCAGCCGCCGAGGAACATCGCCGCGGCGACGCCGGAGACGACGATGATCTCCATGTATTCGACCAGCAGGAAGCTGCCGAAGCGCATGCCGCCGTACTCGGTCATGAATCCCTGGACCAGTTCGGCGTCGGCCTCGGGCATGTCGAACGGGGTGCGGTTGGTCTCGGCGAAGCCGGCCATCATGAAGATCAGGAAGCCGACGAATTGGGGCACGATGAACCAGATCGTGCCCTGGGCTTCGACGATGTCGACCAGCGATAGCGAGCCGCCCATCATGATCACGCCGAGCAGCGAGAGGCCCATCGCGACCTCGTAGGAGATCAGCTGGGCGGCGCCGCGCATCGCCCCGAGCAGGCTGTACTTCGAACCCGAGGACCAGCCGCCGAGCAGCAGGCCGTAGAAGGCGATCGAGCCGACGGCGAAGAAGTAGAGGATGCCGATCGGCACGTCGATCCCGTAGAGGCCGACCCCGTCCTGGACGTTGCCCCAGGGGATGATCGCCAGGGCGAGGACGCCGGAGAGGACCGGCAGCAGCGGGCCGAGGATGAAGAGCGAGCCGATCGCGTTGGCGGGCCGGAAGGCCTCCTTGCTGAGCAGCTTGCCGACGTCGGCAAGCGGCTGCAGGACCCCGAACGGGCCGACCCGGTTGGGACCGTAGCGGTGCTGGAAGCGGCCGATCAGCTTGCGCTCCAGCACCGTCATCAGCGGCAGGATGCCGAAGATCACCGCGAAGATGACCAGGCTCTTGACGACCATGATCCAGGTGGCTTCGACGAGCTGGGTGTCGGCGATCGGCAGCATCAGGGAGCGGCAGTCTTCTCGATCCGGACGGAGACCGGCGCGCCGTTGAGCAGCGCGTTGGCGTTGTCCTCCGCGGTGCCCTCCAGGAGCAGGCAGGTCCCCTCCGGCACCCGTTCCCGGATCGCCACCCGTGCGCGCAAGCTGGTGCCGTTCTGGGAGACCGAAACCTCATCTCCGGCACTCAATCCAAGCTTCTCCGCATCGGGCACCGAAAGCTCAACCCTCTGCTGAGGCTGAAGGAATCTCAATGGCGGATTCAACTCTGTGATCGGCCCGGCCCACAAGTCTCGGTACGTGGAGAGCGCGAGTGCCCCATCGGGGTGGGCGACCGGGCCCGGTTCGGCGGACGCCACTCCGCGAGGAGCCGGGTCGGTTGCGGCGGGCGGGGTTGGCGCGTCGGGCTGAGTGTCCGGCGAACCGGGCCCGGTCGCCTTCTCAGGTACGGCGTCTTGCCAGCGGATGCCTCGGCCGCCGATGTCGGAGTCCGTGATCCCCGCGTAGAAGGGGACGGCTTCGGTGAGGGCTGCGAAGGCTGAAGGCTGGGAGCTGATGCCGGTGTCGTGGCCCAGGGCGAGAGCGATCTCCGCAAGCACGCCCCAGCCGGGACGGATGTCGCCAGGTCGAGAAGCACTTGGCCGCACACGTTGCAAGCGGCCATCCGGATGAGTGACGGTTCCGTCTTTCTCCGCGTGGGTCTCCAGCGGGAAGACGATGTCGGCCATGGTCGTGGTCGCGTTCTCGAACATGGAGAAGCAGATGACGTGATCCGCTTTCGCCAGCGCGTTCTTCCAAGCTTCGGTGTTCGGGAAGTCCCGCAGCGGATCGACGCCGAAGAGCAGGACCGTCTTCAACTCTCCCGACTCCAGCGCAGCGCGGATCTCCTCGGTCGCCTTGCCAGTGCTTGCTCCGTTTGGGCTTGTATGCGACCCAAAAGGAGCACGCGTCAGGCCCGGGCCGGCGTCGGGGAGGCAGCCGGCCTCGCGGAGGCCTCGGGCGTTGGTCAGCTCGGCGACTTCGAGCAGGCCCGCGCCGTTCTTGCCGGTGAGGTCGAGCGTCGACGCGACATCGAGCAGGGCCGCGATGGCCCCGTCTCCCTCCCGGCCAATCCGGTCGCCCCAAACGACCACGACACTCTTGGCCTCCCACAGCATCCCCGCAACCCCCTGCCGATGGGCCGATACGTCAAGGTCACCTTGACTTATCGGCCCATCGGCCCCGAGGGATGCGGCCAGCTCCGCGAGAAAGGTGCCGGCGTTGCCCGGGGCGTAGCGGGCGACCGCGGCTGCGCCCCCGTCGAGGGCGGTCGGGGCCTCGGTCGCGACGGCCAGCTTGGCGCCGTTGCGGCGGATCGCCTTGCGGATGCGGAGGTCGAGGATCGGGCTGCTGTGCAGGGGATCGGTGCCGACGACGAGGATCGCGTCGGCGTCATCGATGTCGCGGACCTTGGCGGTGATCTCGGGCTGGGCGAGGCGGACGAGGGTCTCGCGCGATGGGCCGCGGGACGGGCGCGAGTCAACGTGGGGCGACCCGAGCGCCTCGCGCATGATCCGCTGGATCAGGTAGCCCTCCTCGTTGGACGCGTCGCCGACAATTGCCGCGCCGCCGCCTCCGCTTGCCGCTGCGAGGTTTGTCCCCACCCCGGTGTGGTCAACACTCGCAGCGCGCAGAGCGTCGGCCGCTTTGGCGATCGCGTCCTCCCAGGTCGCCGCCACACCGCCGCGCAGGCGCGGCTCGGTCATCCGCTCCTCGGCGTTGAACATCTCGAAGCCGTAGCGGCCGCGGTCGCAGAGCCAGCCGTCGTCGACGTCGGGGTTGTCGCGGGCGATCACCCGCTTCACCTGCTCGTCGCGGACGGTGAAGCTGACGTTGCACTGGCTCGGGCAGAGCGTGCAGAC
>DATASN010000045.1:0-88308 GCA_036269215.1 Solirubrobacterales bacterium
CCAGATCGTGGGCAGGGGGCGGTCAGGGGTAGGGTCGGCAACCGGCAAGGCACTCTCCTTTTGCGAGGGATGTGCCTTGCCGTTTCAGCTCAGGGCGACATAACTCCTGCCGCCTCAGGCGGTTTTCGGATAGTCACTTAGGACCGCTCAGAGGCCGGCTGGGCGTGCAGCTCCACGCCGCCGCCCTTTTCGCGGATCAGGTCGACGGTGAGGAGGACCGCGGCGACGGCGTAGAAGGGGGTGAAGGCGACATTGGTGAGGACGTCGGCCAGCCACTCGGCGAGGAACGAGCCGCCGAAGGCGTCGTGGGCAAGGCCGGTGGCGAGGTCGGTCAGCGAGTCCCCGGCGACCTCGATCGGGAGCAGGACGAATGCGACGACGAGGAATTTGCCGCGCACCAGCCGCAGGCTGCGGCGGAAGGCGGCGCCGATGCCCCGGTGCTCGATCTCGACCACCGGGGCGGCGAGGCCGAGCCAGACGAAGACGAGGATGCCGGGGACGAAGAAGAAGACGAGGCCGACGGAGACGAGCACCCCGTAGATCAGGTCGATCGCGATCAGCGGCCCGTAGTTGACCATGCCGGCGATCTGGCGCAGCGAGGGCGGCCTGCCCTGCTGGGGGTGGGTCAGCGAGATCGCCACCGCGCCGGTGTAGAAGACCTCGCCGACCAGGCCGGTGATCCCCAGCGCCAGCACCGCCACGATCGCGGCGAGCAGCTTGAAGCCGGCGCCGAAGCCGAAGGAGCCGATTTCAGCGCTGATGGTGAGCGCGTGGATCAGGCCGAGCGGCACGAAGACGGCGACGGCGAGCAGCAGCAGCGAGGGCGCCCAGCGGAGGTAGGTGCGTCCGACCCGGGCGTAGATCGAGATCAGCTCGGCGCGGCGGCTCACGTCAACGGTGGCGGCGGCGCCCGGACGGGTAGCGGCCCCGCTCCTGCAGCCGCGACTGCGACGATTCGGAGACCGGCACCCGCTGCGGCCGGCCGAGGTCGGGGACGACCAGCTCTTCGGCGCAGCGCCGGTGGTAGTGATGGTGTTCGGTGCCGCCGAGCCGGAAGACGTACTGGACGACGACGTGGTCGCTGCCGATCTCGATGTCGCCGTGGCAAGCCGGGCAGCGATAGAGCTTGCCGGCGATGCTGCGGATCAGCCAGGCCTCGTCGCCCTCTTCGGTGGTGCCGCGCAGGCTCCAGCGCTTGTCAGGCAGGCCGTCGTAGCCGGCCATCGCGCTACCGCCGCGACAGCCAGCCGAAGCCGGCGGCCATCGCCACGTTGGCAGCCCCGGCGAGGCGCAGGCCCAGCTTGGCGCCGGGGCGGGAGACCGCCGGGGACTCGGACCACAGAGCGTCGGTTGCGATCTCGGTCCCGCGCAGCCAGGCGAGCGCCCACCAGTCGCGCTGCTCGCCGCGCCGCTCGGCAACCAGATGGGCGGCGGCGAAGGTGAGCCAGACCGGGCCACAGCGGCGGAAGAGGTGCTCGGCGTCTGGCGAGGGGTGCTCGTGTCCCAAGGCCTTCAGCGTCGCCGCCGGCGCCGCGATCGCGGCGCTGCCGAGGATCAGGTCGAAGGCGATCATGTTGCGGTTGGTGAGGCGCAGCGCCTGTTCGAGCGTCATCGCGCCTCCCATCCAACCAGATATACCGCCGATGGGCTCGAAACCGACGATATACGACCGAAATTGGCCCGTCGGCAGATCTGTGGGCCCTTCTCGGAAGGGAAAGCCCTGGGTCCGACGAATTGGACGCCGTGACCAAGACTGCGACGAAATCACCCCAGCTGAAGAGCCTTTCCGAGTACATCCAGGAGCGCTTCGACGAGTTCTCGCGCTCCCAGAAAGACGTTGCCCGCTACATCGTCGACCACCTCGACGAGGCAGCCTTCCTCACCGCCGAGGAGCTGGCCAGGAGAGCGAGCACCTCGTCATCGACGGTGGTGCGCTTCTCCCAGGCCCTCGGCTTCGAGGGATACCCCGAGCTGCAGCAGGCGGCGATCGAGGAGTACCGCAGCGCCGGTGCCGCCGTCAACGGCAGCGCCAGCGCCGGCAACCTCTTCTCCTTCGATCACTCCGAGCTGGAGGGATCGCTCGGCGCCGACTACGCCAACCTCGAGGAAACCGCGCGCAAGTTGACCCGCGAGCAGGTCGACGGCGCCGTCGCCGCGCTCGCCGAAGCGCAGCGCGTCGTCATCGTCGGCGTCGATCAGATGGCCTTCTTCGCCAGCTACCTGCGGCACACGCTGAGTCTGCTCGACATCCGCGCCGAGATCGTCGCCAGCACCGGCGGCGAGTCGTTGCAGCGACTCGGGCGGATCGACGACGAGACGCTCGTCATCGTGATCTCCTCCGGTCGCGCGCATCCGCTGCTTCTCCGGGCGATGAAGCTCGCCCTGCACCGCGGCGCCCGCACCCTGGCCGTCTCCGATGCCTCGATGTCCGAGGTCGGCGAGCACGCCGAGCTGACCCTCTACTACTCGTCGAACAGCCCGTCGTTTGCGCGGTCCAACACGGCCCTGATGGCCCTGGTTCAGGCGCTGGCCCACGGCCTCTACGCGCGTGACGAAGATACGCACAAAGACCGCATCCGCGCGTACAAGCTGAAGTAGCGGCCCGCCCCCGTAAGATGCGGCTCGTGAGCGAGCGAGCAACTTTCAGAGTCAAGACCGGCCTTGCCGAGATGCTCAAGGGCGGGGTGATCATGGATGTGGTGACGCCCGAGCAGGCGCGGATCGCCGAGCAGGCCGGGGCCTGCGCGGTTATGGCCCTGGAGCGGGTTCCCGCCGACATCCGCAGGGACGGCGGCGTGGCGCGGATGTCGGATCCGGCGATGATCAAGGGGATCCAGGAGGCGGTCAGCATCCCGGTGATGGCGAAGGCGCGGATCGGCCATTTCGCCGAGGCGCAGGTGCTGCAGGCGCTCGAGGTCGACTACATCGACGAGTCGGAGGTGCTGACCCCCGCCGACGAGCGCAACCACATCGACAAGCTCGGCTTCGAGGTGCCGTTCGTCTGCGGCGCCACCAACCTCGGCGAGGCGCTGCGGCGGATCGGCGAGGGCGCGGCGATGATCCGCTCCAAGGGCGAGGCCGGAACCGGCAACGTGGTCGAGGCGGTCCGCCACATGCGCGAGATCGTCGCCGGGATCAAGCGGCTGGCCCAGCTCGGCCCCGAGGAGCTCTCCAGCGCCGCGAAGGAGCACCAGGCGCCGCTGGAAGTGGTGCACGAGGTGGCCGGCAGGGGCCGGTTGCCGGTGCCGCTCTTCTGCGCGGGCGGCATCGCCACCCCCGCCGACGCGGCGCTGATGATGCAGCTCGGCGCCGAAGGAAACTTCGTCGGCTCGGGGATCTTCAAGAGCGACGATCCGGAGCGGCGGGCGAAGGCGATCGTCGAGGCGACCACCCACTTCAATGACCCGGAGAGGGTTGCGGCGGCGTCGATTGGCCTCGGTGACGCGATGCCTGGCCTGGAGATCTCCGAGCTGGCCGCCGCCGACGCGCTTTTGCAGGATCGCGGTGCCTAGGCGCTCAGGTGCCGAAATGTTGATCGGCGTTCTGGCCATCCAGGGGGGGTTCGAGGCGCACGAGCTCGTTCTGCGCGGGCTCGACTCCGACGTGCGCGAGGTGAAGCTCCCAGCCGATCTGGTCGGTTTGGACGGGCTGGTGATCCCCGGCGGGGAGAGCACGACCATCTCCATGGGGATCGAGGCGGCGGGCCTGGCGAAGCCGATCCAGCGCTTCAAGGCCACCGGGGGGACGATCTTCGGCACCTGTGCCGGGATGATCGTCTGCGACGACGCCCATCTGCAGCTGATCGACGCGACCGCGGCGCGCAATGCCTTCGGGCGGCAGCTGCACAGCTTCGAGGCCGATCTCGAGGTGAAGGGCTTGGGCGACGAGCCGCTGCGCGCGGTCTTCATCCGGGCGCCGTGGGTCCAGCGGCAGGGGCCCGACGTCGAGGTGCTCGCCTCCTACGAGGGGCACCCGGTGGCGATCCGCGAAGGCGGCGTGCTCGCCTGCGCCTTTCACCCGGAGCTGACCGACGACCCGCGGCTGCACGCACTGTTCATGGCGATGACGACGAGCGCGCAGGCTGCCCGCGCGCAGGAGGAGGCGGAGGCGTGAGGGACCCCAGAGTGGAGAACCTGGCGAAGATCCTGGTCGGCTACTCGACCAAGGTGAAGGCGGGCGAGGTGGTCTCGATCGACGGCGAGGTCGGTGCCGAGCCGCTGCTGCGCGCCGTCTACGAGGAGGTCCTGAAGGCGGGCGCCCACCCGATCCTCAACGTCGGCCTCGACGGCCTCGCGGCGATCTACTACGAGCACGCCGGCGACGAGCAGCTGGCCTGGATCTCACCGCTGATGGAGTGGACGGTCGATAACGCCGACGTGCGGATCGGCATCGGCGCCAACGCCAACACGCGCGAGCTCTCCGCCGTCGCGCCGGAGCGCCAGACCCGCCGCCAGACGGCGACCGGCCCGGTGCTGAACCGGATGATGGAGCGCAGCGCCGCCGGCGAGCTTCGCTGGTGCTACACGCTCTTCCCGACCAACGCCTACGCCTCGGAGGCGGAGATGAGCCTGTCCGCATACGAGGACTTCTACTTCGGCGCCTGCCTCGCCGACGACCCGGAGCCGCTGACGGCCTGGAAGCGCGCATCGGCCGAGTGCGAACGCCTGGCCGATTGGATCCAGGGTCACGAGGAGGTGCGGATCACCGCTCCCGGCACGGACATCAAGCTCGGCATCGCCGGCCGCACGTTCATCCCCTGCGTCGGCGATCACAACATGCCCGACGGCGAGTTCTTCACCGGGCCGGTCGAGGACTCGGTCGAAGGGGAGGTGACCTTCCACCTGCCGGCGGTGATCGCAGGCCGCGAGGTCTCCGGCGTGCGCCTGCGCTTCGGGGCGGGCGTGGTCGTCGACGCAAGCGCCGAGCGGGGCGAGGAGTTCCTGATCCAGCTGCTCGACACCGACGAGGGCGCCCGCCGGCTCGGCGAGCTCGGGATCGGCACCAACTACGCGATCGACCGCGGCACGCTCGAGGTCCTGCTCGACGAGAAGATCGGCGGCACCGTCCACATGGCGGTCGGCAAGTCCTACCCGGAGTCCGGCGGCCTCAACGACTCGGCGGTCCACACCGACCTCGTCTGCGACCTGCGCAGGGGCGGCAAGATCGAAGTCGACGGCGAGGGCTTCCAGGTCGACGGCAAGTTCGTCGTCTAGGACGGCGCAGCGCTGTGCTGAAATCCGCACATAAAGGCATTAAGACCAATTGTCTTAAAAACCGCACATCTCGAAGTTAGTTGCTAATGTGTGGTTATGCGCACAGATAAATCCCCTCCCAGGCGCAGCTGGACGGTTCGCGGAGCGGCCGATCTGGGTCGGACCGTGTCCGGCGTGCGTCGCGAGAACGGGTTGACACAGCAGGACCTCGCCGAACAGGCCGGGATCGATCGCACATACCTGGCGCGGCTCGAGGCCGGGGCGGAGACCCTGCTCCTGGAGCGGGCGCTGCGGGCGCTGCGCCGCATGGGAGCGGTGGTGAGGGTCGAACTCCCCGGGGACAATGGCCCGCAAAGCTAGGCGGCTGGGAGTCTGGCTGGACCGTCGCAAGATCGCCGAGCTCGAGCAGCGCCGCTGGCCGGAGATTCGCTGCCGCTACACGGAAGTGGCACTGGAGGCCTGGGCCCTGAACAGCCCGGTGCTCTCCTGCTCGCTGCCCCTAGGCGAGACGCCGCTTGACGCCCTGGCATTTTGCCGGGGGCTCCTGCCCGAGGGCCAGGCACTGCAGGCCCTGGCCGCCCGCGCCAATCTGGCGGTCAACGACACGTTCGAGCTGCTGTCCCGCTACGGACGCGACATCGCCGGGGCTCTGGTGATCAGCGCCGAGGAGCCGCTGGAGCGCCGCCTCGACGTCGAGGCCTACACGCCGGCGAGGCTTGCCGCGGCGCTGGAGGAGCTCGAGGAGTTCCCGCTCGGCGTCCACGACGACAGCGAGCTCTCCCTCGCCGGGCTGCAGGACAAGCTCCTGCTGGTGGATCTGGGCAAGGGGATGTGGGGGCGTCCGCTGCACGGTCGCCCGTCCACCCACATTCTCAAGGCAGACGATCCTCGCCACGCGGGGCTGATCCGCGCCGAGGGCCTCTGCCTCGAGCTGGCCCGTGCCGCCGGCCTGAGCGCGGTCGAGCAGCGGCTGGAGGTGATCGGCGACAGTGAGTACCTGATTCTCTCTCGCTTCGACCGGGCGACCTGCGATGGCGCGGTCCGCCGGATCCACCAGGAGGACCTCTGCCAGGCCACCGGGATAGATCCGGACGGCAATCGCGGCCGGGCCAAGTACGAACGAGGCGGCGGGCCATCGCTGAGGGATCTGGCGGGTCTCCTGGATACCTACGCGCTCGACCCCCAGGCCCAGCTCGATCGCCTCGTCGCCGCGATCACCTTCACGGTGCTGATCGGCAATGCCGACGCCCACGGCAAGAACCTGGCGCTCCTGCACCCGACCCCGCAGACCGTGGAGCTTGCTCCGCTGTACGACACCGTGCCGACCGCCCTCTGGCCAAAGCTCCACGCCGATGCGGCGATGGCGATCGGCGGCCAGCCGTCGCTGCCTGCGATCACCGCCTCCGACATCGTGCGCGAGGCGCGGTCGTGGCCGCACCTGGCAGACCGGGCGAGAGCTGTGGTCGGCCGTACGGCGATTGCAATGAGGGACGCGGTCGAGGCCGAAGCGATCCCACCGAAGTCAAACGTCGCAGAGTACGTGGACGAGCGCGCCCGTCAGCTGCTCGGCGGCCTCTGACGGCTCTACTGGTTCGGGATCGGCGAGCCGGCCAGGAGGAAGAACCAGATCGTCAGGGTCACGGCGGCGAGCATGACCGAGCCCATCAGCACGGCCTCGACCACCGTGGTCGTTCCCTTCGCCGTGCTGTCACGCATGCTCTTCAGCCAGGTCGGGCGCATCGGGGTTAGCCGGTTGGTGCCGGTGATCTGGATGTAGAGGCGGTTGAGCCGGCCGATCAGCCAGGCGATCAGGACGATCGAGGCGACGATCCCGACGGCGACGACGAAGTACGGGCCGCCGCTCGGGAACTGGGTCTGGGAGACCTTGGAGCCGATGTAGATCCAGCTCAGCGGGATCGCGGTCCAGATCGAGAGCGCCGCCAGCAGCATCACCACGAAGACGACGCTCGCGGCCAGCCCCCTGGCCGTTCCACCGCGGTGCGGGTCGCTGACCATTTCCACACTCATAGAATGCCAGGTATGTCAGGACACTCGAAGTGGTCTTCCATTAAGCACAAGAAGGGCGCAGCCGACGCCAAGCGCGGCAAGCAGTTCACGAAGCTGGCGCGGGCGATCACGGTCGCGGCGCGCGACGGCGGCCCGAGCCCGGAGGCCAACGCGCCGCTGGCGACCGCGATCCAGAAGGCCCGCGACGCCTCGATGCCCAAGGACAACATCCAGCGCGCCGTCGACCGCGGCAGCGGCGTCGGCAGCGACGCCGAGGCGATCGAGCAGGTCCTCTTCGAGGGCTACGGGCCGGGCGGCGCGGCGATCCTGGTTGAGGCGCTGACCGACAACCGCAACCGCACCAGCGCCGACGTCCGCCACGCCTTCAGCAAGCACCACGGCAGCCTCGGCGAGCCGGGCTCGGTCGCCTGGATCTTCGAGAAACGCGGCGTCGTCGTCGTCGACGGCGAGCGCTACGCCGAGGACGACCTGATCGCCGCGATCGACGCCGGCGCCGAGGACGTGCGCGAGGACGGCGGGCAGCTGCGGGTGCTCTGCGAGCCCGGCGACCTGGCCGCGGTGCGCGAGGCGCTTGAGACGGCCGGGGTGGAGGTCGAATCGTCTGAGATTGCGATGGAGCCGAAGAGCACGGTGCTCGTCAAGGGCAGCGAGGCAGAAGACCTGCTGCGCCTCTTCGACACCCTCGAAGAGCACGACGACGTCAACGAGGTGCACGGCAACTTCGACGTGCCGCAGGAGATCCTCGAGAAGCTGGCCGCGTAACCAGGCCCGGAACGAAGGCATCCGGGCCTGGTCTCAGAATCACTTCCCATGCAAGTCGTGATCGGGATCGATCCCGGCGCAGCCAACCTCGGCTTCGGCGTGGTCAGGATCGAGGGCAGCCGCATGGTCGCCCTTGACGGTGGCGTGGTCGAGACCTCGCCGGAGATGCGCATCGAGCAGCGCCTCGAGCGGATTCACAGCGCCCTCGCCGAGCTGCTCGAGTGGCATCAACCGGCGGCGATGGCGCTCGAGGACCTCTACTTCGGCAAGAACGTGCACTCCGCGATGGCCGTCGGCCGCGCCAGCGGTGCCGCGATGCTGGCGGCGGCGCAGCGCGGCGTGCGCTGCTTCACCTACACGCCGCAGGCGATCAAGAAGGCGGTCTGCGGCTCTGGCGCCGCGGGCAAGGAGCAGGTGGGGCGGATGGTCGGAACCCTGCTCGGGCTTCCCGACCCGCCGAGCCCCGACCACGCCGCCGACGCGCTCGCGGTGGCGATTTGCCACGGTGGCGCCACCAGCCACGAAGCGGCGACGCTGGCCGCGGAAGAAGCCGTCGCGGAGAGGCTGGCCGGATGATCGCCGCCGTGCGCGGCGAGGTGATGGTGCGCCGACCCGACCACGTCGTCGTCGACGCCGGCGGCGTCGGCTACCGGCTCGCGGTCTCGGCCGAGACGCTGAAAGCCGTGCCGGCGACCGGCCGCGAGGTCTTCCTGCACGCCGAGCTGATCTCCCGCGACGACTCCCTCGCCCTCTTCGGCTTCGCCTCCGAGGAGGAGCGCGACCTCTTCGGCGAGCTGATCTCGGTCAGCGGGATCGGGCCCAAGGTCGCCCTCTCGGCGCTCTCCGGCGGTCCCGCGCGCGAGCTGCTGCGGGCGATCGCCGCCGGCGACGCCAAGCGCTTCCAGGCGGTGCCCGGGATCGGCAAGCGGACCTCGGAGCGGATCATCGTCGAGTTGCGCGAGAAGGTCTCCGGCGCGCTCGAGCAGGAGGTCGCGCTGAGCCCCGCCGGCAAAGCCGATCCGCGCGGCCTCGCCCGCGACGGCCTGGTCAACCTCGGCTATGCGCCGCTTGAAGCCGAGCAGCTCCTCGACGGGGTCGAGGGCGAGGACGCGGAGCAGCTGCTCGCCGCCGCCCTGCGCAAAGCCGGGACATCGAGGAGCAAGGCAGCTTGAGCGAGGAGAAGCGGATCCGCACCCCTGGGATCGACGACCCTTTCCCGCCCGGCGACGATACGCCGCCCGATGACGTGCGGGTGCACGATGCCCGTGCCGACCTGCCCGACGAGGACCTCGACCGCTCGCTGCGCCCGCGCACGCTGGCCGACTTCGTCAACCAGGAGCAGGTCACCGGGCAGCTGCAGATCTTCATCGAGGCGGCACGGGGGAGGGGCGAGCCGCTCGATCACGTGCTGCTCGCCGGCCCGCCCGGCCTGGGCAAGACCTCGCTGGCGCACATCGTCGCCGAGGAGATGGGCGTGCCGCTGGTCCAGACCGCCGGCCCGGCCCTGGAGCGCAAGGCCGACGTCGCCTCCTTCCTCACCGCGCTGGAGCCGGGCAGCGTCTTCTTCGTCGATGAGATCCACCGCCTCGGCCGCGCGGTCGAGGAGACCCTCTACCCGGCGATGGAGGACGGTGAGCTGCCGGTCGTCCTCGGCCAGGGCGCGGGGGCTCGCACCGTCACCCTGCCGCTGCCGCCCTTCACCCTGGTTGGGGCGACGACGCGGGCGGGGCTGCTGACGACGCCGCTGCGCGATCGCTTCGGGCTCTCGCACCGGGTCGAGCACTACAGCCCCGCGCACCTGGCCCAGATCAGCGTTCGCTCGGCGGGCATCCTCGGCGTCGAGGTCGACGCCGCCGGCGCGGAGACGATCGCCGGGCGCTCGCGCGGCACTCCGCGCGTCGCCAATCGCCTGCTCAAGCGGGTGCGCGACTTCGCCCAGGTCAAGGATCGCGGCGCGATCGACGCCGGCGTCGCCGAGGCGGCGCTGGCGATGCTCGAGGTCGACGCCGGCGGCCTCGATCGCAGCGATCGCGCCCTGCTCGAGGTGATCGCGAGCAAGTTCGGCGGCGGGCCGGTCGGGCTCTCGACCCTGGCCGTCGCGATCGGCGAGGAGGCCGATACGATCGAGGACGTGCTGGAGCCGTATTTGCTCCAGCAGGGCCTGCTCAAGCGCACCCCGCGCGGCCGCGTCCTCACCCCGCGGGCCTTCGAGCATCTCGGGCTGCCGATGCCGGATGCCGCAAGAAGCCTCTTCTAAAAGTCAGTCTCAGTAATCTGCGAGGGGTGCCGTTCTTCATCTGCCCCAACTGCGGCCATCGGGAGGTCAGCGCCGAGCGCACGGCGGGCTTCAGCGCGCGCCCGAAGGGCTGCTCGAAATGCGGCTTCGGATTCGTCTTCGAGCTGCTCGACGACTACTACCCCGCGCCCAATGCCGCCTTTTTCGTCTGCGACCAGAAGGCGCGGGTGATCGACGCCGGCCGC
Source organism: Solirubrobacterales bacterium (assembly GCA_036269215.1). GTDB lineage: Bacteria > Actinomycetota > Thermoleophilia > Solirubrobacterales > 70-9 > VRUE01. Next base: position 10,485 of record DATASN010000045.1, read on the forward strand.
GGCAGCTTCGAGCTGACCGGCCTCACCGACGAGGACGTGATCGGACGCCCGGTGCAGGAAGTGCTCGGCCTGCAGTGGCGGGCGGCGGGCGATGGCGAGGAGTCCACCGACGCCAACGGCGACCCGATCGAAACCTCGCTCGAGTGGGGCGTGCGCTCGCTCGGCAAGCGCGTCTCGGTCAACGCCGAGGGCGATCTCCCGGCCGAGGCCGTGGCCGACGTCTTCCCCGCCTACGACGACGACGGGGGACTGCTGATCGTCCTCACCCCAGAGGGTTGAGGGGGCGATGGGCAAACGACGCAAACACCTCTTCGTCCTGCTCTTCGTCCTCGGCCTGATCGTCCTCTCGGCGCTGGTCGTCGCCAAGAAGGAAACCAAGCTCGGCCTCGACCTCAAGGGCGGCGTCCAGCTCGTCCTGCAGGGCCGCCCGACGCCCCAGCAGCCGACGATCGACAACACCTCGATGGAAAGGGCCGTCGACATCATCCGCTCCGGCTGCGACCAGCTCGGCGTCTCGGAGATCGAAGTCTCGCGGGTCGGCAGCGACCAGATCCAAGTCGGCATTCCCGGCGCCACCAGCGTCGGCAAGGCGACCGAGTGCGCGACCAAGCCGGCGCGCCTCTTCATGTTCGACTGGGAACCGAACCTGATCGGCCGCGAGAGGACGATCGGCGGCCACCCCGGCAAAGAACCGCCGAAAGGCCCGCTCGAAGAAGCCAGCGAAGAATGGAAAGAAGCCGGGCGCAGCCCGACCAGCGCCTCCGAACAGCGGCTGCTCTTCGCCGGCGCCTACCCGACCGAGTACGCGGCGGCGAAGCTGGCATCGGAACAGAAGCCGCGGCCCGATTGCGAAAACTGCAGCCAGCCGACGACCTTTTACCTTTTCGAAAAAGAAGAACCGCACAAACTGATCGACGGGCCCGAGTTCACCAAAGAAGACCTCTACATCTCGCCCAGCGGCAGGAAAAGGCCGGCCAACGAGGGCACCGTCGTCAAGGTCCCGGAGGGGACGATCGTCGTCTCCGAAAAGCCCCAAAACAGCAATGGCGAAGTGCTTGAAAACGCCGAACCGGGCTGGTTCGCGCTCAAGGACAACCCGGCGCTCTCGGGCACCGAAATCACCAACCCGAAGCAGGAAACCGACGAAACGGGTGCCCCCAACGTCGCCTTCAAATTCACCGACAGCGGCCGCCAGGCCTTCCAGGAAGTAACCCGGCAGATCGCCCAGCGCGGCGCCGCTTCGGCGATCGGGCCGAGCACCGCCGAATCGGCCGAAGCGAGCTCCGGCCACTTCGCGGTCGTCCTCGACAACGAAGTCAAGACGCGGCCGATCATCAACTACGCCCAGAACCCGGACGGCATCGACGGCCGCACCGGGGCGCAGATCTCCGGCGGCTTCAACAGCATCGAAGACGCCCAGGAACTGGCCAGCTTCCTGCAGCGCGGCGCCCTGCCGATCAACCTCAACCTGATCAGCCAGTCGCAGGTCTCGGCGACGCTGGGCTCCGAAGCGCTGCACGAGGGAATCAAGGCGGGGATCATCGGCCTCGCCCTGGTCGTCCTCTTCCTGCTCGTCTTCTACCGCTTCCTGGGTCTGATCGCGACGCTGGCGCTGGGTGCCTACGGGGTGATCTTCTTCGCCCTGATCAAACTGATCCCGATCACGCTGACGCTGCCCGGGATCGCCGGCCTGATCCTGACGATCGGCGTCACCGCCGACGCCAACATCGTCATCTTCGAGCGAATAAAGGAGGAAGTGCGGGCCGGGCGCTCGATGTCGAGCGCGATCGCCGCTGGCTACAGGCGCGGGATCGCGACGATCATCGACGCCAACGTCGTCACCCTGCTCACCGCCTTCGTCCTCTTCGTGCTGGCGACGGCGGGGGTCAAGGGCTTCGCCTTCGTGCTCGGCGTCGGCACGATCGTCTCCCTGCTCACCGCGGTCGTCTTCACCCAGGCGCTGCTCGGCTCGATGAGCCGCTCGCGGCTGCTGCGCTCGCCAAGCGCCCTCGGCGCGACCAGGCAGGGGGTGCGCTGGCACTTCGACTTCATGGGGGCGAGCCGCTGGTTCTTCACCCTCTCCGGCTGCATCCTGATCGTCGGCGCGCTCGCCCTGGCGACCAAGCAGCTCAACCTCGGCATCGACTTCAAGTCGGGCACCCGGGTCGAAGTGGCGCTGGTCAAGCAGACCGACGAGGAAGGGGTGCGCGAAGCGCTGCAGGGCACCGGCGTCTCCGGTGGCGAGGTGCAGAAGGTGAGCAACCCCGGGCTCGGCAACAACGCTTACCTGATCCAGTCCAAGACGCTCGAACCGAGCCAGATCAACGAACTGCAGCATCAGCTCGAAAAGGAATTCGGGATCGCGACCAACGGCTTCAACAGCACCAGCGTCGGCCCGACCTTCGGCACCACCGTGGCCAACAGCGCCCGCAACGCGCTGATCTTCTCGCTCTTGATCATCTGCGCCTACATCGCCTTCCGGTTCGATCCGAAATTCGCGATGCCGGTGCTGATCGCCCTCTTCCACGACATCCTGATCACGGCGGGCATCTACGCGTTGACCGGAAGGGAAGTGACGAGCGGTACGGTCGCCGCCTTCCTCACCATCCTCGGCTATTCGCTCTACGACACGATCATCGTCTTCGACCGAATACGCGAGAACATGCCGCGCATGCCGCGCGCTGCCTTCTCGCAGATCGTCAACCGCTCGATGAGCGAGGTGCTGACCCGTTCGCTGGCGACCAGCTTCACCACCCTGCTCGCGGTCGTCTCGCTGCTGATCTTCGGCGGCGCGACGCTGCAGGACTTCGCCTTCGCGATGATGGTCGGGATCGCCTCGGGAACGTACTCCTCGATCTTCATCGCCTCGCCGGTGCTGACCGCCTGGAAGGAACGCGAGCCGGGCTTCATCCGCCGCCGCGAGCGGATCGCCGCGGCCGAGGGCAGCGTCCCCGCCTTCGCCGACGAGATCGAGCTGGCCCGGATCGGCGAGGACGGCGAGGAGAGCGACGCCGAGCTCGAGGCGGAGATCGCCTCGCAGCGCGAGGAGCGGCCGAAGGCCGGCGCGGTGGCGACGGTCGAGCCGCCGGTCGAGGGCGAAGGCGGGAAACCGTCCAGCAACGGCGAACCGCCCGCCGCCGACCCGGCCGAGGTCGCCAAGCGCGAGCGCGAGCAGCGCCGCCGTTCGCGCCGCCAGCAGCGCCGCAAACACGGGAGGAGGCGCTAGATGGCCCTGCTCGTCTGGTTCACGATGGGGATCGCCCTCTGGCACTTCACGGTCTTCCTGCCCGACCGCTTCTGGCAGGGGATCGTCGGCGCCTTCCTCGGCGCGGTGATCGGCGCGGTCGTCTTTGGCGCCGTCGTCGAGATCGCCAGCGGTAAAAGCCTCGGCAACACCGACCTGGCAACGGCGCTGACCGCGGTACCGGGTGTCGCGATCGGGCTCGGGATCGTCTACCTGATCGGCATCCGCACAGAGCAAGCGGTCGAGTAGGGCCAAATTAGGCCGTTTTCTAGGGACGGTTCCGTCGGGGGCGGTGCATAGCTTGGAAGCGTGTCGGAGACTCTGGGCGCATACAAGGCCGAGGCCTACTCGTACGAGGAGGCGCGAGGGCTCTCGGAGGAGCTTGGGCTGAGCGAGCCGGTGGCTATCGCGCTGGTGCGGCGGGGGTACCGGACGCCGGAGGAGGCGCAGGCCTTCCTCGACGCCGAAGAGTCGCATCCGCCAGATGCCTTCGAGTCGATGGGCACCGTCGTCGAGCAGGTTCTCGCAGCGGTGACGGCCGGGCGGCGGATCACGGTGCACGGCGACTTCGACGTCGACGGGGTCTGCGCGACCACGCTGTTGGTCGGCACCCTGCGTGAGCTCGGCGCAGATTGCGATTGGCTGATTCCCGACCGGATGGCTGATGGCTACGGACTTAGCGAGGCAAACGTCAGTCGCCTGGCCGAGCGCGGCACCGAGATGATCGTCACGGTCGACTGCGGGATCACCGCGGTCGAGGAGGTTCAGCTGGCGAGGGAGCTGGGCATGGAGGTCATCGTTACCGACCACCACCAGGCCGGGAGCGAGCTGCCGGATTGCCCGATCTTGCATCCCGGACTCGACGACGGCTACCCGTTCGGAGAGCTCTGCGGTACCGCGGTTGCCTGGAAGCTGGCATGCGCGTTGCGGGGGGCGGACGACCTCGACCTCGACCTGGTTGCTCTGGCGACGGTTGCCGATGTGGTTCCGCTGGTCGGTGAGAACCGGTCGTTGGTCAGGCGGGGACTCGAGGAGGTGCGGCGGGCGCGGCGGCCGGGGATGCGGGCGCTTCTGGCGGCGGCGAAATGCGATTTGAGCCAGCTTGACGAGAGCGATCTGGGCTTTCGGCTGGGGCCGCGGATCAACGCGGCGGGGCGGTTGTATCGAGCCGATGCCGGGGTTGAGCTCTTCCTCACCGATGACGAGGCTCGTGCGGCTGAGATTGCGAACGAGCTGAACCGGGCCAATGGGGAGCGGCGCGCGACCGAGCGTGAGGTCTCGAACGCGGCCGAGGCGGCGCTGCGGGCGTTGCCGGAGCATCTGCGCGAAGCAGCGGGCCTTGTTGTCGCCGGGCAGGGCTGGCACCCCGGCGTGATCGGGATCGTCGCCTCGCGGCTGGTCGAGCGGCACCATCGGCCCATGGTGGTCGTCTCGTTCGACGGTGAGGGGAAGGGGCGTGGGTCGGGGCGGAGCATCTCCGGCTTCGACCTGCTTGCCGGATTGGAGGCTTGTTCCGAGCACCTGGGCAGCTTCGGGGGGCACCGCGCTGCCGCCGGGCTGGAGCTGGAGGAGAGCAGCCTCGAGGCGTTCCGCGAGGCCTTTGCCGCGCACGCGGCGTCGGTGCTTGGGCCTGAGGATCTGAAGCGGACGGAGCGGATCGATGCGATCGTCGGCGGCGCTTCGCTTGGACTGGAGCTGGCCGAGGAGCTGCGGCAGCTTGCGCCCTTCGGGATGGGGAACCCCGGGGTGCGGCTGCTCGTGCCCTCGGCTCGGGTGCGGGACGTGCGGACGATGGGGGAGGGCAAGCACGCTCGTTTCAGCCTCCACAGCGGCGCCCACCGGGCGCTTGGCGTCGCCTTCGGCCGCCCCTCTCTCGGCGTCGGCGAGGACGATCCCGTCGACGTCGCCGTGCGCCTCGAGGTGAATCGCTGGAACGGGGCGGTCGAGCCACAGGTGATCCTGCGCGAGCTCTACCGGCGCGACCTGGAAAAGAGCGCCGGGGAGGCCGGGGCGTGGTGGCGGCGCTTCGAGGCCGAGCTGGCCCGCGATCCGAGCGAGGCGCTGCTCGCCGGGGACAAAGCTGCCGCCGAGCACAAGCGCCGCGTGCTGAGCAGCGCCAACGCCCCGGCAGCCGTGGTCGGCGAGCTGGCCTCCTGCGGTGAGGGCGTCCTCGCCCTCACCGCCGACGCGGAGCTGCGCGCCGGCATGGACCGCGAGGGCGTGCGTCTGGCCGACTACGGCGAGCTCGAACGCTCGCCGGAGCTGGCGGCCGGGTTCACCCACGTCGTTCTCGTCGACCCACCGCCGGGGGCCGGCTTCGAGCGCTGCGCGTCGCGCGCCGCACGGCACGGCGGCTACCTGCACCGCGCCTGGGGCGAGGCGGAGTGGCGCTTCTCGCTCAGCCTTCTCGCCGTCCAGCTCGCTCAGCGGCCGACCCTGATCGCGACCTACCGCGACCTGCGCGAGGCAGGCGAGGCGAGCGGCGAGGAGCTGCGTGAGGCACTGCTCGGAGGCGGATCGCATTCGCGGAGTGCCGAGACCGCGGCGCGTTGCTTTCGCGTCTTGGGCGAGCTCGACCTGGTGCGCGGCGAGCCCGCCGGGGGCGAAGGTGTGGTCGGCGTCGTATCCTCAGAGAGCACAGATCTCGAGCGCTCGGAGGCCTTTCGCGCCTACAGCGCCCGCCACGAGGAGGCTCGCCAATACCTCGAAGCACACAAACAGCCGTAGCGAACCAGGGACTCCTCGGCGACCTCTTCTCCGTGGTCGAGGAGTTCGATTCCGCGTCGAGTCCTGAGGACGGCGCCAACAACGGCGCCGCCGAGGCCAACGGCGCGGCCGATCTCTCGCCGGCCGCGATCGACCGCGGCGCGGTAACCCGCGCCTTCGACTTCGCCTGCGACCGCCACGCCGACCAGCTGCGCCGTTCCGGCGACGAGTTCATCACCCACCCGGTCGGGGTGGCGCAGATCTGCGCCGGCATGCGGCTCGACACCGAGACGCTCTGCGCGGCGCTGCTGCACGACACGGTCGAGGACACCAGCGCCAGCCTCGAGGAGATCCGGGCCGAGTTCGGCGACGAGGTCGCCCAGCTGGTCGACGGCGTCACCAAGCTGACCGGGATCACCTTCGAGAGCCGTGACGAGCGCCAGGCCGAGAACTACCGCAAGATGATGGTGGCGATGGCCACCGACGTCAGGGTGATCCTGATCAAGCTGGCCGACCGCCTCCACAACATGCGCACGCTCGGCGCCCTGCCGAAGCAAAAGCAGATGACGAAGTCGCGCGAGACGCTGGAAATCTACGCGCCGCTGGCCCACCGGCTGGGGATCCACGCGATCAAGTGGGAGCTCGAGGATCTCGCCTTCGCCACCCTGCACCCGCGCAAGTACGCCGAGATCAAGCAGCTGGTCGCCCAGCAGCGCAACGAGCGCGAGATCTACGTCGAGGAGGCTGGGGAATTCCTCTCCGGCGAGCTGCTCCAGGTCGGGATCGAGGCCGAGATCTCCGGCCGTGCCAAGCACTTCTACTCGATCTACACGAAGATGACCAAGAAGGGCCGCGAGTTCAACGAGATCTTCGACCTCACCGCGATGCGGGTGATCGTCGGCTCGGTCAAGGACTGCTACGGCGCGATCGGCGTCATCCACTCGCTCTGGAAGCCGCTGCCCGGTCGCTTCAAGGATTTCGTCGCGATGCCGAAGGCCAACATGTACCAGGCCCTGCACACGACGGTGATCGGCCCCGAGGGCAAGCCGCTGGAGATCCAGATCCGCACCGAGGAGATGCACAGCCTGGCCGAGTACGGGATCGCCGCCCACGTCGCCTACAAGGAGGGCGGCGTCACCGATCCACGCCGCGAGAAGATGACCTGGCTGCGCCAGCTGGTCGAGGCGGAGGGCGACCAGGACCCGGCCGAGTTCCTCGAGTCGCTCAAGGTCGACCTCTTCGAGGACGAAGTCTTCGTCTTCACGCCGAAGGGGGAAGTGAAGAACCTCTCGGCGGGCTCGACCCCACTCGACTTCGCCTACGCGGTCCACACCGACGTCGGCCACGCCTGTGTCGGCGCCAAGGTCAACGGCTCGATCGTGCCGCTGCACTACCAGCTGCGCTCCGGCGACATCGTCGAGGTGCTGACCGGCAAGCAGAAGCGCGGCCCCTCGCGCGACTGGCTGAAGCTGGTCCGCACCAGCCGCGCCCGCAACAAGATCCGCGCCTTCTTCAAGGAGGAGAGCCGCGAGGACGCCGAGCGCAAGGGCCGCGACGGGCTCGAGGCGGCGCTGCGCAAGCACGGCCTGCCGATGCAGAAGGTCGCCGCCTCGCCGCTGCTGGTCGACGTGATCCGCGAGATGGGCTTCCGCAAGGCGACCGACTTCTACATCGCGCTCGGCCAGGGCAAAGTCCCGACCAAGGCGGTCGCCAACAAGCTGATGCAGCGGCTCAAGGCCGGCGAGGCGGTCGAGGAGACCGACCCGCTGGGGATCGCCGGCGGCCACCGCGAGGACAAGGCGCGGCGCACCAAGGACGCCTCCAACTACGGGATCAGCGTCAAGGGCGCCGCCAACGTCGCGGTGCGGCTCGCCAAGTGCTGCCGCCCGGTGCCCGGCGACGAGATCGCCGGCTACGTCTCACTCGGTCGCGGGATTACGATCCACCGTACCGACTGCAAGAACATGAGGGCGCTGAAGCGGGCGCCGGAAAGGTTCGTCGAGGTGAGCTGGGACGGCGAGAACGAGTCCTCCTACCGGGTTGAGCTGCAGATCGACGCCTACGACCGCACCCGCCTGCTCGAGGACCTCTCGCGCACCTTCTCGGAGGCAGGGATCAACATCATCGGCGCCAGCTGCACGACCAACGACCCGATGGTCAAAAACAAGTTCGTGATCGAGGTCGGCGACACCGAGCAGCTCAAGCAGTGCATCTCGCGCCTGCGCAACGTCGAGGGGGTCTTTGACGCCTACCGGATCACCCCCGCCGCCTGATCTTTCGGATAATCTCCCGTTAATTAGGGTAATTAGAAGGTCAAATACCCTAATTACTGCTTTACTACCTCAATGCGAAGCTTTGGCGGAAAAGAGGGCGTCTTTGCAAAAATGCCCGCTCATCTTGGCGTGCTGCTGAGCCAGATCGACGTCGGCAAGGGTCGGGAGGAGCTGTATCGGGATCAGCTGCCGGCCCTGCTTCGCTCCCTGGCGGATCAAACCAGGGTTGAGTCGATCAGGGCTTCGAATGCGATCGAGGGCGTCAACGTCCCGCGGCAGCGCGCGGAACGGCTGGCGGCGCCGGAGCCGCCTCGCTCTCGCAATCGCAGCGAGGAGGAATTCGCCGGCTACCGGGACGCGATCGACGGTCTGATGCGCGAGGAGAGCCTGGATCCTCCGACACCGGCGCTGCTGTTGCGCCTCCATCGCCAGCTCTACGCCCACACGAAGACCCCTGGGGGTCGCTTGAAGCAGGAGGACAACGTCATCGGTGAGCGTGACGGCCAGCACGTCCGGCGGGTCATCTTCAGGCCCCCTCCCTGGCGGCAAGCCGAGGGGTTGGTTCAGGGCCTCTTCGGTGGCTACCTGCAGAGCATCGAAGCCGAGACGGCCCATCCGCTCCTCGCCCTGGCCGCATTCATCCTCGACCTGCTCGCAATCCATCCCTTCGGGGACGGAAACGGACGCGTTGCTCGCCTCTTGACGACTTACGAGCTACTGCGTCTCGACTACGGTGTCGCTCGCTACGTCAGCGTCGAGCAGAGAATCTTCGAAACTCGGAACGACTACTACGACGCCCTCGAACGGTCTCAGCGGGGCTGGCACGACGGCGAGCATGAGATCTGGCCTTGGACCGCATACCTGATCGGAGTCCTCGCCTCGAGCTACGCCGACTTCGAAAACCGCGTGGCCGCCGAACGCGAGACCTCGGCGATGAGCAAGACGGAGCGAGTCCGACACTGGGTCATGACGGCCGCTCCCCCGGAGTTCAGCCTGAGCGATGTCCGCAGGGCCGTTCCGGGGGTCAGCGATCCGACCATACGTCTCGCTCTGCGGTCGCTTCGAGATCAGGGCGAGCTGAAGTCGAAGAGCTCCGGACGAGCGGCGGTCTGGCAAAGAACCGCGGGCTGATCAGGCGACGATGGTGAGGGCGCCGGGCTCGGCGCGCAGGGTCATCGCGGTCTTCTCGCCGATGTAGTCGCCGTCGACCTGGACCGGGAAGGGGCGGGCGATCCCGTCCTTGGTCTCGGAGACGGAGGTGACGGTGGCCTCGCTGACCTTCGAGAGCTGCTCGATCTGGCGATGCCGGGCGGCGGGGCGGTCGCGGCTGAAGAGGCGGGTCATCAGGGTCGGCATGTCGCGCTGGGCGGCGCGCTTCAGCACGCCAACCGCGAGCGTCCCGTCGTCGATCTCGACCCCCTCGCAGACGCGCACCTGGCGGCTGGCGAAGTAGGTGAAGGGGTCGGAGTTCTGGGCCAGCGCGGTAACCCCCTCGACCGTATCGCCGCCGGCCTCGACCTTCAGCCGCACCGCGTTGTAGAGGTAGGCGCGGTAGAAGGCCGAGACCGCCGCCCAGCTGAAGTAGTACGGGCCGGCGGCCGACTTGAGCCGCGGATGCGCGTCGACGCGCTTGACCACGGTCGCGTCGATCCCCGCCCCACAGGAGAAGACGAAGTGGCGGTCGTCGACCCTGCCGAGGTCGATCCGCCGTGGCTGCCAATCGTCCGCCAGGGCGAGCAGGTGCTCGGTCGCGTCGACGACGTCGTTGGGGATGCCGAGCGTGCGGCAGACGACGTTGGTGGAGCCGCCGGGGAGGACCGAGACGGGCACCTCGGTCCCGGCCAGCCCGTTGACGACCTCGTTCAGGGTGCCGTCGCCGCCGAAGGCGACGACCACGTCATAGCGGTGGTCGCGCACCTCCCGTCCGATCTCGGTCGCGTGGTTCTGCGCCTCGGTGGCCACCGATTCGACCTCGTAGCGCCCCTGCAGCGCGTAGACCACGAGGTTCTTCAACCGATCGGAAACCGTGGTCGCGTACGGGTTGACGATCAGCAGCATCCGCTTCTTGGCGGAGCGGGTCTTACCCGGTCGCCTCATAGCGGATCACCTCCCCGTCCTCGGCTTCGCGGACGCGGCCCTCGTTGACGAGCAGGTCGGCATGGCCGATCACCTCCGAGAGGGTGAGGAAGGCCTGGGTGACGGCGACGTTGCCCCAGATCGCCTGGGCGATCTCGTAGCCGGAGCGCGGCTGCTCGGCGATCAGCTTGTAGATCTTCTCCTTGCGGCGCTCGTGCTTGGCGATGCGATCGTCGATCAGGGCGACGTGGTCCGTGATCGGCTCGCCGTGTCCGGAGAGGACGATCTCGGCCGGCATCTCGCGTGTCTTTCGCATCGACTCGATGTAGGTGACGAGGGCCTGGGGACGCCGGTCGGAGCCGTCGAGCGGGCGCGAGATCAGCGGGTTGGAGGAGATGTGGGCGATCAGGTGATCGGCGGCGATCAGGATCCGGCGCTCCGCGTCCCAGAAGACCGTGTCGGAGGGACTGTGGCCGGGGCGGTGGAGCGCCTGCAGGGTGCGGTCGCGAAAAGGCAGCGGCTGGCCGTCCTCGAGGGGATGGGTGACCGTCACGTGGGAGCCCCAGCCGCGGAAGCTGCGCGAGACGCTGCGCAGCGCGACCGTCACCTCCTCGGGGATACCGTTGCGGATCATCAGCTCGACCGCGAAGCGGTCCTCGGCCTCGGCGTCCTCGTCGAAGTTCGCCAGCCGCTCCTTGGCGGTCCCGAGGGCGGCGACCCGTGCCCCCGAGCGCTGCACGACGATCTCGGCGAGGCCGAGGTGGTCGATGTGCTGGTGGGTGACGACGAGCAGCTCGAGGTCGTCGATCGAGTGGCCGCGCTCGCCGAGCTGGGTCTGCAGCTCGGCGAGCGCCTTGCCCGAGTTCGGGCCGGTGTCGATCAGGGTCAGCGGCTCGTCCTCGATCAGGTAGCAGTTGACCCGCCCGACCGCGAACGGGGTCGGGATGCGCAGGCGGTGGATCCCGGCCAGCGCCGCTTGCTCAAGCGCCTGCTCGGGGGTCAGGCTCATGCGCGAATGAGCGCCAGGACTTCGTCCCGCTTGCGCTCCATGTCCTCGCGCGAGACCAGCGACTCGAGATTGAGGCGCAACAGCGGCTCGGTGTTGGAGGGGCGGACGTTGAAGTGCCAGTCGGGATAGTCGACCGAGATCCCGTCGAGGCCGGTCTGCTCGCTGTCCGAGTAGCGCTCGGCGATCTCGGCCATCTTCGCCTCCGGGTCGGCGATCTCCGAGTTGATCTCGCCGGAGATGAAGTAGCGGGAGCGAAACTCGGCCATCAGCTCGGCTAGGGAGCGCCCCGCGACCGAGAGCAGCTCCAGCATCAACAGCGCCGGAATCGTGCCTGAGTCCGCGCACCAGAAATCGCGGAAGTAGTAGTGGCCGGAGACCTCACCGCCGAAGACGGCACCCTCCTCGCGCATGCGGGCCTTGAAGAAGGCGTGGCCGACACGAGAGATCTCGGAGTGGCCGCCCTCGGCGGCGACGAGATCGGGGACCGCGCGACTGGAGCGCGGGTCATAGAGGATCGTCGCTCCCGGGTTCTTCGCCAGCGCGGCGCGGGCGAGCAGGGCGCAGACGAAGTCACCGTCGCAGAACTCGCCGTCGCCGTCGATGAAGAAGCAGCGATCGGCGTCACCGTCCCAGGCGACGCCGAGGTCGGCGCCGCTGTCGCGCACGCGGTCGATAATCATCTGTCGGTTCTCCGGCAGCAGCGGGTTCGGTTCGTGGTCGGGGAACTCGCCGTCGGGCTGGAAGTACATCTCCTCCAGGTCGAGCCCCAGCCCGTGCAGGATCGGGCCGACCATCGGTCCCGCCATGCCGTTGCCGCCGTCGACCACGATCTTCATCGGCCTCAGCTTGGCGGGACCGATGAAAGCTCGTGCGCGGTCGCGGTACCCGTCCCAGACGTCGACCTCCTCCAGCGAGCCGCCGCCCGGCGCATGACCGAGGCCGGCTTCGATCTCGTGGCGCACGTCTTCGATCCCCGCGTCGCCGGAGAGCGGGAGCGCGCCCTCGCGGACCAGCTTGACGCCGGTGTAGGCCTTGGGGTTGTGCGAGGCCGTCACCATCGCGCCGCCGTCGAGCTCGCGCGAGCCGACCAGGTAATAGAGCATCTCGGTAGCGACCATGCCGGCGTCGAGCACCGTCGCGCCCTCGAAGATCAGGCCGTCGCGCAGCTCCGCCGCCATCGCCGGCGCGGTCAGGCGCATGTCGCGGCCGAGGCCGACGCGCAGCTCCGAGGGCCGCTTGCCGCGCAGGCGCGCCAGCACGCGGGCGAAGGCGCGGCCGATCGCGTGCGCGGTGGTCTCGTCCATCTCGGAGCCGTAGAGCCCACGAATGTCGTACGCCTTGAAGACGCCGGGCGTCGCGAGGACGGGTTGCTCGCTCAAAACGCCCCCTTCAGCGCCTCGTAGCTCTGCTCGAGCGTCTGTGGCATCACTTTGGTGTCGGCGATCACCGGCATGAAGTTTGTGTCGCCGCCCCAGCGCGGCACGACGTGCATGTGGATGTGGTGCTCGACCCCGGCGCCGGCGACGCGGCCCTGGTTGAAGCCGACGTTGTAGCCGTGCGGCTCGTAGACGTCCTCGAGCCGACTCATCGCCCGCTGCGCCAAGCTCATCATCTCCGCCACCGTCTCCCCGGGCAGCTCCTGGATCCGGCCGATGTGCTCGTATGGAGCCACCATCAGGTGGCCGTTGGTGTACGGGAAGAGGTTGAGGATCACGAAGCTGCGCTCGCCGCGGTGGACGATCAGGTTCGCCTCGTCGTCTCCCGCCGCCGGCTTGGCGCAGAAGATGCACTCCTCCTCGATGTCCTTGGACGCGTCCTTCACGTAGGCGAGGCGCCAGGGCGCCCAGATGCGGAAATTTGCCACGGGTCGCGCAGGCTACAACCAGCCGCGCTTACGGAAGTAGCCAACCATCCCGACCAGCAGCACGAACATCACCCCGACGATCACCCAGAAGGCGGTCAGGCTCTGCTCGCCGGGCACCCCGGAGTTCATCCCCCAGATGCTCGCCAGCAGGGTCAGCGGCAGGACGATGACGCTGATCGAGGTGAGCACGCGGAGGATGTCGTTGACGCGGTGGGAGATCACCGACTCGTTGGTCTCGGCCAGCGCCTCGACCACCTCCTTGTAGTTCTCGAGCATGTCCCAGATCCGCTCGTGGGCGTCGACGATGTCGTCGAAGTAGATCTCCAGGTCGAGGTCGGTCGCCAGGTAGCGCTGCTTGACCCGCTCCAGGTCGCGCAGCACCGGCCGCTGCGGCCGGATCACCTTGCGGAAGTTGATGATCTCCTGCTTGACGTTGGAGATGTCGCGCACGACCTCCTCCGAGCGGCCCTCGAAGATGTCGTCCTCGAGCGCGTCGAGCTTGTTGCCGATCTTGCGCAGCATCGGGAAGCAGTAGTCGAAGCTGTCGTCGACGAGGCGGTAGAGCAGGTAGCCCGAGCCGCGCGAGAAGAGCTGCTCGCGCAGCTCCTCCTTCGCCCGGCAGCGCTCGAACAGGTACTCGACCGGCTGCAGCGGCTGGTTGGGGATCGTCACCACGTAGCCGGGCCCGACGAAGAGGTCGAGCTCGCCGGTGCCCAGCCGCCCGGCGGCGGGATCGAAGACGGGGAAGTGCAGGACGATGAAGAGGTAGTCGTCGTAGACGTCGATCTTCGGCCGCTGGTTGCGCGAGAGCACGTCCTCGAGGTCGAGGGCGTGGAAGTCGAAGCTCTCCTCCAACCAGGCGCGCTCGAGGGCGCCCGGGCGCTCGATGTTGACCCAGCGCAGGCCGGAGGAGTCGATCTGCTCGACGCGCGGCGCTTGCGGCTCAGCCTGGGGCGCCGCGGAGATGAGCTCGTCGCGCCGGCCGACGCGCCGCAGCCTCGGCTTCGGAAGGTTCGGCATCGTTCACGCTCATCGTCTCGTCGGGCATGGCCGCACAAGAGTAGCCGTCGTGCCGCACCTTGGCTGGTCGGGGGATCGCCTGGTAAGGTTCATGCCTACATAAGCGCCACATCTAGAGGGGTGGAGGGACTGGCCCATTGAAACCCCGGCAACCGCCTCGGACCGTCAGGTTCGGGGGAGGTGCCAACTCCAGCAGGTCATGGGACCTGGAAGATGTGGGGGAAGTCCGATCGGACCTCTGCCCCACAAAAGGCGGAGGTTTTTTTGTTGGCAGTAAGGCAACGAGAGGGAAGATCGGATGGCAATTGAGAATCTGAAGTGCAAGGAGTGCGGGGCGACCTACGACCTCGGCGCGCACTTCGCCTGCGAGAACTGCTTCGGGCCGCTGGAAGTGGCCTACGACCACTCCGGCCTGGACCCGGCCGAGACCAAGCGCAAGATCCAGGCCGGCTCGCAGGGGATCTGGCGTTACTCGGACTTCCTGCCCTTCGAGGGGCGCCCCGGCGACCCGCTCGAGCCGGGCCTGACCCCGCTGCTGCGCGCCGACCGGCTTGCGGAACGGCTTGGCCTCGACGCCGAGATCTGGATCAAGAACGACGCCGCCAACCCCACGCACTCCTTCAAGGACCGGGTCGTCGCCGTCGCCGTCGCCAAGGCCCAGGAGCTCGGCTTCGACACCGTCGCCTGCGCCTCTACTGGCAACCTCGCCAACGCGGTCGCCGCCCACGCCGCCGCCGCTGGGCTCACGTCCTACGTCTTCGTCCCGGCCAACCTCGAGGAGCAGAAGCTGCTCGCCACCGGCATCTACGGCACCAACCTGGTCGGCGTCCGCGGCAACTACGACGACGTCAACCGCCTCTGCACCCAGCTGGCGGAAACCCGCCCCTGGGCCTTCGTCAACGTCAACCTGCGTCCCTACTACGCCGAGGGATCGAAGACGCTGGCCTACGAGACGGCCGAGCAGCTGGGCTGGACGCTGCCCGACCGCGTGGTCTGCCCGATCGCCTCCGGCTCGCTCTTCACCAAGGTCGGCCGCGGCTTCCAGGAGTGGCTCGACCTCGGCTTGCTTGAGGGCTCCCAGCCGGTCTTCAACGGCGCCCAGGCGCAGGGCTGCAGCCCTGTCGCCACTGCCTTCGCCGAAGGCTGGGACGTCTGCAAGCCGCAGCGCCCGGAGACGATCGCCAAGAGCCTCGCGATCGGCGACCCCGCCGACGGTCCCTACGCGGTCGAGCAGGCCCGCCGCACCAATGGCGCGATCGACTCGGTCACGGACGATGAGATCCGCGACGGGATCAGCCTGCTCGCCGAGACGACCGGGATCTTCACCGAGACCGCGGGCGGCGTCACGGTCGGCGTGCTGAAGAAGCTCGCCGAGCGCGGCGAGATCGCCGCCGGAGAGCGCGTCGTCGTCTACATCACCGGCGAGGGGCTGAAGACGCTCGACGCGACCCGCGATAGATTCCGCATGCACGAGATAGACCCCGATCTCGACAGCTTCGAGTCCGAGCTGCGCCAGGAGGCAACCGTCTGATGGCAGTCACCGTGAAGATCCCCACCCAGCTGCGCGCCGCGACCGGGGGAGAGGCAGAGCTGGAGGTGGCCGGCAGCACCGTCGGCGAGGTCCTCGACGCCGTCTTCGAAGCCCACGGCACGCTGCGCGAGCGGATCACCCAGGATGGCGACCTGCGCCGCTTCGTCAACGTCTACGTCAGCGGCGAGGACATCCGCTTCCAGGAGGGGCTGGAGACCGCGATCGACGACGGTGCCGAGGTCACGATCCTGCCCGCGGTGGCAGGGGGCTGAGCAAGCGGGCGGGGTCTGCCCGAGCGCTGACGTGCCCGCCGACTCCGACGCACAGGAGGATGCTCCGGACGCCTGGGGGGAGCTGAACAGCCGCTACCGCCACGACGACCGCGCCCAGTTTCTGCTCTTCGTCGAACAGCTGGTCGAGGCGCGGGAACTGATTCTCTCCGGGCGGGTCACGAAGCTCCGCATCGCGCTGGTCACGCTGGACAACCTGGCGGAGATGCTCCTGCACCGGCAGATGAAGCGGGCGCAGGCAATCGGCGAGGAAGGCTGGGTCTACGGCGTGCCTCGCCTCGGTGGATCGGACCTGCGCAGGTTCGAAACCGGATTCGGCGCCCGGGTCAGCTTCGCTCGCAGGGAAGCCAGCGACGCCTTGGCGGAAACCGGTTTTTCTCCACTGTTGGACGACGGAGGCGAGGCGATCTTCCGCACAGCACACGCCTATCGCAACCGCGTGTACCACGCTGACCATCACAACCCGACGGTGCTCCCCCTGATCACCAAGGCGTACTTTGCCGCCATCGGAGTCGCCTTTGAGCGATTCCAGCCGAGGGGGGCAATGGGCTCGATGGATGCGGTCGCGAAGCGCCTCGAGGCATTCGGCTACGAGGGCTCCGAGGATCCGCGTTGGGGGAGGATGTTCGCGCCGGCGGAGGCTGCGCGCACGTTGACGGAGAACCTGAGCGCTGGAATCGAGGTCGAGCTGGACGAGGCGAGGGAGGAGCTCGCGGCGGACCTGGGGCGCCGCGCCGATTGGGCTGAGGAGATGATCGCGCAGCTCGCCCGCGAAGGGCTCTCGCGCGAGCGCCTCGAGGCTTCGCTGTCGTGGTGGGAGTTCTGGGAGGAGATGGCCGGGCACGACGCCGAGGTCGTCGATCTCGCCAATGAGGTCGCCGAGCTGTGGAACGTCGTCGACCCAGCCGGCGAGGCAGAGAGGAGTCGGCAGATGAGCGAGAAGGGAAAGCGGCGCAGCGATCGAGTGCGGGAGCTGTACGCCGAGTTCAGGCCAAAGCTGGATCTCGGCCAAATCGATCAGCAGCGACGTCTCGGCAGGCGCCTGACGACGGCGACTTCGGTTGGTGCGCTGTTCACGCGATACCACAGGCTCGACGACACGATCGAGTCCTTCGAGCGGTTTCTCGACGATACTGCGATCGGTTGGGATCGCCACATGCAGGAAGAAGTCGACAGCCTGCGCGAGGAAAGGCTCATGGAGGAGGAGTGAGGTGAGAAGGATGAGCACCGTCGCGTCACCCGTCGCCATCCTCTGCGGCGGCCGCGGCACGCGGTTGCGCGAGCGGACGGAGTCGATGCCGAAGGCCCTGGTCGAGATCGGCGGTCGCCCTATCCTCTGGCATGTGATCGGGATCTACGCGGCGCAGGGGTTCGAGCGCTTCCTGCTGGCGACCGGATACCTGGGGGAGATGGTGGAGGAGTTCGTGGCCGGGGAAAGCTGGCCGGGCGGGGTGGAGGTCGAGTGCATCGACACCGGTCTCGACACCCCGACCGGCGGCCGCATCGCTCGCCTCGGCGAGCGGCTCGGCGATAAGACCTTCTGCGCTACCTACGCCGACGGGGTCGCCGATATCGACCTCGAGGCGCTGCTCGCCGTCCACCGGGAGCAGGAAGCGCTCGGCACAGTGACCGTCGTGCAGCCACACCTGCAGTGGGGGGTCGCGCGGCTTGGCGACGGGGGCAAGGTCGAGGGCTTCGTCGAGAAGCCGCGCAGCGAGCACTGGATCAACGGGGGCTTCTTCTGCTTCGAGCCGGGCGCACTCGACTATCTCGACGAGGAGAGCGTGCTCGAGCTCGAGCCGCTGGAGCGCTTGGCAGGCGACGGGCAGCTCGCCGCATTCCGCCACGAGGGCTTCTGGGATTGCATGGACACCTACAAGGACGCGGTCGTGCTCGACGACCTCTGGAGCTCCGGCAAGGCTCCCTGGCGAGCCTTCGCCACCGCATCCGACATTGACCACACCCTGGGGGGGTCAATGTCGGATGCGGTGGGGGGAGAACGGATCTCGTGACCGCGCTCGTAACCGGGGCGCACGGGTTCGTCGCCTCGCACCTGGCTCAGGCTCTGCTGGCGCGCGGCGACACGGTGCGCGTGCTCGACCGGCCCGATCCGCGCCTTGCCGATATCGGCGGTCCACGCCGTTCCGCGCTTGACCTGCTCGGGCTGCGCGATGAGGTCGAGCTTGCCGAGGGCGACCTGCGCGACGCCGAGGCCGTCTCGATGGCGGTCGCAGGCTGCGACTCCGTCTTCCACCTGGCGGCGCAGACGATCGTCGGCGTTGCCCGCGAGTCGCCGGTCGAGACCCTTGAGGTCAACGTGCGCGGCGCCTGGAACGTCTTCGAGGCCTGCCGGGAGCACGGCGTCGCCCGCGTCGTCTTCGCTTCTTCGGACAAGGCTTACGGGTCCAGTCCGGAGCTGCCCTATCGTGAGGGCTTCCCCCTGCGCGCCGCCAATCCATACGACGCCAGCAAGGCCGCAGCGGACATCATCGCCCGCAGTTACGCCAACGCCTACGGCCTGCCGCTGGCGGTCACCCGTTTCGCCAACATCTACGGCGGCGGCGACCTCAACTTCTCGCGGCTGATCCCCGAGACGACGATTGCGGTGCTCGACGGCCGCCCACCGGTGATCCGCTCCGACGGCAGCCCCGAGCGCGACTTCCTCCACGTCGATGACGCCGTTGCCGCCTACCTGGCGATCGAGGCTGCGCTCGGCCTAGGCGGGGCCAGGGGAGAGGCCTTCAACGCCGGTGGCGAGCAGCCACACTCGGTCCGCGAAGTGGTCGACCTGATCGCGGCGGCTTCCGGGACTGGTATCGATCCCGAGTACCTCGGCACGGGTACCCCGGACGGCGAGATCGACCGCCAGTACGTCGATTCGACCAAGCTGCGCGAGCTGACCGGCTGGCAACCGGAGGTCGACCTGCCCGCCGGCCTACAGCTGACGCTCGACTGGTACCGCGCACACCCGCAGGCCCGCCCTGCGAGGGCCCACGCCTAGCCATGTGCGGACGCTTCACGGTCACGGCCAAGGACTCGAAGACCATCGCCGACCGGTTTCAGGTCGAGCTGGAGAAGGCGCTGGAGCGAAACGCGGCCGGGGAGCCGCCGCCGCCCTCGAAGGAGCGGGCGAAGAAAGCCGAAGCGGGCCTGGGGCGCTTCAACGTCGCGCCGACCCAGGAGGTGCTGACCGTGCGCGCCTCTCCAGACCCGGAGGAGGCGGCGCAGGGCGAGCGCGAGGCGCGGCTGATGCGCTGGGGCCTGGTGCCGCGCTGGGCCAAGGACCTCAAGGTCGGCTACCGGATGATCAACGCCAAGGCCGAGAACCTCACCTCCAGCCGCGCCTACTCGCCCCTGGTCGGCAAGTTCCGCCACCGCTGCCTGATCGTCGCCGACGGCTTCTACGAGTGGATGGTCGCCGAGGACCCAAGGCAGCCGCGCCAGCCCTGGCGCTTCACGGTCGATGGCGGCAAGCCCTTCGCCTTCGCCGGGATCTGCACGCGCAAGGAGTGGGAGAACCAGCAGGACCGCGGCGTCGAGGACGGCTGGCTCTACAGCTGCACGATCGTCACCACGACCCCGAACGAGCTGGTCGCCAAGGTCCACGACCGGATGCCGGCGATCCTGCCCGGCCCGGAGGCCGAGGCCGCCTGGCTGCGTCCCGACCTCGAGCTGGAGGATGCCGTGGCGATGTGCGTGCCGCTGCCGGCGAACCGGATGGACAGCGCGCCCGCCAACCCGAAGCTGAACAAGGTCGGCAAAGGCAGCGAGGAAGGCCCCGAGCTGCTGGTGGCCCCGCCCGCCGGCTGAAAGTCAGCCTTCCTTTTCTTCCACTTCTTCTTCGGCCCGTTCCCGGTTTTCTTCTTCGGCTTCTTCGTCGATCGGTGGCGGCACCTTCTTCAGCATCAGCCCGGTGCGCACAGTCGCCCTGCCGGCGCTGGTGGTGAGCGTGCAGGCGACCTTGGCGCCTGGGGCCGAGGTCGTCCGCCAGACCGTGTCGAAGGGCAAGAGCAATTCCTGCTTCGGCTTGCCGGCCGGGAGGAAGTATTCGAGGTGCTCGACCCCGGGCTGGTACTGGGCCCATTCGAGCTTGACCCCTTTCTCGGTGCTGAAGTGGGGCGGCAGGCCGTCCAGCTCGAGCACCGCGAGTTCGGTTCCGTGCGAGCTGAAGTCGAGCAGGATCGTTTCCGACACTTCCTGGTTGAAGAGCCCGGTGGTCGAGCGCGGGTAGGTGGCGCGCAGGCCGCCGGCGCTCTGGGCGATTTCCGCCTGTCCGGCCCCGCTGACCGAGCAGAGGACGCGGCCGCCGCCGACCGGGGTGCCGGCGTCGATCCGCAGTCGCGAGGAGACCCGGAAGAGCGAGTAGCCGCTGACGTTGACACCGGTCGTCTGGATCGAGCCGCCGATCAGCTGCATCGCGTTTCCTCCGGGGAGCGGCGCGGGGCGGGAGTCTGCCATCGACACCTTCTGCACCCATTCGAGGTCGGCCGCTTCGCCGCTGGCCTGGTCGGTCGCGAGGAGAGCGGCGGCAATGCAGGCGAGCAGCCCGATCGCGATCACGATCAGGGCACCGCGGGGCGGGCGGATCTCGCGCTCGTCGTCCATCGGTCGTGACGGTATTGGACGGAGGGGCGGATTCGCCGCCTTCCCGACCGGTCTGGGCCGCCAGCTACCTTTTACGTGTGGCAAAGCGCACGACGCCGCTGCACCCGGCGGAGATCGGCTTCATGACCGCAGACCTGCACGGCCGTGAGGTGGGCTACCTGGCCGGCGGCAGCGGGCCGGTCCTGCTGCTAGTCCACGGCATCGCCGGCAGCTGCGAGAGCTGGCGCGACGTGGTCGAGCCGCTGGCGCGGCGGCACACGGTGGTCGCGCCCGACCTGCCCGGGCACGGAACGTCCGCGGGCGGCCCCGGCGACTACTCCCTGGGCAGCCTCGCGGGCGGCCTGCGCGACCTCCTGCTCGCGCTCGGCCACGAGCGAGCGACGCTGGTCGGCCACTCGCTCGGCGGCGGCATCGCGATGCAGTTCGCCTACCTCTTCCCGGAGATGGTCGAGCGACTCGTCCTCGTCTCCTCCGGCGGGCTCGGTCCCGAGGTGAGCCCGATCCTGCGCGCCGCCGCCTTGCCCGGCGCCGACCCCTTCATCGCCGCTACGGCGAGCATCGGGCGCAGGGTGGGGGGGCTGGTAGGGCGTGGGCTCTCGTCGATCGGGATGAAGCCGGCGCCCGACCTGGCCGAGGTCGCCCGCGGCTACGCCTCGCTCGCCGAGCCGCGGCGCCGCAAGGCCTTCCTCGCGACCCTGCGCGGGGTGGTCGACACCGAGGGCCAGCGCGTCTCGGCCTCCGACCGCCTCTACCTCGCCGAGGAGATCCCGGTGCTGATCGTCTGGGGCGCCCGCGACCCGATCATCCCCGCTGCCCACGCCGAGGACGCCCACCGCACCCTGCCCGGCAGCCGGCTGGAGATCTTCGACGGCGCCGGCCACCTGCCCCAGCTTGAGCAGCCGGGCCACTTCATCGCCGTCATCGAGCGCTTCCTCGCCGAGACCGAGCCCGCCGCCTTCGACCGCGAGGAGTGGCGAGCCAGGCTCAAGACCGCCTGAGCGTCGGCTCGCCGAGACGCGCCCGACAGGATTCGAACCTGTGGCCTCCGCCTCCGGAGGGCGGCGCTCTATCCAGCTGAGCTACGGGCGCTCATGCGCCAGTCTAGCTTCGGGTGGCTGGCGCCCTCGGTCGCGTAGGCTCGCAGGCCGCAATGGATCTCTCGGCGATCTTCCTCGGCACCGGTGGGTCGGTGCCCTCGGCGCGGCGCTCGACCGCGAGCGTGATGCTGGCCCGTGGTGGAAAGCGGCTGCTGTTCGACTGCGGCGAAGGGACGCAGCGCCAGATGCAGCGCTCGCTCGGCCTCGCCCAGGTCGACGAGATCTACCTCACCCACTTCCACGCCGACCACATTCTCGGCCTGCCCGGCCTGCTCAAGACCTACGATCTGACCGCCCGCGAGGAACCGCTGACGATCTACGGCCCGCGCGGGCTGCGCGATCTCTTCAAGATGCTCGGCCGCCTGATCGGCCGCACCGATTACGACCTCGACCTGATCGAAGTGGACCCCGGCGAGACGATCCGCCACGACGGTGCCGAGGTCCATGCCTTCGCGGTCGAGCACAGCGTGCGCGCCAACGGCTACGCCCTGATCGAGGAGGACCGGCCCGGCCGCTTCGACCCCGAGGTGGCCAAGCGCCTCGGCGTCGCCGAAGGCCCGGCCTTCGCCGCGTTGCAGCGCGGCGAGGAGGTCGACGGCGATTCGGGGGCCGTGCGTCCAGAGCAGGTGATGGGCGAATCGCGCCCGGGGCGCACGATCGCGATCACAGGAGACACCGCTCCCTGTCATTCGACGGTGGCCGCCGCGGCCGATGCGGACCTGCTGATCCACGATGCCAGCTTCTCCGAGGAGGAGGCCCAGCGAGCGGCCGACACCGGCCACTCGACCGTCGGCCAGGCCGCGGCGGTGGCTCGAGAGGCCCACGTGAAGATGCTCGCCCTCGTCCACATCTCCTCCCGCTACCACGTCGGCACAGTCCTCGACGAGGCTCGCGAGGTCTTCGAGCCCGCCCTGGCCCCACGGGACTTCGACGTCATCGAAATCCCGTTTCCCGAGCGCGGGGAGCCCAAGCTAGTGCCGAACGGAGCCCCGCCCCAGGGCGAGCCAGATCCCGATCCCGCCGTCTAGCGCCGTACTTGCTGCTAGCCTCGTGATCGTCCTTTAACCAGGTCCCGCGAGACCAGGAAGGAAGCAAGGTGTCAGCCAGTGAGAAGGTCGTGCTCGAGCACGACGATTTGAGGCGAGCGCTGCGGCGGATCGCCCACGAGATCGCCGAGAAGAATCCCGGCCCGGACTCTCTGGCGATCGTCGGAATCCACACCCGCGGCGCCCTGCTCGCCCGCCGCCTCCACGCCCTGCTGGCCGAGCTGGCCGGGGCCGAAGTGCCGATCGGCGACCTCGACATCTCCTTCTACCGCGACGACGTCGGCGCAAAGTCGCCGGCATCGCAGCCGGTCGTCCACGCCTCGCACATCAACTTCGACCTTGCCGAGCGCACCGTCGTCCTCGTCGACGACGTCCTCTTCACCGGCCGCACGGTGCGCGCCGCGATCGACGCGCTCTTCGACTACGGGCGCCCCGAGCGGGTGCAGCTCGCCGTCCTCTGCGACCGTGGCCACCGCGAGCTGCCGATCCGTCCCGACTACGTCGGCAAGAACCTGCCGACGGCGCGCGAGGAGCGGGTCAACGTGCGCCTCGACGAGCTCGACGGCGCCGACGAGGTGACGATCTCCGCCTCGCGGGTCGCGGAGGTGGGCGGATGAGGCACCTGCTCTCGATCGGCGACCTCTCGAAAGCCGAGATCGAGGCGATCCTCGACCGGGCCGAGAGCTTTGCCGAGGTCGGCCGCCGCGACATCAAGAAGGTTCCGACCCTGCGCGGTCGCACCGTCGTCACCCTCTTCTACGAGTCGAGCACCCGTACCAGCTCCTCGTTCGAGCTGGCCGCAAAGCGGCTCTCGGCCGACCTCGTCTCGGTCAAGGCGGCCGGCTCCTCCGTCGACAAGGGCGAGTCGCTGAAGGACACGGTCGCCACCCTCTCGGCCTACGAACCGGCCGCGATCGTGCTCCGCCACCCGCACGCGGGGGCGGCCCAGCTGGTCGCCGAGTGGGCCGACGCGGCGGTTGTCAACGCCGGCGACGGCAAGCACGAGCACCCGAGCCAGGCGCTGCTCGACGTCTATACGTTGCGTCGCCGGCTCGGCTCGCTGCAGGGCAAACGGATTTGGATCGTCGGCGACGTCCTGCACAGCCGCGTCGCCCGGTCGAATCTGATCGCCTTCCGGGCGATGGGGGCAGAGCTGACCGTCTGCGGCCCGCCGGCGCTGATCCCCAGAGGGCTCGAGGAGCTCGGCTGCGAGGTCGTGCACTCGCTCGACCGGCTCGGGGAGGCAGACGTCGTCTACGCGTTGCGCCTCCAGCACGAGCGCATGGCGGAGAGCTTCGTCCCCTCGCTGCGCGAGTACGCGGCCCACTTCCAGATCGACTCGCGCCGGCTCGGAGCGCGCCAGCTGCTGATGCATCCCGGGCCGGTCAACCGCGGCGTCGAGCTCTCCGGCGAGGTGATCGATTCGCCCCAGTCGCTGATCGCCGAGCAGGTCGCCTCCGGCCTGGTCGTGCGGATGGCGATCCTCTACGAGCTGCTGGCGGCGGGCGACGAGCAGCCAGCGCCCGCGGTGGGCGGCGGAGCCGAGCGCCCGACCCCGATCGGACAGCCGGCGTGAGCGCGGCCGGCCTGGACATGCGCCCCGGCGAGGGCGCCGAGCTGATCCTGCGTGGCGCCACCCTGCTCGACCCGGTCGCCGGCATCGAGGGCGCCCACGACGTGGTGATCCGCGGCGGCGCGATCGCCGAGCTGGCGGCGCCCGGGGCCGCGGCGGCGAACGGCGCGGAGGAGATCGACGCCGCCGGCCTGCATGCCTTTCCTGCCTTCTTCGACCCGCACGTCCACCTGCGCACCCCCGGTCAGGAGCACAAGGAGGACATCGAGACCGGGACCCGCTCGGCCGCCGCCGGCGGCTACTGCGGCATCCTCGCGATGGCCAACACCGATCCTCCGGTGTCGACGCCCGCCGCCGTCGAGGCGCTGCGGGCGGAGGCGCGCGCCGCCGCCTCGGTTCGCAGCGGCTTCCTCGCCACCGTCACCCGGGCGATGGAGGGCGAGGAGCTGACCGAGATGGCCTCGCTGCGCGAGGCGGGCGCCGCCGGCTTCAGCGACGACGGTCTGCCGATCCGCAGCGCCCGGATGATGCGGCGGGCGCTGCAGTACCAGCGCCTCTGCGGCGGCACGATCGCCCTGCATGAGGAGGACCCCGAGCTCTCTGGCAGCGGAGTCATGCACGAGGGGCCGGTCTCCGCCGCGCTCGGGCTCGAGGGCATCCCCTCGATCTCGGAGTCGACGATGATCGCCCGCGACGCCGCGATCGCCGGCTACGAGGGCGGTCGCATCCACGTCCAGCACCTCTCCGCGGCCGAGTCGGTGGGTGCCGTGCGGGCGGCCAAGGCGGCGGGCGTGCGGATCAGCTGCGAGGCCTCGCCCCACCATCTCTGCCTCAGCGACGAGGAGGTGCGCAGCCTCGACCCGCAGCGCTTCAAGATGAACCCGCCGCTGCGCTCCGAGGCCGACCGCCAGGCCCTGATCGAGGGGCTGCGCGACGGCACGATCGAGTGCGTCGCCACTGACCACGCGCCGCACGCGCCGGAGGAAAAGGAAGTCCCCTTCGAGGCTGCCGCGATGGGGGTGACCGGCCTCGAGACGGCCTTCGCGGCCCTTCACTCCGACCTTGTCATCCCCGGGGTCATCGAACTCGGGCTCCTGATCGAGCGGCTGGCCGGCGGGGCGGAGCCCTTCGAGATCGAGCGGCCCTCGCTGGCGCCCGGCAGCGAGGCCAACATCGCCCTCTGCGACCTCGGTGCCGAGTGGACGGTCGGCGAGGACGGCTACGAGAGCCGCTCGTCGAACTCCTGGTGTGCCGGCCGCAGGCTGACCGGCCGGGTGCTGATGACCCTCGCCGGCGGTCAGGTCGCCTACCGCCTGCGCAGCTTCAGCCTCGGGGTAGCTGCATGAACCACCCGCTCCGCTGTTCCTTTTCGCTGCTATTCCGAGATAAGGAACAGGGGAGCGTATGAGCGGTTACCTGCTGCTCGAGGACGGATCGCGCTTCGATGGCGTCGGCTGCGCACATCCGGAGCCAGTCACCGGCGAGGTCGTCTTCAACACCGCGATGACCGGCTACCAAGAGTCGGTCACCGACCCCTCCTACGCGGGCCAGATCATCGTCTTCACCTACCCGCTGATCGGCAACTACGGCGTCTCCGCGGCGGCGATGGAGTCCGACCGGATCCACGCCCGCGGCGTCGTCATGCGCGAGGCGAAGAACGGCGAGGACGTCGCCACGGCGGAGGGTGGCTGGCTCGACTGGCTTGCCGACTGCGGCGTGCCGGCGATCGGCGGCGTCGACACCCGTGCCGTCGTCCGCCGCATCCGCGACCGCGGCGCGATGCGCGGCGGGATCTTCCCGGCTGGGACGGCCGAAGACGAGGCGCGCGAGCGCGTTGCCGCCGAGCCATCGATGGACGGCGCCGACCTCGCCCGCACGGTGACCCCGCCCGAGCCCGTCCGCTTCGAGGGGAGCGGTCCGCACGTGGTCGGCATCGACACCGGGGTCAAGCTCAACATCGTCCGCCAGCTGCGCGAGCGCGACTGCCGGGTGACGCTGCTGCCCTGTACCGCCTCGGCGCAGGAGGTGCTCGCCGAGGAGCCCGACCTGGTCTTCCTCGCCAACGGTCCCGGCGACCCGGCGGCGCTCGGCTACGTCGTCGAGACGGTCCGCGACCTGGTCGGCGTGCGCCCGCTCTTCGGCATCTGCCTCGGCCACCAGCTGCTCTGCCGCGCCGTCGGCCTCGAGACCTTCAAGCTGCCCTTCGGCCATCGCGGCGCCAACCACCCGGTCAAGGAGCTGGCCACGGGCCGGATCGACATCACCTCGCAGAACCACGGCTTCGCCGTGCGGGGACCCGGCGGCGAGCCGCGGATCGAATCCGACCAGCCGGTGAGCTGGGAGACCGACTTCGGCGCCGCCGAGCTCTCCCACCTCAACCTCTACGACCGCACGGTCGAGGGCCTGGTCCTGAAGGACGTCGATGCGGCGACGGTGCAGTACCACCCGGAGGCCGGCCCGGGGCCGCACGACGCCCGCCACCTCTTCGACTCCTTCCTCGACCTCGCCCATGCCTAAGCGCACCGACATCGAGAAGATCCTCCTGATCGGCTCCGGCCCGATCGTGATCGGCCAGGCGGCCGAGTTCGACTACTCCGGCGTGCAGGCCTGCAAGGTGCTGCTCGAGGAGGGCTACGAGGTCGTCCTCGTCAACTCCAACCCGGCGACGATCATGACCGACCCCGAGTTCGCCACCGCGACCTACATCGAGCCGCTGCTGCCCGGCCCGGTGACCCGGATCATCGAAAGGGAGCGCCCCGACGCGCTGCTGCCCACCCTCGGCGGCCAGACCGCCCTCAACCTGGCGATGGCGCTGCACGAGGACGGCACCCTGGAGCGCTTCGGGGTCGAGCTGATCGGCGCCGACTCGGCCGCGATCCGCCGCGCCGAGGACCGCGAGGAGTTCCGCCGCACGATGAACGAGGCAGGCCTGCGGATCCCCTGGTCGATCACGGTCGAGAGCCTCGGCGAGGTCGAGGCGGCGCTCACGGAGGGACGCATCGCCCTGCCGGCGATCGTCCGCCCGGCCTTCACGATGGGCGGCCAGGGCGGCGGCGTGGGGGAGACCGAGACCGAGCTGCGCCAGGTCGTCTCCGAGGGCCTCGCCGCCAGCCCGATCAACCAGGTCCTGGTCGAGGAGTCGGTGCTCGGCTGGGGCGAGTTCGAGCTCGAGGTGATGCGCGACCGCAACGACAACGTGGTGATCGTCTGCTCAATCGAGAACGTCGACCCGATGGGCGTCCACACCGGCGACTCGGTCACGGTCGCACCGGCCCAGACGCTCAGCGACCAGCTGTACCAGGAGCTGCGCGACCAGGCAATCCGCGTGATCCGCGCCGTCGGGGTCGAGACCGGCGGCTCCAACGTCCAGTTCGGCGTCAACCCGGCCGACGGCGAGATCGTCGTGATCGAGATGAACCCGCGCGTCTCGCGCTCCTCGGCCCTCGCCTCGAAGGCGACCGGCTTCCCGATCGCCAAGATGGCGGCGAAGCTGGCCGTCGGCTACGCGCTGGAGGAGATCCCCAACGACATCACCCGCGCCACGCCGGCCAGCTTCGAGCCGACGATCGACTACGTGGTAACGAAGATTCCCCGCTTCGCCTTCGAGAAGTTCCCCGGCGCCGAGGGAAGGCTCTCCACCCACATGCAGAGCGTCGGCGAGGCGATGGCTATCGGCCGCACCTTCCGCGAGTCCTTCGCCAAGGCGATGCGCTCGCGCGAGCTCGACTCCGAGGCCGAGATTCCGGAGGACGACGGGGCGCTGCTCGAGTTACTGGCCAAGCCCTGCCCGGAGCGCTTCGACTGGATCCTCGCCGCCTTCGAGCGCGGAATCGACGTCGAGGCCGTGCACGAACGCTGCCTCGTCGACCGCTGGTTCCTGCGCGAGCTGCAGGCGCTGGCCGGCGAGGGCGACGGCACCGACGGCCTCACCCGCACCTACAAGGCGGTCGACACCTGTGCCGCCGAGTTCGAGGCGGCGACGCCCTACTACTACTCCGCCCACGAGCGCCCGTCGGGCGTCGCTGGCTCCGAGGTGCGCCGCGGTGAGCGCGACTCGGTCGTCATCCTCGGTGCCGGCCCCAACCGGATCGGCCAGGGGATCGAGTTCGACTACTGCTGCGTGCACGCCGCGATGACCGCTCGCGAGCTCGACCGCGACGCGGTGATGGTCAACTGCAACCCGGAGACCGTCTCGACCGACTACGACACCTCCGACCGCCTCTACTTCGAGCCGCTGACGACCGCGGACGTGCTGGGCGTCTGCGAGCAGGAGAGCCCCGAGGGCGTGATCGTCCAGTTCGGCGGCCAGACCCCGCTGAAGCTGGCCCGGGCCCTGGAGGAGGCGGGCGTGCCGCTGCTCGGCACACCTGTTCACGCGATCCATCTGGCGGAAGACCGCGGGCGCTTCGGCGCCCTGCTGCGCCGGCTCGGGATCAAGCACCCGCCCTATGGCACCGCCCTCTCGGCCGAGGAGGCGACTGTGATCGCGGCGGAGGTCGGCTTCCCTCTGTTGGTCCGGCCCTCCTACGTGCTCGGCGGCCGGGCGATGGAGATCTGCTACTCGACCGACGACCTCGGCGCCTACCTGGCGGCCAACGTCAAGGCCGACCAGGAGCACCCGCTGCTGCTCGACCGCTTCCTCGAGAACGCGATCGAGGTCGACGTCGACGCCCTCGCCGACGGCAACGACGCGCACGTGGCCGGGATCATGCAGCACGTCGAGGAGGCCGGCGTCCACTCCGGCGACTCGGCCTGCGTGCTGCCGCCGATGAGCCTCGGGATCGACATGCTCGAGGAGATACGCGCGACGACGAAGCGGATCGCCCTCGAGCTCGGCGTGATCGGCCTGATCAACATCCAGTACGCGGTCGCCGGCGGCGAGCTCTACGTGATCGAGGCCAACCCGCGCGCCTCGCGCACCGTGCCCTTCGTCTCCAAGGCGACCGGGGTGCCGCTGGCCAAGGTCGCCGCGCGCCTGATGCTGGGCGAGAGCCTGGCCGAGCAGGATCTGCGCGAGCCGCCGGCGGGTATGGTCAGCGTCAAGGAGGCGGTCCTGCCCTTCGCCCGCTTCGCCGGCGCCGACTCGGTGCTGGGGCCGGAGATGAAGAGCACCGGCGAGGTGATGGGCATCGCCGCCGACTTCCCGACCGCCTTCGGCAAGGCGCAGGCGGCGGCCGGCGTCGCCCTGCCGACCGAGGGCGCGGTCTTCATCACGGTCACCGACACCGACAAGCCGGCGGCGACCCAGATCGCCGCTCGCTTCCACGACCTCGGCTTCGAGCTCGTCGCCACCGGCGGCACCGCTCAGGCGATCTCGGCGATGGGCGTGCCGGTCACCCCGATCAACAAGATCGCGGAGGGCTCGCCGCACGTCGTCGACCTGATCCGGGAGCGCCGCTGCGACCTGGTGATCAACACCCCGACCGGCTCCGGTGCCCGCGCCGACGGCTACGAGATCCGAACCGCGGCCGTCCGCCACGACGTCCCCTGCGTGACGACGATGACCGGCGCCTCGGCGGCGGTGCGCGCGATCGCCGCCAAGATCGAGGGAGAGGGCGAGGTCCGCTCCCTGCAGGAGATCCACGGCACCGAAAGGGCGAAGCAGCCGCGATGACCGCCCCCTTCGGGCGCCGCCTCTGCCAGGTCACCGAGAACCGCGAATCGGGAGGCTACCGCCTCTTTTCGCTGCTTGACAGCGGGGGCCCCGAGCCCCAACCGGGCCAGTTCTACATGCTGGCCACGCAGGAGCACTGGGAGCAATCCGGCCAGCGCCCGTTCCTCCCGCGCGCCCTGTCCGTCGCCGAAACCGCCCCGGCGGCCGACGGCGTTCGCCTCGACTTCCTGATCGAGGGCATCGGGCCGGGAACCGACCGCCTCTGCGAGCTTGAGCCGGGCGACAAGGTCTGGGTCAACGGCCCGCTCGGCAACTCGTTCTCCACGCCAAAGGAGCTTTCGTCGGACGCAGCGGGCGCGATCCTGGTCGGCGGCGGCATCGGCATCGCCCCGCTGGCCCTGCTGCGCCGCGCCTTCGCGGCCAAGAACATTCCCACCCGCGTGCTGCTCGGCTTTCGCGACGAGGCCCACTCCGGAGGTCTCGACGACCTCTTCTCCTGCTGCGAGGTGCGGCTTGCGAGCGACGATGGCCACGCCGGCCACCGCGGCTATGTCACCGACCTGCTCGCAGCAATGCTCGAAGGCGACGACGCCTCCGGCGCCGCCGTCTACGCCTGCGGCCCGCCACGGATGCTCGAGGCGGTCCGAGCCCTGTGCGCCGAGCGCGGCGTCGCCTCTGAGCTCGCCATGGAGTCGCCGATGGCCTGTGGCTACGGCGCCTGCTTCGGCTGCGCGGTACCGGATGCCAGCGGCGGCTACGCCCGGCTCTGCGTAGACGGCCCGGTAGCGCGCACGGGAGTCGGGGGGTCGTCCGGAGGGCGCGGCGTCCTCTTTTTCGCCCCACCAACGCCCAGAGCATCAACTCAACCACCCCTGGCGAAAAACCCAGCGACCGGAGGACGACCCCCCGACTCCCCGCCCCCCTTCGGCTCACCCGTCGAGTTCTGCGGACTTGAGCTTGCCCATCCCGTGGTCAATGCGTCAGGGACTTTCGACGCGATCGCTGCCCGTCGGGTCTACGGCGACGAGCTGATCGAACAGTTTCCGTTCAGCGCCTTCGTCTCTAAGACGATCACGCCGGAGGCGAGGGTCGGGAACGAGCCGCAGCGGATCTGGGAGACCCCGGCGGGAATGATCAACTCGATCGGGCTGCCGAACAGAGGCGTGGATGGCTTTCTGGCGGACGATTTGCCTCAGCTTGCGGAACTTCCGGTGCCACTGATCGTGTCCGTCATGGCCACGGGGCATGAGGAGTTCGCGCGATTGGTCTCGGCGGTGGGGGAGAGGGACGAGGTCGCAGCTATCGAGCTGAACGTGTCCTGCCCCAACGTGCATTCCGGCCTGATCGTCGGTGAGCAGCCGAGCGAGACCGAGGCGCTGCTGGAAGCTCTGCGACGGCTGACGGATAAGCCGCTGATCGTGAAGCTGACTCCGAACGTCGCCAACCCCGCAGACGTTGCCGTGGCAGCAGAGCAGGGGGGAGCCGATGCGGTTTCGCTGGTCAACACGCTGAAGGCGAGTGCGATCGACCCGGCGACAGGGCAGCCGGGAATCGCCGCCGGTCACGGCGGCCTCTCGGGGCCGGCGGTGCGGCCGGTGGCGATTGCGCAGCTGCGAGCCGTCGCGGCCGCGGTCTCGATCCCGATCGTCGGGATGGGTGGGGTCTCGAGTGGTGCCGACGCAGGCGAATTCATCGCCGCCGGGGCGACCCTGGTAGCGGTCGGGACCGAGAATTTTCGCGATCCGCGGGCCGGCGAGCGGATTGCAGGCGAGATTGCCGGAGTGTTCTAACCGGGTCGAAACAGCGGTGGGGAAGGGCGCTGCGGCTCAACCTCGACTCGAGGTTAAGGTGAATTTCAGCGCAAATGGCTCGGATTGCCTTGCGCCTGTGCGACCCGCGGCTATACTCGCCGCCCACATGCCTGCCCCAGTCAAGACTTCTGCCGCGGCCCCGGAGAGATCGCTGGACCAGCGGATGGATGCGCTCAAACGCGCCAACGACATCCGCACCTCGCGGGCGAAGCTGAAGAAGGACCTGAAAGCGGGCAAGGCCAACATCCACGCGCTGCTGCTCGACCCGCCCGGCTACGTGCTCACGGCCAAGGTATTCGACATGCTGCTGGCGGTACCCAAGTACGGCCGGGTCAAGACCAACAGGATCCTCAACCAGTGCAGGATCTCGCCGTCGAAGACGATCGGCGGCCTCTCGGAGCGACAGCGCGCCGAGCTGGTTTCACAGCTCCGCCGATAGCCCGGTCAGTATTCCCGGCCGCATGGCCAAGGTCTTCGTAATCACAGGCCCATCCGGTGTCGGCAAGGGGACGTTGATCGCGAAGCTGCTCGAACGCGTGCCGGACCTCGAGCTCTCGATCTCGGCGACCACGCGCGAGCCGCGCGAGGGGGAGGTCGACGGGCGCGACTACCACTTTCTCGCCCTGGAGGAGTTCGACCGCAGGATCGCCGCCGAAGACTTCCTCGAGTTCGCCACCTACAGCGGCAACCGCTACGGGACGCTGCGCTCCGAGGTCAGGAACCGCCTCGACGAGGGCCACTCGGTGGTATTGGAGATCGAGGTGCAGGGGGCGCGCCAGGTGCGCGCCGCGATGCGCGAGTCGGTCCAGGTCTTCATCGCCCCGCCCGACCCGGCCTCGCTGCGCCGGCGTCTCGAGTCACGCGGAACCGACAGCCTCGAGGCGATCGACGCTCGGCTCGAGGTGGCCGAGCAGGAGCTGGCCGCCCAGGACGAGTTCGCGCACCGCATCGTCAACGACCAGCTGGAGCGCGCCGCGGGGGAGCTGGAGGGAATCGTGCGCGCCGAGATCGGCATACCACTAGACTCCGCGGCCGATGATCAGACCACGCGTTGACAAGCTTCTCGACCACACCGACTCGCACTACGCGGCCGTAGTCGTCGCCGCCAAGCGTGCCCGGCAGATAAACAGCTACTTCCACAACCTCGGCGAGGGCAGCTTCGGCGAGTACCCGCCGCCGATGGTCGACATCCCCGCCGACCGCAACTACCTCTCGATCGCGCTCGAAGAGGTCGCCGAGGGCAAGCTCAAGTACGAGTACCGCGCCTAGCGGCCCGAACTTCCAGGAGGACAGATGGCCAGGATCCTGCTTGGCGTGAGCGGAGGAATCGCCGCCTACAAGGCGCTCGAGCTGGCGCGCCTGGCGACGGTGGCCGGGCACGGCGTGCGCGTGCTGATGACCGAGGGCGCGACCCGCTTCGTCGGCGCCGCCTCCTTCGAGGGGATCGTCGGAGCCCCGGTGCTGATCTCCGAGTTCGAGCGCGACCCGATGCGCGGCGCCTATCCGGGTGACCCGGCGCCCGGGCACGACCCGATCGGCCACCTCGAGGTGGCCGCCAATTGCGACGCCTACATCGTCGCGCCGGCGTCGGCCAACACGATTGCCAAGCTCGCCACCGGCATTGCCGACTCGATGCTGACCACTTCCTTCCTCGCCTGCACGGCGCCGCGCCTCCTCGCCCCGGCGATGAACGACCGCATGTACAACGACGCCGCGACCCAGGCCAACCTCGCAACCCTGCGCGAGCGCGGCGTAACCGTGATCGACCCCGACGAGGGCGCCCTCGCCTCCCGCGGCGAGCAGGGCAAGGGCCGCCTCCCCGACCCGACCCGCCTCCTCGCCCTGGTAGAAGCCGAGCTGCCCACAGGCCATCGCCCCTGGGACGGCCTGCGAGTCCTCGTCACAGCGGGCGGCACAAGAGAGCCGATCGACACGGTCCGCTACATAGGCAACCGCTCCAGCGGCCGCATGGGCATGGCCCTGGCAGCCGCCGCCGCCCGCAGGGGAGCAGACGTAACCCTGATAGCGGCAAACGTCTCCCTACCCGAGCCCCCGGGCGTCCACCGCATAGACGTGGAGACAGGCGAGCAACTGGCCAAGGCAGCCCAGTCGGAGTTCCCCAACGCCCACGTCCTCCTGATGGCAGCGGCTCCGGCCGACTTCAGAGCTGTCGACGTAGCGGCAGGCAAGCTGACCCGCGACGCGTCCCTGGACCTCCACCTTGAGCCAACAGAGGACATCCTCGCCAACCTCACGGCCTCACGCACGGACAAGCAGACCATCGTCGCCTTCGCGGCCGAAGCCGGAGAGAACGTCAAGCGAGCCGAAGAAAAGCTGGCACGTAAGAAGGCCGACCTGATCGTCCTGAACGACATCTCGAACTCAGCAATCGGCTTCGAGAGCGAGCAGAACGCAGTGACCCTAATCGACTCAGCGAGCACCGCCCACGTCCCACAAGCATCTAAGGACACCATCGCGGACGCAATCCTGGATCGAGCCAGCTCGCTCCGTGAGGAGGGACGGGAATCCCCTCGAACGGGCGGATACTCAAAGCGCCGGCCTTAAGGCCGGCGCTTGTCCGGGCGAGGGGATTCCCGTCCCTCCTCAACCAAGGCCTAGCTATACTCGCCTCAAGCTTTGTTCGTCCCGATGTACCTCGAAGTGGGCCTGGCCCACTTTTTTTGCGCCTCAACCCAAATGCCAGACCTCCAGCAAGACATCCAGCAGCAGCTCCACGACCTCGACGCCGAGCTCGACCTGATCGCGCTCGAGCAACCGGGCAAGGAGACGCTGCGCCTCTTTATCGACCATCCCGGGGGCGTCGACCTCGCCCTCTGCGAAAAGGTGACGAAGCACCTCAATCACCTGCGGGCCGAGTACGCGCTGGAGGTCTCCTCGCCCGGTCCCAAGTACCGCAACCACAAGGAGCTCCAGTGAGCAAAGAGATCGTCGAAGCAGTAAAGGCACTGGAGCAGGAGAAGGGGATCTCCGCCGACACGCTGATGGACGCGCTCGCCGACGCGCTCCTCTCCGCCTACAAGAAGACTCCCGGCGCGGCCAAATACGCGCGCGTCGACCTCGACCACGAGACCGGCGACTTCCTCGTCTTCGAACTGATCCTGCCGCCCGAGCTGGAGGAGAAGCTGCTCGCCGAGGCGGCCGAGGCACAGGAGGAGGAAGAGCGCGAGATCGACCCGGAAACGGGCGAGCTGCGCGAGCCCGAGGAGCCCGAGCTCGACCCGGAGATGATCGCCCCCTACGAGGACCAGATCGAGACCCGCGACGTCACCCCCGAAGACTTCGGCCGGATCGCCGCCCAGACCGCCAAGCAGGTGATCCTGCAGCGGATCCGCGAGGCCGAACGGATGATGATGTTCGACGAGTACCAGGACCGCGTCGGCGAGCTGATCACGGGGATCATCCAGCAGTCCGACAAGCGCTACACGCTGGTCCAGCTGCGCGAGCGGGTCGAGGCCCTGCTGCCCAAGTCCGAGCAGGTCTACAACGAGCGCTACGACCATGGCATGCGGGTCAAGGCCGTGATCACCGACGTCTCCGACTCGACCAAAGGCCCGGCGATAGTGGTCTCGCGGCGCAGTTCGGAGCTGATCAAGAAGCTGTTCGAAATGGAGGTGCCGGAGATCGCCGACAAGCTGGTCGAGATCGTCGGCGTCGCCCGTGAGCCGGGCTACCGTTCGAAGATCGCGGTGATCTCCCACGCCGACGGGGTCGACCCGGTCGGCGCCTGCGTCGGCCCGCGCGGCTCGCGGGTGCGGATGGTCGTCTCGGAGCTGCGCGGCGAGAAGATCGACATCATCCCCCACAACGACGAGCCCGCCCGCTTCGTCGCCAAGGCGCTCTCGCCGGCCCGCGTGCGCGAGGTGATCGTCGACGACGACGAGCGCCAGGCGACCGTGATCGTGCCCGATGACCAGCTCTCGCTGGCGATCGGCCGCGACGGCCAGAACGCCCGCCTTGCCGCCCGCCTCACCGGCTGGCGCGTCGACATCAAGTCGGAGACCGAGTTCGCCTCCGAGGACCAGGATGTCGAGTACGAGGGCGAAGAGACCTTCGACGGGCGCTGCATGGCGGTGCTCTCCAACGGGCGGCGCTGTCCCAACGCGGCGATCGACGGCTCGACCTACTGCGGGCTGCCGCAGCACCAGTCGCTGAGCAGGTTCCAGACCAACCAGATCGCTGTGCTGGCGCCGGTTTCCGAGACGGAGATCGCGATCCTGTCCGATCCCGATGCCGATCAAGGCCAGGTGGACGAGATCGTCGCGCGGGCTGAAGGCGAATTCGTTGAGGAGGTTCCTGACGAGACTCCAGAGGAATCGGCCGCGGGTCCTGTCGTGGCAGAGGACTCCTCGTCCTCGCAAGCTGCGGGCGAGGAGCCCACCGCCACGCCACCCGCGGAAGATGCGCCTGCGCCCGTTGCCGAGGAGGCAGAGCAAGCGTAGTGGCCAAAAAACGGGTTCACGAGATTGCCAAAGAGCAAGGGCTCAGCAGCAAGGAGCTTCTGGCCGCGCTGAAGGGCGCCGGTGTCGAAGCCAAAGCTGCTGCTTCCGCCGTTGAGGAGGCCGATGCGCTTAAGGCGATCCAGGCGGCCAAGGGGGACGGGGGGGCCGCTACGGCCACCAAGGTCAAGCCTGCTGCGAAGGCTGCCGAGGCTCCGAAACCTGCTGCCAAACCCGCAACGCCGTCATCTGCCGCTTCCAAAGGGCCGGTTCGGCCGGCCGGCAAACCTGCTGCCGGCGGCGGGGGCGGCGGTGCTAGTGGGAAAAAGCGGCGGGTTGTAATCGATTCTCAGGCTGCTCGTCGCGACCAGATGGGTGGACCGCCGCCGCAGCGCCCGCCGCGCCGGCGTGGCGGGCGGCGGCGCCGGCCGTTGCTGGAGGAGCCGCCGCCTAAAGCCGCGGAAGCCGAGCCCGAGGCGACCAAGGTCCCCTCCGGGGCGACCGTGCGCGAGGTCGCCGAGCTGCTCGGCCTCGGCAGCGCCGAGGTGATCAAGAAGCTGATGACGATGGGGGAGATGGCGACCCTGACCCAGACCCTCACCGACGAGTCGATCGCGGCGATCGCCGACGAGTACGACCGTAAGATCGACATCGTCAGCGCCGCCGACGAGGAGCCCGAGGAGCCCGAGTTCGAGGACGCCGACGAGGAGCTCGCCGACCGCCCGCCGGTGGTCACGATCATGGGTCACGTTGACCACGGCAAGACCTCGCTGCTCGACGCGATCCGCGAGACCGAGGTGGCCGCCGGAGAGGCCGGTGGGATCACTCAGCACATCGGCGCCTACCAGGTCCATCACGACGAGAAGACGATCACCTTTCTCGACACCCCCGGCCACGCCGCTTTCACCGCGATGCGTGCCCGCGGCGCCAAGGTCACCGACATCGCCGTGGTCGTGGTTGCTGCCGACGACGGCGTGATGCCGCAGACAAAAGAGGCGATCGACCACGCCCGCGCCGCCGACGTGCCGATCCTGATCGCGGTCAACAAGATCGACAAGGAGGGGGCTCAGCCCGACCGCGTCCGCAATGAGCTTGCCGCCGACGGCCTCACCCCCGAGGACTGGGGCGGTGACACGGTCTACGTCGACGTCTCCGCCAAGACCCGGGAAGGGCTCGACAAACTGCTCGAGATGATCCTGCTGGTGACCGAGCTGGAGGAACTCGGCGCCAATCCCGACGCTCCCGCTTCGGGCACCGTGGTCGAGTCCCAGCTGGATCCCGGCCGCGGACCCGTGGTGACGATCCTTGTCCAGCGCGGCACGCTGAAGGTCGGTGACTCGCTGGTCGCCGGGGCGCAGTGGGGCCGGGTGCGGGCGATGCACGACTTCACCGGCACGCGGGTGCAGAGCGCCGGGCCTGGGATGCCCGTCGAGGTGCTCGGCTTCGACGGCGTCGCCGACGCCGGCGAGTTCGTTCGCGCGGTGGAGAACGACCGGCGCGCCCGCCAGGACGCCCAGGAGCGCGCCAACCGGCTCAAGACCGAGCAGCTCGCTCGTCGCCAGGCTCGCAAGGTCAGCCTCGAGGAGGTCTTCTCGCGAGTCCAGGAGGGCGAGATCAAGGAGCTCAACATCGTCCTCAAGGCCGATGTCGCCGGCTCGCTGGAGGCGCTCCAGGACGAGATTGCCAAGGTGCCACAAGAGCAGGTTGGGATCAACATCATCCACTCTCAGACCGGTGGCATCAACGAGTCCGACGTGATGCTGGCCGCCGCCTCGGAAGCGATCATCATCGGCTTCAACGTGCGACCGCTGGCCGACGCCCGGCGCGCCGCCGAGCGCGAGGGGGTCGACGTCCGCACCTACTCGGTGATCTACAAGATCACCGAAGACCTGCGCAACGCGATGGAGGGCATGCTGGAGGCGGTCGAGGTCGAGGAGACCCTCGGCGAGGCCGAGGTCAAGCAGACCTTCAAGGCCTCCAAGGTCGGCCGCATCGCCGGTTGCATCGTCACCGAGGGCAGGGTGGCCCGCGACGCCAGCGTCCGCCTCGTCCGCGAGGGGACGGTGATCTGGGACGGCAAGCTCGGCTCTCTGCGCCGCTTCAAAGACAACGTGCAGGAGGTCGAGGAGGGCCAGGAGTGCGGCATCGTCCTCGACGGCTACGCCGACGTCAAGGAGGGGGACATGCTCGAGTTCTTCAAGACAAAGCAGGTCGAGCAGACGCTGGAGTAGGATGGCCGCTCCTCGCATGCGCCGCATCAACGAGGTGCTCCGCGAGGTCATCGGCGCAGCCATCGCCGAGTTGAGCGACCCGCGCATCGGTTTTGTGACCGTGACTTCGGTGGAGACCAGCCCAGACCTTCGCGCCGCCAAGGTGTTCGTCAGCGTGCTCGGAAGCGAGGACGAGCGCGAGGCGACGATGACTGGCCTGCGCTCCTCGCACGGGGTGCTGCAGGCGAAGATCGCCGCCGAGACCCGGATGAAGCGCACGCCGACCCTCTCCTTCCGCTACGACGAGACGATCGAGCAGGGGATGCGGATATCCCACCTGCTGGAAGAGGAACAATGAGTCTCTTATGAGCAAGGCAGCAGGGGTGACCACGGCGGCGATCGAGCAGGTTGCGGCGGAGCTGCGCTCGCGCGAGCGCTTCCTGCTCACCGCCCACGAGGGCCCCGACGGCGACGCGCTCGGCTCGCTGCTCGGCATGCACCACCTGCTCGGCCGGCTCGGCAAGGACTCGGTGATGTTCATGGCGGCGAAGGAGTTCCCGCTGCCGATCGAGTACCGCTTCCTGCCGCTCGAAGAGGTCTTCCACGAGCCGCCGGCCGACATGGCTGACCGCACCGTGGTCTTCCTCGACTGCGGCAACATCGACCGGATGCCAGTCGAGTTCCTCAGCGACGGCGACAACTTCCGCATCAACATCGACCACCACCACGACAACACCCTCTTCGGCGATCTCAACCTGGTCGACACCGCCGCCTCCTGCACCGCCGAGATCGTCTACGAGCTGGCGATCCTGCTTGGCGCCGAGATCACCGCGGAGATCGCCTCGGTGCTCTACGTCGGCCTGATCACGGACACGGGCAAGTTCATGTACGAGAACACCAACGCCCGCACCCACAGGATCGCGGCGGAGCTGATCGACGCCGGGGTGCAGGTCGACGAAACCTACCGCCGCCTCTACGAGCATGTGCCGATCGAGAAGCTGCGCCTTGTCTCGCGCGCCCTGGAGGGGATCGAACGCTATTGCGACGATCGCCTGGTGATCGCCTACATCACCGCCACCGACTACGAGGCAAGCGGGGCAGGCGAGGAGATGACCGAGGGGATCATCGACCACCTGCGCTCGGTCGAGGGAACGAAGGTGGCGGCGCTGATTCGCGACCAGGGAGACCGCGGCCGGGCGGCGCGCAAGGTGAGCCTGCGCTCCAGCGGCGGCGAGCTCGACGTTTCGGCGATCGCCCGCCGGCACGGGGGTGGGGGGCACAAGCGGGCCGCCGGCTTCTCCACCGACCTCGGGCGCGACGAGCTGGTCAGCTTCCTCTGCGGCGAGGTCGTCGCCCAGCTCGGCCCCTGAGATGAGGGGCGCGAACGGCGGCGCCGTGCTGCTCTGCGACAAGCCGGCGGGGATAACCTCCCATGACGTGGTGCTGAAGGTACGGCGAGAGCGCGAGTGCAAAGCCGGTCACGCCGGCACCCTCGACCCCTTCGCCACCGGCCTGCTCGTCATCCTGCTGGGCCGCGCCACGCGCCTGCAGCGCTTCCTCACCGATCTGCCGAAGACCTACGTCGCCCACGCCCGGCTCGGCTGGCGCTCGAGCACCGGCGACCCCGACGGCGAGCTGACCGAGACCGGCCGCGTCCCCGATTCGCTCGAGCTGCCCAGTGGCCGCGTGCGCCAGCGCGTGCCGATGACCTCAGCCGTGCGGGTCGGCGGCGAGCGCCTCTACCGCAAGGCGCACCGCGGAGAGACGGTCGAGACCCCCGAACGCGAGGTCGACGTCTACCGCGCCGAGCTGCTCGGCAGCGACGCGGAGAGCGCCGAGTACGAGATCGAGTGCTCGGCCGGGACCTACATCCGCACCCTGGTCGAGACGCTCGGGGACGCCTACTGCACCGAGCTGCGCCGCACCGCGATCGGCCCCTTCCGGGTCGAGGACGCCGGCGAGGAGCTCGGGCTGGAGCAGGTCGCCGGGATCGTCCCGACCGCAGCGGAGGCCCTACGATGAGCTTCCCCTGTTCCTTTCCGTCGCTATGTCTAGTTAAGGAACAGAGGAACCCGTTCTTGTGAGCATCCAAGTCACTTCGCTGCCAGACGCGAAGCCGCGGACGCGCCACGTCGCGATCGGCACCTTCGATGGCGTCCACCGCGGCCACCAGGCGGTGATCAAGGGGGCGGACACGGTCCTCACCTTCGACCCGCACCCGCTGGAGATCCTCCACCCGGCGGCGCTGCCGAAGCTGATCATGCCTTTCGAGGTCAAGCGCGACGTGATCGAGGGGCTCGGCGTGCGCGAGCTGGTCGTGATCCCCTTCGACCGCGAGTTCGCCCAGCGCAGCGCCGAGCGGTTCATCGAGGAGGTCCTGATCGAGCGCCTCGGCGCCGAGCGGGTCTCGGTCGGCGAGAACTTCCGTTTCGGCGCCAAGGCCAAGGGGGATCCGGCGATGCTGGCCGACCGCTCGGAGTTCGAGACCCGCGTCGTCCCCCTGGTCGAGGTCGACGGCGAGACGGTCTCCTCGACCCGGATCAGGGCGCTGGTCGCAGCCGGCGACATGGAGGGCGCCCGGCACTGCCTCGGCGCGCCGTTCATGGTCGAGGGCGAGGTGGTCAGCGGCGACCAGCGCGGCCGCGAGCTCGGCTTCCCGACCGCCAACATCGTCCCCGACGACCGCCTCGCGATCCCCGGCCACGGCGTCTACGCGGCCTTCGCCAACGGCGTCCCGGCCGCCGTCAACGTCGGCGTCCGCCCGACCTTCGAGAGTGGCCGCGGGGTGCTGATCGAGACCTACCTGATCGGCTACGACGGCGACCTCTACGGCAAGGACCTGCGGGTCGCCTTCGTCGAGCGCCTGCGCGGCGAGAAGCGCTTCCCGGGGGTGGAGGAGCTGATCGCCCAGATGCGCATCGATGTCGAGGACGCGAAGCGCGTCTGTGCTAGCTTCACCGGCGCGCGATGAGCCTCACCAAGGAGAAAAAAGTCGAGTTGATCGGCAAGTACGGGCGCGCCGACGGCGATACCGGCTCGGCCGAGGTCCAGGTCGCCCTGGCCACCGAGCGGATCAACGAACTCACCGAGCACCTGCGCACCCACACCAAGGACCACCACTCGCGCCGCGGCCTGCTGATGCTGGTCGGCAAGCGCCGCCGCATGCTGCGCTACCTCGAGCGCCACGACCTCGAGCGCTACCGCGCCCTCGTCGCCGAGCTCGGCCTGCGCCGATGATCCCGGCCGGTCAGCCGGCTCCCGACTTCACCCTCCGCAACCAGGACGGTGAGAAGGTCTCGCTTTCCGACTTTCGCGGCAGGAAGCTGCTGCTCGTCTTCTACCCGCTCGACTTCAGCCCCGTCTGCAGCGACCAGCTCTCGATCTACCAGGAGGTCAAGCCGGAGATCGAGGCCAAGGGTGTGCAGATGGTCGGGATCAGCGTCGACAGCGGCTTCGCCCACAGGGCCTTCCAGGAGAAGCTCGGCATCGACACGCCGCTGCTGGCCGACTTCGAGCCCAAGGGCGAGGTCGCGCGTGCCTACGGCGCCTACATCGAGCAGACCGGCCACGCCAACCGCTCGCTCGTCCTGATCGACGAGCAGGGCACGGTCGAGTGGGTGCACGAGTCGCCGACCCCACTGGAGATCCCCGGCGCCAACCTGATCTTCGACGCGCTGAACGCTGCCGCCTGAGCTGACCAGCGCCGCGGTGCCGCCGGCGGGGCCGGAGGATCACCGGCGCGGCGAGGGCCCCGAGCTGATCGTCTACGCCGACCTCGGCTGCCCCCACTGCGCCTCGGCCTGGGCGGAGGTAGCCGGGCGCGAGGCGACGGTCGTCTTTCGCCACTTCCCGGTCGCCAGCAAGCACCCGCGCTCGCCGGCCCTGCACGCCGCCGCCGAGGCAGCCGGGCTGCAGGGCCGCTTCTTCGAGATGGTCGACTCGCTCTACGCCGATCGCGCCCACGTCGACGATCCGCACCTCTGGCAGCGCGCCGAGAGCCTCGGCCTCGACTTGGAGCGCTTCGAGTACGACCGCCGCTCCAAAGCCGTGGCAACGCGAGTGCGCCGCGACTTCGAGTCCGGCATCCGCGCCGGCGTCACCGGAACCCCCGCCCTCTTCCCCCGCTGACTGTGAGCTTGACCGCGCTATCGGGGGTCAAGCTCACAGTCAGCGCTCGATACGGGGGGTGTGTACTCTCTTTTGCGAAAGAGAACGCGAGTTCTGAAAGCAGATGGCCGCCATCCGGGCGGCCGGAGGTAGGACAACTAAATGAGCATGTTTGACGTAACCCGCGTCTCGGCGGACATCGGCGACAGCCAGATCTCCTTCGAGACCGGAAAACTCGCGAAGCAGGCGGGTGGCGCGGTCGTGGTTCAGGCCGGCGACACGATGGTGCTCTGCACCGCAACCGTCGGCAACCTTCGCGACGTGGACTTCCTTCCCCTCACCGTTGACGTCGAGGAGCGGATGTACGCCGCGGGCAAGATCCCCGGCTCGTTCTTCCGTCGCGAGGGTCGTTCGGGCGAGAAGGCGACGCTGACCGCGCGCATGATCGACCGGCCGATCCGGCCGCTCTTCCCCAAGGGCTGGCACTACGAGACCCAGCTGGTCGCGATCCCGATGTCGGTGGACCAGATCCACCCCTACGACATCCTCGCCATGAACGGCGCCTCGGCGGCGCTGGCGATCTCGCCGGTCCCCGTCGCCGCCCACGTCGGCGCGGTGCGGATCGGCAAGCTCGACGGCGACTTCGTCGTCAACCCCTCCGAGGAGGACCACGCCGAGCTCGAGCTCGACCTGATCGTCGCCGGCACCGACGAGGCGATCCTGATGGTCGAGGCCGGCGCCAGCGGCGTCACCGAGCAGGAGATCCTCGACGCCCTCGACATCGCCCACGGCGAGATCAAGAAGCTCGTCGCCGCGATGGAGGAGCTGCAGCAGAAGGCCGGCAAGGAGAAGATCGAGGTCGAGGCCCCCAAGATCGACGAGGGCCTGATCAGCGACATCCGCTCCTCCCACGGGCAGGCGCTGGTCGACGCGATCGCCACCGAGGGCAAGCTCGAGCGCTATGAGGCGATCGACAAGGTCAAGGACGAGGTGGTCGCCAAGTACGCGCCCGAGTCCGCCGACGGCGAGAGCGACGAGAAGCAGGTGGCCGAAGTCAAGGCGGCTTTCGGCGCGATCGAGAAGGACACGATCCGCAAGGCGATTGCCGTCGACAAGAAACGCCCCGACGGCCGCGCCCAGGACGAGATCCGGCCGATCGAGTGCGAGGTCGACATCTCGCCCCGCGTGCACGGCTCGGCCCTCTTCACCCGCGGTGAGACCCAGATCCTCTCCAACGCCGCGCTCGGCACGACCCGCATGGACATGCGCATCGACACGCTCGGCCTGGAGACCTCGAAGAAGTTCTGGCACCACTACAACTTCCCGCCCTTCTCGGTCGGAGAGGCCGGCTTCATGCGCGGCCCCAAGCGCCGCGACATCGGCCACGGCGCGCTCGCCGAGCGAGCCCTGG
Source organism: Solirubrobacterales bacterium (assembly GCA_036269215.1). GTDB lineage: Bacteria > Actinomycetota > Thermoleophilia > Solirubrobacterales > 70-9 > VRUE01. The sequence continues at coordinate 54,429 of DATASN010000045.1, forward strand.
TGGCGACGATCCCCGGCGAAGAGGACTTCCCCTACGTAATCCGGGTCGTCTCCGAGACGCTCGAGTCCAACGGCTCCTCCTCGATGGGCTCGGTCTGCGCATCCTCGATGGCGCTGCAGGCCGCGGGCGTGCCGGTCAGCGCTCCCGTCGCCGGAGTGGCGATGGGGCTGATTAAGGAGGGCGACGACTACATCGTCCTTACCGACATCGCCGGCGTCGAGGACCACCTCGGCGACATGGACTTCAAGGTCGCCGGCACCGCGGACGGGATCACCGCCCTGCAGATGGACATCAAGATCACCGGCGTCACCTTCGAGATCCTCACCGATGCGCTGGAACAAGCTAACAAGGGCCGCCAGTTCATCCTCGGCAAGATGGCCGAGGCGATCGACGGCCCGCGCGAGCAGCTCTCCCAGCACGCGCCGCGGATCGAGTCGATCAAGATCGACCAGGAGAAGATCGGCGCCGTGATCGGCAAGGGCGGGGAAACCATCCGCGCCCTCTGCGAGGAGTTCGAAGCGGAAATCGACGTCGAAGACGACGGCACGATCCGCATCTACGCGCCGACCGGCTCGCTGGTCGAAGCCTGCGTCGCCCGGATCCAGTCGATGACCAAGGAGGCCGAAGTGGGCGACCGCTACGAGGCCGCCAAGGTCGTCAAGACGACCACCTTCGGCGCCTTCGTCGAGCTGGTCAAGGGGACGGACGGCCTGCTGCACATCTCCAACGTCAAGCCCGGCGAGCGGGTCGACTCTGTCGACGACGTTCTCACCGCCGGAGAGGCGATCGACGTCACCGTGGTCGAGGTCGACCGCGAGCGCGGCCGGATCGGCCTGCGCCTCTCCGACGACCCCTCGGTCGCCGGCAAGAGCCCGGAGGAGCTGGCCTCGGTCGGCTCCGGCGACGGTGGCCCGCGCCGCAACGGGGGAGATCGCGGCGGGCGTGGCGGTCGCGAGCGGCGCCCCCGGCGTGAGCGTGAGCGGCGCGACTAGCAGTTGAGCGCAACGGTAAGCAGACAGGACTCGGGCGTACGGGTCGTCACCGAGGAGGTTCCCTCGGTGCGATCTGTGGCGCTCGGGCTCTGGGTGCGCACCGGCTCGCGCGACGAGACGCCGGCCCAGGCGGGCGTCTCGCACTTCCTCGAGCACCTGCTCTTCAAGGGGACCGAGCGCTTCTCGGCGATCGAGATCGCCGAGAAGCTCGACGGTCTCGGTGCCTCGGTCAACGCCGCCACCGGCAAGGAGACGACGCACCTGCACGCGCGCTTCCTCGACGAGCACACCGAGGAGGTCTTCGAGCTGCTGGCGGAAATGCTGCTCGCCCCGACCTATCCCGAAGTCGACTCCGAGCGCGAGGTGGTGCTGGAGGAGATCGCAATGTACGAGGACGAGCCGCAGGACCGCGTCCACGACATCCTCGCCGAGGCCGTGTTCGGCGGCCACCCGCTTGGCCGGCGCGTGCTCGGCGAGGCCGAGGTGATCAAAACCGTCCCGATCGCCGAGATTGAGGCCTACCGCGGCGGCCGCTACACCGGCGCCAACATCGTCGTCGGCGCCGCCGGCAACGTCGACCACGACCGGATCGCGGGGCTCGCCGAGCGCCTCGTCTCCCCGGCTGCGAGCGACGACGGCGCCGCGGTCGCGACCGCGGCCGAGGCGGGTGCGCGGCTCTGCTTCTACGAGAAGGACACCGAGCAGTACCACATCTGCTTCGGAGCGCCGGGGATCACCCGCGACGACGAGCGGCGCTACGCGCTCGCCGTGCTCGACTCGATCTTCGGCGGCTCCAGCTCCTCGCGGCTCTTCCGCGAGGTGCGCGAGAAGCGCGGGCTCGCCTACTCGATCGGCTCCTACAGCGAGCAGTACACCGACTCGGGCCTGATCGCCAGCTACGTCGGCACCCGCGAGGACAATGTCGAGGAGGCCTGCGCGATCATCGGCGCCGAGCTGGCGCGCCTGCGCAGCGAGCCGGTCTCCGGCGAGGAGCTGAACCGGGCCAAGGAGAGCGTCAAGGGGCGCCTCGTGCTCACCTCGGAGTCGACCGCGGCGCGGATGACGCGAATCTCGCGGGCGACCCTCTTCGGCCTGCCGATCGACAGTCTCGACGAGATGCTCGCCAAGGTCGACGCCGTGACCGTCGACGACCTGACCGAGCTGGCGCGGGAGCTCTACGGCGCCGAGCGCCTCTCCGCCGCCTGCGTGGGCCGCGAGGAGGCCCGCTTTCGCGAGGCCCTCGCGCCGGTAAGCGAAGCCCTGGTGGCGGCGTGATCAGGGTCGCCGTATCCGGCGCCGCCGGGCGCATGGGCGAGGCCGTTTGCGAGGCCGTCGAAGGCGCCGGGGACACCGAGCTCGCCGGCAGGGCCGATCCGGCCCTGGGAGTGGGCCTGGAGGACGTGCTCGGCGAGGCCGACGTCCTCGTCGACTTCACCACGCCCGACACCGCGCTCGAGAACGCGCGGGCATGCCTGGCCGCCGGCGTCCACGCGGTCGTCGGCACGACCGGCTTCGACCTCGACACTCTGCGCGGGGCAGCCGAAGAATCGAAGGCGAACTGCTTCGTCGCCCCCAACTTCGCGATCGGCGCCGTGCTGCTGATGGAGGTCTCGCAGACGATCGCCCGCCACATGCCCGAGTGCGAGATCGTCGAGCTGCACCACGACCGCAAGCTCGACGCGCCCTCGGGCACGGCGAAGCGCACCGCGGAGCTGATCTCCGGCGCCGGCGGCAACGTCCACGAGCCGATCCACTCGGTCCGCCTGCCGGGCCTGGTCGCTCACCAGGAGGTCATCTTCGGCGGCGAGGGCCAGACGCTCAGCGTCCGCCACGACTCGATCGACCGCCGCTCCTTCATGCCCGGCGTGCTGCTCGCCGTGCGCAAAGTCGGTGGCTTGGACGAGCGCTTCACGGTCGGGCTGGAGAAGCTTCTATGAGAGCCCCTAGCGATACTCTGCCCCGATGAAGGAGATACGCGGCGTTCTCACAGCGATGGCGACCCCTTTCACGGAGGGTGGCGCGGTCGACGAGGCGGCGGCGCTGAGGCTCGCCACATACCTGCTCGAGCACGGCTCGCACGGCCTGGTGATCTCCGCCACGACCGGCGAGGCGCCGACCCTGACCGACGAGGAGGCGCTCGATCTGGTGCGCGCGATCCGCGCCGAGGTGGGCGGGGAGAGGCTGCTGATCTGCGGCACCGGCACCAATTACACCCAGCACTCGATCGAGCTGACCGAAGGCGCGGCGGAGGCCGGCGCCGACGCCGCCCTGATCGTCACGCCCTACTACAACAAGCCCAACCCGGCCGGGATCCTCGCCCACTTCGAGACGATCGCCGCGGCGGTGCCCGATCTGCCCCTGATCGCTTACAACATCCCCTCGCGGGTGGTGGTCAACGTGCCACCCGAGCAGCTTGCCGAGATCGCGAAGATCGACAACGTCGTCGCTGTCAAGCAGGCCAACAACGAGGAGATGCAGCCGATCGAGGGGATGGAGATCCTCGCCGGCAACGACGACGTCTTCCTCAAGACGCTTGAGCTGGGCGGCGCCGGCGGCATCCTCGTCGCCTCGCACCTGGCCGGCCCGCAGATGCGCGAGATGTGGGACGCGGCGCAGGCCGGCAACATCGACCGCGCCCGCGAGATCGACACCGGGCTGCGCCAGCTCTACGCCTCGATCGGCGTCACCACCAACCCGATCCCGGTCAAGGCTGGCCTGGCGATGATGGGCCTGATCCCGACCGACACCCTGCGTCTTCCCCTGGTTCCGGCGAACTCCGAGCAGCGCGACGTCGTTCGAGCGGCCCTGGAAAGCCTCGGCCTCACCCCGGTGAATCCCTAGTGCCCGCCGGCAAGCTTCGTGTGCTGCCGCTCGGGGGACTGGGCGAGATCGGCAAGAACATGACCGTGGTCGAGTACGACGGCCGCATCGTCGTCGTCGACACCGGGCTGATGTTCCCGACCGCGGAGATGCTCGGCATCGACCTCGTCCTGCCCGACTTCTCCTACCTGCGCGACCGCACCGAGGACATCGAGGCGATCGTCCTCACCCACGGCCACGAGGACCACGTCGGAGCACTGCCCTACGTGCTGCGCGAGCTTGGCTCGCCGCCGGTGATCTACAGCGGCCTGCTGACGATCGGCATGGTCCGCTCCAAGCTCGACGAGCACAAGCTCAAGGATGCGCCGCTGGAGGAGCTGCCGGCGGGGGAGAGGGTCCAGCTCGGCCCCTTCGAGCTGGAGCTGATCCACCTCTCGCACTCGATCCCCGACGCCCGCGGCGTCCTGCTCACCACCGAGGTCGGCTCGATGCTGATGACCGGCGACTACAAGTTCGACCAGACCCCGGTCGACGGGCGTCCGGCCGACATCTCGCGGCTGGCCGAGCTCGGCCGCGACGGCCTGCTGCTGCTCTGCGGCGATTCGACCAACGCCGACCGGCCGGGCGTGGCGCCGTCGGAGTCGAGCGTCGGGCCGGCGCTGCTGGAGACGTTCTCGGGCTGCGAGGGCCGGATCATCGTCACCTCGTTCGCCTCCAACATCCACCGCGTCCAGCAGGTGATCGACGCGGCGGTGAAGCTCGACCGCCGGGTCGCCCTGGTCGGCCGCTCGATGCGGAAAAACTTCAACATCGCCTCCAACCTCGGGATCGCCGACGCGCCGTCGGGCCTCTTCATCCAGCCGCGCGAGATCGAGAGCTTCCCGGACGAGAAGGTCGTCGTGATCTCGACCGGCAGCCAGGGCGAGCCGCTCTCCGCCCTGCGGCGGATGGCCAACAACGACCATCGCGACGTCGAGCTGCACTCCGGCGACACCGTGGTCTTCTCGGCCACCCCGGTGCCGGGCAACGAGCGCGCCGTCAACGAGACGATCGACCGGATCTACGAGATCGGGGCGACGGTGGTCACCGCCAAACAGGCGCCGATCCACGCCTCGGGGCACGGCTGGCAGGAGGAGCTGAAACTGATGCTGAACCTGACCAAACCGCGCTACGTGCTACCGGTCCACGGCGACCACCAGCGCCTGCGCCTGCACGCCGAGCTGGCCGAATCGGTCGGCATCGCGCCGCAGGACATCTTCCAGGGCCGCAACGGGCTGCCACTCGAGATCGACGCCGAGGGCGCCGCCTTCGGCGAGGACATCCACGCCGGCGTGATCTACGTCGACGGGGTAAACGTCGGCGAGCCCGACGACGTCGCCCTGCGCGACCGTCGCGAGATCTCCGCCGACGGCATCTTCATCGTCGTCGCGACGATCTCCTCCGAGGACGGCCAGGTTGTGGCCGACCCGGAAGTCCTCTTCCGCGGGGTCGCCTTCACGGAGGAGGCCGACGCCCTGGTCGAGGAGCTGAAGGACGTCGTGGAGGATTCGCTCGAGGACGCCGCCAAGGCAGGCACCCGCGAGCTGCACCTGATCCAGGAAGACCTGCACGACGCGATCGCCGGCCTCGTCTACAAGAAGCTGCACCGGCGGCCGATGATCATCCCGGTCGTCGTCGAGGTCTAGCTCCAAGCAGAAAAAGGACCCGCCGGGACATGTTGGGGAGAGCCCGGCGGGTCCTGTGTCTCGTCCGCGGAGAAATCTAGGCCGGGGCACTAAACGCCGGCTAAAAGGTCGTGGCGGGGTGCTTTGCCTTCTGCAGGGGAAGGCGGACGCGGAAGAGGGCGCCGCCCGTGGGCGATTCGCCCACCTCGACGGTGCCGCCGTGGGAGGCGGCGACGGCGCGAACGATGGCCAGGCCGAGGCCGCTGCCCGGGCCCACCGCGGTATCGGCCGGTCCGTCGCCGCGCACGAAGCGATCGAAGACCTGTGCCCGCGCCTCAGGGGCGATGCCTGGGCCGTCGTCGGCCACTTCGACCACTGCCTCACCGCCGGCCTCGCGTACGCGCAGCTCTATCCGCGCTCCCGACGGCGTGTGGCGGCCGGCGTTGTCGAGCAGGTTGAGCACCATCCTGTGCAGCTCGTCGGGATTGCCCTCGACCGGGAGCGAGTGCTCGTTCTCGATCTCCAGCTCGCGCTCGCCGAGCACCGGTGCCATCTCCACCGCGACGTTGCCGGCGATCTCGGCCAGGTCGCAGGGCCGGTGCTTGCCGATCCGGCCGGCGTCGGCGCGGGCGAGCAGGAGAAGGTCGGCGACGAGGCGGCTCATCCGCCGCGAGGAGCGCAGCGCCGAGTCGACCATTGCCTGGTCTTCGTCCTGGCTGGGACCCTCCAGCGAGGCCTGCAGCAGCTCGAGGTTGGCAAGCACGCTGGTCAGCGGCGTGCGCAGCTCGTGCGAGGCGTCGGCGACGAACTCGCGCTGCTTCTTCATCGCCGCCTCGCGCTCGGTCCGCGCCGCGTCGAGCGAGCGCAGCATCTGCTCCAGCGTATGGGCGAGCTCGCCCACCTCGTCGGATACCCGGGGGTCCGGTATATGCCTCGAGGTGTCACCGGTGGCGGCGATCTGGCGGGCGGTTGCGGTCAGCGCCGAGATCGGCCGCATCGCTCGGGCGGCGATTGCGACGCCGGCGAGGATCGCGAGCAGGGTGCCGCCGAGGACGCCGGCGGCGATGAAGAGCCAGAGGCGGTCGACGGTCGAGTCGAGGTGGGCGATGCTGCGGCCGTACTGGATGAACCCTGTGGTGGCGCCGGTTTCGCCGCTGATCCGGGCGGTCGCGACGCGCATCTGGCCGAATTCCGAGAGGCCAAGGGAGGAGGACGACCCCATTGGCTCGGCGCCGGTGCTTTCTTCGATCAGGTGACCTTCGGCGTCGAATACCCGTGCGGAGGCACTGTCAGGGCGGACGAAGTCGTCGAGCTTGGGCCCCCGGTAGAGCGTCCCCAGCCCCGTGCTGAAGACGTGGCTTTCGGCGGCGAGCGTCTGGGCCGCGCTGCTCACCTGGCGGTTGAAGTCGTCGCGGATGCGGCTCGTCGCGACCTGGCCGATCACAGCGCCGAAGACGAGCAGGATCACCAGGGTCAGGCTTGCCGAGGCCGCTGCCAGGCGCCAGCGCACCGGCCACGACGACGGTCTCAGGCGACCGCCATACGGCGTCCTCGGTCGCCCGAATAGCGCTGCTATTCGAGCTCCCTGCGCTCTTGCCTGGCGACGCCTGAGCCTCGTCACGACTGTTGCTTGAGGACGTAGCCGGCACCGCGTTTGGTGTGCAGCACGCGGGGCTCGCCACCGGCCTCGAGCTTGCGGCGCAGGTTGGAGATGAAGACGTCGATGGTGTTGGTCGCCGCGGTCGGGTCGTAGCCCCAGACGTCGTCGAGGAGGCGCTCGCGGGAGACGACGAGGCGCTCGTTGCGCATCAGGTATTCGAGCAGCTCGAACTCGCGGTTGGTCAGCTCCAGCTCGCGCTCGCCGCGGCGGACCTCACGGGTATCGGGGTTGAGCATCAGGTCGGCGACGCTGAGCGAGGCGGCGCCGCGCGGCGGCCGGCGGCGCAGCAGGGCGCGGATCCGCGCCAGCAGCTCCTGGCGCTCGAAGGGCTTGACCAGGTAGTCGTCGGCGCCGCTGTCGAGGCCGTCGACGCGGTCCTCGGTCTCCGCCCGCGCGGTCAGCATCAGGATCGGCACGTCGCCGTCGGCGCGCAGCCGGCGGCAGACCTCGACCCCGTCGAGGCGGGGCAGGCCGAGGTCGAGGACGACGAGGTCGGGGACGAAGCCGGTGGCGACGTCCAGCGCGTCGACCCCGTCGGCGCTGGTCTTCACCTCGTAGCCCTCCTGGCGCAGCGAGCGGCGCAGGACGTCGGCGATCTCGACGTCGTCCTCGACGACCAGGACTCGGCCACCTTGGGTTTCGGGGTCGCTCGTCAGCATCTGCGTCGATGTTAGACGGGCAAGGGCCTGGTCTCGCAGGGATTTACCTCGAATTTATGCCGCACCGAGTGGGGAATCGGGTGGGGCTTCCACTTAACTTTTTGGGTGGGGAGCTGTCTGCTGTCGCCGCAAGCCCGCGCCCAAAAAGTACAAGACGTTCCAGCCCCACCCGATTCCCCGTCCGCGGGCGCAGGGGAGAGACGATTCACGTCGAAGCGGAAGGCCATGTTCGTGCGTAACAAGAAGCGCAGCGGTTCTGCGCGCCGCAAGCCCAAAGCGAAGGCGAAGGTCAAGGCTCGGGAGTCGAGATTTCACTTGCCGCAAGCTTTGGAGCAACGGCACCTCGATTTGATCGGATTGTTCCTGATCGCGGCTGGCGTTTATTTGAGCTTCGTGCTGTTTTTCGGCTGGGAGGGCGGCAAGGTCGGTTATGGGCTTGAAACCGCTCTCATCTATTTGGTTGGCGCCGTTGGAGCCCGGATCTTCACCGTCCTGATGCTTCTCGTCGGTGGGCTGCTGGTCACCGGAACTTCTATTTCGACGCTCTCTCGAGGAATCGGCCGCGGGTTGCGGCGGGTCTTCCTTGGCAGCCGTGGGGTTGCGCAGACCGCCATTCAGACTCGGCGGGACCGACAAGGTGAGGAGAAGACTTTTGCCTTCGAGACCGAACCCGGGCCCACCGACGTGATGAGCGCCTATCCGGAGGAGGACGAGGTCGAGCCGACCGTTGCTCTGATGGGGGAGTCAGATCCGCCTGGCGATGAGCCTGTCACGCAGGACTTTGATGAGGAGATTGCCGCTATCGAGGCCGAGGAAAATGCGGCCGTGGCCGATGAGGAGCCCGCTGTGGAGCAAATTGCCCTCACGCCGCAGGGCAACAAGCGCGGCGTGACCACGTCGGAGGAGATCGACTACCGGCCGCCGCCGGCGAAAGTGCTGGAACGGGGCAAGGCCGACAAGGGCGTCGACCCGCGCGACCACGAGATCGTCGGCCGCAAGCTGGTCGAGGCGCTCGGGCACTTCGGCGTCGAGGCAAAGATCGTCGGCATCGTCAGCGGCCCGCACGTCTCTCGCTACGAACTGCGGCTTGCACCCGGCACCAAGGTGAAGAAGGTCACCGAGCTGGCCAATGACCTCGCCTACGCCCTTGCCTCGACCGACATCCGCATCCTGGCGCCGATCCCCGGCAAGCAGGCCGTGGGGGTCGAGGTTCCCAATACGCGCCGGCGCATCGTCCGCCTCGGCGACATCTACGCCGGTCGACCCGAGAAGACCTCGCCTCTGGTCGCCTGGCTGGGCAAGGGGATCGACGGCAACCCGGTCTGGACCGATCTGGCGAAGATGCCGCACGTGCTCGTCGCCGGCACCACCGGCTCGGGCAAGTCGGGCTGCGTCAACGCGATCCTCTCCTCGATCCTGATGCAGGCCTCGCCCAACGACGTCCGCCTGGTCCTGGTCGACCCCAAGCAGGTCGAGCTCAACCACTACGAGAACGTGCCTCACCTGCTGACCCCCGTGGTGACCTCGCCGCGCCTCGCCGCCAACGTGCTCGCCAACCTGATCGGCGAGATGGAGAGCCGCTACGGGATCATGGGCCAGGCCCGCGCCCGCAACCTCGGCGAGCTCAACCGCGTGCGCGCCAAGGCGGGGGAGCCGCCGCTGCCGCACATCCTCTGCGTGATCGACGAGCTCGCGGACCTGATGATGGTCTCGCCGGCCGAGGTCGAGGACTCGATCATACGCCTCGCCCAGAAGTCGCGCGCCACCGGCATCCACCTGGTCCTGGCCACGCAGCGCCCCTCGACCGACATCATCACCGGAACGATCAAGGTCAACATCCCGGCCCGGATCGCCTTCGCCGTCTCCTCGCAGACGGACTCTCGGGTGATCCTCGACCAGGGCGGCGCGGAGGCGCTGCTCGGCCAGGGGGACATGCTCTTCCGCGGCGCCGGCACCTCGAAGCTGCAGCGGATCCAGGGCGCCTTCGTCACCGAGGAGGAGATCGCCCGGATCACCAAGCACTGGTCCAGGCAGGGCGAACCCGAATTCGAGGCCGAGCTGCTCGAGGTGGTCGAGGAGAAGGGCGTCGAAGCCGAGGGCGACTACGACCCCGACAGCGACGACCTGCTCGACGAGGCGATCCGCGTCGTGGTCGAGACTGAAACCGCCTCCGTCTCGATGATCCAGCGGCGCCTGCGGGTCGGCTACACCCGCGCCGGCCGCCTGATCGACATGCTCGAGCGGCGCGGGGTGATCTCCGGCTACGAAGGCTCCAAACCGCGCCAGGTGCTGGTCACGCAGGCCGATCTGGCGCGGCTTACGGCGGGGAGCGCGCAGGGCAACGAGGCCGTGGCGCCGACCGCCGTTCCCGAGTAGTCGTTCGCGCCTGGCGCTGCGCGCAGCCCGGTCCGGGTAGACAATGGGTGGATGGACGGCCCGATAGGCAACGCCTTCCGCGAGGCGCGGAACCGCCGCAAAATCGATCTTTCCGAGGTCGAAGCGGCAACCCGGATCAGGGTCCGCTACCTGCGCGCGATCGAGAGCGAGGAATGGGGGGTGCTGCCCGGCGGCGTCTACACGCGCGGCTTCATCCGCACCTACGCCGGCTTTCTCGGCCTCGACGGCGAGCGGCTGGCCGAGGACTACCGGCGGGATGTCGAAGCTGGAGCAGCACCCGAGCCGGTGGTGGCTCCGGCCTCCGGCAACTCGTCGGGGCAACGCCTGCCGGGGCCGGGCGCGAGCATCCTGGCCATCGCCGCCGTGGTCGTCGTCGCGGTGATCGCGATCGTCGCCATCCCCGGCGGCGGGAGCAACGGCGGCGGCAGGGCGACCTTGTCCGGAAAGCACCGCCGGGAGACGTCTCAACTTCGCGGGGTCGCCGGGGCGGGGCGGGGCGTCTCGATGCGCCTCACCGCGAGCGCCGAAGTCTGGGTCTGCGTCCTCGACGCCGGCGGGCGGCCGCTGGTCGACGGACAGATCCTCGAAGCCGGAGCCGAAGCGGGGCCGTTCCACTCCGGTAGCTTCACGGTCTCCTTCGGCAACGGCGAGGTCTCGATGCTCATCAACGGCAGGAAAGCTGAGATCCCAACCACCTCGAGCCCAATCGGGTTCTCGATCAGGCATACCGGCGTCCCGTTTCCGCTCGAAGAATCCGAACGTCCCACCTGCACATGACAAGCGCCGCCTCCTCTGCTCCCGCGCATGCCTGAAGAATCAGATATGGACAGGGATTCGCTCCCGCGTCCGGGGGCGGCTGAGCTGCGCGCCGGGATAGTCGTCACCGGGACCGAGGTCCTGACCGGACGGATCGCCGATCGAAACGGCCCCTGGATCTCCGAGCGCCTTGCCGAGCTGGGCGTGGACGTCGCCCACATCCTCGTCGTCGGCGACCGCCCCGCCGACCTCGAGGCGGCGCTTCGCTTCATGGCAGGCGAGGGAATGGGCCTGATCGTCACCTCCGGCGGGCTCGGCCCGACCGCCGACGACCTCACGGCGGAGGTCGTCGCCCGCTTCGCCGGCCGCGAGCTCGTCCTCGACGAGGAGGTGGAGAAGAAGATCGAGGCGATCCTGCGCAACTTCGCCCGCCGCTTCAACTTCGACCCCGAGGCCGTGCGCGAGGCCAATCGCAAGCAGGCGATGATCCCCGAGGGCTCGATCCCGCTCGATCCGGTCGGCACCGCGCCCGGCCTGATCGTCCCCGCCGACGGGGCGGTCGTGGTGGTCCTGCCCGGCCCGCCGCGGGAGCTGCAGCCGATGTGGCCGACTGCGCTCGCCACCCGGCCGATGCAGGAGCTGCTGTCGCGGGCGACCCCGCTGCACGGCTACACGCTGCGCATGTTCGGCATCCCCGAGTCGGAGATCGCCAAGAGCCTGCGCGAGATCGAGGCCGGAGGGGTCGCCCTGCCGGAGGTCGAGATCACGACCTGCCTGCGCCGCGGTGAGATCGAGATCGACGTTCGCTACCGCGAGAGGGCGGCCGCCACCGCCCGAGCGGTGCAGGCGGCTCTCGCCGAGCGCCACCCGCGCCACCTCTTCAGCCTCGACGGCGAGACGATCGACGCCCAGGTCGCCGGCCTGCTGGCCGGCAGGAGGCTGGGCCTGGCAGAGTCCTGCAGCGGTGGCCTGCTGGCGGCGCGGATCACCAACGTCCCCGGAGCCTCCGCGTACCTGGCGGGGGGTGTCGTCGCCTACTCGAACGAGGCCAAGGCCGAGCTGCTGGGCGTCGACGCCGGGTTGATCGAGGCGAAGGGCGCGATCTCAGCGGAGGTGGCGGAGGCGATGGCGCTCGGCGCCCTACGGCGCTTCGAGGCCGACGTCGCGGTCTCGATCACCGGTATCGCCGGCCCGGAGGGCGGCAGCGAGGAGAAGCCCGTCGGCTACGTCTGCTTCAACGCCCGCCTCGCCGACGGCACCGCGCTGGCCCGCGAGCCGGTCATCCCAGGTGGCCGCGCCGACATCCGCGAGCGCTCGGCCCTGGTCGGGATGCACCTGCTCAGAATGCTGCTCAGCGGCGAAGAGGCGCCCCTGTAGGGGAACTCGGCACGATTTCGCCACACCCGGGCGTTGTGACGTGCGCCGGCGCCCCGTAGCGTGGGCGGCGATGACGAAGGAGAGGCTGAAGAGCCCGCGAGCGCGGCTGTTCGTGGCACTGGACCTGCCCGACCCCCTGCGGGGCGGGATCGTGGCGTGGGGGAGGCGGGAGCTGGGCGATCCGGCGCTGCGGCCGGTGGCGCCCGAGTCGCTGCACGTCACGCTCGCATTCCTCGGCTACGCGCCCGAGCGTGAGATCGAGGGGCTGGGCGGGGTCGTCGCCGAGCTCGAGTCGTTCGCGCCTCTGATCCGGCTCGGCGACCCCGTCGCCAAGCCGTCACGCAGGCGACCGCGGCTCTTCGCCCTGCCGGCCAGCTCGCCGGGCGCCGCCGAGCTGCAGGCCGAGCTGCAGGGGAAGCTGGTCGCCGCGCGTCTCTACAGGCCCGAGAAGCGCCCCTTCTGGCCCCACGTCACGATCGCCAGGGTCAGGCCCGAGGGAAGGGGCTCGAAGCGGCCACGCCAGGTCCGGCGGCCGCCACAGGGCCTGCCCCGCAAGCTCTTATCGCCGGTCCGTTGCGTCCGGGTGACGCTCTACCGTTCTGAACTCCAGCCACAGGGTGCGCAATACACCCCGCTGGCGCAAGTCGAGCTGTCCGAAGACGGGCGGCAGTGAGGTGAAACCAGAGATGTCAGAGAAGAAAGCGGCTTTGAACGAGGTATCGGCCAAGGAAGCCAAGGCCAAGGACGCGGCCCTCGAGGCGGCGGTGAGCCAGATCGAGCGGGACTTTGGCCAGGGCGCGCTGATGCGCCTCGGTGCCGACAGCGCCCTTCCCGTGGAAGCGATCCCGACCGGAGCCCTGGCGCTCGACCTGGCGCTCGGCATCGGCGGCGTGCCGCGCGGGCGGATCGTCGAGATCTTCGGCCCCGAGTCCTCCGGAAAGACGACGCTGATCTACCACGTCATCGCCGAGGCCCAGGCGCGGGGCGGGGTCTGCGTCTTCATCGACACCGAGCACGCGATGGATCCGATCTACGCGCGGGCGATCGGCGTCGACACCGACGAGCTGCTCGTCTCCCAGCCCGACTACGGCGAGCAGGCGCTGCAGATAGCGGACCGCCTGATCGCCTCAGCGGCGATCGACGTGATCGCGATCGATTCGGTCGCAGCGCTGACGCCGAAGGCCGAGCTGGACGGCCAGATCGGCGATCAGACCGTCGGCCTGCAGGCCCGGCTGATGTCGCAGGCGATGCGCAAGCTGGCCGGCAACCTCAACCGCACCAACACGGTCTGCGTCTTCACCAACCAGATCCGCGAAAAGGTCGGCGTCCAGTTCGGCTCGCCGGAGACCCAGCCCGGCGGGCGCGCCTTGAAGTTCTACTCCTCGCAGCGGCTCGACATCCGCCGCATCGAGACACTCAAGGACGGCACCGAGGCGGTCGGCAACCGGGTCCGGGTCAAAGTGGTCAAGAACAAGTGCGCGGCGCCGTTCCGCCAAGCCGAGTTCGAGATCGAGTACGGCCAGGGAATCTCGCGCGAAGGCGAGCTGCTCGACTTCGGCATCGAGCACGACATCGTCCGTAAGTCGGGGGCGTTCTTCTCCTACGGCGAGACGCGGCTCGGCCAGGGCCGCAACAACGCCAAGCAGTTCCTGGTCGAGAACCCCGAGATCGCCGCCGAGATCGAGGACAAGATCAGGACCGCGCTCGGCATCGGCGGCGAGCCGGCCGGGGCTGAGGCAGCGCCGGTCGTGGAGGCGCAGGCTGCCTGACGGCGCCTGCGTCTCAGTGGATAGGATTCCGGCCGCGCATGAGCAACGAAACGTTCTTCTTCGTCTGCGGGATCGCCCTCGCGGTCTCCGCCGTGACCACCAGCTTCCTCGGGTTGCGCATCAAGGGCTTCCCGGGTCGGGCCGCGCCTCTTATCGCTCTTTGGTTCATCCTCCTGGTCGGCGCCTCGATGACCTTCGCGGTGCTCCACGCCCAGGACGAGGAGGACGCGAAGGCTGCCGAGCTGACCACGGCGGGTGAAGAAATCACCCAGGAGGAGTCCTCGCCGGTCCCCGCCGAAAGCGAAAAGGCGCCGGCGCCTAAGTCTCAGCCGGCCGCCAAAGGCCCCGGAGGCACGCTGCAGCTGGCCGCCTCACCGACGCAGATCGCCTTCGACACGACGACGCTGTCCAGCAAGCCCGGCAAGGTGACGATCGACTTCAACAATCCCTCTGCGCTCGAACACGACGTGGCGATCGAGCAGAGCGGAGAAGTGATCGCCGAATCGGAACTGATCGCCGAAGGCAAAACCTCGGTCACGGCCAACCTCGCCCCCGGTACCTACACCTACCTCTGCACGGTCCCAGGGCACGCCGAAGCCGGCATGGAAGGCGTGCTGACGGTGCGATAGGCGGCGCATCTCGGGGTCATCGGTCGCTTGCGTGCAGAGCACGCCGCGCTCCCTGCTTCCCCCGACCTGCTTGCCTCTCACACCGTCAGTACCCTGGGGGAATGGGAAAGCAGTACCACGTAACAACGTTCGGCTGTCAGATGAACGTGCACGATTCCGAGCGGATGCAGGGGATGCTCGAGTCGCTCGGCTACGAGGAGGCGCCCGATCGTGAAGCGGCCGACCTGATCCTCTTCAACACCTGCTCGATCCGCGAGTCCGCCGACAACCGCTTCCTCGCCCACCTCGGCGAGGCGAAGCGGCTCAAGTCCGAGGACCCCGAGCGGGTCGTCGGGGTCGGTGGCTGCTGGGCGCAGTCGGTCAAGGACGAGGTCTTCCAGCGCTTCCCCTTCGTCGACGTCGCCTTCGGGCCGGGCCAAATCCACAAGCTCGCCGAGTTCCTCAACTCCGACTCGCTGAGCGCCCAGGGCTACTTCGAGTTCGAGGACTTCTCGGGCCACCTGCCGACCCGCCGCCTGCGTGAGTTCCAGGGCTGGCTGCAGGTCTCGCAGGGCTGCAACTGCAGGTGTGCTTACTGCATCGTGCCCTCGACGCGTGGGCGCGAGGTCAGCCGCGACCCGGCCGAGTTGATCCGCGAGGCGGAGGCGCTCGCCGCCGACGGCGTGCGTGAGGTCACCCTGCTCGGCCAGAACGTCAACAGCTACGGGCGCGACCTGCCGCGGGAGTCGCGGATCGGCTTCGCCGAGCTGCTGGCGCGAGTCGACGCGGTCGCCGGGATCGACCGGATCCGCTACACCAGCCCGCATCCGAAGGACATGAAGGAGGACGTGATCCGCGCCCACGCCGAGCTGCCGGCCGTCTGCGAGCACATCCACCTGCCGCTGCAGTCGGGTTCGAGTGCCGTCCTCAAGCGCATGCGCCGCACCTATGACCGGCAGCGCTACATGGACCGCGTCTCGCTGATCCGCGAGCACGTGCCCGATTGCTCGATCACCACCGACATCATCGTCGGCTTCCCCGGTGAGACCGAGGCCGACTTCGCGCAGACGCTGGAAGTCGTCGAGGAGGTCGGCTACGACAGCGCCTTCACCTTCGTCTTCTCGCCGCGGCGAGAAACGGAGGCAGCCGAGTTCGGCGAGCAGGCGGCGCATCCGGTCAAGGTGGAGCGGATGGAGCGGCTGGTCGAGCTGGTCCAGCGGCGGGCGACCGAACGGGCGCAGAGGTTCGTCGGGCGCGAGATGGAGGTGCTGGTCGAAGGGACGAGTCGGACCGACGAGACGCGGCTCAGAGGGCGGACCAGGCACAACAAGGCTGTGAACTTCGATGGGACGGCGGATCCTGGTGACCTCGTTGAGGTTGCGATCACCGAGGCTACTTCGCAGTCGCTTGGAGGGGTGTCGGCACAGCCCCTCTCTCAACTACACGCTCGGTAGGAGAGGGAGTTGGGGCAACCCCTCTCTCAACTTTTTCGGTGAGACGGTTGGAGCCGTCCGAGATCGGACTGCCGAAAAAGTACAAGCCGTTCGGGGCAGCCCCAACTCCCTCTCCAGGCGCCGATTGAGCTATTCGTACATGGACGTAATCGCGATATTTGGGCCGACCGGGGTGGGGAAGACCGGCGTCGCGGTTGAGCTTGCGGAGAAGCTTCGGGAGCGGGGCGAGGATCCGGTCGCGATCTCCTGTGACGCATTGCAGGTCTACGAGGGGCTCTCGGTGCTCACCGGGGTTGCCACGGCTGCCGAGCAGGCAAAGCTCGAGCACAGGCTGGTTGGGTTCGTGCCGATTACGGAGACCTTCAATGTCGGGAATTACATGCCCCTGGCGCATGCGGAGATCGATGCCGCCCTGGATGCTGGGCGCCGGCCGATCGTGGTGGGGGGGACCGGGTTGTATCTGCGGGCGGCGCTGGCGGAGCTGTCGCTTGTGAAGGCGCCACCGGAAGCTGAGAATTCGGAGCTCTGGTCGCCGGAGACCCGGCATCCGACGACGGTCTTCGGACTGGACATGGATCGGGAGCGCCTCTACGAGCGAATCGATGCGCGCACGGAGGCAATCGCTGCGAGCGGCGCGAGGGATGAGGTGCTGCGGGCGGAAGAGGTAGGACCGTCTCGCACGGCTCGCAAGGCGCTCGGCTTCGACGAAGTGCTTGAGCGCGACATCGAGCGGATGCAGCAGCGCTCGCGCAACTACGCCCGCCGCCAGCTCACCTGGATGCGCAAGATCCCAAATCTCCATCGGATCGATCGCACCGAGATGACCGACAGGGCCGTTGCCACCCAAATCGCCGCTCAATTCCCGTGACTTCGCCTTTATGCGTCCTATTGGACTAATAAAGGCGAAGTCACGGGATGCGAGTCGGACATAGGCTTCCAGCCATGAGATTCGAGAAGTGGCAGGCGTTGGGGAACGACTACGTCATCGTCGAGGCGGAGGCGTTGCCCTGGGCGCTGACGCCGGGGCGGGTGCGACTGATCTGCGACCCCCACTTCGGGATTGGCGCGGATGGGGTTCTGCTGCTCTCTCGCAGTGACGATCCCGCCTACGTCGCCGGGCTGCGGATCTTCAACCCGGACGGCTCCGAGGCCGAGCTCTCGGGAAACGGGGCGCGGGAGGCAGTCCTCTACATGCGCCGGCACGGCTGGACGGATGACGACACCTTCTCGATCCACACTGCCGCGGGGCCGATCACGCCGACGATCACCTCGGAGCGGACCTGCACGGTCGACATGGGGTCCGCCTCGACCGCCTCGAAGGACTTTCCCTCAGGCGGCTCCGATGGCATGGGCAGGCTGAGCGCCGCGGGTCGCGATTGGTCCTTTCAGCACGTCTCGATCGGCAACCCCCAGTGCGCGATCGAGGTCGCCGAGGGGTTGGAAGATCTCGATCTGGCCGAGATCGGCCCGCCGATCGAAAACCATGAGCTGTTCCCTAACAGGACGAACGTCTCCTTCTTCTCGGTCGCCGGCAGCCGGGTGCAGGCGAGGATCTTCGAGCGCGGGGTGGGGGAGACGCTCTCCTCGGGCACCGGCGCCAGCGGCGCGGCCGTTGCTGCGTTCCTGCGTGGGGCGCCTAGCCCGATCACGGTGGAGCTCGACGGCGGCGAGCTGGAGGTCGCAATATCGCCCTCGCTCGACGTAACGCTGACTGGCTGGGCCGAGCCGGTCTGCTCGGGCAAGCCCTCAGCCGAGCTGCTGGCCGCGCTCGCCCGGCTGGACGGCTAGATTTCCGCGCCGATGGGAATCTCGGATCCGTCCAGGCGCCTGGAGGCGATGCCTCCGTACAAGTTCCAGGAGCTGGAGCGGACGATCGCCGACAAGCGGGCCGCCGGCATCGACGTGATCAGCCTCGGCATCGGCGACCCCGACGAACCGACCTACCAGCACATCGTCGCCGCGATGCAGGAGGCGGTCGCGGACAACGGCAACCAGAAGTACCCGAGCAACCGCGGCCGCGACGAGTTCCGCCAGGCCTTCGCCGAGTTCTACGGCCGCCGCTTCGGGGTGGAGATCGACCCCGATAACGAGGTGATCCCGGCGATCGGCGCCAAGGAGTGCATCTACAACCTCTGCTTCGCCTTCCTCGACCCGGGCGACGTTGCGCTCTCCTCCGACCCCGGCTACCCGGTCTACACCGGCGGGCCGATCCTCGCCGGCGCGACGGCGGAGCTGCTGCCGCTCGTCCCCGAGCTGGGCTTCGCCCCCGACCTCAGCGCGGTGCCGGCCGACGTCGCGGCCAGGGCACGGCTGATGTTCCTCAACTTCCCCAACAACCCGACCGGCGCCGTCGTCCCCGAGGGATTCTTCGAGATGGTCGTCTCCTTCGCCCGCGAGCACGAGATCCTCGTCGTCCACGACAACGCCTACTCGGAGACGACCTACGACGGCTACGTGGCGCCGAGCTTCCTCGCCACGCCGGGGGCAAAGGAGGTCGGCGTCGAGGTCTTCTCCCTCTCCAAGGGGTTCAACATGACCGGCTGGCGCTGTGCGGCGATCCTCGGCAACGCCGAGGCGGTGCAGACCTACTGGCGGCTGAAGACCAACGTCGACTCGGGCCTCTTCGAGGCGGTGCAGATCGCCGGCGTCGCCGCGCTGCAGGGACCGACAGGTCCGCTGGAGCGAATGAACGAGACCTACACGCGCCGCCGCGATCTCGTCGTCGGGGCGCTGCGCGAGATCGGCGTCGAGGTCGCGGCGCCGAAGGGCACGATCTACGTCTGGGCGCCGGTCCCGGAGGGCCACACCTCGACCTCCTTCGCCGAGCTCGTCCTCGAGGACGCGGCCGTGGTCGTCTCACCCGGCTCGATGTACGGGCCCAGCGGCGAGGGCTTCTTCCGCATCTCGCTCACGGCCCCCGACGACCGCATCAGCGAGGCGGTCGAGCGGATGCGCAAGCACCTGACCTAAGCGGCTTCTCTCTCGGCGCGCTTGCTCCAGTAGCGGTTCAGGCCGCGCCACTGGTACTGGGGCGGTACGCACTGGATCAGCTCCTCAGCGGTCTCTGGGCCAACGCTCTCGGCGACTAGGGTGCGGTGATGGCGCTCGTAGTCCTCTTCTGAGAGCTCGCGGGCGAGGTCGGACTCTTCACGGAGGCGCTTGCGGACGGCCTCGAGGTGCTCGATCGGCTCGTCGACCTGGCCGAAGTGGGTGAGCGCGAGGCGCTCGGGCCGCCAGGACTCGACCAGGGCGATCGAGTCGAGCCAGGTCTCTACGTCGATGTCCGGCGGTGGGGTGGGGGGCACGATCAGGTTCGACGGCGGGATGCGGACGGCGGCGACGTCGCCGACGAAGGCGGTGCCACTCTCCTCGTGGAAATAGCAGACGTGGTGCGAGGCGTGGCCGGGCGTATGGGCGACGCGCATGCCGAGCACGTCCTCGCCGCCGGCGAGCGGCTTCACGTTCGCCACCGGGACCGGCACGATCTCGCCCCAGAGGCGCTCCATCCGATCGCCGTAGAGGCGCTCGGCGCTGGCCAGCAGCTTCGAGGGGTCGATCAGGTGCGGGGCGCCGCGCTCGTGGACGTAGACCTCGAGCTGCGGCCAGCGCCGCACCAGCGCTCCTGTCGCCGCCGCGTGGTCGAGGTGGATGTGGGTGAGCAGCAGCGCCCGCGGCTGCTCGTCGCCGAGCGCATCCAGCAGGGTCTCCATCGAGGACTGCGGGCCGGGGTCGACGAGGGCGCCGTCGACCTCCCAGCAGCCGATCACGTGTTCGCGGCCGAGGTGCTTTACGTCGATTACGCGCATCGGGAGGCTCCCTCAAGCAACCGGAGAGGGGAACCGATCATCCGCTTCGAGCGTCTGGCGGAAGCCGTCCTCCATGCCACGGGGGGAGTAGCCGAGCTCACGGGTCGCCTTCTCGTAGCCGGCCCAGAAGGTGACGCCGTCGGCGGAGGAGATCAGCTCGCGCAGGTTCGGCGGCTGGCCCATCAGCCTGCCGACCAGCGGGCCGATCGGGGTCATCGCCTTCATCAGCGGCGTCGGCAGGGCGCGCTTCGGCGCCTTGCGACCGGAGAGGCCGGCAACTACCCCAACCGCCTCGCGCATCGTCGTCGCCGGTCCGCTGATCACGTAGGTCTCGCCGGCCTTGCCCTTGTCGAGCGCCAGCAGGATGCCCCCCGCGATGTCCTCGACGTGGGTCAGGCAGATGCCGAGGTCGGGGAAGGGCAGCAGCGGCATCTTGCCGGAGAGGAACTGCTCGAGCAGGTCGCCGAGCTGGGAGGTGTCTCCCGGTCCGTAGACGCCGCCCGGCTGGACGATCACGCCGGGCAGGCCCTGCTCGGACATCATCCGCTTGGCGACCTTGTGTGCCTCGAGCTTGGTCTCCTCGTAGTAGGAGGTGAACTCCCTGCCGGGATGCTCGTAGCTCTCGTCGACCACCTTGCCGTGGGTGTTGCCGAAGACGCCGACGGTGGAGACGTAGACGACCTTGCCGACCTTCGCCTCGAGCGCCGCCTGCAGCACGCGCTCAGTGCCGCGCACGTTGGCCTCGTACATCGCCGGGTGCTGCTTGGCCGGGATGCCGACCTCGTACATCGCCGCGGCGTGGATCAGCGCGTCGCAGCCCTCCATCCCCCTGCGCAGCGCCTCGCCGTCGCTGAGGTCACCGCTGACGAGCTGGCAGCCAAGCTCAGCGACCTTCCTGCCCTTCTCGGGGGTGCGGACGAGGCAGACGACGTCGTCGCCGCGAGCGCGCAGCTGTCGCACGACCTCGCCGCCGATGAAACCCGTCCCTCCCGTAACGAACACCTTCACGGCGGTAAGCCTATCCGGACAGGCCGCACGCCTACAATCGAAGGAGGTGCAGCGATCGAGAGACGGACGCAGGGAGCAGACGCGCTACGCCGGCAACGGCGCCGGCGTCGCCAACCCGCGTGCGCGCCAGCGGGCGCTGGCGATTGGCATCACGACCGGCAGGGAGGAGGGCGACCCGCTAGCCGAGCTGAAGGAGCTGCTGCGGACCGCCGGCGTCGCGACCGCCGGAGAGGCGCTGCAGCAGCGCGAGAAGCCGGACCCGGACCGCTACGTCGGGCGCGGCAAGCTGGCCGAGCTGAAGGCCGAGATCGCCGCCTGCGACGCGAACCTGGTCGCCTGCGACGACGAGCTGGCGCCGCGCCAGGAGCGCAACCTCGAGGCCGAGCTCGGCGTCCCCGTGGTCGACCGCACCGCGGTGATCCTCGACATCTTCGCCGACCACGCCCACTCGGCCGAGGGCAAGCTGCAGGTCGAGCTGGCCCAGCTCGAATACAACATGGCCCGCATGCGGGGGCTGTGGACCCACCTCGAGCGCCTCGGCGCCGGGCGCATGGACGGCGGCATCGGCACCAGGGGCCCCGGCGAGAGCCAGATCGAGACCGACCGCCGCCTCGCGCGCAACCGGATCGCGGCGCTGCGGCACCGCCTGGACCGGCTCGAGCGCAACCGCGGCGTGATGCGGGCGCGGCGCGAGCGCTCCTCGCTACCGCGGATCGCCCTCGCCGGCTACACCAACGCCGGCAAGTCGACCCTGCTCAACGCGCTGACCGGCTCCGAGGTCGGGGTGGGGGACAGGCTCTTCCACACCCTCGACCCGACCACCCGCAGCGTCGAGCTCTCCGGCCGCGACTACCTGCTCACCGACACGGTCGGCTTCATCGAGAAGCTGCCGCACCAGCTGGTCGAGGCCTTCAAGGCGACGCTGGAGGAGACCGTCCTCGCCGACCTGATCCTGCACGTGGTCGACGCCGCGGCGTCGGACGAGCGGCGGCTGGCCGACATGCGGGCGGTAGACGAAGTCCTCGAGGAGATCGGTGCCGGAGGTGCGCCCCGACTGCTGGTACTCAACAAGGCCGACCTGCTCGACGAGGAGGAACGCCAGGAGGCCCAGCTTCGCCATCCCGGCGCGGTGCTCGTCTCCGCCCTCGGCGGCGATGGCCTCGACGAGCTGAGGGAGCGGATCGAGCGGGCCTTCGAGGACACCCTCGCCGAGGTCGAGCTGCTGATCCCCTATACGGAGGGCGGGCGGCTGCACGAGCTGCACGAGATCGCCGGCGACCTGGATAGAACCGAGCGCGACGACGGCGTGCTGGTCAAGGCCAAGGTGCCGATCGCCGAGCTGCACCGCTTCAACGATCTCACCGTCGTCTAGGGTTCGCGGCCGTGGACCTTCCGGTCGCGAAACTCAAAGACGAGGCCCTGCTTCCCAGCCGCGCCCACGAGGGCGATGCCGGCTTGGACCTGTACGCCTGCGAGGCGGCGCATATCGGCCCGGGCGAGCGGTGGAGCATCGGCACCGGGGTCGCGGTGGAGATTCCAGAGGGCCACGCCGGACTGGTGCTTCCCAGGTCCGGATTGGCGATGAAGCACGGCATCGCGCTGGTCAACGCACCCGGCCTGATCGACTCCGGCTACCGCGGAGAGCTTCGGGTGCTGCTGCTCAACACCGATCCCGCAGAGACCTTCCGGGTCGAACCAGGCGACCGGATCGCTCAACTTCTAATCTCTCCGATCGCGATGCCCGAACCTATTGAAGCTTCAGCTCTCGCCGAGTCTGCCCGGGGCGACGGCGGCTTCGGCTCCAGCGGTCGCTAGGCGAGCGCGGCCCGGCGGGCCGACTCGTGGGCGGCGTTCTCAAGCGTGTCTTCGAGGGGATCGAGGTCGGGGCGCCTGCCATAGCGCCGCTCCAGGGCGAGGCCGATCAGATGGTCGGCGAGCCAGGCGTTCTTGGGCAGCAGCGGCCCGTGCAGGTAGGTGCCGATCAGGTTGTCGCGCCGCACTCCCTCGAGGCCGTCCTCGCCGTTGTTGCCGAACCCCTTGAGCACGCGGCCCAGGGGCCGGGCGCCGGCGCCAAGGTAGGTGCGCCCCCCGTGGTTCTCGAAGCCGGCGAGGGTCCGCGGGCCGCCGCCGAGGTCGACCTCGATCGCGACGTTGCCGATCAGGCGCGGCCCCGGTTTGCGCACAGTCTCCAGGTCGACGAGGCCGAGGCCGAGCAGCCGCTCCTCGCCGAGCTCGTAGCTGTGGCCGAGCAGCTGGTAGCCGCCGCAGACGGCGAGCACGACGGCGCCGTCCGCCGTCGTGGAGGCGAGCGCCCCGCCCTTGCTCGCGACCATGTCGGCGGCGACAGCGCGCTGGTCGCGGTCCTGCCCACCGCCGATGTAGACGAGGTCGTGCGCGCCGGGGTCGAAGCCCTCGCCCGTTCCCGCGGCCGCGTACTCGAAGCCGATGCCTCGCCACTCGCAGCGCCGCTGCAGGAAGACGATGTTGCCGCGATCGGCGTAGATGTTCATCTGCTCGGGGTAGAGGGCCAGCACCCGGAGCTCCATCAGAGCGACTTTTCGAGTAGGACGACGGTCGAGCCGACGTGGGCTTCGGTCGGTGGGATCTCGCGGCGGCCGATCGGCTTAAAGCCCACTTCGGTCGCCTCTTCTTCCAGCTTCGCGGCGGAGAGCGTGCGCAGCTCGACCTCGTTCAGCTCCTCGGTCATCTCTCCGCCGGGAGAGACCGTCTGCCGCAGGCGGCGCAGAAGGATCCAGTCGGGCTCGAAGATCGACTCGAGCGGCAGGCTCGAATAGATCCAGCCGTCCACTTGGCGCACGTCGGGAAGCGGTGGGAGCGCCGACTCCGGGGGAGGAGGGGGCATCTCCTCGACGATCGCGAAGGCGGCCTTGGTGAGCAGCGAGATGCTGTCGTAGACGCAGGTGAGGCAGGCGCGTCGCTGGCGGCTGTTGGCGAGCAGCTGGATCAGCTGCATTGGCGCCAGGGCGAGGCCGAAGTTCGACCCGATGTCGAACTTGCGCACGTCTCCGTACTCCGCGTCTCCGCCTGTTCCGCGGCAGCGCTCCCAGACCGCTTCGACCAGGTTGGGGTCGGTGTCGAGCCCGATCACGAGCTGGGGGAAACGCGAGGCGAGGTGGCGGACGACGCGGCCGGCTCCGCAGCCCAGCTCGATGATCTTCTCGTCCTCGTCGAGCTCGCCGGCGAGCTCCTCCCAGAGCGGCAGGTCGGCCTCGTACCCACCGCACTCGACGTCGTTCCAGATCGCTTTCCGCGGGTCTTTGTGGTGGAGGCCGACGATGATCATCGCCAGAACTCCCTCACGTGTCCGCGCGAGGCAAGCAGCTTGCGCAGGTCGAGCAGCGCCGTATAGGTGGGCAGGGCGAAGAGGCGATCGCCGCTTGTCGCCAGCGCCCGGTCGAGCGAGGCTCCTATCGCGGGTTCGACCTCTATTGCCTCCACCGGCCAGCCAGCGTACTTGAGCCGCACCGCCATCTCGGCGGCGCGCGTCCCGGCGCAGACGACCCGCCGCACTGCCCCCGCGAGCAGCTCGAAGTCGGCGTCCCAGACCCAGGAGACGTCGCGACCGTCGGCGATCCGGTCGTTGAGGGCAAGCCAGAGGTCGAGCCCCTCCTCGCCGGCCTCGAGCCGCAGGGTGCGCAGGACCTCGTTGGCGCCGGCCGGGTTCTTGATCAGCAGGATCGAGATCGACTTGCCGGCGACCTCGATCGTCTCGACCCGGCCGAACGCCGCCCGCATCGCGGCCAGGGCGGAGGCGATCCGCCGCGGCTCGACCCCGAGCTCGATCGAAGCCGCCGCCGCCGCGAGGGCGTTGTAGACGTTGTAGAGGCCCGGCAGCGGCAGCTCGAGCTGGAACTCGCCGGCGGGGGTGCGCAGGCTCACCCGCGAGCCCTCCATGCCGCGCAGCTCGATCCGCGTCGCCGCAACGTCGGGAGCGGGACGGCGGGCGTCGCAGCTGGGGCACGAGTAGTGGCCGAGGTGGCCGACGAAGGCGCGCTCGTAGGCGTAGGGATGGCCGCAGCGGCGGCAGTGCTTGGCGTCGAAGGCGTGCTGCAGCTCGGGTAGCGCCTGAGCGGTGTCCTCGATACCGAAGTAGACGACGCCCTCACGGGGCTCGCCCGCCTCGTCGCGGCCGAGGTCGGCGATCGCGGGGTCGTCGGCGTTGAGCACGAACCGGGTGTGGCCCGTCCGCGCCGCCACGGTCCGCGCCCAATCGTCGGCCAGCGCCTCCATCTCGCCGTAGCGATCGAGCTGATCGCGGAAGAGGTTGCCGAGGATCATCACCAAGGGGTCGAGCTGCTCCGCGACCTGCGAGAGCCATGCCTCGTCGACCTCGAAGAGCCCCTCGCGGCCGCGCTGCTCGAGCAGCGCCGTGGCCACGCCCCAGGTCATGTTCGAGCCGGCGCGGTTGTGGACGGGGTGGCGTCCGTCGGCCTGCAGAGCGGCGGCGATCATCCCCGCCGTCGTCGTCTTGCCGTTGGTGGCGCTGATCAGGGTCGTGCCGCGGTCGAGCCCTGCCCCCAGCCTGCGCAGCGCCTGCGGCTCGAGCCGCAGCAGGGCTCGGCCAGGAAGCGTGGTGCCGCCACCGCGGCCGCTGGCCCGGCTGGCGACCCCGATCGCCCGCGCCGCGGCGAGCTTTGCCCCAAACAGCACTCAGGCCTCGGCGGTGGGCGGCGCGAGGACGCTGAGCGCGCGCGGGAGGATCCGGATCGAGGCGGGAAGGTCGGTGAGGTGGTCGCCGTCGGCGTAGACGGGGAAGGGCCGGCTGGCGGTTAGCTCCAGCCGCGGGGCACGGAAGACGCGCACGTCCTCGCCGTCGACGTGGGTGCCCTTGAACACCTTGGCCAGGTTAGCGACGAAGCGCAGCTTGCCGACCTCGCCGATCGTGACGACGTCGAAGAGGCCGTCGTCGAGCTCCGCCTCCGGCGCGATCCGCATGCCGCCGCCGAAGGTGCTGCTGTTGGCGACGGAGACCGAGTAGCCGCTGATCCGCAGCCGCTCCTCGCCGGCGCGGATCGTGAACCGCGCCGGCTTCCAGCCCAGCAGGGTGCGGAAGAGCGAGTAGACGTAGACGAGGTTGCTGCGCAGGATGCGGACTTCGTTGGCGAGCCGGTTGCATTCGGAGTCGAAGCCGACGCTGACGATACCGAGGAAGCGCCTGCCGTTGGCCTCGCCGACGTCGATCCGCCGCGTCCGGCCGGCGGCCAGCACGGCGACGGCTGCGGCGGGGTCGTCGGGGATGCCGAGCGCCCTGGCGAGGTCGTTGCCGCGGCCGCCCGGCACGATCCCCAGCGGCATCTCCGAGCCGGCCATCGCGCCGCCGACCGCGCCGATCAGGCCGTCGCCGCTGATCACGACCGGGACCTCGTCGCCCTCGATCGCCCGCAGCGCCCGCTCGACCCCGTCCTCGAGCCCGCGCGTGCGCTCGACCCGGAACGGGATCCGCCGTTCGTCCAGCTCCTGCTCGACCCTGGGCAGGAGCTTCAGCGCCCGCCCGTGCGCCGAATGCGGGTTGACGAGCAGCGTCAGCGGCAGGCCCTCGATCTCCATCCCGCCGCAGCCTAGATGGCGCCAGGGGGGAGGCGGCGGCGCCACAGCCACTCCTGGGCGCCGGCAACCAGGCCGGCCGGCGGTTGGGCGGCGAGGATCAAGCGTCCCTCAGGACGCAGCACGCGGGCGATCTCCCCGGCCGCCGGACGCCCCTCGAAGACCACGACCAGGTCGAAGAAGGCGTCGGGGAAGGGGAGGCGGCGGCGCCCAGCCTGCTTGAACACGACCCGGCCCTCGGGGTCGAGGCCGGTGCGCGCACTCGCCGCCCGCACCTGCTCAGGTGAGGAGTCGACACCCCGCACACGAGCGGAGGGGAACTCGCGGGCGAGGAACAGCACCGGCTCGCCTTCCCCGCAACCGGCGACGAGCGCCCGTTCCGGGGCAGGGATCTGAAGCACCGCAGCGGCGAGCCGGGTCAGCGCGGGATCGGGCATGGCGGCGATGATCGCACCGCCGGGACTCATCGATCCTCTAGGCTTCCCGACCGATGGAGGAGGGGACAGGGATAGACCGCCGCTTGATCATCCTCGGCGTCTTCGCGCTGGTCGCGATCGGCATCGTCGCCGCGATCCTGATCGGCCGCAGCAGCGGCAGCGGCGATTCGTCGACGGCGGCGAGCTCCGGCGGCTGCAAGGAAGTCGAACAGCCGGCCCCCAAGCACGTCAGCCTGAAGGCGCCGAAGCAGACGGTGAAGAAGGGCGAAAAGCTCAACGCCGTGGTCGAAACGAGCTGCGGGACCTTCGAGATCGCCCTCGACAGCACGCGGGCGCCAAAGACGGTCAACTCCTTCGTCTACCTGGTGAAGAAGGGCTTCTACAACGACCTCACCTTCCACCGCATCGCGCCTGGCTTCGTGATCCAGGGTGGCGACCCGCTCGGCACGGGCCTCGGCGGCCCCGGCTACAGCGTCACCGAGAAGCCGCCGGCGAACCTCTCCTACACCAAGGGCACGGTGGCGATGGCGAAGAGCTCCGCCGACCCGCCGGGGCGCTCCGGCAGCCAGTTCTACGTGGTCACCGCCGCCGACGCCGGCCTGCCGCCCGAATACGCGCTGGTCGGCAAGGTCGACAAAGGCTATTCCGTCGTCACCAGGATCGAAAAGCTCGGCAACCCGAAGACGGAAAAACCGAGCGAGCCGGTCGTGATCGAACGGATGAGGGTCGAAAAGGGCTAGCTGCCCTAACCTGAGCGCATGGCCAAGGTCGACGTAGGAGACGCAGCGCCCGACTTCGAGCTGCCGGGCACCGGCGGCAAGACGTACAAGCTCGGCGACTACCGCGGCCGCAAGCTGGTCCTCGCCTTTTACCCCGGCGACTTCACCGCGGTCTGCACGAAGCAGTTCTGCTCCTACCGCGACAACTCCGAGCGGCTCGACCGGCTCGGCGCGGACGTGCTCGGGATCTCGCCGCAATCGGTCGAGTCGCACGAGCGCTTCAGCGAGGAGAAGCGGCTCAACGTGCCCCTGCTCGCCGACGAGGACAAGTCCGTCGCCAGGGCCTACGGCGTCCTCGCCGGGCCGATGGTCCGGCGGGCGATCTTCGTCATCGACGAGCAGGGGATCGTCCGCCACCGCAAGGTGACCCTGGTCGGGCTCAGCTTCGAGTCGGTCGACGATCTCGAGCAGGCCGTCGCCGCCGTCGACTAGTGCCGGCGGCGGCGAGTCCCTTCATCGCCGGCCGGGGCCCGGCGATCCACGGCGAGTCCGCGGGAGAGGGGCCGCCGATCGTCCTCTGCCACGGCATCACCGCGACCCGCCATTCGGTCGTCCACGGCTCGCGGGCGCTGCAGCGGGCGGGGCACAGGGTGATCGTCTACGACGCCCGCGGCCACGGCGATTCCGATCCCGCCCCGGGGGGCACGGGTTATGATTACCTGGAGCTGGCCGGCGACCTCGAATCGGTGCTCGACGCCGAGGTCGGCGAGGAGCCGTTCGTCCTCGGCGGCCACTCGATGGGCGCCCACACCGCGGTTGCCTACGCGCTGCGCAATCCCGGGCGGCTCGCCGGCCTCGTCGTGATCGGGCCCAGCTACACGGGCCCGCCGAGCGCCGAGACGCTGGCCTACTGGGACGGCCTCGCGGCGGCGCTGGAGCGGAGCGGTATCGACGGCTTCGTCGACTACATAGACCGTGCGCAGGAGCTCGACCCGACCTGGCGCAAATCGGTGCTGCGCTTCACCCGCGAACGCATGCTCCGCCACCGCCGCCTCGACGCCGTCGTCGCGGCGCTGCGCGAGGTGCCGCGCTCGCGGCCCTTCGAGCGCATGGAGGACCTGCGCGGGCTGGGAGTGCCGGCGCTGGTCGTGGCCAGCCACGACGCCGCCGACCCGGGCCACCCATATGCGGTCGCCGCGGCCTACGCCGAACAGCTGCCGCAGGCGCGACTGGTCAGCGAGGCCGAGGGGCAGTCGCCGCTCGCCTGGCAGGGAGGGCGGCTCTCGCGCGAGATCGCCGCCTTCGCCGCCACGACGAATTAGGTTTGCCGAAGGCGGGTGCAATAGCGTCCCGGCCGTGAAAGCACCGCCGGAGGGGACATTGCGCGGGATCGCGACCTTCCTCGCCAGCTTCGGCATCGGCGTCGCCACCTACATTGCGATCGCCGACTCGGGCGGCGGCTCTCCGGCCTGCATCGCCGGCGGCCACGGCTGCCAGACCGTCGCCGAAAGCGCCTACTCGCACCTGGCTGGGGTCAACATCGCGATCTTCGGCATCGCCGGCTACGTCGCGCTGCTGGCCTGCGCGCTGCTGCGCGGCGACGGCCCGCGCCTGGCCGGCTTCGCGATCTCCCTGGTCGGCTTCGGCTACAGCCTCTACCTGACCTACCTGGAGCTGTTCACGATCGACGCGGTCTGCCAGTGGTGCGTGGCCAGCGCCGTGCTGATGACCCTGCTCTTCCTCGCCGGCGCAACCCGGATGCTGGCCTACGTGGGGACGGATCCGTGAGCGATCGCCGCCAGCGCCTGGTCAGGCTGGCCAGCGCTGCTGCCTTCCTCGCAATCGCGGTCGTCGCGGTGCTGATCGTCGTCAGCCAGAGCCAGACCGGCGGCGGCGATGCGAGCCACATCACCGATGTCAAGGAAGTTCGACGACAGCTGAGCGGCATCCCGCAGCACGGCCTGGTCCTCGGCGATCCGGATGCGAAGGTGGCGGTGCTCGAGTTCGCCGACCTCCAGTGCCCGTTCTGCCGGGCCTATTCCGAAGAAGTACTGCCGCAGGTGATCGAAAACCAGGTCCGGGGCGGCGAAGCGAAGCTCGACTTCCGCAACTACACGATCATCGGCCCGCAATCGACGCCCGCCGGCGCCGCGGCGATCGCCGCCGGCGAACAGGGCCGCGGCTGGGACTTCGTCGAGCTCTTCTACAGAAACCAGGGAACCGAGGACACGGGCTACGTCAGCGACGAATTCCTCACCGCGGTAGCGAGAGCCGCCGGCGTGCCGGACATCGCCAAGTGGAACCACGCCCGCCAGAGCGGCCCCGTCCTCAACGGGGTTGCCGAAACTACGGCGCAGGCCGAAGGCCTGGGATTCAGCGGCACACCCTCGATCGCGATCCAAGGCCCGGGAACGAAAGGCGTGGAGGCCCTGGGGGAAGCGCCCAGCTCGGCAGGCGACCTCGAATCGGCAGTCTCGCAGGCCGGCTGATCGAGCACCTCGGTGAAGCTCAGGAGGTTTCGTCCCGCGCCTCGCGCAAAGCGACCAAGTCGACTAAGTCCTGGTCACGTCTAGTCGCCTCCTTCATCGCCACGAGGTCGGGGTAGGCGCACACACGGATCTTCAGATCATCGAGGTCAACCTCTATCGCGCTCGCGGCGAGGCCATCGTAGTCCGGTGCGCCCGCTGGGCTCTGAACGATGTGCAGGCGTCCGAGCTTGGTCTCAAATCGAGGGTTGCCGCCATACGAAAGCGATCTAGCGCTCGCAGGATCGCCCGCGAGCGGATCGGCGCCCGGCAGAACCGCATCCAGCCCTGCGAGCACCGCAGCCAGGCGCTCGAGGTTTCGCATTTCCGGATTCGCCGTGATGTCGGTATCGGCTGTCGCTCGGACGAAGCCGTGGGCCATGACAGCGATTCCGCCGATGACAATGAAATCGACCTCACCTTCGAAGAGCGCCCGAAGGTGTCCTTCGTGATCCGACTCCAGACCATGCTCGCTCACTGGCGATCGGACCGCGGAGGACTGGCTTCCCGCATTGCCCTGTGCAGGCGAGCGCCAAAGCGACTCAGGTTCAGTCCCTGGCGGATGCGACTCGCCGGGTCGCCTGCTTGAAAGTCTCGGCGCAGCTCGGTGGCTTTCATGTTTGGGTGTGGCGAAGGCTCCTGCACGATGTCAATGTTAGGGCGGAATACGGGCTGCGCGGCACCGAAGTCCCGTTGAGTAGACATAACCTCCATTATCGTGCGTTGTATCCGGATCCGGCACCCGGAATCAGGCTGCGAGGACGGCGCTGCCCCGCACCAGGGGCCTGACCAGCGGCGGGGCCTTGGGCAGGCTGCCATCCTCGACCCGCTCGATCTCGAAGGGCGAGGCCTCGATCGCCGCCACCGTGTCGCGGTTGCAGTGGCAGCCGTCGCCGAGGAAGCGCCAGGGCTTCTCGAGCCGGTCCTGCCAGCGGGCCAGGCCCGGGTCCTGTGAGCGGACGTGCTCGACGAAGAGCAGTCTGCCGCCGGGACGCAGGACCCTGGAGGCCTCCGCCAGGGCCGCAGCCGGATCGGGAACCGTGCAGAGGACCAGGGTGAAGACGGCCGTATCGATGCTTGAGTCGGCGAAGGGCAGGCTTTCCGCCGGGGCCTGGATCGCCGACGCCTCCACCCCGGACTCGGCCAGTTTCATGCGCAGCTTCTTGAGCATATGCGGGTCGGGCTCGGCGAGAACCAGCTCGGTGACCTGCGGCCCGAAGAGGCCGAGGTTGACGCCGGTGCCGCCGCCGATGTCGATCGTGCGCCCGCTCGCCTCGGCAAGCACCTCGCGCCGCATCTCGCGCAGGCCTGCCTCCTCGGTCCCCTTCAGGCCGCGGTCGTAGAGGGCCGCGAAGCCCCTCCCCCATGTCGCGTCGTAGATCCGGCCCATCCGCTCAAACGGTAGCCGTCCCGGCGCGTAGTGGCAAGGCTGGATGCCGCAGTACGCTCAACTGGTGAGCGCAGGTCAGGCGAGCGACGGCGAGCGCCCCGGCGTGCTCGTCTGCGACGACGAGCCGCAGATCCTGCGCGCGCTGAAGGTGATCCTGCGCGAGGAGGGCTTCGAGGCGATCGGCGCCGAAAGCGCCCGCGAGGCGCTCGACGCCGCCGCCGTGCGCCGACCCGACGCCGCGATCGTCGACCTCGTCCTGCCCGACGGCGACGGCGTCGACGTCTGCGCCCAGCTGCGCTCCTGGAGCGAGATCCCGATCCTCGTCCTCTCCGCGATCGGCGAGGAGGAGCAGAAGGTGCGCGCGCTGGAGGCCGGCGCCGACGACTACGTGACCAAGCCGTTCGGCCCCAAGGAGTTGATCGCTCGCCTGCGGGCGGCGATGCGGCGGGCGCCGGGCGGCAAGGAGGAGCCGCGCGTCGAGATCGGCGGCCTGATCGTAGACCTGGCGGCGCACTCCGTCACCCGCGGCGAGGAGGCGATCCACCTCACCCCGACCGAGTTCAAGCTGCTGCAGACCCTGGTCCGCAACCGCGGCCGGCTGATGACCCACCGGGCGCTGCTCAGCGAGGTCTGGGGACCCGCCTGGAGCGAGGACACGGCGACGCTGCGCACCCACGTCGCCAACCTGCGCAGGAAGATCGAATTGCCCGACGGCGATCGGCTGATCCGCACCGATCCCGGGATCGGCTACCGCATCGCCCTCTGAGGGCGCCGCTCAGGCGGCGTCGCGCTGGGCGGGCTCCGACTCGGGCCCGGCCGCCGCGCCGCCGCGGCTACGCGCTGCCCGCTCCTCGTAGCGGCTGCGGGCGCCGTGGTCGACCTCGGTCATCAGCTTGTCGACCTTCATCAGCCGACCGAGCGCCTCGCGGGCGCCGCGGGGCAGCAGAGCGACGAGCTTGAAGAAGACGCCGTTCTCGCGCGGCACCCAGACGTCGAAGCGCGGCACTTCCAGCGCGCCGACGATCTCGTCGGCGACGTCGGAGGCCTCGACCGGCCTGATCAGCCGCTGCCCGACCCCCGCGGTCAGCTCGGTGTTGACCACGGTCGGCATCACGCAGGCGATCTCGACCCCGGAGCCACGCAGCTCCTGGCGCACCGCCTCGCTGATCCCGACCACGGCGTGCTTGGTCCCCGAGTAGGTGGCGATGCCCGGGAAGCCGCCCTTGCCGGCCTGCGAGGCGAGGTTGACGATGTGGCCGTGGCCGCGGGGCTGGAAGCGCTCGATCGCCAGCTGCATGCCGACGATGACGCCGTAGACGTTGATGTCGAGCTGGCGCTTGACCGAGGCCTCCGACTCCTCGGCGAAGGGCGTCACCGGCATGATCCCGGCGTTGTTGACGACCACGTCGAGCGGGCCGAGCTCGCGCTCGGCGGCGTCGAGGAAGGCGGCGAAGGAGCCGCGGTCGGTGACGTCGAGCGGCAGCGCGATCGTGCCGCCGCCCAGGCTCGCCGCCGCCTCCTCGGCCAGGCCGAGGTCGAGGTCGCCGATCGCGACGCGGCAGCCCTTGCGGACCAGCGCCGTCGCGGTCGCCTTGCCGATCCCGCGGGCACCGCCCGTGATCGCCACGACCCTGCCGCTGAGGGACTGCCGCTGCTTTGCCATCGGAACCTCCTCTGCCGGCGCGCTAGGCCGCCGGCTTGTAGACGGTGACCACGGCGGCGCCGCCGAGGCCGATGTTGTGCTGCAGGGCCAGCTTGGCGCCCTCGACCTGGCGCTTGTCGGCTTCGCCGCGCAGCTGCCAGGTCAGTTCCGAGCACTGCGCCAGCCCGGTCGCGCCGAGCGGATGTCCCTTGGAGATCAATCCGCCGGAAGGGTTGACGACGACCTTGCCGCCGTAGGTCGTCGCCTCTTCCTCGACCAGCTTGTGCGCCTCTCCCTCGGCCGCGAAGCCGAGCGCTTCATAGGTGATCAGCTCGTTGGCGCTGAAGCAGTCGTGCAGCTCGCAGACGTCGACCTCCGCCGCCGCCACGCCAGCCTCGGCATAGGCCTCGTCCGCCGCCTGCTTCGACATGTCCGAGCCGACGATCTTCATGCAGTCGGTGTCCTCGGCGAAGGTCGAGCTGAGGTCGGTGACCATCGACTGGCCGGCGATCTCGATCGCCCGCTCGCCGAGGCCGTGCTCTTCGACGTAGCGCTCGGAGGCGACGATCGCGCAGGCCGAGCCGTCGGAGGTCGGCGAGCACTGCAGCTTGGTCAGCGGGTCGTGGATCATC
>DATASN010000046.1:0-24574 GCA_036269215.1 Solirubrobacterales bacterium
CTGCGCCCCGGCCCTCGAACAACCACCGCTGACGTTGGCAACGGTGCCTCAAAGCAGCTATCGCTCTCCAATGGGTCAACGTCCTCCAGAAGGCGAGCTGGAGTTACCTGTAGGGCACGCGCGACCTTGATGATCGTCGTAAGCCGAGGCTCGCGATGGGCCTTCTCCAGCTTGCAAATCTCACTTCGGTGAAGACCAGCACGGTCGCCTAGCTCGTCCATCGAAAGGTCAGCGTCCCGGCGGTGGCGTTTGAGCGCCTCTCCGAATCGCTGACAGTGGAAGTCGCGGTCGATCTTCATGGTGCCCGCCCTAGCCATCGCCAGGGATGAGAAGCCGACTCGGGTAGTCGCTTGGAGGATCGCCGGGGTGGACGATGGCGGCGACGATTACGCCGCGCCGGCCGCCGTCCTCGCCCTTTCTCTCGCTGAGCTGTCCCCCCGCGAGAATCGGAGCACCCACCTGCAGGCCGGGCGTGGCGCTGCCCGCCAGCGACTCGGGAACTTCCACCTCGCAACTCGCCCACGTCCAAAGCTGCTGGGGTCGCCCGGGATCTCGGACCGGGAACTCCATCGGAAAGAGGGCGACGAGATCCCCGTGCGGGCTCCTGATCTGTCGCGGCTCGCCCAAGACCGTTCCTGTCACTACGAGGTGATTGAGGCCGGGTGGGGTCGGCTCGGGGAAGGGCGCCCTACGAACGGACCCATCCCCCGGCCGACATCTCCACCCGTTCATCGCGCCTGCCCTCCTTCGGACGCGAGTCCTCGGGGACCGAGGCAGTATGCGGGGGCTTCCACCTCTGGAATGCCCCGCACGCTCCCTGCGAGCGCCCCGGCCCCCGAGAACTCGCAACTTCCGCTCCAGCTCAGGCGCCTCATGGCTTCTCCGCCCCGGCCAGCTCGTAGGAGCGTGGCTTCGGCTTGGTCAGCCGCACCGTTCCTTGCTTCTCCAGCCGCGCCAGGCAGTTCGCCACCGCCCCCGAGGAGCGCTCGATCGCCTTGCCGATCGCGCTCGCGGTTTGCGGCGCGTCGCCTTGGTGCTTGCGCATGTGGGCGAGGACGAGCTTGTCCAGCTCGCCCGGACTGAGGCGACCGTTCTTCGGCCCGGGCGAGGCGTCTTTTTTCGGCTTGCCCGCCTGCGCATTCCCCGGCAGAGAGAAGACGTCAGGCAGCCTGCGGCGGCCATCGCGACCGCCCGATTCCCGCACGATCTTCTTATCGACCTTCAGGCCGGCGAGGTATTTGCGAGCGCTGGTGCGCCCAACCTTCACCGCTGCCGCGATCTCATCGACCGTGGCGGTGCCTTTCTCCTTCAGGAAGTCGATGATCTGCTGATCGACTGGCTTCTTCTCGCTCATGCTGCTCCTCCTAGCTCGGCGTCGCTTCGATCCCATGCCCAGGTCGAGCGGCGCCCGGGCCGCGGCCCGGGGTTTTCGTCCACATCGGGAAACTCGTCGTCGGGCTCAGGCCACTCGGTCAGGCAGTAGGTGGCCGAGGCGAAGCGCCACGAGGCCCAACGAAGGCGCTCATGCAGCGCGAACCATTCCTCCGCCATCACCGGGCGGTACTGGTGGATCAGGTTGTAGGCCTCTTCGCCGGCCTCGGTCAGCTGGTCTTTGAACCCTTCGATCCGTACCGCCGCTCGTTCCCGGGCGTGCCGCCAGGCGCGATGCTGAGGCGACTCGGGGAGGTCGCCGACCTCGCCCGCGTTGCGCTCCTTGTCCAGGCGCTCTTGCCCCACCGAGGTCAGGCTCCAAACCGGCTCGCCTCGATGCTCGGTGGTGGTCAATAGGCCGGCGCGCCGCAGCTCTTCGAGCCGGGGCCAGAGGTGCTTGTTCGTCGACGGGCCACCCTCGAAGCCGAGGTGCGCGGTGAGGTCGGACGTCAGAACTGCCCCGTCCTGCTCGTGGCGCTCGGCGCGCTCGGCCGCCGCCAGGACGAACACGTCCGTGACGGGGACGTATGAGGTCAACTCGTGCGCCTCGACCTGCTTGGGCGAGGCCGCGCTGATCGGAGCCGGGTCCTCTCCGTCGCGCTCTGGCGAGTCGAGTCGGCCCAGAAGCTCCTCGCATACCTCGACTCCCCGCCTGAACCGTCGCCAGCGATCCTCGTCGGTTTCCTGCGGCTCGCGTTCGTGTCGGGCTTCGCATGGGGCGCGGCGCGCGTCTCGGCGCAGGCGCTTGAGCACCGCGACGAGCCTCCCCGGCGGCATGGTCAGCTCGACGGCGCTGCGCTCGATCAGGAACCCGAGCCCGACTTCGTCGAACAGCCGCAGGTCGTCGCCGAAGGACTCGTAGAGCTGCTTGGCGGTGACGCCTTCCCGCTCGGCGAGCTTGCGATCGTGCTCGGCGAGGATCGTCAGTCGCCGGACCAGAAGGCCGTGCAACGCCTCGCGCTCGTCGGCTTGGATCGTGAGGGTCGCGGTCATGCGGAACCGCCATCTGCCTCGTCGAGCCTGACCAGCAGCTCCTCGCAAGCGTCGAGGCCACGCAGGTAGCGCTCCTCGGTTGCCCGATCGCCCTCTCGGGCCTGCCGCTCGGTCCCCTTTCCGACGAGCACCTGCTCGGCTTCGTCATGGAGGCGTTTGAGCAGTTCCATCAGGTCGTGGACCGGCATGGTCAGCTCGAAGCTCTCGCGGCGCTCATCCTCGCCCCAGCCGATGTTCTCCAGCAGCTCGAAGTCTTCGCCGAACTCCAGGCCGAGCCGTGCCGCGGTGGCAAAGTCCTTGTTCCGCTCCAGCGCGTCCCAAAGGTCGCCTACGGAGCCGAGGTGGTTGCGGACCAACTCGTATAGGCCCTCGCGCTGCGCGCTGCTGATCGTGGTCGTGGTGCCGGGCATGGCGCCCCTCCTCTCGGTAGGGCACCGAAGCCGGCCCCGATGCTGCCCCGGTGGGGGCAACGGCAGTACCGTTTCCGTTGCATCGAAGTCGTTGGCTTCGGTGCCAGGCCCCGGGGCGTTTGCGCGCCGCCGGGGCCACTTATGTCTTGGCGCTGGCGAACCTAGCTCCGCCGCCGCCCGAAAGCGAGGCGGAATCGGCCGGAATCGGCGCTAATCCCCGCGCATCCGCGTCATTTTGGGCACTAGTGCCCAAAATGGAGGCGATATGTGGGGATGGTTTGATTTTCCCCCGCGAGGGCCAACCTGCCGAAGTGCAGGGGAATCGAAGCGAAGCGGCTGAAGGGATTCGAACCCTCGACCTTCTGCATGGCAAGCAGACGCTCTAGCCAGCTGAGCTACAGCCGCACGGAGGGGGATTCTAGCCTGGCACTGGGTGGTCCTGCATTTTGTGGCAGCGAGGACAAGCTCGTTGATCTCAGCAAGAACGATGACAGTCGAACTGGACATGGACCTCAACTTCGTGGTCAACGAGGATTACACGGAAAAGCTCCGCGAACTCGTGGACCACGCCCGCGGGAACCAAAGCGCAACCAGCGCGCCCCTATCGGATGCTTCAAGTGCTGACGCATCTTCGAGACGCGAAGCTCTCCCTGTAGCGCGAACACCATTACCCAGTATTTGGTAAGATTGGCCAACCCGGAGGACGGTCGCTTTGCTCGTGGCGTAGTTCGTCTCGGCGGTCCCTCCCTCCGTCGCCACGACGTAGGCGTCCATCCCAAGGCGGCCGTCCCTCCCGGTGTCCCTGTGGCCGGCGCGCAAGCGCCGGCTGCTCCTTTAGGGCTCGGCGGCGAGAGCGGCGCGGGTCGGGTGGTGGATCGCGAAGTGGAAGAACCCGGTGGCGCCGGGGTCGATCGGCTCAGGCGCCATCGAGGACCTCGTTGACGAGCCGGTCGGCCTCGCTGTTGCGCTCGCGGCGCACGTGGCGGATCGACCAGCTGTCGAACTCGCGCAGGGCCTGCTTCACCTCGGCATGCAGCTCGCGCATCGTCGCGTCCTTGACCTTGTACTCGCCCTTGACCTGCTTGACGATCAGCTCCGAGTCACCGACCAGCTCCAGCTCGCCGGCGCCCAGCGCCGCCGCCCGCTCGATGCCGAGCAGCAGCGCCCTGTACTCGGCGACGTTGTTGGTCGCCCGGCCGATCCGCTCGCCGCGCTCCTCGAGCACGCCGCCATCGGTCCCCTGCACGACAGCCGCGATCGCCGCCGGCCCCGGATTGCCGCGAGCGCCACCGTCGACGTTGACGATGAGCTTCACCGCCGCTTCAGCCTCAGCCAGCTCGCCTGCCCGTTCCACTGGCGGGCGGAGCGGTCGAGCTCGTCGACCTCGGTCCCCCTGGCGATCTCGAACACGGGCCGCCGCGGGTCGCCGAGGTCCACTCCCCACTGGTACCAGCAGAGCTCCCAGGCCACGGTGATCCGCACCTCGTTGGGCGAGCCCGCCGCGGCGCCGACCGAGACCCGCGGCTGACCGAGGATGCGGGTCAGGCCGGCCGCCGTGTGCCCGGCGTCGCTGGCGTTGAAACGGGCGATCGCCTGCGCGCGTGGAGATTCGTCTGCGACCCGGCGCCGGCCCACGTTCGCGCCCGGAGCCGCCGGATCGCGTTGGTAGATGCTCATCCCGGCAAAGCTAGTTCATCGCGCGACGGACCCGGCCGCCGGTCAGGCCGCTGAGACGACTTTTTCGGCCAGGTGCGCCGGCACCTCCTGGTAGTGGTCGAACTCCACCTCGAACTCGGCGCGGCCGCCGCTGATCGAGCGCAGGTCGGGCGCGTAGTCGAGCACCTCGGCCATCGGCACCTCCGCCCTCACCTCGGTCGTCGAGCCCTTCGGCTCCATTCCCAGCGGGTGGCCGCGGCGCGCGTTGAGGTCGCCGATCACGTCGCCGACGACGTCGCCGGGGCAGCTGACCGCGAGCCGCACGATCGGCTCCAGCAGGACCGGGTCGGCGGCTTCCATCGCCTCCCTGAAAGCCATCGCGCCGGCGATCTTGAAGGCCATCTCCGAGGAGTCGACGTCGTGGTGCTTGCCGTCGACGAGGATCACCCGCACGTCCTTGACCGGGTAGCCGGCGACGGCGCCGTGGGCCATCGCCTCTTCGACGCCCTTCTCGACCGCCGGGATGAAGCCGCCGGGGATCGCGCCGCCCTTGATCCTGTTGACGAAATCCAGGCCGGCGCCGGCCTCGGCCGGCTCGATCTCGATCTGGCAGTCGGCGAACTGGCCGCGGCCGCCCGACTGCTTCTTGTAGCGGGCGCGCGCGCTCGCCGGCTGCCGGATCGACTCCTGGTAGGGGACGCGAGGCGGGTGCAGCTCGACCTCGACCCCGAAGCGGCGCTTCATCCGCGCCACGATCACCTCGACGTGGATCTGGGTCAGGCCGGCGATGATCTGCTCGCCGGTCTGCGGGTCGCGGTGGATGTCGAGGGTCGGGTCCTCCTCGGTGAGGCGGTGGACCGCGGCCGCGGCCTTGTCCTCGTCGCCCTTGGACTTCG
Organism: Solirubrobacterales bacterium; assembly: GCA_036269215.1. Taxonomy (GTDB): domain Bacteria; phylum Actinomycetota; class Thermoleophilia; order Solirubrobacterales; family 70-9; genus VRUE01. The sequence goes on from DATASN010000046.1 coordinate 5,387, forward strand.
GCTCGTAGGCGAAGGCCATCACCGGGTCCGGCAGGTCCAGCGGCGCGAAGGCGATCTCCTCCTGGGCGTCGCAGAGCACCTCGCCGGCATGGGTCTGCTTGAGCTTGCCGACCGCGCCGATGTCCCCCGCCCCCAGCTCGGCCACCGGCCTCAGCTCCCCGCCGAGCGGCTGGGAGAGCTGGCCGATCCGCTCCTTCTGGTGCCGGCTGACGTTGACCGCGTGGGAGTCCGAGCGCAGCGTGCCGCGCAGGACGCGGAAGAGGTTGACCCGGCCGGTGTAGGGATCGGCGAGGGTCTTGAAGACGTAGGCGACGAGCGGGCCGTCCTCGTCGGGCTCGATCTCGACCGGCTCGCCCCCGGTGCCGAGGGCAGCGACGGCGCCGCGCATCGCCGGCGAGGGCAGGTCCTCGACCAGCGCCTCCAGCAGCCGGCCGGTGTCGAGGTTGCGGGTCGCCACCCCGCAGGTGACGGGGAAGATCCGCCCCACCGTGACCCCCTGCTTGAGCACCCGCACGATCTCGTCGTGGTCGATCTCCTCGCCCTCGAGGTAGCGCTCCATCAGCTCGTCGGAGTTCTCGGCCACCTCATCCATCAGCTTCTCGCGATACTCGCCGGCCTGCGCGCGCAGCTCCTCGGGGATCGCCACCTCCTCGGCCGCTCCCGGCCCGGTCCCCTCGTAGACGAACGCCCTCTGGTCGATCAGGTCGACCACGCCGCGCACCTCCGCCTCGCTGCCGATCGGAATCTCGGTGGCGACGACGTGGGGGCCGAAGGCGGCCTTCAGCGAGTCGAGGGCGCGGAAGAAGTCGGCCCGCTCGCGGTCGAGCATGTTGACGAAGACGAGCCGGGCCAGCCCCTCGGCGTCGGCCCGCCACCAGAGCCGCTCGGTGTGGACCTCGACCCCCATCACCGCGTTGACGACGACCACGGCAGCGTCGGCTACCCGCAGCGAGGCGATCGCGTCGGCGACGAAGCTCGACTCCCCCGGCGTGTCGATCAGGTTGATCTCGCGCCCGCCGTGCTCGAAGCAGGCAACCGCGGCGTTGATCGACATCGAGCGCTCCTGCTCGTCGGGCTCGTGATCGGAGACCGTGGACCCGTCGGCCGCCGTGCCCAGTCGCGCGACGGCACCGGCCTCGAACAGCATCGCCTCGTGCAGGCTCGTCTTGCCGCAGCCCCGGTGCCCGACCAGGGCGACGTTGCGAATCCGGTCTGCGGCCTTGTGAGGCACGCAAGTGAAGGTACACACCCCGGGCGGCGAAGCGCAACAGGGTGAAGTACGAGTCAGACGGCCTGCAGGCCGGACTTCAGCCGCATCACAGCCTTGGTGTGCAGCTGAGATACGCGCGACTCGGTGACGCCGAGCACCTCGCCGATCTCGCGCAGGGTGAGGTTCTCGTAGTAGTAGAGGGCGACGACGAGCTGCTCGCGCTCGGGCAGCGAGGCGATCGCGTCGGTGAGGCGGTCCTTGATCTCGCTGCTGGCGAGCGACTCCTGCGGGTCCTCGGCGCGCGGGTCGGAGATCGTGTCGAGCAGCGAGACCTGGTCGCCGGAGGAATCCGAGACGGTCCAGAGCTCGTCGAGGGCGTAGACGGAGGAGTTGGCGATCTCCAGCAGCGAGGTCTGCAATTCGTCCTCGGAGATGCTCAGCTGCTTGGCCAGCTCGGCCTCGCTCGGCGCCCGCTGCAGCTCGTGCTCGAGCTTCGACTGGGCGGCCTCGATTTCGCGGGCGCGGGAACGGACCGAGCGGGGCACCCAGTCGAGCGAGCGCAGCTCGTCGATGATCGCGCCGCGGATCCGGGTCATCGCGAAGGTCTCGAACTTGATCCCGCGCTCGAGGTCGAAGCGCTCGATCGCCCCGATCAGGCCCATCAGGCCGTAGGAGATCAGGTCGGCGGCGTCGACGTGCGAGGGAAGGCCGGCACCGAGCCGCCCGGCGACGAACTTGACCATCGGCGAGTAGGCGACGACGAGGCGCTCGCGCGCGCTTGCGTTGCCGTCCTCCTTATAGCGGCGCCACAGGTCGCGCAGCTCCACCTCTTTTACGCCGGTTTCCATGCCCTCTGGCCCGATTCTATGGTCGCTGACAGGTTATTGGGGCTCATGCGCGCGGGTGGGTGCCAGCGTACGCGTCGCGCAGACGAGCAGCATCGACCCGAGTGTAGACCTGTGTGGTCGAGATCGAAGCGTGGCCGAGCAGCTCCTGGATCGTGCGCAGATCGGCGCCCCCCTCCAGCAGGTGGGTGGCGAAGCTGTGGCGCAGCGAGTGCGGCGAGACGCCGCCGGCCAAGGCGGCGGCGCGCACCCAGAGGCCGAGGCGGCGGGTGACGTCGGAGTTGGAAAGGCGGCGCCCGCTCTTGGAGAGGAAGAGCGCCGGCTCGCGCGGGTCGTCGGCGAGCGCGTGACGGCCCCGCTCGAGGTAGCGCCGCAGCGCCCGCTGGGCCGGCTCGCCGACCGGCAGGATGCGCTCCTTCGATCCCTTGCCGAGCACGCGCAGCTGCTCGGTCTCGAAGTCGAGCGCGCCGAGGTCGAGATTGACGATCTCCTCGCAGCGTAGCCCGCACGAGTATGCGAGCTCCAGCATCGCCCGGTCGCGCAGCTCCAGCGGCGTACGAGCCGGGATCCCCTCCAGCAGCGAGCGCATCTGCTCGACGCTCAGCACCTGCGGCAGCTTCTCCTCGCGCTTCGGGCTGGAGACGAGGTCGGCCGGGTTCTGGCCGACCCGCTCGGTGCGGACGAGGAAGTCGAAGAGGCCGCGGATCGCCGCCAGCTTGCGGGCCACGGTCGCGGGCGCGGCTCCGCCCGACGAGAGCCCGGCGGCGTAGCGCCGCACGTCGCGATGGCGCAAATCCCCGGGCCGGCGCTCCCCCGCCCACTCGACGAACTGACCGAGGTCGACGGCGTAGGCCTTCCGCGTCCGCTCGGCCGCACCACGCCCCCTCAGGTCGCGATCGTATGCAGCCAGAGATTCGACCCAGGACATGTGGGCGGATTCGCCCTCACCCGTCCACGTCCTGCGGGATATCTTTCCCCGGTGCGCTCGAAGGACGACGTTCGCAAAGATGTCTGGAAGGCGATGGACCGCGCGGGCGTCTCGCGCTTCCCCGGTGCCGAGGGGCGGATCCCCAACTTCGCCGGTGCCAAGCTGGCGGCGGAAAAGCTCGCCGGGCAGCGGCTCTGGAAGCGCGCCCGGGTGATCAAGGCCAATCCCGACTCCCCGCAGACCTATGCCCGCCGCATCGCCCTCGAGGAGGGCAAGGTGGTGATCATGGCGGTGCCGCGCCTGCGCGACCCGCACCCGTTCCGCGTCCTCGACCCGAAGAAGCTGAGCAAACGGGCGGTCAAAGAGGCGGCGACGATCAAGGGGGCGCTAAAACACGGCCGGGTGATCGCCCTCGACGAGCTTCCCGAGATCGACTTCGTGCTCTGCGGCTCGGTCGCCGTCAACCTCAGCGGGGCGCGAGTCGGCAAGGGCGGCGGCTACTCCGACCTCGAGTACGGCGTCCTGATCGACGCCGGCAAGATCGACGCCCACACCACCGTCGCCACGACCGTGCACCCGACCCAGGTCCTGCGCCGCCACCTGATGATGACCTCGCACGACCTGCCGGTCGACGTGATCGCCACCCCGCGCGCCGTGATCGAGGTCGAGCGCCAGTACGAGCGCCCGCGCGGCATCCTCTGGGACCACCTGCAGCCGCCGCAGATACGCGAGATACCCATACTCGAACGTATGGGCTATGCGTGACGACTACGGCAAAGTTCCTCGCCGTCAGCGCGTGACAGCACCCAGGGACGCGGAAGAAACGGTGGCGGCGTACTTCTCCATTACGCCCCTGCCGAAGGGAGACTTGGGTGCTTCGTATTCGCCTATTCGCTTGGCGATCTCGTCGTTGGAGAGAGCAACGTCCAAGCGGCGACCATCGATGTCCACCGTGATCTGGTCGCCCTCGCGGATCGCTGCTATCGGGCCGCCCCTGGCGGCCTCTGGGGCCACGTGGCCGATCATCAGGCCTCGGGTGGCGCCTGAGAAGCGGCCGTCGGTGACCATCGCGACGCTCTCGCCCAAGCCCTCGCCGACGATCGCGGCGGTGACCTGGAGCATCTCGCGCATCCCGGGGCCGCCGACCGGGCCCTCGTTGCGGATCACGACGACGTCGCCGGCTTTGACCTGCTGCGCCTTGACCGCGCGGAAGCAGTCCTCTTCGGACTCGAAGACGCGGGCGGGTCCGGCCTGCTGGGTGCGCTCGGTGCCGGCGAGCTTGACCACCGCCCCTTCCGGTGCGAGGTTGCCGCCGAGGATCGCCAGGCCGCCTTCGCTCTTGAGCGGATCGTCGAGCGGCCGCACGACCTCCTGGCCGGGCGCCTCGCTCGCTTCCGCGGCGACCTCGCCGATCGTCTTGCCGGTGACGGTGAGCGCGTCGGCGTGGAGGCTGCCGGACTCGGCGAGGCGCTTGAGGATCACCGGCACGCCGCCGGCGGCGTAGAGGTCGGTGGCGACGAAGCGCCCGCCCGGCTTGAGGTCGGCGAGCAGCGGGGTGGCGCGGGAGATGCGCTCGAAGTCGTCCATCGTCAGGTCGATGTCGAGCTCGCGGGCGAGCGCGATCAGGTGCAGGACGGCGTTGGTCGATCCCCCCGAGGCGCAGACGCAGGCGATCGCGTTCTCCAGCGAGTCGCGGGTGATCACCCCGCTCGGCCTGATGTCGTCGACCAGCACCTTCAGCACCAGCTCGCCGATCCGCTCGGCGACGGTTCCCTTCTCGCCGTCTTCGGCCGGGACCATCGCCGAGCCGCCGGCGCTGACCCCCAGCGCCTCGAAGGCGCAGGCCATCGTGTTCGCGGTGAACTGACCGCCGCAGGCGCCGGCGCCGGGGCTGGCGACGCCCTCGAGCTCGTGCAGTTCCTCGTCGCTGAGATCGCCGGCACTGTGGGCGCCGATCGCCTCGAAGACGTCGAGGATGGTGACGTCGCGACCGTGCCAATGGCCCGGGGCGATCGAGCCGCCGTAGAGGACGACCGAAGGAACGTCGAGGCGGGCCAGCGCCATCGCGCAGCCCGGGATCGTCTTGTCGCAGGCGCAGAGGGCGACGATCGCGTCGAACTGGTACCCGCGCGCCATCAGCTCGATCGAATCGGCGATCACCTCGCGGCTGACCAGCGAGGCCTTCATCCCCTGGGTGCCCATCGTGACCCCGTCGGAGACGGCGACGGTGTTGAACTCCATCGGCGTGCCGCCCGCCGCCCGCACGCCCTCCTTGACGTGCTCGGCCAGGCCGCGCAGGTGGAAGTTGCAGGGCATCGCCTCGGTCCAGGTGTTGGCGATACCGATCGTCGGGCGGCTGAGCGCGTCGTCGTCGAAGCCGATGCCCTTCATGTAGGCGCGCGCGTGGGCGCGGTCGGGACCGTCGAAGACGACGCTGGAGCGGGGACGGGGAAGGCTGGTCTTGGTCGCGCCGTTTGAGCTCATCGCCAAAATCTACTGAGGCGGCCCGGAGGCGAGCCCGAAGACGTCGACCGGGCCCGGGCCCTCGCCCAGGTCCCGCAGTCCCGCGGCGACCGCGGCCGAGGCGACCGCGCGCGCCCTGCGGGCCGCCTCCAAGGGCGTCGAGCCGAGGGCGAGAAAGGCCGCCAGCGCCGAGGAGTGCGTGCAGCCGGAGCCGTGCGCGGCGCCGTCGGGGTGGCGCTCGCCGGCGATCTCGGCCGACTCGCGGCCGTCGAAGAAGAGGTCGACGACCCGCTCGCTGTGCCCGCCGGTGACGACCACGGCGTGCGGCCCGAGCGCGAGGACCTCGCGGGCGAGGTCCTCCTGCGAGTCGCGCTCCTCGTCCCCGGTCAGCGCGCGGGCCTCCGGGATGTTCGGGGTGACCACGGTGGCAAGCGGCAGCAGCCGCTCGACCAGCGCCGCCCGCGCTTCCTCGTCGAGCAGCACGGCACCGCTCTCGGCGACCATCACGGGATCCACGACAACCGGCGCCTCGCCGACGAAGCCGAGCGCCTCGACGACCGCATCGACGGTCTCCGCCGTGCCCAGCATCCCGATCTTCACCGCATCGACGCCGATGTCTTCGACGACCGCGCCCACCTGGGCCAGGATCATCTCCCGCGAGACCGCCTCGACCGCCTCGACAGCAACCGTGCTCTGCGCCGTGATCGCCGTGATCGCGGTCATCCCATGGACCCCACAGCGCGCGAACGCCTTCAGGTCAGCTTGAACGCCGGCCCCGCCGCCGGAGTCCGAGCCGGCGATCGAGAGGACGGCTGGGATCCGCTCCGAGTCCACGCCGCGCAGCCTAGACATCGGACACGGCCAGCAGCGTCCGGGAGTAGATGCCGACCATCGAGCAGGAGACGTAGCCGAGCGCCTCGAGCGTTGCGAGGGCGGAGGCGGCCTCGGCGCCTGAGAGGTCGAGCTGGGCGGCGATCGCATCGCAGGTCTCCGCACCCCCCTCTACCGCCCCCAGCACGCTGAGCAGCTCGGGTTCGAGCTCCGGCCCGGTCCGCTCGGCTTTGCGCACGCCCGGGCCGAGCATCGCGTCGAGTACGTCCTGGGCGTCGCGGACAAGGCAGGCGCCGCCGGCGAGCAGCTCGTTCGTTCCGGCCGAGCCGCGTGAGTTGACCGGCCCGGGTACCGCGCCCAGGTCGCGGCCTAGGTCAGCGGCGAGGTCGGCGGTGATCAACGACCCCGAGCGCTGCGCCGCCTCGACCACCACGGTCATCGCCGCCAGCGCGGCCATGATCCGGTTGCGCGCCGGGAAGGTCCAGCGCCAGGCGCCGGTTCCCGGCGGCAGCTCGGAAACGACCAGCCCGCGTTCGCAGATCTGCCGCCAGAGCGAGTGGTGCGAAGCCGGGTAGGCAATATCGGCGCCGCAGCCGAGCACGGCGACCGTGGTGCCGGAGTCGAGGGCGCCCCGATGGGCGCATGCGTCGATGCCGAAGGCGAGCCCGCTGACGACGAGGATGCCGGCGGCGGTGAGCTCGCGACTCAGCTCGCGTGCCACCTCGCGGCCGTAGGTGCTCGCCCTCCTGGCGCCGACGACGGTGACCGTCCCCTCCGGCTCGAGCCGCTCCAACAGCGCCGGATCGCCGCGCCCGATCAGCGCCCAGGGGGCGTCGGCGGCGTCGCGCAGGCCGACCGGGTAGCGCGAGTCGTGCCGGCAGCAGGCCCAGCACTGTGCGGCCATCAACTCGGCTACGAGGCGGGCCTCCGGCACCGCCGCTATCTGCGCCAGCACCTGCGCGGCGATCTTCGGCGCCACCGCTTCCGCAAGAAGCTCGTTGGAGAGCCGCAGCAGTTCCGGCGAGCGAGATCCCACCGCGCCGGTCGCGACCTTCTCGATGTAGGGGGCGAGGTGGGCGAGCAGGCGCGAGCGACGCAGGCAATCTGTGCAGGCGTGCGGCTCGCTCATTCTTGATCCCTGCGGCGCAGCTGCAGCGCCTGCGCCATCTGCTCACGGTCGATCGTCTCGCTGCCGGCCAGGTCGGCAACCGTTTGGGCGAGGCGCAGCACCCGATCGTGGGCGCGTCCACTGAGCCGCCGCCGCGCGTAGGAGTCGGCCAGCAGCGAGGCGGCGCCCTCGTCGAGGGCGCACTCGCGCACCTCGCCGGGAGTCATCTCAGCGTTGCCGCGACCGGCGCCGAGACGGCGTTCTTGGCGCTCGCGGGCAAGGCTGACCCGCTCGCGCACCGCGGCCGACGGCTCGCCCGGTGGACCGCCGATCTCCCCAGCGCTGGGCTGGCGAATCGCGGCGAGGACGTCGATGCGGTCTGCGAGAGCACCGCTGAGGCGGGACTGGTAGCGACGGACCGCGAGCGGCGCGCAGCCGCACTCGGGGTCGGCATCGCCGCGCCCGCAGGGGCAGGGGTTGGCGGCGGCGACCAGCATGAAGCGGCAGGGCAGGTGACGCCAGGAGCCGGCCCGGGCGATCGCCACCCAGCCGGTCTCCAGCGGCGCCCGCAGGGCCTCCAGCGTGTCGCGGCGGAACTCGCAGAGCTCGTCGAGGAAGAGGACGCCGCGGTGGGCAAGCGTCGCCTCGCCGGGGGTGGGCGGGTTGCCGCCACCGATCAGGCCGGCCGGGCTGACCGTGTGATGCGGCGCGCGGAACGGCCTGCCTCCGCCGCCAGACTCGTCAAGCCGACCGCAGGCACTGGCGATCCGCGCCACCTCGAGCGCCTCCTCGGCGACGAGCGGCGGCAGGATCGAGGGCAGGCGGCTGGCGGCGAGCGACTTGCCGGCGCCGGGCGGGCCGACCATCAGCAGGCTGTGCCCGCCGGCGGCGGCTACCTCGAGCGCATATCGAAGATGGCGCTGGCCGCGCAAGTCGGCGAGGTCGGGACCGCCGTCGGCGGCGCTGAGTCGCAGCGGCAGCGGCTGCGGTCGCTCGGGCGCCCACTCCCCTGCGGCAAGCGCCGCCACCTGCCCAAGGCTCTCCAGACCTATCACGTCGATGTCGTCCACCAGCGCCGCCTCGGGACCGTTCTCGGCGGGCACCACAAGCGCCTCGATCCCCCTCTCCCGCGCCGCCTGGGCGATCGCCAACACACCGGGCACCGGCCGGACCGAGCCGTCGAGGGCCAGCTCGCCGACCAGCGCGACTCGCGGCAGCTTCTCCAGGTCGAGCTGGTCTGATGCCCTGAGCAGGGCGACGGCGATCGCCAGGTCCATCCCCGGCCCGGCCTTGCGCAGGCTGGCCGGGGCGAGGTTGGCGACGATCCGCCGCAGCGGGAACTCGAAGCCGCAGTTGACCAGCGCCGCCCGCACCCGCTCGCGCGCCTCGCGCACCGCCGGGTCGGGAAGGCCGACGACGGAGAAGGCGGGCAGGCCGCGATGGACGTCGACCTCGACCCGGACCGGGCGGGCGGCGATGCCGTCGAGGGTGAATGTCTGCGCGGTGGCGAGCACGGAGACCACGCTAAGGAGCCGAATCCGACGTGTGGTGCGCAGGTGCGCGCGGGTCCGTAAGACCTTTCGCGCGGAAGGCGCGCAGCTGCCCGAAACCCCGCCGCGAGGTCCTATGGTCGCCGGCGATGACCGTGCAGAGACAGCGGATCGGCCGCGCGGCCGAGGACCTGGTCGCCACCCGATTGGCCCACTCGGGCTGGGAGATCGTCGAGCGCAACGCCCGCACCCGCTTCGGCGAGCTCGACATCGTCGCCCGCGACGGCGGCACGCTCGTCTTCGTCGAGGTCAAGGCCGGCCGCGAGGGCTCGGGGTTCGGTCCGGAGCGCCCCGTCCTCGGCGTCGACCACCGCAAGCAGCAGCGCGTCCGCCGGCTCGCCACCGCCTGGATGTCCGAACGCCGCGATGCCCCTTACTACGCCGAGATCCGCTTTGACGCAATCGGCGTCACCTTCGACCGCACAGACCGCCCCGTCGATGTGGAGCACATCCGCGGTGCGTTCTAACCGGCGAGCTCCAACTGGCTGTAGGCGACAGACTGAAAGGAGCGGCGGTGCAATGGCGAGATGCCGATCCGCTCGATCGCCTCGCGGTGCTCGGGGGTCGAGTAGCCGACGTGTTCCTCGAAGCCCCAGCCGGGATGGTCGCGGCCGGCGCCGTGCATGTAGCGGTCGCGGGTCACCTTGGCGATCACCGAAGCGGCGGCGATCGCGGCGCTCGTCCCGTCGCCTTCGACCACCGCCCGGTGCGGGACCGCGCAATCGCGCAGCGAGAAGCCGTCGACGAGGCACGTCGCCCCGGCGTCGGGACGCAGCCGTTCCAGGGCGCGGGACAGCGCTTCGAGGTTGGTCACGTGCAGGCCGCGATCGTCGATCCCGCGGGCGCAGCGGATCACGACGCTGACCCGCTGCGCGGCACGCAGCACGCAGGGAAACAGCTCGGCCCGCTTCTCGGCGCTCATCTGCTTGGAGTCGTGCAGGCCGGCTAGCGAGCGGCGGTCGGCGTGGGAGAGCGTCTGGTAGTCGAAGAGGACGGCGGCCGCGACCAGCGGCCCGGCGAGGCAGCCGCGCCCCGCCTCGTCGGCACCGGCGACCAGGCGGCTGCCGAGGCCGCGGTCGAAGGCGAAGAGCCGCCGCGTTCGCGCCAGCCGGCGCCGGTGGGCCTTGCCCCTGGCGGGCGGGCTAGAGGGTGCCGATGCGGTCGGGCGGCCAGTAGGTGGCAAAGGCCTCGCCGATGATCCAGGCGCGGGGGACTGGCCCCCAGAAACGGCTGTCGTCGCTTTCACCACGGTTGTCGCCCATCATGAAGTAGTAGCCGGGTGGAATCTTGATCGCTTTCGGCAAATTGCAGGCGGGAGCGGTGCCGCAGGGCCTGATGTAGGGCTCATCGCTCTTCTCCACCCCGTTGACGACCGGGTGGCCGTTGCGCACGCTGAGCGTGTCGCCGGGGCCGGCGACGATGCGCTTGATGAAGTTCTGGCTCGACTCGCCGGTGGTGGGCTTCGGGCAGGGCATGCCGACGTCGATCGGCTCCTGGCCTTTGACCGTGACGCCGCATTCGGTGCCGTTGTCGGCACCGGCGGGCGGGTGGAAGACGACGATGTCGCCCGGGCTGGGATCGGTGAAGTGGTAGAGGAAGCGGTTGACCAGCACCCGCTGGCCGACGTCAAGGGTCGGTTCCATCGACTGCGAGGGGATCTGGTAGGGCTTGATCAGCCAGGCCTGGATCGCCAGCGCCAGGCCCAGGGCCAGCGCGACGATCACGACCAGCTCAACGAACCCGCCGCCTCGAGTCTTCGGCTTCGGGATCGAGAGTTTCAGGCCGGGTCCCCGCCGGAGTCGTCGGACTTCTCATCCGGCGCCTCGTCCTCGGCATCCTCAGCCGCGGCGTTGTCCTCGGTCTCCCCCGCCTCGGCCGCCTCAGCGTCCGTGCCATCATCAGCTTCAACACTCGCTTGCGCGGCAGCCTCGTCAGACGTAGACGCCTCCTCCGCGACAGGATCCGCAGCCTGAGCGTCTTCCTCCGCCTGGCTGACCCCCTCGGCATCTTCTGCAGCCGCCGTAGGCGCCGAGATCAGCGTCTCGTCGATGCCCCAGCGCCGCTCGGCGACCCGCGCCGCCTTGCCGATCCGGCCGCGCAGGTAGTAGAGCTTGGCCCGCCGCACCGCGCCGCGGGCCGCGATCTCCAGCTTCTCGATCTTCGGCGAGTGCAGCGGAAAGGTCCGCTCGACGCCGACGCCGAAGGACTGCTTGCGCACGGTGAACGTCTCCCGGGCGCCGGAGCCCTGCCGCCGCAGGACGATCCCCTCGAAAACCTGGGTGCGGCGGCGGCTGCCCTCGACGACCTGGAAGTGGACGCGCACGCGATCGCCGGGGTCGAAGGAAGGGAGGCCCTTCTTCAGCTGGCTGCGCTCGATGTCTTGAATGACGCTGCTCATTGGCGAAAAAAGACCGCCGGGCCCAGCATGGGCGCCGCGCGGTGCGGCAATCGTACCTACTCGGGGTCTTTTTCGAGCTGCCCGGCGCGACGCCGGCTCTGCTCGAGGCGCCAGAGCCGCACCCGCTCGTGATCCCCGGACACCAGCACCTCCGGCACGTCCCAGCCCCGGTAGCCGGCGGGACGGGTGTAGTGCGGGTACTCGGGCATCCCCTCGAGCACCTGGCTGAAGGACTCCTCGACCGCGCTGCGCTCGTGCCCGAGCGCCCCCGGCAGCTTCCGCATCACCACGTCGGCAACGACCATCGCCGGCATCTCCCCGCCGGCAAGCACGTACCGCCCAATCGAGACCTCGTCGTCGGCAAAGTGCTCATGCACCCGCTCGTCGAACCCCTCGTAGCGCCCGCAAAGCAGGGCGACGTGCGGCTCCCGAGTCAGCTCGTCGGCCAGCTCGTCGTCGAGCAATCTCCCGGTAGGGGAAAGGAGAACCACGCGAGGCCTCTCCCCATTCGGATAGGCAGCCTGCAACGCAGCGTCGACAACGTCGACTCGAAGGACCATCCCAGCCCCGCCGCCATACGGCGCATCGTCAACCTGCCCAGCCCCAAGCGGAGTCGTATCGCGGTAGTTGAAGAGACGAAGCTCGTTCCCTTCGGCCAACGCGTTCTGAACCGACCGCTGCGACTGAAACCAGTCGAACGCCTCGGGAAAGAGCGTGAAGATGTCGAGCTTCAATCGAGGATGTCGACGATGACGCGGCGATCGAGCCGTACGGCCGCTGCCTTCGCGATCGTCCTGATCGCGTTGGCCACACGCCCGCCCTTGCCGATCACCCGCCCCAGATCGTCCTCGGCCACGGTGATCTCGTAGACCAGGTCGCCGTCCTCTTCCAGCTCCTCGACGACAACCGCGGAGGGATCCTCGACCAGCGAGCGGACCAGGAACTCCAGCAGCTCGGTCACGCCAGGCTCAGCTGCCCGAGGCGGGGATGCCTTTGGTGCGCAGCAGGGTGGCGACGGTCTCGGAGGGCTGAGCGCCGTGCCCGAGCCAGTGCCTGGCGCGAGCCTCGTCGAGCTCGATCGTCGAGGGCTCGGTCTGCGGGTTGTAGCGGCCGATCGTCTCAATCGTGCGCCCGTCGCGCGGCGAGCGCTTGTCGGCGACGACGATCCGCCAGATCGGGTTCTTCTTGGACCCGACGCGTCTCAGTCTGATTCGAACTGCCATAGAACGACCAGAGTACAGGCTCAGGCCATTCCAACGCATGCCGGACGCGAAGCGGAGGACATGCGGACTGATGGCGATTAGCGCCTGCGTATCTTCGGGCGCAGTGCGGCTCCGCTCATCTGCGCCAGCTGCTGCTGGTCGGGCATCTTTCCGGAGGCCATCTGGCGCATCATCTTGCGCATCTGGTCGAACTGCTTGACCAGCTGGTTGACGTGCTGGACCTTGGTCCCCGAGCCGTTGGCGATCCGCTTGCGCCGCGAGCCCTTGATCAGCCCCGGGTTGGCCCGCTCTTCCGGCGTCATCGAGAGGATGATCGCCTCGACCCGGTCGAGCTCTGACTCGTCGACCTCGGCGTTGCGCAGCTGTTTCATCGCGCCCATTCCGGGCAGCATCCCGAGCAAGCCGCTGATCGGCCCCATTTTCCGTACCTGCTTGAGCTGCTGGAGGAAGTCCTCGAGGGTGAACTGGTTGCTCTTCAGCTTCTGCTCGAGATCGAGCGCCTGCTGCTCGTCGATCTGCTGCTCGGCTTTCTCGATCAGGCTGAGCACGTCGCCCATGCCGAGGATGCGCGAGGCCATCCGGTCGGGATGGAAGCGATCGAAGGCCTCGAGCTTCTCGCCGGTCGAGGCGAAGAGGATCGGCTTGCCGGTCACCGCCTTGACCGAGAGCGCGGCGCCGCCGCGGGCGTCGCCGTCGAGCTTGGTCATCACCACGCCGTCGAACTCGGCCGCCTCGGCGAAGGACTCGGCGACGCCGACCGCGTCCTGACCGGTCATCGCGTCGACGACGAGCAGGACGTCGTGGGGCTTGACCCGCTTGCGGATTCGGCTCAGCTCGTCCATCAGGCCCTGGTCGACGTGCAGCCGCCCGGCGGTGTCGACGATCAGCACGTCGCGGCGCTCCTCGCGGGCGCGATCGAGCGCCCAGCCGGCGATCTCGACCGGGTCGGCGTCGGTGCCTTTCTCGTAGACGTGCGCGCCCACCCGGCCGCCCACGGTGACCAGCTGGTCGACCGCGGCGGGGCGGTAGACGTCGCAGGCGGCCAGGGCGACGTCCTTCCTGCCGTTCTCATGCAGGAAGCGGGCGAGCTTGGCGCAGGCGGTGGTCTTGCCCGAGCCCTGCAGGCCGGCCATCAGGATCACGGTCGGCCCGCCGGAGGCGAAGGCCAGCTCGCGCCCGGTGCCCCCCATCAGCCCGATCAGCTCCTCGTTGACGAGCTTGACCACCTGCTGGCCGGGATCGAGGCTCTGCAGCACCTCGGAGCCGAGGCAACGCTCCTTCAGCGTCGCGGTGAAGGATTTGACGACCTTGAAGTTGACATCGGCCTCCAGCAGCGCAAGCCGGATCTCGCGCATAGCCGCATCGACGTCACCCTCACTCAGCTTCCCCCGCGAACGAACGTCAGAAAGGGTCGCCTGCAACCGCTCTGAAAGTTGATCGAACACCGCCGCGGAGCTTAGGGCCTATCCCGGTAGGGGTGGAACGTCTTGTACTTTTTCGTCGTGAGCTAGCGGCGCCAGCCCATCCACTCTTCACCGAAAAAGTTAAGTGGAACCCCTACCGGGATAGGCCCTCCGAACCCAGCAGCGCATTCGCGAAGTCACTGGGGTCGAAGGGGCGCAGATCCTCCAGCTGCTCGCCGGTGCCGATCAGCTTTACCGGGATGCCGAGGTCGTCGGCGATCGCCAGCACGATGCCGCCCTTCGCGGTGCCGTCGAGCTTGGTCAGGACGACGCCGTCGACCTCGGCCGCCTCGGCGAAGACCTTCGCCTGGCGCAAGCCGTTCTGCCCCGTCGTCGCATCGATCGAGAGCAGGGTCTCGTGCGGGGCGCCGGGCAGCTGCTTGGCGATCACCCGCCGCACCTTGGCCAGCTCGTCCATCAGGTTGCTCTGCGTGTGCAGGCGCCCGGCGGTGTCGACGATGACGACGTCGGCGCCGCGGGCGCGGGCCGCCGCGATCGCGTCGAAGGCGACGGCACCGGGGTCACCGCCCTCGGCCGAGCGGACCAATTCCGCCCCCGCCCGATCGGCCCACTCGGCGAGCTGCTCGGCGGCGGCGGCACGGTAGGTGTCGGCGGCGCCGAGGACGACCGAGAGGCCGAATTCCCTCGAGAGGTGCCAGGCGATCTTGCCGATCGTCGTCGTCTTGCCGGTGCCGTTGACGCCGACCATCAGGAGCACCGCCGGCTCGCCGCTGAGGTCGATCGGGGCGCGCGCCGTCGCGGCGACCTCGGCGAGGATCTCGATCAGGCGCGCCCGCACCGCCTCGCCGTCGGCGCTGACCTTGCCGCCCTCGACCTCCTGCTCGAGCCGCTCGACCACCTTGGCCGTCGTCGGCGCCCCGGCGTCGGCGAGGATCAGCGCCTCCTCCAGGCGCTCCCAGGTCTCCTCGTCGATGCGATCGAAGAGGCTCGCGGTGATCTCCTCGCTGAGCGCTTTGCGGCTCTTGGCGAGGCTCGCGCGCAGGCGCCGCAAGACGCCGCGGCGTTGCTCCTCTGGCTCAGGCTCCGCCGAGGCGTTCGCGCTCGCGCGCGAACCGAGGTCGAGTATCTCCTGCCAGCTGGTCGCCATCGTCCTTGCCGCCGGAGGCTATCCGGGCGGCGGCGAGAAGCTCGTCCACGGCGTCGCCAAGGTAGGCGGGGATGCGTTCGACGTCGGGCATCGCGGCCCGGTCGGCGAGGATGCCGAAGCCGACTTTGCCGTTGTAGCTGACGATCGCCACCGCCAGTGCGTGGCGGCGAGCGAGGAAGCCGACCGGAAAGACGCCGGTGACCTCGCGTCCCAGCACGTAGAAGGGAATCTGTGGCCCCGGGAAGTTGGTGACGAGCAGGTTGAAGAGGCGGGTGGAGAAGTTGATCGCAGCGGTCGGCCGCAGCAGCAGCGGCGGGGCGAAGTCCCGGAACCAGTCGTTCAGCCCCCAGATCGCCTCGGCGCCGAGCGGCTGCTTGGAGGACTTGAGCTCGTCCATGCCGGCGTGCACCGCCCGCAGCCGCTCGACCGGGTCGGCGATGCCGACCGGCAGTGGCCCGCGCATCGCCGTCAGCCGGTTGCCCAGCTCACCCTCCTCATCGATCGTGCGGACCGAGACCGGGACCAGCGCCTTCAGCTCCATCCCCTCCGTCTGCACCTCGCGGTCGTGCAGCCAGCGGCGCAGCGCGCCGGCGGTCGCGGCCAGGATCACGTCGTTGACGGTCACCCCGAGCGCGTCCTTGATCAGCTTCACGTCGGCGAGCGGGAACTCGGCCCAGGCGAAGCTGCGCGCCGGCCCGATCTCGACGTTGAGCGGCACCTTCGGCGCCGGCTTGAACAGCGCGGAGGTCACCTCCCAGAGGCCGGCGACGCCGTCGGCGGCGCGCTTGCGGGCTCGCCCCGGCCGGCGCGCCGCCCTGCCCAGCCAGCGGGTCAGCCGCCGCGCCGTCGCCCAGAGGCCGCTGAACGCGCGCGCCAGGAGGGCGCCGTGCGAGGGTGGCTGCTGCGGGTCCCAGGGCGCTTCCTCGCGCGAGGGCACGGGGTTCGGCTCGGGGTCGAAGAGCAGCTTGCCGATGTCGACAGCGGAAAAGCCGTCGGCGAGCGCGTGGTGGGTCTTGTAGACGATCGCGAAGCGGTCGCCCTCCAGCCCCTCGACGAGGACCAGCTGCCAGAGCGGCCGCGCGCGGTCGAGTGGAGGCGACAGCACCTCGCCGACGAGATCGTGGAAGGCCGCCTCGTCGCCGGGCGCGGGCAGCCTGACCCGGCTGAGGTGGTCGGCGAGCTCGAAGCCGGGATCATCGACCCAGAAGGGCGTGCCCAGGCCCAGCGGCGGGAACGCGAGCCGCTGGCGCAGGCGCGGCAGATGGTGGACGCGGCTGCGGATGTGCGTGGCGAAGTCCTCCTGGCTGGGCGGCTCGCCGCTGCAGACCAGCACGGCGCCGATCGCCATGTGCCCGTTGGACCTCTCGTTGGCCAGGAACGACGTGTCGAAAGACGTCAGCCTGTCCATGTGACGCTGCGCCATGTTTCCTCCTTTGCCTCCGAGGAACAGCGTAGCGGCGGGCCCCGTCCGAAAGGTTCTGCTTTCTTTAAGCGCTCTAAGCGGCTTCGGTGGCGGTGGCGCCCGGCGCGCTCGCGGCTGGGGACTGCTCGCCGATCAGACCGGGCTTGGCGCGATCGTCGTCGCGGTCGGCAACCTCGTCGCCCTCGCCGGCGAGGCCGGCGAACGGGGGCGGCGCGACAGCGCCCTCCGCGGCTGCGGACCCGGAGTCCTCGCTCCCCTCGCCCTCCTCGACTTCGCGCGGCAGGCGGCGGGAGACGACCTTGGTCACGCCGTCGCCGCCCATGCTGACGCCGTAGAGCACGTCGGCGGCGTCCATCGTCCGTTTCTGGTGGGTGACGATGACGAACTGGGCGCGATCGGAGAAGCGCCGGATCAGCTGCAGGAAGCGGTCGATGTTGGCGTCGTCGAGGGCGGCCTCGACCTCGTCGAGGATGTAGAAGGGGCACGGCCTCGCCAGGAAGACGGCGAAGACGAAGGCGATCGCGACCAGCGACTTCTCGCCCCCGGAGAGCAGCGAGAGCTTGCGGGTCGACTTGCCGGCGGGGGTGACCTCGATCTCGACGCCGAGCTCCTCGCGCTCTTCCTCGCCGCCGTCCTCCTCCTCGCTTGCCGCTGCGGTCTCGGCCTCGGCGTCGCGGACCGGGCGCAGCGCCACCCGGCGCAGAGCGCCGCGGCCGCCGGGGAAGAGGTGCTCGACCATCTCCTCGAAGTTCTTCGCCGTCGCCTCGAAGGTCTGCTCGAAGGCGCGCTCGATCTCGCGGTCAATGTCGCGGATCAGCGCCTCCAGCTCGCGCATCCCGCGCTCGGTGTCCTCGCGCTGGGCCTGCAGCGACTCGACCTGCTCACGCGCCTCCTCGTACTCGCGCTCGGCCAACGGGTTGACCGGGCCGATCTGGGCGCGCCGGCGATCGAGGCGATCGAGCCGGCGGTCGATGTCCGCCCGCTCTTCCTCGCCCAGCGGCTGCTCCGCCGGCGCCACCTCTTCATCGAGGCGCTCGGCGATCGAGGCCAGCTCCTTGGCCGCCTCCGCCCGGCGGTCGCCGAGGTGCGCCGCCTCGACCTCGACCTCGGTCAGCCTGTCGGACGCCGCCCTCATCTCCGCCTGCAGCTCGTACTCGCGCTGGGAGCAGGCGCGCTTCTCCTCGGCGATCTCGTCGCCGTCGCCCTCGCCGCCGACGACGAGGCGCTCGATCCGCTCGACCCGAGCCCGGATCGCCGCCTCCGCCTTGCCCGCGGCCGCCGCGGCCGCGCGGACGTCCTCGAGCAGCTCCTCGCCGGCGTCGAGCCGCTTGCGCAGGACCTCGCGATGGCGCTCGCCGAGCAGGCCCTCGGCCCGGCGGGCGTGACGGATCGCCCGCTCGCCGCCGCTGCGCACGGCCCCCAGCGCCGCCTCGCGCGCGGCCTCGCTGGCCCCGGCCGCGCGAGCCCGGGCGAGCCCCTCGACCGCGCCGCTGAGCCCGGCGTCGATCTCGCCCAGCTCCTCCTCCAGCTTGCGCGCCCGCTCGCCGGGAGCGGCGGTGCCGCCGACGTCCAGGGTCAGCGGCTCGAGCTCGCTGCGCAGCGCTTCCAGCGCACCGGTCAGCTCGCCCTCGCGGTCGCCGAGGCCGGAGGCCCGGATCGCGACCCGCTGCTGGTCGCCGCGCAGCTTGGTCAGCACGCCCCAGGCCTGGGTTCGCTCGCGGTCGCGGGCGGCAAAGCGCTCCTCAGCGGCGCGCCGCTTCTCGCTGACCTCGGCCAGGCGCGCCTCGATCGCGGTCCGCTGCGCGCGGGCCTCGGCGGCGGCCTTCTCGGCCGCCGCGGCACGGTCGGCGCCGAAGCGCAGCTCCTCGGCGACGAGCCGGCCGCGCAGGCCAAGCTCCTCGCGCTCGATCCGCACCCCCAGCTCCGCCGCCTGGGCCTGGCGCTTGAGCGGGCGCAGACGGGCGCGCGCCTCGCGCTCGAGGTCCAGCGCGCGGTCGAGGTTGTCGCGCGCCGCGCGCAGCTTCAACTCGGAGCGGCGGCGACGCTTGCGGTGCTTGCCGAGGCCGGCCGCCTCCTCGACCAGGAGGCGGCGCTCGCGCGGTTTCGAGTGGACGATCGACTCGACCCTGCCCTGGCTGATCACCGAGTGCATCTCGCGCCCGAGGTTGGTGTCGGAGAGCACCTCGGTGACGTCGACGAGGCGGCAGCGGGCGCCGTTGAGGCGGTAGGAGCCGTCGCCGGAGCGGTCGAGGGTGCGCTTGACGGCGACCTCGGAGAGGTCGGTCTCGGCGCGGCCCTCGGAGTTGTCGATCACGACCTCGACTTCGGCGGCGCGGCGCTGGCCGATGCCCTTGCCGCCGGCCGAGATCACGTCCTGCATCGAGGCGCCGCGGATCGCCCCCGGGCTCTGCTCGCCCAGCGCCCAGAGGACGGCGTCGGTGATGTTCGACTTGCCCGAGCCGTTGGGGCCGACGATCACGCTGACGCCGGGCGAGAACTCCAGCTTCGCCCGCTCGGGGAACGACTTGAACCCCTTCATCTCGATCGATCTCAGATACATCCGCTGTTCCTCCGGCTCCGGTCCCTCGATCCTCCGACCGGCAAGGCTCGCGATCGAGTCGGACGCAATCGCATACCT
>DATASN010000047.1:0-18414 GCA_036269215.1 Solirubrobacterales bacterium
GATGTAGAGGACCAGCAGGGCGATCAATTCTGCTCCGTGGGCCTTGGCGGTCAGGTCGTTGATGAAGAGGAAGGACGCTTCGGAGCCGCAGTGCCCCGCCTTGCAGCCGATGTCTTCCGGCAGCTCGTTGCGGAGCACCGAGAAGAGGGTGAAGAAGACCGGCAGCTGGGCCAGCAGCGGGATGCAGGAGGCAAAGGGGTTGACTTTGTTCTCCTGGTAGAAGCGCATCATCTCCTGCTGCATGCGCTGTTTGTCGTTTTTGAACTTCGCCTGGATCTCTTTGATCTGGGGCTGCAGGGCCTGCAGCGCGCGCATCCCCTTCAGCTGGCGATAGGTGAGCGGAATCAGGATCGCGCGGGTGACGATGGTCAGGGCGATGATCGACATCCCCCAGCTCAACCCGGCGTTGTCGTGGAAGAACTTGAGGACCGAGTTGACGATGTCGATCAGCGGCTGCAGGATGTTGGCGTCGACGATCATGGATGGGCCTCACGGTGGTGAGCGGCGGGGTCGACCGGCCCGACCTTGAGCGTGAACCTTTCCGGGACCGGGTCGAAGCCGCCGTGGCTGAAGGGGTTGCAGCGCAGCAGTCGCCAGGCGGCGAGCAGGAGCCCCCGCGAGGCGCCAAAGCGGCGCACCGACTCGGCGGCGTAGGCGGAGCAGGTCGGCTCGTAGCGGCAGCGGCGCGGCATCGAGGGCGAGAGCCAGCGCTGGTAGGCGCCGATCGCGGCCAGTAGGCCGCGTTTCACGTGGAACGCCCCTTGGCGGCGGCACCCAGTGCCTCTTCGAGGCTGGCCCGAACGCCCGTGCTTCCCTCGCGCTCGATCAGCCCGCCGAGCTCGGGCCGTGCGACCAAGACGAAGTCGTGCGAGGCCGGAAGGCGCTCCGAAAGCGACCAGAAGGCCTCGCGCAGCGAGCGCTTGACACGATTGCGGTCGACTGCCCCGCCGATCTTGCGGCTCACCGAGACCCCGAGCCTCACCTCGTCCGCCTCCTCGGTCTTGCGAGGGAAGCTGTAGAGGACGAGGTAGCGGGTCGCATATGAAGATCCATCACGGTAGACGCGGTCGAACTCACCGCTGCGCGAAAGGCGGCGACGCCGTTGCGCCGCCATCTAGGGAGTGAGGCGCTTCCGGCCTTTGCGGCGGCGGCGCGAGAGGATCGCCCGCCCGCCGCGCGTGCTCATCCGCGCCCGAAACCCGTGCGTCTTCGCGCGCTTCCGCTTCTTAGGCTGATAGGTCCTCTTCATCGGGCGTCGCAGTATACGGATCGATCGTCGATCCCAAGGCCGCGCGCTTCCCCCGCGGGCCGCTTGCGTGCTCGAATCTTTCTTACGGCATTTGCGGGCGCCCCGATTCCGCTGCCGCCCCTCGCCGCTATGGTCGCTCGCCGGTGCCCGATGACCCGACGAAAGACGATCTCGACTCCCTCTGGCAGGACGTCCAAGGCAGGTTGCAGGCGGCGCTGCCGGCTTCGACGTTCCAGCTCTGGCTCGAACCGCTGCGGGTCGTCGGCGCCCAGGGCGGCACCCTCCACCTCTCCGCGCCCGACGGCATTCACGTCTGGGCAGAGCGGCGCTACTCCGGACTGATCCGCGAGGCACTCCTCACCGCCGATTCCGGCTTTGGCGAAGTCAGCATCAGCGCCGTCGGCGGTGGCCCCGAGCTTGGCCGCGGCTGCCATCCCGAGCTCGACCTTAACGTCAACTACACCTTCGATCGCTTCGTCATCGGCGAGGGAAACCGGGTCGCCCACGCCGCCGGCCTGGCCGTCGCCGAGGCCCCCTCGGAGGCCTACAACCCGCTCTTCCTCCACGGCCCTCCCGGGCTCGGCAAGACGCACCTCCTCGTCGCGATCGCCAACTACCTCGCCGCCAACGCGCCGGGGCTCAACTGCCGCTACACCACTGCCGAGTGCTTCACCAACGAGTTCGTCGCGGCACTGCGCACCACCGGCGTCGAGGGCTTCAAGCGGCGCTACCGCGACCTCGACGTCCTGCTCGTCGACGACGTGCAGTTCCTCGAGGGCAAGCGCCATACCGAGGACGAGTTCTTTCACACCTTCAACGCCCTCTACGAAGGGGGCAGCCAGCTGGTCCTCTCCGCCGATCGGATCCCCAGCGAGCTCTCGACGCTCGAGTCGCGCCTGCGCGACCGCTTCGAGTGGGGGCTGACCGTGCCGGTCGAGCCGCCCAACATGGCCACCCGCCTCACCGTGCTGCGCCGGCTCGTTCGCGAGGCGGGGGTCGACACCGAGGGCGACGTGCTCGCCGAGCTGGCTCGGCGCATCGACGCCAACGTCCGCCAGCTCCACGGCGGGCTGACCCGTGTGCTCGCGCACGCCTCGCTGACCGCCAAACCGCTCAGCCCCGAGCTGATCGACGCCGTCATTCCCAGGGTCTCGCGCTCTTCCCAATCGACTCCGGTCGAGCAGATCCAGCAGCGGGTCGCCGCCGCCTTCGGCGTCTCCCGCGCCGAGCTGATCGGCTCGAGCCGCGCCGCTGCGCCGCTACGCGCCCGTCAGGTCGCGATCTTCCTCACCCGCGAGATGACAGACCTCTCGCTGCCGCAGATCGGCCGCCTCTACGGCGGTCGCGACCACTCCACCGTGCTCAACTCGATCAAGCGGATCGAAGCCCGCTTCGGCGAGGACGAAGCCTTCGCCGCCCAGGTCGACGAGCTGCGCACCGCAATCCACATCAAGTCCACAGGGCAGGCCTGACAGCCGACGGCGCTGTAAGAATCCATGCCTCCCCACAGGTCGGTCCACAGCCCGCCAAGCGCCAGCCAAAGCGAAGTGCGCGGTGGTTCCCTGCTTTTCCACAAGCTCTAATCCAACTCAAGAAGGCAATCACCACTTGAAGCTGACAACCAAACGAGATGAGCTCGTCGCCAAGCTCGCGATCGTCGCCCGGGCGGTTTCCACCCGGGCTGCTACCCAATCCCTCTCCGGCATCCTGCTCACCGCCGGCGAGAGCGGCGCCACCCTCTGCGCCACCGATCTGGAGCTGGGCCTGAAGACGACGCTGGACGCGCAGAGCGACGGACCGGGCTCGGTGCTTCTACCCGGTCGGCTGCTTGCCGAGCTCTCGCGCTCGCTGGGCGACCCGGAGGTGGAGATCAAGCTGCGCGAGGCGGAGCGCGACGTCGAGATCCGCAGCGGCGGCTCCAGCTTTCACCTGCGCACCCTGCCCAGCGAGGACTTCCCCAGCTTTCCCGAGGAGGAGGGCGAGCCGCTGACGATCCCGGCTGCGGCGCTCGCCTCGACCGTGGACCTGGTTGCGCGGGCTGCCTCGCGCGACGACATACGCCCCGTCCTGACCGGCGTCCTGGTCAACGCCAGCGGCTCCGAGATGACGATGGTCGCCACCGATTCCTACCGTCTCGCGGTCAAGCGCACCGAGTTGGAGAGCGCGATCGGCGGCGAGCTGGAGGCGAACATTCCCGCCAAGGCCCTGCGCGAGCTCGGCCGGATCGTCTCGGCCGACGGAGTCGAGGCGGTATCGGTGGTGTTGCTGCGCAACCAGGCCGTCTTCAGGGCAGGGGAGATCGTCCTCAACACGAGGCTGATCGACGGCCAGTTCCCCAACTTTCGACAGCTCCTGCCGGAGTCCTACGAGCACGACGTGCGCCTGCCCCGCGGCGAGTTCCTCGACGTGGTCCGGCGGGTCAGCCAGCTCGCCCAGCGCAACGCGCCGCTGCGGCTCTCCTTCACGGTGGGGGAGCTGACGGTCGCCGCCTCGACCCCGGACGTCGGCGACGCCGAAGAGACGATGCCGGCGGCATTCGAGGGCGAGCCGCTGGAGATCGGCTTCAACCCCGACTTCCTGCGCGAGGGGATCGAAAGCGTCGAGGGCGACGAGGTGGTGCTGCGGCTGATCTCACCGCTGCGCCCGGGCCTGCTGCAGCCGGTCGACAACGAAGACTTCCGCTACCTCGTGATGCCGATCCGCCTCAACGTCTGAGGTGAGCCCGGGGTGCTGGTCACCGCCGCCGAAGCGAGGCCGCTGCGGAGCCTGGAGCGGCTGCGGATCGAGCTCGGGCCGGGGATCGTCAGCTTGGTTGGGCCCAACGGCGCCGGCAAGACGAACTTCCTCGAGGCGCTCTACTTCGCCCTCACCGGCCGTTCCTTTCGCACCGCCGATCGCCGCGACCTGATCCCGTTCGGCGCCACCTTCGCGCGGGCGGAAGCCACCGTGCGCGACGACGACGGGATGGAGCGCCAACTGCTCGCCTCGGTCAGCCGCGACGACGGCCGCCGCCACCTGCTCGACGCCGGCCCGGCCGATCCGGCGACGCTGGCCCGCAATCGCCCGCCGGTCGCCGTCTTCTCACCCGACCGGCTGGCGTTGATCAAGGGCCCGCCGGCGGAACGGCGCGCCCACCTCGACCGTTTCGTCACCGCCCGCTGGCCGGTCCGCGCCGACCTGCGCCGACGCTTCGGCCAGGCGCTGGCGCAACGCAACGCGCTGGTCGCCAGGCTTGCCGCCGGCCACGGCGCTTCGGGCCAGCTCGAGGTCTGGGACGCGACCCTCGCCGAGGCGGCGGCGGCCCTGGTCGCGGCCCGGGCGGAGGCCGTCGCCGAGCTGGCCGGCCCCTTCGCCTCGGCGGCCGCGGACCTGGGCCTCGCGGGCGGCGCCGAGCTTGCCTACGCACCGCGGGCGGAGGGCTCCGCGGAGCAGATCCGCAGCGGCTTCAGCGAACGGCGGGAGGCCGACCTGCGCCTCGGGCGGACCTCGTGGGGGCCGCACCTCGACGAGCTGAAGCTCGCTGTCGCGGGGCGCTCCCTGCGCCGCTACGGGTCGCAGGGAGAGCAGCGCTCGGCGCTTCTCGCGCTGCTCTTCGCCGAGCGCGACGTCCTGCTCGCCGCCCGCCGGGTCGCACCCCTCCTGCTCCTCGATGACGTGATGAGCGAGCTGGACCCGGAGCGTCGCGAGCGGCTGGTCGAGCGGCTGGCGGCGGGGGGCCAGGCGATGATCACCGCCGCCGCCGAGGACTCGCTGCCCGCCACGGCGCGGGCCAGCCTCGTGCAAATGCCAGCTGCCCTCGGCCGAGCGGTTGCCGCATGAGCCGGCGCCGAGCCCCCCGGCCGGCTGCCGCCGCGCTGCGTGTCGCACTCGACCAGGCAGCGCCGAAGACCCCGCTCGCGTCGCTGCAGGCCGCCTGGGCCGAGGTGGTCGGGGAGCAGATCGACGCGGTCGCCAAACCCGTCTCCGAGCGGGCCGGTGAGGTGACCGTGAGCTGCGCCGATTCCGTCTGGGCGCAGGAGTTGGATCTGATGCAGGCACAGCTGATCGGACGGCTTCAGGGGCGCCTCGGGGAGCGGGCGCCGAAGAGTTTGCGCTTCCGCGTGCAAGATGACTGAAAGCATTTTCATTTATGGCTGATTTGCAGGACTTTTATTTCCCTCAGTCGGGTCGACAAAGACCCCGAACTGGTATCCTTATGTCAACTTGCGTTTCTGCCCCGGCCGTGTGCAGCAAGTGTCCAGACGGTCGGGGTTTTCTATGAGAATGGGAAGGGACTAATTGCCTGAGAAGACGAACACGGCCGCGCAGAAGAAAGGCGGCTCAGAGTCCTACGGCGCCAAGGACATCACCGTCCTCGAGGGCCTGGAAGCGGTTCGCAAGCGGCCCGGCATGTACATCGGCTCGACCGGGCCGCGCGGCCTGCACCACCTGGTCTACGAGGTCCTCGACAACTCGGTCGACGAGGCGATCGCCGGCTACTGCGACAACGTCCGCGTCGTCCTTCACCCCGACAACAGCTGCACCGTCGTCGACGACGGCCGCGGCATCCCGGTCGACGAGCTGAAGAAAGAGAAGCGGCCGGCCGCCGAGGTGGTGTTGACCACGCTGCACGCCGGCGGCAAGTTCGGCGGCGAGGGCTACAAGGTCTCCGGCGGCCTGCACGGCGTCGGCATCTCCGTCGTCAACGCGCTCTCCGAGCAGCTCCACCTCGAGATCAGCCGCGACGGCGCGATCTGGACCCAGGACTACGAGCGCGGCAAGCCGCAGGCCGACCTTCACCGCGGCGAGGCGAGCGATTCGCATGGCACGACGATCACCTTCCTCCCCGACGACGAGATCTTCGACGAGCTCGAGTTCGACTACGCGACCCTGGCCGAGCGCCTGCGCGAGACCGCCTTCCTCACTCGCGGCCTCAGGATCGAGCTGGTCGACGAGCGCGGTGCGGGTCAGAAGGACGTCTTCCACTACGAGGGCGGCATCGTCGACTTCGTCGCCCACCTCAACGAGAACAAGGACCCGCTGCACCGCAAGACTGTCTTCTTCGAGAACGAGACCGACGACGGCCAGGTCGAGGTGGCGATGCAGTGGAATTCCTCCTACCAGGAATCGATCTTCAGCTTCGCCAACAACATCAACACCCACGAGGGCGGCTCCCACCTTTCCGGTTTCCGCTCGGCGCTGACACGCACGCTCAACGCCTACGCGCGAGGCAAAGGCCTGCTTAAAGAGAAAGACGAGAACCTCACCGGAGACGACGTGCGCGAGGGGCTTACCGCGGTGATCTCGGTCAAGCTCGCCGACCCGCAGTTCGAGGGGCAGACCAAGACCAAGCTCGGCAATCCGCCGATCGAGGGCTTGGTCAAGGAGTCGGTCAACCGCAAGCTTGGCGAGTTCTTCGAGGAGAACCCCGGCGAGGCGAAACGAATTATCGGCAAGGCCGTCGACGCCGCCCGCGCCCGCCAGGCGGCTCGAAAGGCACGCGACCTGACCCGCCGCAAGTCGGCGCTGGAGAATTCGACCCTGCCGGGCAAGCTCGCCGATTGCACCGTGCGCGACCCCGCCCTGGCCGAGCTGTTCATAGTCGAGGGTGACTCCGCCGGCGGCTCGGCGAAGCAGGGTCGCGATCGCAATACGCAAGCCGTGCTGCCGCTGCGCGGCAAGATCATCAACGTCGAGAAGGCGCGGATCGACAAGGTCCTCTCCAACAACGAGATCCAGGCGCTGATCACCGCCGTCGGCACCGGCATCGGCGAGGAGTTCGACGTCAAAGAGGCGCGCTACCACAAGGTCGTGCTGATGACCGACGCCGACGTCGACGGCGCCCACATCCGCACCCTGGTCCTCACCTTCCTCTACCGCGAGATGCCGGAGCTGATCGAGGCCGGCTACGTCTACATCGCCAAGCCGCCGCTCTACAAGCTGAAGAACGGCAAGCAGGAGACCTACGTCGAGAAGGAGTCCGAGCTCGAGGAGCTGCTGCTGCGCGACAAGCTCGAGCAGATGGAGGTGCTCGACGCCGGCGGCGAGTCGCACAAGCTGACCGCCACCCGCTGGCAGCGCTTCAATCGGCGGCTGAAGGAGCACGAGGGTTGGGCCGACTCACTGCAGGCCGACTTCGGCCACGAGCTGATCCGCTTCCTCGGCGAGTCGGAAATCCTCGACCGCGCCGCGACGTCGCTGGCCGAGGTCAAGGACGTGATCAGGGGCGACGCCGGCGAGGCCGAGCCCTTTGACACCGAGATCGTCTCCGAATCCGGCGACGAGATCCTCGTCCGCGCCGTGCACCGCCGCGACGGGCTGGCCAAGGCCTTCGATCTCTCCGCCGGCCTCTTCGAATCCCACGACTACCGCCGCTTGGTCGACTCTCACCGTGAGCTGCTCAGCCAGGTCGGCCGGCCGCCCTTCAAGGTCTCGCTCGATCAGAAAGAGAAGGTCGCCGAGTCCTTCGCCGAGCTGCGCCGGATGGTGATGGAGCTCGCCCGCCACGGAATCACCATGCAGCGCTTCAAGGGCCTGGGGGAGATGAACGCCGAACAGCTGCGCGAGACGACGATGGATCCCGCTACGCGCACCTTGGAGCGGGTTCAGATCGACGACGCGACGATGGCGGAGAAGATCTTCACCGACCTGATGGGCGACAAGGTCGAGCCACGCAAGGCGTTCATAGAACGCCACGCCAAGGAGGTGCGGTTCCTTGACGTCTAGCCAGGCCCCGGGTGCAACGTTCTCTCCCCCTCCCAGGGGGACGATGCGTTACGGCTCGCCGGAGAGGGTGATCTAGTGGAGGGCGCCGAAGCACTCACGGGCGGGCGGATCGAGGAGCGCGAGCTGACCACCGAGATGCGCTCGTCGTATCTCGACTACGCGATGAGCGTGATCGTCGGTCGGGCGCTGCCCGACGTCCGCGACGGCCTCAAGCCCGTCCACCGCCGCGTGCTCTACGCGATGCACGACCTCGCCCTGCAGCCCAACCGCCCCTACCGCAAGTCCGCCTTCATCGTCGGCGAGGTGATGGGCAAGTACCACCCCCACGGCGACAGCGCGATCTACGACACCCTCGCCCGCATGGCCCAGCCCTTCTCGCTGCGCTACATGCTCGTCGACGGTCAGGGCAACTTCGGCTCGATCGACGACGACCCACCGGCCGCGATGAGGTACACCGAGGCGCGGTTGGCGCGGCTCTCGACTGAGCTGCTGCGGGACATTGAGGCCGATACGGTCGAGTGGGGGCCGAACTACGACGAGTCCCAGTCCGAGCCGCTGGTGCTGCCGGCCCGCTTCCCCAACCTGCTGGTCAACGGCTCGGCCGGGATCGCGGTGGGGATGGCGACCAACATCCCGCCACACAACCTGAGCGAGTCGATCGGCGCGGTCAAGGCCTACATCGCCAACCCCGGCATCGACCTCGAAGGGCTGATGGAGCACGTCAAGGGCCCCGACTTCCCCGGCGGCGGGATCATGAGCGCCGAAGGGATCCGCGACGCCTACGCCTCCGGCCGCGCCTCGGTCCGGATCCGGGCCCGGGCCCACGTCGAGCCGCTCAAGGGGGGGCGCGACGCGATCATCGTCACCGAGCTGCCCTTCATGGTCAAGAAGGGCGGCGACGGCGGCCTGATCACCAAGATCGCCGATCTCGTCCGCGACAAGAAGATCACCGGCATCTCCGACCTGCGCGACGAGTCCGATCGCTCGGGGATGCGCCTGGTGATCGAGACCAAGCGCGGTGGCGACCCGCCGGAGGTGGTGCTCAACCAGCTCTACAAGCGCACCGCGATGCAGAGCACCTTCGGAATCAACATGGTGGCCCTGGTCGACGGCGTGCCGAAGACGCTCAGCCTCAAGGAGCTGATCGAGCACTACGTCAGCCATCAGCGCGAGGTGGTGATCCGCCGCACCCAGCACGAGCTGCGCCGCGCCGAGGCCCGCGCCCACATCCTCGAGGGGCTGCTGATCGCGCTCGACAACCTCGACGCGGTGATCGAGCTGATCCGCGGCTCGGCCGATTCTGAGACTGCCAAGGCCGGCCTGGTCGAGCGTTTCGAGCTCTCCGAAGAGCAGGCGCAGGCGATCCTCGACATGCGCCTCGCTCGTCTCACCGCGCTGGAGTCCGACAAGCTGCGCGAAGAGCACGAGGAGCTCACCAAGCGGATCGCGGAGCTGCGCGCGATCCTCGGCGACCCGGCTCGGATCGACGCGGTCGTGGTCGAGGAGCTCGACGAGGTCGACAAGCGCTACGGCGACGAGCGGCGCACCGAGATCACCCACTTCGAGGGCGACATGAACATCGAGGACATGATCGCCGACCAGCAGATGGTGATCTCGATCACCCACTCCGGCTACGCCAAGCGCCTTCCTCTCGCGACCTACAGGCAGCAGCACCGTGGGGGGCGCGGGGTGATGGGGATGGACATGAAGGAGGACGACTACATCGAGCACCTGCACATCTGCTCGACCCACGACTTCCTGCTTTTCTTCACCAACCGCGGCAAGGTCTACCGGCTCAAGGTCTACGAGCTGCCGGAGGGCTCGCGCACCTCGAAAGGGCGCGCCCTGGTCAACGTCCTGCCGCTGCGCGACGGCGAGAAGGTGACCGCCGTGATCCCGACCCGCGACTTCGGGGAGAACAGGTACCTGGTCTTCGCCACCGCGGAAGGCCTGGTCAAGAAGACCGAGTTCAAGGCCTACAACACGCCGATCCGCGCCGACGGGATCATCGCGATCAAGATCCGCGACTCCGACGAGCTGGTCCAGGTGCGGCTGACCTCGGGCGAGGACGACATCCTGCTCGTCTCCAAGTCCGGCCACGCTTCGCGCTTCTCCGAGGAGAACGTGCGCCCGATGGGTCGCGACACCAGCGGCGTCAAGGGGATGAACGTCTCGGCCAAGGTCAACGGCGAGCCCAACCGGGTCCTGGCGATGGACATCGCCCGCGACGACTCCGAGCTCTTCGTCGTCACCGAGAACGGCTACGGCAAGCGTACCTCGGTCTCTGAATACCCGACCAAGGGCCGCGGCACCAAGGGAGTCCTCACGGCCAAGCTGACCGCCAAAAAGGGCGGCCTGGCAGGCGCCCTGATCGTCCGCGAGCACCAGGACCTCCTCTTCATCTCCCAAAACGGCATGGTCCAGCGCACCCGAGCCGGAGGCATCTCCCAGATGGGCCGCCCGACCCAGGGAGTCAAAGTGATGAACATGAAGGACGACGACCGGGTCTCCGCCGTTGCGCTTGTCGTCGACGAGGATTCCAACCCCGAGCCGGAGGGGCAGGAGCAGCTCGCGGAGGAGTAGCGCCGATTGTGGGGAGGGCTCCTTCTCAGTTCCAACTCCGCGTCGAAGCTTGGTGTCTACGCCGCCGCGGGCAAATACTGCTGCCATGCCGCCGGGATGCTTGGGCTCGCCACTTGGATAAAGACTGTGGGTCCAGGCGCCTTCGGCGTGCTCTGGGGGTGCATGTGGATCTCGCGGGGAAGGCGGTTGCCCTTGCGGCGGTTGCACGAGGCGCAGGCGGCGACGATGTTCTCCCAGACCGATTTGCCGCCGCGGCTGCGGGGGATCACGTGGTCGACCGTGAGGCCCGACTTGCGCGAGCCGCAGTACTGGCAGGTCCACGAGTCCCGCGCCAGCACCGCGCGGCGGGTGATCTTCCTCCTGTGCGCCTCGCGGGGGATCCGCACGTAGCTGACCAGTCGGATCACGTCGGGGCGCTGCATGGTCATGTGCTCGGAGTGGATCGCGCCCTCCCTCCGCTCCAGCAGCTCCGCCTTTTCCTTGAGCAGCAGCACAGCAGCCCTTCTCAACGTGCAGACGTTGATCGGCTCATACGTTGCGTTGAGTACGAGCACGCGTGCCATGTTGCTCGGGAATTCTACGCATGCCGGGGGGTGAAGCCCAGAGGGATGGCCTCCGCCCTGACAGCCAGCCCTGCGGGCTGGCTTGAGTATCCGCCAGTTCGGAGGCCATCCCTCTGGGCTTCAACAGACCGGGTAAGAGCCCAGAATGCGGACCGAGGCAGCCTTGGTTCGGAGAGCTTTTATGGCTTCGGCGACTGGCTGGTCGTCGGTGCTTCCCTCGAGGTCGCAGAAGAACATGTAGCGGCCCAGCTCGGAGCGCAGAGGCCGAGACTCGATGCGGGTTAGGTTGACCGCGCGCGAGGAGAACTCCTGGAGCGCCTCGACCAGCGCTCCCGGGTGGTCGGCGCCCAGCTCGGAGAAGACGAGTGAGGTCTTCCAGGCCTCGCCAGCGCTTGGCTCGGTGCCGGTGGGGGCGATCCAGACGAAGCGGGTGACGTTGTTGGCCTCGTCCTCGATCCCCTCGCGCAGGACCGTGCAGCCGTAGAGCTCGGCGGCGGCCAGGGCGCCGACCGCCGCCCAGGTCTCGTCCGACTCACTCACCAGGCGCGCCGCCTCGGCGGTGCTGCTGACGCTCCGCAGCTCCGCCCTCGGCAGGCTCTCACGTAGGAAACGCGCACACTGGGCCAGCGGCTGCGGATGGGAGAGCACCGCCGTGATCTCGTCGAGGCTGACCGATTCACGGGCGAGCAGCATCGCGTGCACGGCAAAGTCGTGCTCGCCGAGGATCGTCACTCCCTCGGTGTCGAAGGCGAGGGTGTCGAGTGTGCTGCGCACAGAGCCCTCGATCGAGTTCTCGAAAGGGACAAAGGCGCGGTCGGCCTCTCCGCGCTCGACCGCGAGGATCGCATCGTGGATTGTGGCCTTGCGCTGAAAATCAGCGCCGCCGGTCATCTCCGTCTCGTACAGTGCGTCTTCGGTGAAGGTCCCAGCCGGTCCCAGGTAGGCGATCCGCACAGCGACCGCCCTATTCGAAGACGACCGTGTAGCTGGCCTTGTTGTTTTCGGAGACCTGCTCGCCGGGCACCGTCGCGACGTCGACTTCGAGCGTCGCTTCCCCGGAGGGCGCCGGCGTCAGCGGGATCGAGGCGGTCGAGGTTTCGCCGGCGGCGAGGCTTTCGATCGTTCCCTTCAGGGTGCCGCCGCCGCTGACCGTGACCGAGACGCTGATCCCGTTCTCGGTCGATTCGCCCTGGTTCTGCACTTCGACTTCGACTTCGGGCGTGCCTTCGCTCGTCACCGAGGTCGTCGATTCGGCGGTCAGTTCGGTGCCGTTGACGCTGGTCCCGATCAGACCCAGCCCGTGCACTCCCGAGGTCGTCGGGCTGGAGCCGCTGACCGAGCCGATCGCGGCGCTGACCGTGCCTTCGTCGAGCCACTTGGTTTCTTCGGGCAGGAAGACGCTCTTCGGCACGTCGTCGCCTTCGATCCCGTTGGCCGCCAGGACCCCGTCGATCTCCGGCTTGACAACCGCCGCGTACAGTTCGTCGCTCGCCAGCAGCTTGCGCATCTGCCGCGCGATCGTCGTGCTCGCCTTCGCGGCGCCGACG
Organism: Solirubrobacterales bacterium; assembly: GCA_036269215.1. Classification (GTDB taxonomy): domain Bacteria; phylum Actinomycetota; class Thermoleophilia; order Solirubrobacterales; family 70-9; genus VRUE01. Next base: position 12,648 of record DATASN010000047.1, read on the forward strand.
TCGCCCAGCGCGGTGCTCATCCGGTCGGCGATTTCGTCCATCGCGCTGGTGCGCAGCTCGTAGACCAGCTCGAGCGCGTTCTGGGCGTGGCTCATGTCGCCGGGTGCGCCGAGGCCGTCGACGCGGGTGTTGTAGTTGTCCATCGCGCTGCGGTCGGCGTTGACCTCGGCGACGAACTCGGTGACCGAGAGGCTGCCCGGTTCGGAGAGCTTGCCGAAGAAAGCCTTGCTGGTCTGGTCGGTCTCGTCGACGATCTGGCTGACGTTGCGGGCGTAGTCGCTTAGCGCCCGGTTCTTGCGCGCGTCGAGGCAGCCCTTGACGCCGAGCACGACGACGATCAGCAGCAGCAGGCCGCCACCGAGCGCGAGGCCGCGGCGCAGCAGGATCTGTTGGCGCTCCGGGCGGCGGCGCGGTCGCGGCCTGCGACCCGGGCGGTTGGCGGGCGAATCCTCCAAGAAGCAGGGAGTATGTCGCAGGAGCAAGCGGATTCGCGGCGAAGTCCGGAAGTGAATTGGTCGGCTCACTGGTCCTCAACCGCTTCTTGATCGAGCGCCGCATCGGCAGCGGCGGCTTCGGCACGGTCTACGAGGCGTGGGACGGACGCCTTGAGCGCCCGGTCGCGGTCAAGGCGATCGAATCGGCTCCCGAGCACGGCTCGGGCCGGGTGCTGCGCGAGGCGCAGGCCGCCGCCCGCCTCAACCACCCCGGCATCGTCACCCTCTACGAGATGGGCGAGGAGGACGGCAACGCCCTGCTCGTCACCGAGCTGGTCGACGGCGACACCCTTGCCCAGCTCAACCGCGAGCAGGCGCTCAGCGACCGCGAGATCGGCGAGATCGCCGCCGACCTCTGCGAGGCGCTCGACCACGCCCACTGCCGCTCGGTCGTGCACCGCGACATCAAGCCGCAGAACGTGCTCGTCACCGAGGAGGGCGAGCCGCGGGCAAAGCTGATGGATTTCGGCGTCGCCCGCCTCACCGACGCCGCGGCGCTGACCGCGCCTGGCGATGTCGTCGGCACCCTCGCCTACATGTCGCCCGAGCAGGCCGAGGGCCGCGCCGCCGGCCCCGAGGCCGACATCTACTCGCTGGCGCTGACGCTCTACGAGTCCTGGAGTGGCGAGCACCCGACCCGCCGCTCGACCCCGGCGGCCACGGCGCGGGCGATCGGCGGCCGGCAGCGCCCCCTGCGCCGGCTCCGCCCCGACCTGCCGCGCGAGCTTGCCGATACGGTCGATGCCTGCCTGCAGACCCGCCCCGATCGCCGCCCGGGGCTGGAGGAGCTGGGCGAGGCGATCGAAGGCTCGCTCGACCGGCTCGCCGAGCAGCCGCCCCACCGCGACCGCTCATTGCACCTGCGCCTGGGGGCGGTCGCAGCGGCGGCGGCGCTGGGGCTCTGGCTCGCCGCCGGTCACGGCGTCCTGCTCCCGTAGGATTCGAGCCGGTTTTCCCGCCACCCCGAGCGCGCGTCGCGCTCGCGAAAAGGAGCCAACGATCAGCGTCCTACGCAACCTCGAGAGTCGTATCGAAGGCCTCGTCGAGGGGGTCTTCAGCCGCGCCTTCAGCTCCGAGGTGCAGCCGGTCGAGCTCGCCCGCAAGCTGGCAAAGGAGATGGACGCCCACAAGACCGCCGGCGTGGCGCGGGTCTACGTCCCCAACGAGTACACCGTCTTCCTCTCGAGCAGGGACCGCTCCAAGCTCGAGGGCTACGAGCGATCGCTCGAGCAGGAGCTCTCCGGCTACCTGCTCGAGCATGCCCGCCGCCGTAGCTACGACCTGCTGACCCGGCCGGCGGTCGAGTTCAAGACCGACGAGCGGCTGCGCCTCGGCGAGTTCGGGATCCAGACGCGGCTGGTCAAGCCCCCCGTCCACGAGGGCGAGGCGCCGAGCCAGGGGGAGGAGGGCCACACGATGGTCTACTCGGCGGTGAAGGAGAAGGCGCCGGAACGGAGCCCCGAGCAGCGCGCCGAGGCGCTCGTCGCAACCCGCGCGGTCGTCTCGCTCGACGATCGCCGCTACGTGCTCGAGGGCCCGCGGGCGACCCTCGGCCGCTCCAAGCAGGCCGAGTGCGTGCTCAGCGACCCGAATATCTCGCGCCGCCACGCCGAGCTGCGCCGCGCCCCGACCGGCGACTGGACTATCGCCGACCTCGGCTCGACCAACGGCGTCAAGGTGAACGGGCGCCGCATCTCCTCGACCCGGCTCAGCCCCGGCGACCAGGTGACGATCGGCACCACGACCTTCCTGTTCGACATCGAGCAGTAGGCCTCCCGCGTGGACTACGCCCCGATCTCAGTCGCCCTCAAGTTCGGCTTTCTTGCCGTCCTCTACCTGTTCCTGCTCTGGATCGCCCGCAGTGCGCTCAAGGACCTGCGCCGCACCGTCTCGCCCGCGCCCGACGCGACCGGCTTCCACCAGGTGCCCGGTCTCGTGGCGCAGCCGAGCGCGACTGACGCCTGGCTGGTGGCCGAGCGCGGCGGCGGCCTTGCGGCGGGAGAGCGCTTCGACCTGATCGGCGGCCTCTCGATCGGTCGCTCGGCCGAAGCTGACGTGCGGATCGACGACCGCTATGCCTCCGGCGTGCACGCCAGGATCTTCAGTCGCGATGGCCGCACCTACGTCGAGGACATGAACTCCACCAACGGCACCCTGCTCAACGACGCCACGCTGAAGGGCGAGGCGGAGCTGGTCGACGGCGACCTGGTGCGGATCGGCGACACCGAGTTCAGATACGAGGCCTCCGGATAGATGCTGCGGATCGACGACCAGGCTTTTCGCTCCGACACGGGGCGCCAGCGCAACGCCAACGAGGATTCCTTCTTCGTGCGAGCCCCGATCTTCGTCGTAGCCGACGGGATGGGCGGCGCCCAGGCTGGCGAGGTCGCCTCCAAAGCTGCCGCCGACGCCTTCGACGTCGACCTCCCCGATGGTTCGCCCGAGCGCGTCCTGCGCGAGACGATCGCCACCGCCAACCGCACGATCCACGAGCTGGCTCGCGCCGATCCCTCGCGCGCCGGGATGGGGACGACGCTGACCGCGGCGATCGTCAGCGCCGAGCGCGAAGAGGTGGCGATCGGCCACGTCGGCGACAGCCGCGCCTACCGCCTGCGCGCCGGCCGCCTCGAGCAGCTCACCCGCGACCACTCGCTGGTCGAGGAGATGCGTCGCAAGGGCCAGCTCACCGACGCTCAGGCCGAGGACCACCCGCAGCGCTCGATCATCACCCGCGCGCTCGGCCCCGAGCCCGAGGTCGAGCCCGACGTGCAGACAGTCCCCGCCGCGCCCGGCGACGTCTTCCTGATCTGCTCCGACGGGTTGACGACGATGCTCGGCGACGAGAAGGTCGCCAAGCTGCTCGCCGGCGCGACCTCGATGGACGCGGCCGTCCGCGCCCTCGTCGAGGAAGCCAACCGCGCCGGCGGTCGCGACAACATCACCGCGCTCGCCTTCCACCTCGAGGACGCTGCGGCGCCGCAACAGAGCCACGACGACGCGACGCTGATCGGCCCGGCCGCCGCCGAGGCCGGCCTGACCGCGACCGAGGTGCGCCGCCGCGCCGCCGCGACGGCCGCCCGCGAGCGTCGCGAACAGCTCACGGCCAAGCGGCCGCGCCGCCGCCTCCGCGCCGCCGCCAAGGTCCTCGCGGTCCTGGTCGTGCTCGGCGCCCTCGCCTTCGGCGCCTGGTACGGCAACCGCCAGGTCTGGTTTCTCGGCACCGACGAAAGCGGCAGGGTCGCCCTCTACCGCGGCCTGCCCTACGAACTCCCCTTCGGGATCGAGCTCTACAGGGAGCGCTACGCCAGCCCGATCCAGACCGCCTCGCTAACCGCGCGGCGCCGCGAAGCCGTCACCGGCCACGACCTGCGCTCCCGCGACGACGCCGTCTCGCTGGTCGAAGAAGTCGAAAAATCACAAGGGGTGCGATGAGCGCCAGGAACAGGGAGCTGATGGCTCTCGTCCCGGTCGCGCTGCTGCTCACCGCTGGCTTCGCCGCGGTCTTTGCTCAGGAGAGCTCGCAGCTCGAAAACCTCAGTCTCGTCTACGGCGCCTACTTCTTCGCCGTCTGTCTCGCCACCCACGCCTTCCTGCGCTTCCGCCTGCCCGACGCCGACCCCTACCTCTTCCCGCTGGCCGCGCTGCTGATGGCCTTCGGGTTGGTGATGGTCTACCGGATCGACGCCAGCCTGGCCCGCGACCAGGCCAACTGGTTCGTCCTCGGCCTCGTGCTCTTCGCGCTGACGATCCAGTTCCTGCGCGACTACGACGTGCTCGAGCGCTACCGGTACACGATCGCCGTGGTCGGCCTCCTCCTCCTCCTGGCGCCGCGCCTGCCCGGGGTCGGCCAGCAGGTCAACGGCGCCTACCTCGGGGTCAAGCTCGGCCCGCTTGCCTTCCAGCCGGCCGAGTTCTCGAAGATCTGCCTGGTCGTCTTTCTCGCCAGCTACCTGCGCGAGCACCGCGAGGTGCTGATCGTCGGCGCCCGGCGCGTGCTCGGGGTGACGCTGCCGCCGCTCAAGCACTTCGGCCCGATGCTGGTCGTCTGGGGGGCCTCGATGTTCATGCTCGTCTTCATCCGTGACCTCGGCAGCTCGCTGATGTTCTTCGCCGCCTTCCTCGCCCTGCTCTACGTGGCGACCGGGCGCTTCTCCTTCGTCGCGATCGGGATGGCGATGTTCCTCCTCGGCGCCTGGTTCTTCGCCTCGACCGTGCCGCACGTCCACGACCGGGTCGAAATTTGGCTCAACCCCTACGCCCACCCGCAGGCCAGCGGCTACCAGATCCTCCAATCGATCTTCGCCCAGGCCGACGGCGGCCTCTTTGGCAAGGGCTTCGGCCAGGCGCTGATCACCGTCCCCGGGACCCACGCGGCGCTGCTGCCGGCGGCCCAGACCGACACGATCTACTCGCTGATCGTCAACGAGCTCGGCCTCTTCGGCGCCTGCGCGGTGATCCTGATCTACCTGCTGGTCGCGGCCCGCGGCTTCAAGATCGCCCTGCTCGCCGACGACGGCTTCTCGAAGCTGCTGGCGACTGGCCTCACCGCCGTCTTCTCGATCCAGGCTTTCGTGATCATCGGCGGCGTCACCAGGGCGATCCCGCTGACCGGCGTCACCCTGCCCTTCATCAGCTACGGCGGCAGCTCGATCGTCGCCAACTTCGTCCTGCTCGCCCTGCTGCTGCTCGTCTCCGACCGGGCCCGCCGTGAGGCCGGAGCGCGTGAAGGCGCCGCCGGCCTCGCCCTGGGGGCCAGGTGAACCGCCAGATCGTCAAGCTCTTCGGCCTCGTCGTCGTCCTCTTCGCGGTGCTGATCGGCTTCACCTCGTACTGGTCGGTGTTCGACGCCTCGGCGCTGAAGCAGAAGGACGCCAACAAGCGCCCGCTGCTCGAGCAGCAGCAGATCAAGCGCGGTCGCATCCTCGCCGCCGACGGCACGGTGATCGTCCGCTCGGTGCCGAAGGGTCACGGCGCCGACCTGCGCTACGTGCGCCGCTATCCGGAAGGGGCGCTCTACGGGCACCCGATCGGCTACAGCTTCGTCCAGTACGGCGACAGTGAGTTCGAGCGCTTCCACAACGACGAACTGGTCGGCAACGAATCCGAATTCAGCTCAATCCTCGACCAGCTGCGCGGTCGCAATCAACAGGGCAACGACATCGTCACCAACCTCGACCCGGCGGCCCAGGCGACCGCGCTCGCTGACCTCGAAGCGGCCGGCTACGGTGCCGTCGTTGCGATCGAGCCCAAGAGTGGACGGGTTAAGGTGATGG
>DATASN010000048.1:0-21380 GCA_036269215.1 Solirubrobacterales bacterium
CCGAAGTCGCCGACCGGGTGCTGGTGATGCACGCCGGAAAGATCGTCGAGCGCGGCGGCCTCGACGAGATCTTCTACTCGCCCAAGGACCCGTACACGCGCAGCCTGCTCGGTGCCGTCGTCAAGCTCGACGCCGCCCCGCCCCTGCGCCCGCGGCCGGACCGCGAGACGCTGCTTCAGGTCACCGACCTGGTCAAGCACTTCCCGGTCAAGCGCGGGCTGCTGGTCGACCGCACGGTCGACCACGTGCGCGCCGTCGACGGCGTCAGCTTCAGCGTTCGCCAGGGCGAAACGCTCGGACTGGTGGGAGAGTCCGGCTCGGGCAAGTCGACGCTCTGCCGCGCGGTGCTGGGGCTGACCGAGCCGACCTCGGGCTCGGTCCGCTTCGAGGGCCGCGAGATCGCCGGCCTCTCGCGCCGCGCGATGCGGCCGCTGCGGCGCGACCTGCAGATGGTCTTCCAGGACCCCTATGCCTCGCTCAACCCACGCCGCCGGGCGGGCCAGATCGTCGGCGACCCGCTGGCCCTGCAGGGCGTCGCCAGGGGGAGGGAGCTGCGCCGCCACGTCCAGGCGCTGCTCGAGCGGGTCGGCCTCTCCCCCGAGCACTACGACCGCTACCCGCACGAGTTCTCCGGCGGCCAGCGGCAGCGGATCGGGATCGCCCGGGCGCTGGCGCTGCGGCCGAAGCTGATCGTCGCCGACGAGCCGGTCTCCCAGCTCGACGTCTCGATCCAGGCGCAGATCCTCGATCTGCTCTCCGAGCTGCAGGCCGAGTTCGGCCTCACCTACGTCTTCGTCGCCCACGACATCGGCGTCGTCCGCCACGTCTCCGACCGGATCGCGGTCATGCACGAGGGCAGGATCGTCGAGGAGGGACCGGCCGACCGGGTCTGCGAGCGGCCCGAGGACGCCTACACGAAGCAGCTGCTCGCATCGGTGCCGATACCCGACCCGCGCCAGGCGCGGGCACGTCGGCAAACTGTCGGGTCAGGTTGACCCTTCCGCTCGAACCGCCGATCAAGCCGCAGCTTGCGCTGACCCGCAAAGAGCTCCCCCTGGGCGAGGAGTGGGCCTACGAGCAGAAGCTCGACGGCTTCCGCGCGATCGTCTTCGTCGACGGCGCCGACGCCTACGTCCAATCGCGTGGCGGCAAAGCGCTGGCCCGCTACTTCCCGGAGCTGAGCTTCCCGCCCGGCCGCTACGTGCTCGACGGCGAGCTGGTCATCCGCGACGCCGAGGGCAACCTCGAATTCGACGCCCTGCAGAGCCGCATCCACCCGGCCGAGTCGCGGATCACGCTGCTCTCGAAGGAGATCCCGGCCTCTTACGTCGCCTTCGACCTGCTCGCCGAGGGGGACGAGGACTTGCTGGAGGCGCTGTTCGCCGAGCGCCGCGAGCGGCTGGAGAAGCTCCTCGAGGACACCCCGATCGAGGCGAGCAAGCTGAGCCGCGACGCCGAGCAGGCCGAGCGTTGGCTGCGCAAGACCGAGGGCACGATGGCCAAGCAGCTCGACGCGCCCTACGTCCCCGGCAAACGCAAGGGCATGGCCAAGATCAAGCGCGAGCGCGAGATCGACTGCGTGGTGATGGGCTGGCGGCCGGGCAAGGAGGAGGGCACGGTCGGCTCGCTGATCCTCGGCCTCTACGACGGGGACCGGTTGCGCTCGGTGGGCCACATCTCCGGTTTCAGCGCCGAGACCAAACGGAGTATGCGCACCCTGCTCGAGCCGCTGGAGACGGGCGAGAGCGGCACTGCGGAGCCGAGCCGCTGGACCGGGGGGCGCGACCTCGAGTGGGTCGCTTTGCGGCCGGAGCTGGTGATCGAAGTGGGCTACGACCACGCGGCGGCGGGACGGATCAGGCACGGCGCGAGGTTCAGGCGCTTCCGGGACGACAAAGACCCGCGTGAGTGTCGCTTCGAGTCTCTCGATGAGGGGTGACTCAGAACAGGGTCTGTGGGGGAGGGACGGGAGCCCCCTCCCCGGACGAGCAGCCCTTCGGGCTGCTCTGGAGTGTCCGGGGAGGGGGCTCCCGTCCCTCCTTCGCACGCCTTGTGCTTCTTCCCCAGCCGCGGACGGATTGGGTGGCTTGGGTGCGCTGCTCAGGACGCAGGTAGGAGCGGCCGCGGTAGAGCTCCTCATATCTGGGGATGAGGTCTGGGCGTTTGGCTTCCAGCCAGGCGAAGAAGACGTCCTTGACCTCGTCGCGTAGGTGAAGAGCTACGCCGCCCAGGAATGACGCTTTTGCTTCACGGGCTCGGTCGATTATTGGCTGGACCTGGTCGGAGCTGTCGTTGATGCCGGGCATCAGCGGGGCGATCAGGACACCGGAGTCGATGCCTCTTCGGCGCAGCTCGGCTACAGCGTCGAGGCGGGCTGAGGGGCTCGGGGTGTGCGGCTCGGTTGCTCGCCAGGCCTCCTCGTCGAGGGTTGGGACGGAGAGGTTGACCGAGACCGGTAGGTGCTTGGACATCCGTTCGAAGATCTCAATGTCGCGCATTACGAGGGGCGACTTGGTCAGGACCGAAACCGGCGTCTCCGCCTCCTCCAGCGCTGCAAGGATCTCCGGCATCATCCGGTAGCGGCTCTCGACCCACTGGTAGGGATCGGTATTGGTCCCCAGCGCCACCAGCTCCCCTTTCCAGCTCGGCCGCGCCAGCTCAGCCCGGACCAGCTCCGGCACGTTCACCTTCACCACGATCTCCCGCTCGAAGTCCCGACCTGCGTTGAGGTCCAGATATGTGTGCGTGCGCCGGGCGAAGCAGAACACGCAGGCATGCGTGCACCCTCGGTAGGGGTTGATCGTCCAGCCGAACCCGTAGCGCCTCCCGGGCACCCGATTCAGCGCCGAGCGGGCGCGAACCTCGTGGAAGTTGATCCCCATCGCCTCCGGCGCATCGAAGGTGCGGACGACGGTGCCGTCGCCAACCCCGGGCAACCGCAGGTCCTTCTCGACTCGCTGCTCATCCCATCTCATACGAACACATGTTCGTATGAGATGGGATGGTTGTCAACCGCCGAGCTCCTTCAGCAGCTGCCGGAGGTCCTTCATCAGCAGGATTCGGTGGAGTGGATCGATGGGCGCCAGGTAGGGATGAGTCAGGACAGGGTCTATGGGGGGAGTGAGCCCCGCCGGACGGTCGATCAGACGCGCACGACCTCGATGCCCTGGAATACCTCGAAGTCCTTGTCCCGGGTCATCAGAGGCAGGTTGTACGCCATTGCGGTCGCGGCAATCAGTGCGTCGGCAATGGCCGGGCGGGCTCCTTTCTCCCGACGAGCTGTTGCCATCAACTCGCCGAAGCTCGGGGCCACCCGGTCGTCGACCGGCAGGGCGTCGAAATGGCGCCGTGCCATGTCGAGCCCAAGCAGGCGCTTGGGCCGCTCGGCGTCGGATGCAACGAGAACGCCGTGGTGCAACTCACACAGCGTCACTGCGGAAATGGTGGACTCGCCGGGAAAGCTCGCAAGGTTGAGCTCTCCGTCAATGCTGGCGATGAAGGTGGAGGTGTCGAGCAGGACCTGGCTCATTGATCCCCTCGCGCGTTCGGGTCGCGTTCTTCTGCGCGCTGTTCCTCGTACTTCTCAAACGGATCCCGAGCGGATCCCGATTCGTCTCTGATTTCGCGGATTTCCTTGGCCCACGCACGTCCCTCCTCTGGGCTGAGGATTCCGGCGATCTCCTCAAACTTCTTCAATGGGACGAACTTCCGCGGGTAGTCATCCTCGATCGGCACCAGTTCCGCCACCGGATGCCCATGCACGGTGATCCGCAGACGCTCGCCTGCCTCGACCCGGCGCAGCAGATCGGCGGTCCGATTGCGCAGTTCGCGCTGGGGAACATCCGTCGCCATAGGGCTACAACGTAGCAGTTCAGTTGCTGCCTCCATAACGCCTTATAAAGGCCCTGGAAGCCAAGACTCTCCCCCCTGACGTTTCGGGCAGCTTCCTGGACGCACTCTGCTCAGCGCGCCGAGGATTGGGGAGCTACCGCTCCCCCCCTCCCCCCACCGCCTGCTCCTCAAAGTGCTTGGAGAGCATCGTCACCTGCCCCTGGTAGTTGGAGCCGAGGCCTGCCCCGTAGAGGCGCTCGGCCGGGGCGCTGGTGCGCTCCAGGGCCAGCTTGCAGACCGGCTGGCGGTGCTCGACCATGAAGGAGACGTCGCGGGCGCGAACCTCGAGCGCGGCGCGGCTGCCGTGGCGGTCGCCGGCCGGGTCGTAGCCGAAGCCGGGGTCGAAGAAGCCGGCGTAGTGGGTGCGCAGCTCGCCCGCGGTCGGGTCGTAGGCCATCATCTCGGCGGCGATCTGCGGCGGGATGCAGACCCCCTCGGCCGAGAGCAGCAGGTAGAAGATCTCCGGCTCGAGCACGATCTTGCCTCCCGCCTCGGGGAAGACCGGGTCCCAGAAGTCAGTCCAGCGGTAGGCGCGAATGCGCGAGAGGTCGATCGGCAGGCTGTTCTTCTTCGCCCGGTAGCCGACGATGCGGTCGCTCGGCCCGGAGAGGTCGACGCTGAGGAAAAGCCCGTCGGCGAGGGCCAGCTCAGACTCGCGCAGCGCGTGGGAGTCGAGGTAGAGCAGCGGGAACTCGTCCTGCAGGGCGCGGATCTCGGCGTCGCTCAGCCGTACGTCGCCGCGCGCCAGGCGCAGCTGGTTGAGCGAGAGCCCGGTCTTCACCTGGATCGCGAAGGAGCGAGGCACGACCTCGAGGTAGAGCTTGCCGCGGTAGCCAGGCCGGATCTCGTCGAAGCGGTGGTGGCGGTCGGTCAGCACCCGGGTGAAGACGTCGAGCCGCCCGGTCGAGCTCTTCGGGTTGGCCTTCGCCCGCACGTCGTCGGGAAGCGCCAGCTCCTCGATCAGCGGCACCAGGTAGGGACGGTCGCGCTCCAGCACCGCCCCGTCGCGCAGGTCGATCCGCTGGAAGGCAAGCCCCTCGATCTTCTCCTCGACCGTCGAGTCGACGTCGGGCAGGAAGGAGCAGCGCAGGGCCCAGGCGTGGTCGCCGAGCCGCAGGTCGATGCTGGCCGGCTGGATCGCCTCGGGGCGGATCCGGTAGTCGCCCGAGCTGACCCATTCGGCAGCTACCGCCTCGCTCAGCGCCTGCGAGGGGAGAACGCCGTCGAGCGCTGCTACCGCCTCCTTCCCAGCCGCACCTGCTGGTGCCGCGTCACTCATCCTCGGAGATTATGCGGCGCGCCTCGGCCGCGCGTTTGGCCGCAAGGAGGGTCGCGACGTCCTCCAGGTCGCGGTCCCGCCCGGCCTCACGCTTCAGTCGGATCAGATCGTCGAAGCCCACAGCGCGAATTCTCACCCCTTCGACTGCCGCTTCTACCGCACGTGGCCGCATCTCATCGTATGGCCGGCCACCCGGGATCTCGTCGGGATCGAAGAGGTCGAGGCCCCCCGCGGCCGTTCGCAAGGTGAAATTGCCGCCGTTCAATAGATCGTCCGGGTTCTGCGGATCGACATCCAGGAGGTCCGCATCGACGCCGAAGAGCCTGGCGTCAAGGTCCGAAAGCGCCGCAGCGAGACGCCGCATGTTCTCGGCATCCCACTCGATCAGGATATCGACGTCGCGGGTGTTGCGCACGTGACCGTGAGCATTCACGGCGACGCCGCCAATCGTCAGGTACTCGACCTCGTGCCGCTCCAGAGCCTCGAAGATCCGCACCGGGTTCAGCGGGCCTCGATCGAGCTCGGACGGCAAATCCTCGAGCAACTCAGTCCCTCCGGTCGGGCAGCGGGCGCAGCTGCGCCCGGGTGAGCCGGTCACCGAAGCGCATCCATTCGAACAGGCTTGCCAGTCGCTGGGAGGGAGTCATTGCAGCCTCCGCGGCCAGGTGGGTCGGGTCGGCATCGCTACCCCCCAGCAACCCGAGCTCGACGGCGGGGACGAACCCGAGGGCTTCCATGCAGCTGGCAAAGCGCTCAAACGAGGGCGACTCGTGCCCGTTTTCGATGCGGCTGATCGCGGGCGCAGCGATACCCGTGCGAATCGCGAGCTGGGCCTGAGAGACGCCCGCATCGCGACGAGCCTCGCGGAGGACCTGCCCGAGCGCCGGCTTATCTCCTCTATCCATAACGGATACGTTAACAGCTTCTTACGGTTCAGAAATGACGCGGCGTGCCTCGGTTGCGCCCAGGTACGGGGTGAGCGCGAACTCCGCAATCTCCGGCAGTAACTCGGGCAGCCGCGCGGTCTCGCCGGCGAGGACGCGCCGCGCCAGCAGCGAGGCGATGCCGCCGACGATCGCCTCGTCGGTCGCCTCTGGCGGCAGCCCGCCCCCCGCGGGCGCCGGTGCCCCGTCGCGCAGGCGGGGGACGAAGCTCTCCAGGGCCGCCTGGTAGCGGTCGTAGACGCCGCGACCGGCGCGCAGTCCCTCGACCAGGACCAGCCCCGCCTGCGCCGGCTCGGCGGCGAGCAGGTCGAGCAGTGTCGACAGCGCCGCGACCACACCGCTCGCCCAGGCCCCGGCGCAGGCCGCCAGCACCTGCTCGCGGATCCGCTCGACAGCCTCGTCGTAGGCCGCCACGAAGCAGGCGTCCTTGCTCTCGAACTGCTTGTAGAAGTCACTCTTGGAGACGCCGGCGCGCTTGCCGATCTGCGCGACCGTGGTGCCCTCGTAACCGCGATCGGCGAGGCTCTCGGCGAGGGCGGCAAGCAGCCGCTCACGCTGATTGCGCGCGATGAACTCGCGGGGAAGGCCGTGGCGGCCACGGGGCAGTCGTTCCACAGTGCGGGAGTCTTTCAGCCCGCTCAGAGCCGATGCTCGAGCATCTCGAAGCTGCCGGCTGAGACCGTGAACCGAGCGCTTATCGCCGCTCGGCTAAACAGGCGCGACCACAAGCCCGGGAATCCGCCGAAACTCGCCGGCGTTGGCAGTCGCGACGCTCATGCCGTGCGCCAGCGCAGTCGCCCCGATCCAGAGATCGTGCGCGCCGATCGGCGTCCCCTTTTCCTCCAGCCTCGCCCACACGCTCGCGTGAGCTCGCGCGACCTCCGTTGTGACCGGCAGCGCCTCGATCGAGGCGAGCAGGTGCTCCACGAAGGCTGCGCGGCGAACGCGGATGGGCTCATCGGTTGCACGATGAACCCCGTGCAGGAGCTCACTCACCGTTATCGCACTGATCGCGCGCGCCTCTTCGCCCACCGCGCGCTCAAGCGACTGCCCACGCCGCTCGGCGTCGATCAGCACCGAGGTATCGATCAGGACGGCCATGCGCCGCTTGGCGGTCCGATTTCCCTTCGTGCCGATTCGACATCGCGCTCGAAGCTCTCATCGACCGCCGGTGCGGTGTCCATCAGCTCGCGCCAACGAGAAGCCGAAATAGTCCGCTCCGCGCCCACCGGCCGCATGTGCACGACCGGGACGCCGTTGCGAGTCACCTCGATCTCCTCGCCGCTACCCACCTTGCTGACGATGCTGGAGAACTCTCTGGCGACCTCTGTGGCGGTTAGGCGCATCACGCAAAGAAAGTATCAGATAAATCTGATCGGCGACAGTTTTCGACGAGCCACCCTGCCGGGGCCAAGACAGCACCGCGCTGCGGGGTCAATGCCCCGCCCCCGTCGACGCCTCGGGCTCGCTTGGTTGCCCGGTGTGCTCGCAGATCACCTTCAGGTCCCGGTCGAAGCACCAGAGAACCACCTCCGGGCCGGCGGCCTCGGCCGCAGCGGCGATCAGGAAGTCGATCGCGGGCCGGCGGTGGCTCCCGTTCGACGCGCCGGCGAGCGCACGCTGCACCTCGAGCGCCCGCTCAACGCTCGAGTCGACGAGAGGGAGGCGATCGAGCGGAGCGAAGAGCCGATCGAACCGCTCCCCGTACTCGGCGCCCGTCTCGGGCCGGTGCATGGCCTCGAGAATGACCGGGACGCAGGTGACGATCTCGCCGGCCTCGTAGCGATCGGCGAGCTTCTCGCGTATGTCCAGGCGCTCGGCCCTCTGCGCCCAGGCCCAGATCGAGGTATCGGCGAGATAGCGGGACACTAGACGCGCGGGCGGCGCTGCTCATCGAGCTCGGCGGGGGAGATCAGGCCGAGAGCGCCGGAGCGGATCAGCGACGCCCCACGGTGTAGCTGCTCACCTCGACCGACAACCCGCAGAGCCTCGTTCACGGTCTCCTTGTAACCGGCGGTGCCGAGAGCCTTCCGAGCTCCCTCGAAGGCAGGAACCTCGATCTCGATCGTGGTCCTGTGCATCTTTATAGCTGCATTCACAGAAATAATATAGCACCAAAGAAATATGCTATATAGCAGCGCGAGACGCAGTCGTATTCATGCTACTCGTCACCGACATTGCTGCCGAGAAGCTGAATGGCGACTAACCACGAGCGTAAGATGTACACGAGGGTAGCCGTCCGGCTGTATCTTGCGTCAGCGGGCGAGTGTTGCCTGCGTGAGAGGGTTACTCTAACCTGCGTTACATGGTTATCAACGCTCAGCCCCCCTATCGCCGGCGGCTCGTCGACCCGCTTCTCGAGGAGCTCTTCACGCAGCTCTCGGCGCTGATGGTGACAGGCCCTCGAGCAGCCGGCAAGACGACGAGCACCGTGCGCAGGGCGGCGAGCGCCGTGCGGCTTGACCGCGAGGCCGAGGCGATCGCCTTCGCGGGCGATCCCGACGCGGCCCTGCGCGAGTTGCCAGAGCCGGTGCTGCTCGACGAGTGGCAGGCGGTGCCGGGCGTGCTCGGGGCGGTGAAGCGGGCGGTGGACGCCGACCCCCGCCCGGGGCGCTTCCTGCTCACCGGCTCGGTGCGTGCCGAGCTGGAGAACGCGGTCTGGCCGGGCACCGGGCGGCTGGTGCGCGTGGCGATGTACCCGATGACGGTCCGCGAGCAGCTCGGGCGAATTGGCCGTCCCACCTTCTTCGATCGGCTCGCCGACGGCCGGGACCTCACCGTCCCCGCGGATCCCCCCGACCTGCGCGGCTACGTGGAGCTGGCGCTGCGCAGTGGCTTTCCGGACCCCGCGCTGCGCCTCACGGGCCAGCCGCGCCAGGCGTGGCTGGAGAGCTATGTCGAGGATCTGCTCACCCACGACGTCGAGGCGGCCGAGGAGGGGCGCCGTGACCCCCGCCGCCTGCGCCGCTACTTCGAGGCCTACGCGCTCGGCTCGGCGGGGGTCACGGACCACAAGACGATCTACGACGCTGCCGAAGTGAACAAGGCGACGGCGGTCGCCTACGAGAGCCTGCTCGAAAGCCTGCTGGTCGCCGAAGCGGTCCCGGCCTGGCGCTCGAACCGCCTCAAGCGACTCGTCCACCAACCCAAGCGCTACCTGATCGACCCGGCGCTGATCGCCGCTGCGCTGCGCATCGACACACGCGGGACCATGCGCGACGGCGAGGTGCTCGGGCGGGTGCTCGATACTTTCGTCGCGGCGCAGCTGCGCCCCGAGATCACCGTCTCCGCGGCGCGACCACGCCTGCACCACCTGCGCACCGAGCAGGGTCGTCACGAGATCGACCTGATCGCCGAGCTGGCAGGGGGTCCTTTGATCGGGATCGAGGTCAAGGCCGGCGCCGCACCGAGCGCGAGCGACGCAAAGCACCTGAGCTGGCTGCGCGCGGAGCTGGGCGAGCGCTTCGCGGCGGGAGTGGTGCTGCACACCGGCCCGCGCCTGTATGAGCTCGGGGAGCGGATCGTCGCCGCGCCGATCTGCACGCTCTGGGGCTAGCTGTAATTCCTAAGCACGTTGTTCATCCGGGTCTCCTTGGAGGCTGGAGGTGTCGAAGCCACCAGCACCAAGGAGATGACCGGATGCTCGGGCGCGGCTGGGCAAAGAGGGTGGCCCCTCAAACCGATGCAGCCGGCGTGCGACGCCTGCAGACCGGCTGGGACCGGGTCCATGTCTGCGTCGATGACGCCACCCGCCTTGCCTACGCCGAGGTGCTGCCCGACGAGAAGGCGAAGACCGTTATCGGCTTCCTGAGACGGGCGGTCGCCTTCTACCGCTCCCATGGGATCACGGTCGAGGGGCTGATGACCGACAACGGCCCCGCCTACTGCTCCGCCGCCCACTCTCTCGCCTGCAGGGCGATGGGCATCAAGCACATCCGCACCCGGGTCTCCCGGCCTGACACTCGGGTTCCCAAACGACAGGACAGAATAAACATACGAGTTCGTCTTTGTAAAGGAACGAACATGGTATGAGGGACGGCGAGCGAGGCTTCGCGCCTCGGCGCTTTGGAAAGTGCCGCTCTACAAAGGCGCTGTCAGTGGCCCAGGAAGGGCGCGAGCATGAATTCGGAGAGCTCGGGCAGCAGGTCCTCGGCCTTCTCGGCCTCGTCGCGGCGGATCTGCTGGTAGACGATCCAGGCGACGCCGCCGACCAGCGTTTCGTCGATCGTCTCGGGGAGCTTGCTGTCGTGGGGGACGGTGCGCCTGGTCAGCTCGACGAAGCGCCCCATCGCCTGCTCGTAGCGCTCGGTGGCGGCGGGGGTGGCGGAGAGCGCCTCGATCATGCACATGCGGGCCCGGGCCGGATTCTCGGCGACGTAGCGCAGGAAGGCGGCGAGGCCGGCCTGCACGCGCTCTTGCCAGCCGCCCTCGACCTTGGCGCAGTCCTCCTCGATCCGCCCGATCGCCTCCTCGACGGCGGCGTCGAAGGCGGCGAGGAAGACTTCCTCCTTGCCCTCGAAGTTGTCGTAGAGCGTCTTGCGGGCGACGCCGGCCCGGCGCACGATGTCGCCGATCTTGGTCGCGTCGTAGCCCTGCTCGGCGGTTAACTCGGCGACCGCGTCCATGATCCGGCGGCGCTTGTGGACGGCGACGAACTCACGCGAGAGCTCGGGACGGACCGGAAAGGTGTCGGAGCGGAGCCCGGTCTTCGCCTGTGCGCGCGACGGCATCGGCCAAAGAATACCCGCGCAGCGGCGAATATCCTTGCACGTCGACGACCCAAATGGTACCGTGGAAAGACTTTACAGGTTTACGACAGAAACGGTAGGGTTTCTCGATGTCTTCGAACAGGGTCGAACTCAGCCAGGACATACTCCTCGCCGCGCTCGGCGACAGCTGGCCGGCGGAGGAGGTCAGCGCCGCCGCCGAGCTGCTCTCCGGCGGCGAAGGACAGTTTCCCTCAGGCATCCGCTCGCTGCCATCCGACCTGGTCGCCGCCGTCCAGCGCGAGCGCCTGCTGGCGGCGATGCTGCGGGCGACCAGCGAGCTCGCCTACCGCGAGGTCAGCGTCCAGGACGTGCTCGACCGCGCCGGCGTCTCCCGCCCCACCTTCTACGAGCACTTCGAGAACAAGGAGGACTGCTTCCTCGCCGCCTTCGACAGCGCCGCCGCCCGCCTGCGCAAGCGGCTCGAGGCCGCCGCCGAGGGTGGCGAGACCTGGCGCGACCGCCTGCGTGCGGCGCTGGCGGAGCTGCTGCGCTTCGTCGGCGAGGACCCCGACGCGGCGATGTCGCTGATCGTCGACGCCCGCGCCGCCTGCCCGGCGGCGCTGCTGCGCCGCGACGAGCTGCTCGACCGCTTCGCCTCCTGCCTCGACACCGAGGTGCGGGCGGAAGCCGACCCGGGCGAGCCGCCCTCGGCGATCGCCGCCGCCGGCATAGTCGGCGGCATCGAGTCCCTGCTCTACTCCCGCCTCTACCGCGGCGAGACCGCCGGCCTCGAGTCCCTGCTCCCCTCGCTGATGTACTTCGCCGTGCTGCCCTACGGAGGGCACGAGGCCGCCGGCGAGGAGCTGGCCGTCGTCGCGGCCGGCTGAGCAAGCCCGCCGCCTCCCGGCGCCTCCCCTCCCCGGCTCAAGCCGGCTCGGAGACCGCGCGCGCCAGCGCCTCCGCGGTGGCCTCGATCAGCGAGTCGATCCGATCGAGCAGCGGAGCGTCCTGCCAGGGCGAGGAGAGACCGGCACGTGCCGCGAGCCTTGCGGCCCTGACCCGCTCGGCGAGGTCGACGGCGCGGGCGCGAACGATGCGGGGGGCGACATCGAGGTCAGCCGCCAGGCGGGCCAGATGGCGTCCCCGGATTCGATCGGCCCGGTACTCGCCGCCGTATTTCATCGCCATCTTGCGATTGCGCAGCTCTGGGTAGGCGCGGGTGGAAAGCAGGTCGTAGAGCGGCGCCAGCCGCGGTGAGCCCGCACCCTCCAGCAACAGGGAGTAGTTCTTGGCGTGCGCGTCGCAATTGCCGATCAGGAGGTTGAAAAGAAGCGCGTCGAGCAAGGCGAGCAGGTCGACCGCGGGAGCGGCGCTGCGCTCGCGCAGCAAGACCGCGCAGGAAGCCACCCCGGGGCCGCCATCGGACTCGTACTTCTCGGCAGGGACGAAGCCAAGCGCCTGGCAGACGTCCTCCTGATGGATCCGCCCAGCGGCGCCACCGTCGTCGTGGCGATCGAAGCGACGTACCAGCAGGCCCTCCTGGCCGGTGGCGACGAGCGGCGTCGCCTCGGCCGCCGCGAGACCCGCGCTGCCGGCGAGGGCAAGGCAGTAGGCCTCGTTGGCAACCATGTCCTCCACGCCGGGAATCGGCTTCTTGACGATGTGGGTGCTTGGCGGGAGGCCGCGCGTGATGCCGATGCGCTCGCCATCCCACAGCACCGGCAGCTTGTCCGTCGTACCGGCGAGCGAGAGGCGGACCCCTTCGTCGTCACCGGGGCCGGCGAGCAAGGGGCGGCTCGGCAGGCGCTCGAGCAGCCCGCCCAGGTCGTCGCGGTCGAGCCAGCGCGGCGGCGGCGCGGAGAGAGCCGGGAGCGGGGCGCCGGGCGCCACCAGCGAGACGGCCCCCGCGCACTCTCCACCGATCTCCTCCAGAACCGAGAATGGATTCTCGGCGGCGACGTGAAAGATGCGGGCGATGGCTTTGAGGAAGTCCCCCTCCGGGATCAGGCCGGCGAAGAACGGGCGGCACTCGAAGTCCCCGAAGGGCTCCTCTCGCAGGGGAAGGTGAAGCGAGAGCGCCTGAGCCCGGTCATGCCCCAGCCACGTCGGCAGATAGCTGAACCGCAGCGTCGCTCCCGCCAGGCGCTCGACGCGACCGACCCGCTCGTCGTGCAGGAAGACGTCGAGGGCGTTCATCGCGGGTCGAGGTGGAGATCGAGCCCAAGGGCCGCCAGCACGCGCAGCACCCCGTCGAGCCGAGCGGTTGCCTTGCCGTTCTCCAGTTCGCTGAGGAAGCGGGGCGTGACGCGGGCGACCCCGGCCAGCTCGGCCTGTCTAAGGCCCAGCTCCTTGCGCCGCGCCCGTATCCTGGCGCCAAGCTCCTCTGCTGTGCGGATCGGCGAGCTCATCATTTTCCCGAACAGGAAGAATAGCGACCGAGACGGTGGGAGTAAGCAAATTAGTACCGATAGGGAAGAATTTGCCGGAGATCAGCCTTCGACGGCACGATTTTCCCGAACGGGTATGTGGGCGGCTACTGCCCAACCGCGGCGAAGCTCACCGTGCCGAAGGTTTCGCCTGGCGCGAATACCGCTTTGCCGCCACCGAAGGCTTCGTTGAAGGTCGCTGCGGTCTGAGCGTCGAGGGTCAGGCTCGCGCCGCTGACCGAGATCGTGCGGCTCGCCGGGTCCGAGGCGACCGCGGCGTGGGACATGTCGACCGCGTAGGTGCCGATCCGGCCCAGCTTGCCGGGGAAGGCCGGCGTCGGCTCGACGTCGACTTCCGAGCTGGTGTCCCTGCCGGCCAGGTCGAGCCAGTATTCCTTCTGGAAGACCTGCCCGGCGCCGAGCTGCAGCAGTTCGATCGCGCCGCCGAGGCGCAGCGTCCCTTCCGAGGCGGTGGTCGAGATCTGCCCGCCGATCGCGATCGGGAAGTGCAGGACGGGGCCCGGTGAGAGTTCGGCCGGGGCGATCGGGTTGAGTGAGACGGAGAGCGATTTGAACTTGGCGAGGATCGCCGGGTCGGGCGTCAGCGTCGCCTGACCCGTGGGAAGGATCGTCACCCGCTGCGGCTGGGCTTCGCTGCGGATCTTGCCGATCAGCTGGCCTTCCCTGAAGAAGTCCACGGTGCGCAGCTTCTTGTTGAGCCGGGTGGCGACCTTCCCGGTCAGCTTCAGGCCCTTGGCGCTGAAGGAGGTGGCGAAGCCCGCCCGCTTGGTGACGACCTGGCTGGCGCTCGCCACCTTCAGCTGGCTGCCGCCGACTTTGGCGAAGAGCGGCGTGTGCTTCGACTTCAGCTCGACGTTTCGCAGCGGAACCTTGCGGCTACCGGCCTGGAAGACGATCGACCCGTCCTGTTCGATGTCGACCTTCTTCGTGGTCGGGTCCGACTTGCCGCCGATCACCGGCAGGGCCAGGGCGGCGCCCTGCCGCTTGGCGGGAGCCTTGACCGTGATTGTCACCCCCACCTTCTTCGACGCGGCGAGGAAGCCCTTGTCGAGCGTGAGCTTGGTCGTCCCGGAGGCGATCGGGTCGTAGCTCGCCCGCGCAAGCGGGGCCAGCAGCCCAGCGACAAGCCCAATGGCGACCCCCAACGTTTTTACTCCCCCGAATCCCATCCCGTGCATCTCCATTCCCCTTTGCCTCGTTCCCCTGACTCGGCCTGGTGCCGCTCGCCGATTATCTCACGAGCGGGTTCGTCCAGCTGACCTCGGCGAAGCGGGCGAAGTCGGTGTCGGCGGAGAAGACGGTCAGGCCGTGCTCGAGCGCGAGGGCGGCGAGCTGGGCGTCGGGGATGAGGTTGCCACGGGCCTCGTAACGGGTAACAAGCTCGCCAAGCAGCGTCGCGTGGCGAGAGCCCGGCTGGGGGATCCAGGCCGTCGGCGCGGTGAGCCAGTCGGAAACGCGCTCCCAGGCGGTGGCCGCATCGAGCGGACGCTCGAAGGCGCGTGGATGCGTGGAGATCCGCAGGAACGCAGCGAGACTCTGCCAGGGCAGGCCGACCCTGCGGGACCCGTTGAGCTGCTCGGTCAGCCAGGCGGCGGCGGCTTCGTGCTGCGCCGCGCGCCGATGGACCGCGTAGAGAAGCAGGTTCGCGTCGAGCAGCATCAGCGGGCCATGGGCCCGTCAAGGGTCTCGATCGTCTCTCCGATGTTGGAGAAGTCGACTGCGGTGCCGAGATCGTGCGCCTTCTGCCGGAAAGCCGGCACCGCACGCTCTGCCGTCAAGCCGGCGCGAACCAGATCGTTGACCGCCTCGCTGAGACCCAGATCGCGTTCGCGGCGAAGCCTGTCGATACCGGCTGAGACATCGGCGGCCAAAGTAATGGTCGTCCGCATGGCGCAAGTGTAGCATCTTGATGCATGCCGGGCCCTGCGGGCCGGCGGGGCCTGACCTATGCGTCTGCCGGGAGGAGCTGGAACGACGAGCCGCCGTTTAGCGGTTCGACCGCGCGGAAGTGGCGCTCGTCGAAGCTGGCGATGCGGCTGGTCTCGAGGCGCCCGGCGAGGGCTACGAGCGAGGCGTCGGTGAGGCCGAGGCCCAGGGCCGCGTAGCGGTCGGCGATCTCCGCGGCCTCGAGCTCCAGCTTCGGCCACCATTCGACGCCGAGGCTGCCGGTGCGAACATCGGCGTGAAATGCCTTGACCACGGCTGACCCGGCGCGCTTGTTCAGCAGGTGGTCTATCTCGGCGAGAACGAGAGGCGTGGTGGTGAAGCTCTCGGTCTTCTCGTTCACATACCAGGCCGTGGCCTGTTGGTGGTGGGAGTCGTTCTCGTCGAGTAGCGCAAAGACGAACGACGTGTCCAGGACGATCAATCTTCGCCGAAGCCCTCGAGGTAGCGATCGACGTTCTGCGAGAGGTCCGTCGGACCCCCCTTCCAGACCCCGATCGCTTTGATCCGCGGCTGGGGCGACGCTTCCATTGCGCGCGCCGCCAGAGCCTCGCGGATGACCTCGGCCTTGCTCTTGCCCTCCGCTTCCGCGATCAGGCGCAGGTCGCGATCGAGCCACGCGCCCAGGTAGACGGTCGTCTTCTTCATGCCCTATAGGGTACCACCCGTTTGATCGAGGCATCCGCCCCTATAAAGGCCGGCGGTGCCTGGACTCTCCCCCCTTCGGGGCGCGAATCAGCGGCTGCGGGTGCTTTTCTTGCGCCGCCGCTTGCCCCCGTTCGGGGCCGGCTTGGGGTTGGCGGCTCCGCGCAGGGTTTGCTCGCTGGCTTTTTCGACCGCCTCGGCCATCGCGATCTGGAAGGTGGCCAGCAGGGCGTCGGAGGCGAGCGGCTGCAGACGGTCGAGGGCTTCGCGGACCTTGGCCCAGTCGCCTTCGGGGCGACCGGACTGCTCGAAGGGCTGCCAGATCTCTTTGCTGAAGAGCTCGATGAAGGTGTGGGCGATGGCGCCGGCTTGGCTGCGCACCTTCTCCGCCGCCTCCATCGCCCCCTCGCGCCGGACCCCGAGTTCGGCGAGGGCGATCGCGGCCTGGAACATGCGCGGGCTGATCACCTCGAGGCGGCCGTCGGGGAGTATCCGGAAGGCGCCGAGAGCCTCGGCGCGGCGGTAGAAGTCCGCTTCCTGCTCCTCGTCGATCGTGTCCGTCCACGGTTCGGCAAGCTCCGCCAGCTCGACGATCTCGGGGGCCTCCTCCTCGACCGAGGCGCGCAGGGCGCGGGTGAAGTCGAAGATCTCGGCGGCGGAGCTGTCACCCCCCTCGAGCACGCGGCGGATCGCCTCCAGATTGAGCCCGTCGGCCTGCATTTCGCGGGTCAGCTCGATCCGCGAGACGTGCTCCTCGTTGTAGTAGCCGGTGCGGCCGCGCACGACCGGCGGCAGCAGCAGCCCGCGGGTCTGGTGTGCGCGGATGTTTCGGACCGTCATCCCGGTGCGCTCGGCCAGCTCGTGGATCGTCATCTCGCCCTTGGCGGGCTTGCTCGTCGGGGGGGCGCTCATCCCCTCATCGTAAGCGGCAGCCGCTGGCCGTTCATCTTCTCGGCCGCGCTTGAGCAGAGGAATGCGATCGCCTCGGCGATGCTCTCCGCCGGGGTGAAGGTGGGAAACGCCTCGCCGGGGCTCTCCTCGCGCATGCGGGGGGTGAGGATCGCGTCGACGACGATGATGTTGGCGGTGGCGGCGCTGCCTTCGAAGCCGTCGGCGAGGGCGAGGGTCCAGGCCTCGGCGGCGGCCTTGGCCGCGGCGTAGGCGGCGTTGGAGTTGGACGGCGCCTGCGCCTGCTTGGCGGAGACGAGGACGAAGCGGCCCTGCCCGCCGGCGAGCAGAGCGTCGTGGAAGGCACGGGTGGTGTGCTGGACGGTGCGGATCAGCAGCCCGTGCAGGAGGTCCCAGTCGGCGGCCGGCTCCTCGTGCAGCGGCTGCCCGCCGCGCCAGCCGCCGACAAGGTGCAGCAGCGCATCGGCCCGCCCAAAGCGCTCGAGCAGCGCCGCGCACCAGGCGCGGGTGGCGTCCTCGTCGAGCAGGTCGACGGCGCGTCCATCCCAGCGCTCGGCCGGCAGCGCCAGCCCGGCACCGACGGCGTCGATCCGCTCTTGCGAGACGTCAGCGCCGGCGATCGTCGCCCCCGCGGCACCGAGCCGCTCGGCGACGACGGGCCCCAGCCCACCGGCGATCCCGGCGATTGCAACCACGCGGCTATCGAGCGCGCTCATATGGGGGAGGCAGGATTCGAACCTGCGTAGGCATAGCCAACTGGTTTACAGCCAGTCTCCTTTAACCACTCGGACACTCCCCCGAGGAGGGACGATTCTAGGGGACGGCGCCCGGGCTTACGCCACGCCGAGCCGCTCGGCCATCTGCTCGTTGAAGGCGGTGAGGGCGGACATCGGGCGCATGAAGACGGTCAGGGCCGCCACGCGGCCCTTCTCGTCGAGCTCGAGGAAGTCGATGCCCTCGAGCTCGCGGTCGCCGACGCGAGCCTTGAAGCGCAGGGCGACGCTGTCGCCTTCGTGCAGCTCGTCGACGTAGGTGAGGTCCTCGAGGGTGGCGGCGACGTGGGTGAGCACCTGGCTGACGATCTCGCGGCCCTCGAAGCCGCGGAAGAGGATCGGGCTGTGCAGCTCGACGTCCTCGCGCAGGGTCTCGGTGAGCAGGTCGAGGTCCTTGGCTTCGGCGGCGCGGCGGAAGGGGTGCGGCTCGGCCATCGCCAGGTACCTTACGCGCGATGCCCAGCGACAGAGCATTCGCGCGCTTCTCGCACTCCCTCGGGGCCAGGGGGCTGCGTTGGGCGGGCAAGATGAACGTGCCGCTCTACAGGGCGACCGGCGGGCGAATCGGAGGCAAGGTCAACCGGGCGCCGGTGCTACTGCTGACCACGACAGGGCGCAAGTCCGGACAGAAGCGTACGGCCCCCGTCGTCTACCTCGCCGACGGGGCCAACGTCGTCGTGATCAACACCAACGCCGGCAACGCCCGCGTCCCGGCCTGGTCGCTCAACCTGAAGGCCACGCCGGAGGGCGAAGTCGAGCTCGGGCGCCGGCGCTACCCGGTGCGCGCCCGGATCGCCGAGGGCAGCGAGCGCGACGGCCTCTGGCGCCGGCACAACGAGCAGTACGCGGGCTTCGACGACTACCAGGACAGGCTCGACCGCGAGGCCTCGGTGATCGTGCTCGAGCCGCGCTGAGCCTCAGCCGGTTTCGCGCAGCATCTGCGCCTCGGGCAGGGCGCGCAGCTTCTTCAGCGTGTTGGTCTCGATCTGGCGGATCCGCTCGCGGGTGACGCCGAAGGTCCTCCCCACCTCCTCCAGCGTCAGCGGCTCCAGGCCGGAGAGGCCGTAGCGCAGCTCCATCACCTGGCGCTCGCGCTCGGGCAGGGCCTCGAGCGCCCGCCGCACCCCCTCGCGCTGCAGGTGCTCGCTCGCCTCCTCGAAGGGCTCGGCCACTTCCTCGTCGGCGACGAAGTCGCCCAGCTCGGATTCGTCCTCGTCGCCGATCGGCTTCTCCAGCGAGACCGGCAGCTGGGAGACGCGGAGGATTTCGCGTACTTCGTCGAGCGGCCAGCGCAGCTCGGCGGCGATCTCGTGCGGCTCGGGCTCGCGGCCCAGCGACTGGACCAGCTGGCGCTCGACGTGGGCGACCCGGTTGAGCTTCTCGACCATGTGGACGGGAATGCGGATCGTCCGCGCCTTGTCGGCGATCGCCCGGGTCACCGCCTGGCGGATCCACCACGTGGCGTAGGTGGAGAACTTGTAGCCGCGCCGGTAGTCGAACTTCTCCACCGCCCGGATCAGCCCCAGCGAGCCCTCCTGGATCAGGTCGAGGAAGCTCAGCCCGCGGCCCAGGTAGCCCTTGGCGATCGAGACGACGAGGCGCAGGTTGGCCTCGACCATCTGGCGCTTGGCGAGCATGTCGCCGCGCTCGATCCGCTTCGCCAGTTCGACCTCCTGGGCGGCGGTGAGCAACTCGACCTGGCCGATCGAGCGCAGGTAGAGGCGTAGCGAGTCGAGGCTGGGCTCGACCGTCAGGTCCAGCTCGGCGGCCTTCTTGGCGCCGCCGTTGGCCGCCACTTCGCGCTGTTCCTTGTAGGCGCTGACGCCCTCCTCGGCGATAACTTCGACCCCCTGCTCGACCAGGTGGGCGTGCAGTCCCGAGATCTGCTCCTTGGTGACCTCGACCTCCTCGAGCGTGCCGGCGATCTGCTCGAAGGTGAGGTAGCCGCGTTCGCGGCCCAGCGCAATCAGCCCGCGAAGCTCCTCCGGCTCCGCAAACGGCTGCCCATCCGAATCCTGATCGAGTCCCTGCGGGACCGTCTCCAACGGTTCGATATCACTGCCTCCGGTCCAACCCTCTCCCATTCCGGGGGGCCGGCCCCAACGCTCCGACCGCTGCGAAGTATAGGCAGAAGAAACGGAACTCTCGACGTAGCGGGGGGGCGGTCGGCGGACCGAGTTGCCTAGTCTTCATGGCTGTGGCGACGCGTACGACGATGACCCCGTCCCTGGCCGCGCCCGACGTGCAGGCGTCGGTGCCGGCGACGCAGGTCAGCCTCTCGCGGGTCGGCGTCATCGGGGTCGAGAAGGTGATCCGGGTCAAGGCCGACGGCGGCGAGAACCTCTACCACGCCGAGTTCGAGTGCTTCGTCGACCTCGAGCCGCGCCAGGCGGGCGTCCACATGTCGCGCTTCGAGGAGGACGTCGGCGAGGCGATCGACGAGGTCGTCCTCGGCGAGGCCTTCCGGGCCGAGATCCTCGCCGCCCACATCGCCCAGCGGGTGCGCGAGCGCCAGCACGGTCGCCGCGCCGAGGTCTCGGTCGAGGCGCGCTACCCGGAGACGGTGAGTACGCCGGCGACCGGCCACACGACCCAGGAGATCTACGGGCTGTTCGGCACCGCGGTCGCCTCCGAGCGGGGGACGCGGACGCTGACCGGGGTGCAGGCCCAGGGGATGACCGCCTGTCCCTGCGCCCAGGAGATGGTCGCCGAGCTGGGCCGCGAGCGGCTTGCAGCGAGCGGCTTCGACCCCGAGCAGATCGAGCTGGCGATCGAGGCGGTGCCCGTCGCCACCCACAACCAGCGCGGCATCGGCACCCTCTATATCGGCTGCCCCGAGGGCGGCGCGGCCTGGATCGACGCGCCCGAGCTGCTGCGCATCGTCGAGGGCTCGATGAGCTCGGAGATCTACGAGCTGATGAAGCGCCCCGACGAGCTTGCCGTCGTCGCCAAGGCCCACTCGCAGCCGCGCTTCGTCGAGGACTGCGTGCGCGAGATGATCCGCGCCGTGGTCGAGGGCTACCCCGAGCTGCCGGCCGAGGCCTTCGTGATGGCCCGCCAGGAGAACCTCGAGACGATCCACCGCCACAACGTCGTCGCCGAGCGCTACGGCACCCTCGGCGACCTCCGCCACGAGCTCGACTCGGGCGAGCACCACGAGCGCCACACCACGATGCGCGAGTGGCTGGAGGCTCCGAGCACCTAGCTCGGCTTCGTTTTCGGCACCGCGCGCCCGGCCCGCTCCTCCTCAATCCTGCGGCGCAGGCCGAAGAAGTAGTCGGCACCGCTGATCACTGTGGCGGCTACCGCCAGATAGACGAGGGCGTTGACCCAGGCCGGGGCCGGGTTGGCGGCGATCAGGGCGATCACGGCGGCGATCTGCAGGACCGTCTTCACCTTGCCCAGCCAGCTGGCCGCGATCACGACGCCGCGCTCGGCGGCGACCGCCCGCATCACGGTGACGGCGAACTCGCGGGCGATGATCACCATCGCCACCCAGGCTTCGAGCCGGTTGAGCGAGACCAGGGAGACCAGGGCGGCGACGATCAGCAGCTTGTCGGCGATCGGGTCCATCAGCTTGCCGAAGGTGGTGACCGAGTTGCGCGAGCGGGCGAAGTAGCCGTCGAGGCCGTCGGTGGCCGCAGCGAGGGCGAAGACCGCCGCGGCGAGCGCGTCCCCGTTAGGCGTCTCCCCCAACAGCGCCACCACCACAACGGGCACCGCCAGGATGCGCAGCAACGTCAGCGCATTGGGCAAATTAAGCGGAAACACCCGCTCACTCCCCCTCCTCCGGGGGCCGACGGGACGAAATCCTCGGCATAGCCGAGGATTTCGTCCCG
>DATASN010000049.1:0-19555 GCA_036269215.1 Solirubrobacterales bacterium
CGCCTTCTGGAACGTCGTCAACTGGGACTACGTCGCCCAGCGCCTCAGCGAGGCAGGCTGAGCTAGGAAGCGACTGGCGTCGCGGGCCGCGCCGCCTCAGGCAGGTGGCGCGGCTCCTCTCCCGCCTTGGGCGGGATCAGGCTCATCGCGTGCTCGGCCTTGGCGGTGATCGTCAGGCTCGGGTTGACGCCCGGGTTGGCCGGGATCGAGGCGCCGTCGGTGACCAGCAGGTTCTCGTAGCCGAAGACGCGGTTGCCGGCGTCCACCACTCCGCCTGAGGGGTCGGCGCCGACCACGGCGCCGCCGAGGATGTGGGCGGTCGAGGGGATGTTGCGGATCGACTCGGTGATCGCGCTCTGCGCCACCCCGCCGGTGCGCTGCTCGAACCAGCGCGCCACCTGCTGGGCGGCGGGGATGTAGGTCGGGTTGGGCCGGCCGGGGTCCTGCTGCGTCTGCAGCCGCACGCCGCCGCCGAAGAGCTTGCGCTTGGGGCGGAAGTGCATCGCCGCATCGACCGTCTGCATGACCAGCAGGATCACGGTGCGCTGCGACCAGCGGTGGGGGATCAGCATCCGGGCGGTGCGCAGCGGATGGCGCAGGATCGCCGCCAGCCACTTCATCGGCCGGGTCACCTTCGTCCCCGGCCCGGTCATCGCGGTGAAGGTGCCGGACATCGCGTCGCCGCCCTGGCCGTAGGTGACGACCTCGATGTGGGTGTCGGGATCGGGGTAGATGCTGGAGGTGATCGCGACCGAGCGGCTGAAGTCGCGCTCGTCGTCGGGCGCGGTCACCGATTGGATCGACTCCGAGTTGGTGCGGACGAGGTCGCCGAGGCGATCGGAGAGCTTCGGCAGGGCGCCGCTGTGGCGGCAGTTGGCGAGCAGGTTGTTGGTGCCGAGCGCGCCCGCGGCGACGATCACACCGCGTGCCGTCTGCGTGCGGCGGCGCTTGCGCAGCAACGAGCCGGAGCGCTCGCTGGTCACGGCATAGCCCTCGGAGCCGTCGGCGGCGCCGAGCGGGCGGATCTCGGTCACCTGGCGTTCGGGCTCGATCTTGACGCCGAGCTTCTCGGCGAACCAGAGATAGTTCTTCATCAGCGTGTTCTTGGCGCCGTGGCGGCAGCCGACCATGCAGCTGCCGCAGCGCATGCAGCCGGTGCGCGCCGGGCCCTCGCCGCCGAAGAAGGGGTCGGGAACCTCGACGCCCGGTTTGTCGAAGAAGACGCCGACGCGGGTGTTGGTGAAGGTCTCGCCGACGCCGATCTCCTCGCCGTATTCCTGCAGCAGCCTGTCGGCCGGGCCGATGCCCTCGTACTCGACCACCCCCAGCATCCGCTCTGCCGTGTCGTAGTGGGGGGCCAGCTCGCTCTCCCAGTCGCCCAGCTCGTTCCATTGCGGGTCCTTGAAGAAGGCGGGCCGCGCCCGGTAGAGGGTGTTGGCGTAGCCAAGGCTGCCGCCGCCGACGCCGCTGCCGGAGACGATGAAGACGTCCTTGAAGAAGGTCATCCGCATCACGCCGCGGAAACCGAGCTTCGGCATCCAGAAGTAGCGCCGCGGATGCCTCAGGTTCGACTCGGCGAAGTCCTCGTCCCTGAACCGGCTGCCGCTCTCCAATACCGCTGTCGAATAGCCCTTTTCGCTGAGTCGCAAAGCCGAAACCGAGCCTCCGAATCCGGAGCCCACCACGATCCAGTCGTAGTCGTACTTCAATTCGGCCTCCCTGCGGGCTGTTTAAGCCTCGCCGGGCTCCAGGGGGCGAAAGTCGGAGGTCCTGGCGCCGCAGACGGGGCAGAACCAGTCCTTGGGGATGTCCTCGAACTTGGTCCCGGGCGGGATGCCGCCGTCGGGGTCGCCGATCTCCGGGTCGTAGATGAATCCGCAGCTCTCGCAGATCCAGAGCGTCACTTCCTGGGTTGCGGTCATGGGGACAGCTTAGAGCGGGTCAGTCTTTGTCGAAGCTGACCGCGACCGGTTCGCGATCCGAGGCGTCCTCGATCTCGAAGTACTCGCGTTTGGTGAAGCCGCCCTGGTTGGCGACGATCGAGCCGGGGAACTGCTGGATCGCCGTGTTGTAGGACTGCACGTTGGAGTTGTAGATCCGCCGTGAGGCCTGGATCTCGTCCTCGAGCTCGGAGAGGTTGCGGCTGAGCTGCTGGAAGTTCTCGGTGGCGCGCAGGGTCGGGTAGTTCTCCGCGACCGCGCGAACGTCGGCCAGCGCCTGGGTCAGCTTCTGCTCCGCCTTGGCGGTTTCCTCGACGCCCTGGGCGGCCATCGCCGCGGCCCGTGCCTGGGTCGTTTTCTCGAAGGTCTGGCTCTCGTGCTCGGCGTAGCCCTTGACCGTCTCGACCAGGTTGGGGACGAGATCGTGGCGGCGCTTGAGCTGCACGTCGATCCCGCTCCAGGACTCGTCGACCCGGTTGCGCGACGAGATGATCGAGTTGCGCTTGGCGATGAAGTAGAGCACCCCGATGACGATCAGGGCGACGACCACGATGATGGCGATAGTCATTGCGCGCATCCTACTGCCCCGGCGCGGCGGTGCAACGCTTTGTTCCCCTGGGGGGTGAACAGCGCGTTGCACCGGGGGCCGGGGCTGGGCATAGGATCGGCGGCGATGAGCGCCAAGCAGGAAGCGCAGGACTGGGCCGCGACGGTCCAGAGGTACGGCGAGCGGCACGATCTCAAATACGAGCCGGTGGGGGGGATCAATCCCGTGGACGGCCCGGTGGCGCTCTGTGTCGGCGGGACGAACCGGCTCACCGGGCAGCTGGCCGAGGGCTTCTGGGGCTCCTGCTGCGACGCCGACGAGAAGGAAGCCGGCGGCCTCTTCGGCAAGGCGGTGCTGCCGACGGCGCTTCTCGCCAAGGCCCACATGCCCGACCTGGCCCGGGTCGTGCCCGCCTTCAACGTCGAGTCGATCGAGGGCCACGAGGTCGTCACCCAGCACTTCGCCCGCAAGGTCGAGTTCGAGTCGATCGACTTCAACAGGCGCTTCCTCGCCACGGTGCCGAGCGAGTACGACCCGGTCGCCCTGCGCGAGCTGTTCAGCCCCGGCTTCCTCGCCTGGACGACGACGATGACCGGCGAAGTCGACTTCGGCATCAACGACCGCCAGCTCTGGTTCCTCTGGCACCTGGGGGAGCGCAGCGAGGGGGAGCTGAAAGCCGTGCTGAAAAACGCCGGAGAGCTCTTCAAACGGCTGCAGGGAGAGATGGACGAGAGCGGCATCCACACCTACCCACCGGGGCCGTGGCACGCCGGGCTGGCGCCGTTCCCGGAAAGCTAGGAATTCAGGCCGGGTACTCGGGGTCGCCCGGCAGCACGACCCGGTGCTCCTCATGCGTGCCGATCACCTTGGGCAGGATCGGCGCGACCGCCACGTCGCGGTGCGCCGCCAGCGCTTCGTCGGAAGTGGAGAAGGGCAGCAGCGACTCGAGCTGCTTGACGGTAGGGAAGGCAAGCGCAAGCTCACCGGCGCTCTGGGCCGCCAGCGCCGCCGCCGGCTCGAACCAACCGGCATCGACCGTCTCGACCCCATCTGGCTTAGGTGGCGTGTGAGCCGGCGCAAGGGCGAGGAAGAACCACGCATCGAAGCGCCGAGAGACGACCTCCGGAGTGATCCAGCGCGAGAACAGCACCAGCTCCTCCTCAACCCCAAGCGCGATCCCGGCCTCCTCCTCAAGCTCCCGCAGGGCGCAGGCGCGATACCCAGCCTCGCTCTCCCCGTCGCCGGGATCCACGGCTCCCCCCGGAAACACCCAGACCCCGGGCATGAATCTCGCCTCCCCGGTGCGCTTCAGCAGAAGCACCTCAAGCGCGCGGTCCCGATGCTTGCCCCCACGCCTCAGAAGCACCACGGAAGCCGCCGGACGGGGCTCTGCCGGCTCCCCAAGGTTCGGTGCCTCCGCGGGCCCGCGTCGTCTCTCGTCCATCGAGCCACCATATACCGACGCATCCGATGTTCACCCCAGCCCAGGGTGGTCAAACTCGGCTACGCGTCGAGTGCTTGCTCCCGGCGGATTCGCAGCCAGAATCGGTAGGCGAGCCAGGCGAGGAGGTAGAGCAGGGCCAGCGGAGCCAGGACGGCCAGCCCGACGAGCGTCACGCCGGCCGCGATGACGAGGATGTGCCCGGCATCACCCCAGGCGTCATCGATCCCCCAGCTGCCGCTCGGGGCCGCGGCACCGCTTTCGATGCGCAGGGAGACGCGCGAGTAGTCGACGCGCCGGTGCAGGCCAGCCAGCTGTGAACGCAGTGCCGCGGCGTGCCGGTGTGCGTCGCGCAGCTCGATTTCGATCGCTTCGCTCTCGGAAGCTGTTTCCGCGGCGGAGAGTTGCGAGAGGAGGCCGGCGATCTTCGCTCGCGAGTCCTGAAGTCGTTCCCCGATTGCGACTGTGGGGGCAGTGATGTCGGTCGTCGCCTCGTGGCGCGTTCGCACCTCGTCGATTGCCGAGAAGGCGGCGAGCGCGTCGCCGAGCTTCGCGCTCGGGATCAGCAGATCGAAGTTGGCTCCGGTGTTTCTCCCTGCTGTGGTAGTCGAGTGCAGGACGATGCCGCCGACATTGTGGACCGCGCTGAAGACATCGGCGGAATCGTCGGCGACATCGGCCGGTTCGGCGAGGAGGCCGATCTCGGTGGAGCGTTTGATGTCGCGGTGGGGCACCCGGCCCCGAGCAAGATCGGCGCTTGCTTCCGAAGGGGGGACTTCGGTCGAGAACTGAGGTGCGGAGGTATCTCCCTGCGCGCTGGAGCCGGCGCTGGATTCGGTTGGCCCGTTAGCGGTCTTCGGAATCGACCCCGAGAACTGAACGTGATGCGGCCGCTCAACGCCCTGTCGACTATCGAGCGCTACGGGTTCCGGGGCCGAGTTGTTGGTCGCGACGACCACCGTCGCGATTGCGATTGAGGCAAGCGCGGTGGCGCCGGCGGCGTAGAGCAGACGCCGCGGCCCCAGCCTCCGCAGACGCGCGGCCAGGCTCGAAATGGGGGAGTAGTCGGCGTGCGTGCGCCGGGGAAAGCCGGCGGCCGCGCGGGCGTCGAGCGCCGCCGCAAAGGTTCGCTCGGGCGAGGGCCGCAGGGCACGAAGCTCTGCCGCGAGGTCGAGGTCGTCTCTACGGGGCTCCATCGCATGCCTCCCTCAGTTTGGTGACGACTCGGTGCAGCTTGGTGCCAGCGTTCGACTCGCTGATTCCGAGCACAGCGGCTATCTCGGCGTTGGAAAGGCCCGCGAAATACTTCAGGGCCACCAGCTCCCGATCCCTGGGGACGAGCTTCTTCAGCGCTGCGACGAGGATCAGGCGCAGCTCGCCGCGCTCAGCGTCCAGGCTCGTCGCATCGACTGGGTCGGAGACAAGCTCGGCCTGCCGGCTGCGCCGCCGTATCTCATCCAGGGCAGCGTTGCGCGCGATTCCGAACAGCCAGGCACGTCCGTTTCCCCGGCTCGGGTCGAAGTGAGAGCGCTTGCGGTAGGCGCGCTCGAAGGCAGTCGCGGTGACGTCCTCCGCGACAGCCCGATCGCGGAGAAGGCCCGCGGCGTAGGCATAGACATCGTCACGGCTGGAGCGGTAGAGCTCGTCGAAGGCAAGATCCCCGTCGCGCGGAGCGTCGGTAGCCGGTGCGACAAAAGCTTCACTCACACCCCTACTACGGGCGAGCCGCAGATCCGTCACGCCAGAAATCTACGAAAGGGGGGAGAGGATTGGTCGCCCAACCCTTGTGTAGGTCGACATGCGCTTCAGTCGTCACGCCAAGAATCGGATGCGCTGGGCGGGCCTCGACCGCGAGACAGTCGAATTGCTCGTGGGGGCTCCCGAAGCGCGGGCGGTCGATCAAGAAGGAAATCCGGTGTGGTTGCTCGAGACGCCGACAACCGGTTGATCCGGATCGTGATCGCCCTTGACGATCCGGACTTTGTCATTACTGTGATTGCTAAGGATTGAAGATGAAAGCCGACTACGACAGCAAGGCAAACGCATTGTCGATAGATCTCGTTGAGCCTCGTCATTGGGACTACAGCGAGGAGGTTCAGCCTCGGGTCAATGTCGCGATCGCCGACGGAATGCCGGTCAACGTCGAGCTTCTCTACCCGAATATCGGTCTGGAGGAGCCCTTGCGGTTCGTGGCGGAGCGGTACGAGCTCGATGCTGAGGCGTTGGTCGCGGCCGCTCAGGCGGCGATCGCTGCGCCCGACCGCGTGGTCACGCTGGAGGTCTCAATTCGAGCTGCTGCTTGATCGACGCAAGCGACTCGAATCGCTTCCCGGGTGACCTCGACCAAGGTTCGCAGCTCTTCCTCCGAGATCGAGAGGGGGGGCATGAGGACGATGGTGTCGGTCAGCGGCCGGATCACCGCCCCCCGCTCGCGGGCCTCGAGCGCCACCCGGTGGCCCATCCGCAGGGCCGGGTCGTGCTCTCCGAGGTCGATGCCGACCATGAAGCCGCGGCCGCGGACTTCGCTGACCTCGGGCATCGCCTCGACCTCGTCGAGCAGCTCGCGCAGCAGGGCGATCTTCGGCTGCAGCCGCTCAATCGTCCGCTCCCGCTCGAAGATGTCGAGGTTGGCCAGCGCCGCGGCGCAGGCGAGCGGGTTGCCGGTGTAGGTGTGGCCGTGGAAGAAGGTGCGGTACTCCTCCGGCGCGCCGAGGAAGCCCTCGTAGATCCGCTCGGTCGCCAGCGTCGCCGCCAGCGGCAGGTAGCCGCCGGTGAGGCCCTTGGCGAGGCAGAGCAGGTCGGGCGTTACGCCCTCGTGCTCGCAGGCGAGCATCCTGCCGGTGCGGCCGAAGCCCGTGGCCACCTCGTCGCAGATCAGCAGCACGCCGAAGCGGTCGCAGAGCTCGCGCGCCTGGCGCAGGTAGCCGGGCGGGTGGGTGAGCATCCCGGCGGCGCCCTGGACCAGCGGCTCGACGATCACCGCGGCGATCTCCTCTTCATGGATCGCGAGGACGCGCTCGAGGTCGGCCGCGTCGCCGGGCTCGGCGGCGTGGGTCTCGAAGAGCAGCGGGCGGTAGGTCGAGTGGAAGAGGTCGATGCCCCCGACCGAGACCGAGCCGATCGTGT
Source organism: Solirubrobacterales bacterium (assembly GCA_036269215.1). Lineage (GTDB taxonomy): Bacteria > Actinomycetota > Thermoleophilia > Solirubrobacterales > 70-9 > VRUE01. The sequence goes on from DATASN010000049.1 coordinate 7,055, forward strand.
CGCCGTGGTAGGAGCCGCGCAGGTGGACGAAGGAGGTGCGCCGCGCGTGCTGGCCGCCGCGCTGCTGCTGGTACTGGAAGGCCATCTTCAAGGCGATCTCGGTCGCGGTCGAGCCGGACTCCGAGTAAAAGACGCGCGAGAGGCCGGCCGGCGCGAGGTCGGCGAGGCGGGCCGCCAGCTCGGTGGCCGCGGGATGGGAGAGGCCGAGCATGGTGGTGTGGGCGATCCTGCCGAGCTGGTCGCTGACAGCGGCGTCGATCGCCGGGTGCCGGTGGCCGTGCACGTTGCACCACAGCGAGGAGACGCCGTCGAGGTAGCGCCTCCCGTCGTCGGCGATCAGGTAGGAGCCCTCGCCCCGCTCGATCATCAGCGGCTCTTCCTCGCACCAGGCCTGCTGCTGCGTGAACGGGTGCCAGACGTGGTCCCGATCGAGCTGAGCGTGGTCCACCGACGTCACCAGCACCGAGCGTAGCCTTGCCCCCGGCCAGAAAACACCGCTGAGTTCGCCTTTTTGCGTGCCATGCAAGGCCTAAAGGCGAACTCAGCGGTGTTTTCTGGCCGGCGTGATGTTGCTCACACGAGCAACTATTCCCTTGAAGAAATAGTTGTCAATCTGCAACAATTGCTCGCATGCAAGCGAGCCAGATCCATGCGATCGTCAACGAGGTCGCCTCCCCCGAGGCCGGCCCCGAGGCGCAGGAGACGGCGGCGCGGATCAGCGCCCTGCTGCGCCACCTCTTCCTCTACGACCGCGGCAACCTGCTGCGGCTGATCGAGGAGAGCAGTCTCTCGATGACCCAGTCGAAGGCCCTGCTGGAGTTGGGCGGGCTGGGCGAGGCGAGTGAGGCGCGCCAGGTCGGCGACCTCGCCGAGGCGCTCGGCGTCTCGGTGCCCTCGATGAGCAGGGCGGTCGACGGGCTGGTCAAGAAGCGGCTGGCCACCCGCGTCGAGGACCCCGACGATCGGCGCGTGCGCCGCGTCGCGATCACCGCCGGCGGCAAGAAGCTCGTCGACACGCTGACGGTCGTGCGCCAGGCGGGGATGGAGACCTTCGCCGCCAGCCTCACCGCCGCGCAGCGGCGCAAGCTCGACGCCGCGGTCGACTCGCTGATGGACCGCCCCGACATCGCCGACGCTTATCAGCACCTGAAGGAGGTTGGACCAGCTTGACCCGTTACCGCCACCTGATCACCGACGACAACCGCAAGTGGTGGACGCTCGGAGCGATGTGCTTCGCGCTGTTCATGATCATGCTCGACAACACGGTGGTGAACGTCGCCCTGCCGTCGATCCAGCGTGACCTGCACGCTTCGATCTCCGGCCTGGAGTGGACGATCAACGGCTACACGCTCTCCTTCGCGGTGCTGCTGGCGACCGGCGGCCGGCTCGGCGACATCTTCGGCCGCCGCCGCATGTTCCTCTTCGGCGTCGTCATCTTCGCCCTCTCCTCGGCGACGGCCGGCTTCGCCGCCAACCCGACCGACCTGGTCGCCAGCAGGGTCGTCCAAGGCGTGGGCGCGGCGCTGATGATGCCGGCGACCCTCTCGATCATCACCGACGCCTTCCCGGCGCATGAGCGCGGCAAGGCGATGGGGATGTGGGCGGGCGTCTCGGCCCTGGCCCTGGCCGTCGGCCCGGTGGTCGGCGGCGCCCTCACCGAGCACGTCAGCTGGCGGGCGATCTTCTACCTCAACATCCCGGTCGCGATCGGCGCCGTCGCCGCTTCGCTCTTCGCCGTGCGCGAGTCGCGCGACAACACGGTCGGCCGCGAGGTCGACTTCGCCGGCGTCGCCGTGCTCACCGGCGCCCTCACGGCGCTGATCCTCGCCCTCGTCGAGGGCAACGAATGGGGCTGGGGCTCGACCGGGATCGTCGCGCTGCTGATCGGCGCCGCCGTCGGCCTCGCGGCCTTCGTCGCGATCGAGCTGCGGGTCAAGGTGCCGATGGTCGAATTTCGCTTCTTCTCCGATCGCAACTTCCTCGGCGCGGTCGTGGTCGCCCTGATCGTCTCCTTCTCGATGCTCGGCGTCTTCTTCTTCCTCGCCCTCTACATGCAGGACATCCTCCGCTACTCGCCGCTGCAGGCGGGGGTGCGGTTCCTTCCCTCGACCCTGATGATCGTCGGCGTGGCGCCGGTGGCGGGCCGGCTGGCGGACCGCTTCGGGCCGCGCTGGCTGATCGCCTCCGGCCTCGGCATCGTCGCCCTCTCGCTCTACAGCTTCAGCGGCATCGCGGTCGACTCCGGCTACCTCGACCTGCTGCCCGGCTTCATGCTGCTCGGCATCGGCATCGCCCTGACGATGTCGCCGATGACCAGCGCCGCGATGAACGCGGTCGCGGTCGAGAAGGCGGGGATCGCCTCCGGCGTGCTCTCGATGTTCCGGATGATCGGCGGCAGCCTCGGCGTCGCCGTCACCGGCGCGATCTTCCAGGGCTCGGTCGGGGCCAGCTTCGCCGACGCAAGCCCGCAGCAGTTCGTCGACGCGCTTGGTCACGCGATGAGCGTCTGCGCGGTCGTCGCTGCGCTCGGCGCGGTGATTGGGGCGACCGCGATCCGCGCCAAGCGCGACTCGCTCAGCATCGAGGCGGCGGAGGCGGCCACCAACTTCGGCGGCGAGGAGCTCGCGGGGAGCGAGGCTGCTGCCGAGCGCGAGGTGGTCGCGGTCGGCGAGCCGGTCAGCTGAGCTTTGGCCAGGTCTCGGGCGCGTCGAGCTGGAGACGCTCCAGGGTCTCGATTCGAACTTCGCCCAACGATTCGATCGTCTCGCGGTTGGACCGCTCGATCGCGCTCGGCTCTTCTGGCCAGGGGGTGAGGACGACCGCGTCCACCGCCAGGTCGGTGGCACGCGCGGCCTCGATCGTCAGCAGGGTGTGGTTGATCGTGCCGAGCCCCGGCGAAGCGACGATCACCAGCGGCAGGCCGAGGTCGCGGGCGAAGTCGCGGACCAGGTAGGTGGGGGAGAGCGGCACGAGCAGACCGCCGACGCCCTCGCAGACGAGGACGTCGGCGCTTGCCGCGGCGGCCCTTGCCGCATCGAGGAGACGCTGCGGGTCGATCTCCTCGTCGGCCAGCGCCGCCGCAAGGTGGGGCGACGCCGGAGGCCCGTAGCGGTAAGGGGAGATCGCATCGTCGCTCTGAGGCGAATCGGCGGCGGCTCGGAGCACCTCGTGGTCCGGGGGTCGATGGGCCGAAAACCGCTCTATATCAGCGGAAATCGGCCCATCGGCCGGGTGCAGGCCCGTTACTGCGGGCTTGAAGACTGCTACTTGCTTGCCTTGGGTGGCTAGGGTGCGGGCGATGGCGGCGGCTACGACGGTCTTGCCGACCTCGGTGCCGGTGCCGGTTACGAAGACTCCGTTCAAGGGCTCAGGCGGCGAGCGCTACTGGCTGCTGCGCTCGTGCGACCGCGATGCCCAGCTCGCGCGCCGTGCCACCGACGACCCGGGCGGCCTGCTCGAGCTCGGCACCGCGGTGGGTCGACATCACGGTGAAGCGCAGCCGCGAGGAGCCCTCCGGGACCGTCGGCGGCCTGATGCCCTGGGCGAAGACGCCGCGTTCGAGCAGGCGTTCGCAGAGGTCCATCGTCAGGCGGGCGTCGCCGACCTCGACCGGGACGATCTGAGTCCTCTGGCAGCCGATCGCCAGGCCCTCGGCGCGCAGGGCGGCGCGCAGGGTAGCCGCGTTCCCGGTCAGCCGCTCGACCCGCTGCGGCTGCGATTCGAGCAGCTCAAGCGCGGCCAGGCCGGCGGCGGCCGCCGGAGGCGGGGGTGCGGTCGAGAAGATGAAGGAGCGTGCCGTGTTGAGCAGGTACTCGGTCAGCTCGCCGCCGGCGCAGATGTAGGCGCCGTAGGAGCCGAGCGCCTTGCCCAGCGTGCCGACCACGACGTCGACCTCGCCGCTGAGGCCGGCGGCGGCGACCGAGCCGCGGCCGCCGGGGCCGAGGGCGCCGGTCGCGTGGGCCTCGTCGACCAGCAGCCGGCAGCCGTGCCGCTTCGCCAGATCGAGCAGGCCCGCCAGCGGCGCCACGTCGCCGTCCATCGAGAAGACGCCGTCGGTGACGATCAGCGCGCCGCGCTCCCCGGCGGCGCGCAGGCCCCAGGCGAGGTGGTCGAGGTCGCCGTGGCGGTAGACGAAGGTCTTCGCTCGGGAGAGCCGGCAGCCGTCGATGATGCTGGCGTGGTTGAGCTGGTCGGAGAAGATGACCTCGCCCTTTCCCGTCAGCGCCGCGATCGTGCCGGTGTTGGCCAGGTAGCCGGAGCCGAAGAGCAGCGCGGACTCGTAGCCCTTGAAGGACGCGAGGCGTTTCTCGAGGCGGGTGTGCGGCTGCATGTTGCCCGAGATCAGCCGCGAGGCGCCGGCCCCGGCGCCCCAGTGCATCGCCGCCTCGGCGGCGGCGCCGCGCACGCGCGGGTGGTTGGCGAGGCCGAGGTAGTCGTTCGAGCAGAGCAGCAGCGCCTGCTCGCCGTCGAGTGTGACCCGCGGGCCCTGCGGGCCGCTGATCAGCCGCAGCCGCCGGTGGAGCCCCCGGTCGCGGAGCTCCTCCAGCCGTGCCGCGACGTCGGTCATGCAGCCTGCGGGTAGGGCGGGGGCTTCTTGGCCTTCTTGACCACGCGCAGCTGGGTCGAGGGGTCCCAGAAGTTGGCCTCGTCCTGGCGGTCGATCAGCGCGTCGATCGGGGTCGCCGGGGGCTCGCCCTCGAGCCAGCCGTCGCGGTTGTCGGGGCGGGGGTTGGCGCCGTTGTCGGGCTGGCGGGCGACGTTGAGGCCGAGCTCCTCGAACATCGCCCGGTCGTCCTCGGGCTCTGCCCCGAGCGTGGTCAGGAAGTTGCCCATCATCACCCCGTTCAGCCCCGCCTTGACCGCCAGCGGCTGCAGGTCGCCGAGGTTCTCGACCCGTCCGCCGCAGAGCCGGAAGAGCGCCCCGGGGATGATCAGGCGGAAGATCGCCACCCACTGCACGACCTCCATCGCATCCATCAGCGGGCGATCGCCGAACTTGGTCCCGTCGCGCGGGTTGAGCAGGTTGATCGGCACCGAGGTCGGGTCGATCGCCGAGAGCTCGAAGGCCATCTCGACCCGCTGCCGCTTGGACTCGCCGAGGTTGAGGATGCCGCCTACGCAGGTCTCGAGGCCGGCCTCCTTGATCGCGTCGATCGTGCGCAGGCGGCCCTCGTAGCGGACCGTGGAGGAGACCTCCGGGTAATAGGAGTGCGAGGACTCGACGTTGTGGTGGACGCGCTGGACCCCCGCCTCGCGCAGCTTCCCCGCTCGCTCGGCCGACATGTGGCCGATCGAGGCGCAGCGCTTCAGGTTGGTCTGCTCGGCGACCAGGCGCGTGCCCTCGAGGATCTTCTCGAAGTCGCGCTTGGAGAGCCCCTGGCCCTGGGTGACCATGCAGAAGCGGTGCGCGCCGGCGGCCTCGGCCGCCCTGGCGTGCTCGAGGATCTGCTCGGGCTCCATCATCGCGTGCATCGGCGTGTCGGCCTCGGCGTAGCGCGACTGGGCGCAGAAGCCGCAGTCCTCGGCACAGCCGCCGGACTTGGCGTTGACCAGCGAGCACATGTCGGTCGAGTCGCCGAAGTTCTCGCGCCGCACCGCCCAGGCGCGCTCGACCAGGTCGCCGATTTCCTGATGGTCGGTCAGCTCGCCCAGCGCCTGCGCTTCCTCGAAGGTGATCAGGGGGGGCATCCGGGCGCAAGATAGGCGCCCGCCCGGACGGCTGGGAAGCTAAATCGGTTCGCCCGCGCCGGGGCTGACCTCGGCGGAAGCGACGTCCGCCTCGATGAAGTCGAAGGTCCGCACCGCGTCCCGGCCCGAGCCCTTCGCCGCATACATCGCCGCGTCTGCCTTGGCCAGCACCGATTCGGGGTTCATCAGCGTCTTCGGGCCGAAGGGAGCGATGCCGATGCAGGCGGTGATCGGCGGGATGCCCTCCTCGCCGTACATGTGCTCGCGGACCGCGGTGGCGATCTCCTCGGCCACGGCTTCGGCCTCGGCGAGGTCGCAGCGCGGCAGCACGATCGCGAACTCGTCGCCGCCGAGCCGGGCCAGCACGTCGGTCTCGCGGGTGCGGGTGCGCAGCACGGCGGCGATCTCGGCGATCACCCGGTCGCCCGCCGGGTGACCGAGCGTGTCGTTGACCCGCTTGAAATGGTCGAGGTCGAGCATCAGCAGTGCCCCGGCGACGCCGTAGCGGCGGCTGCGGGCGAGCTCGGCGCGCAGGTCCTCCTCGAAGCGGCGGCGGTTCTTGAGGCCGGTAAGCGAGTCCTGGCCGGCCTGGCGCTTGAGCTCCTGCATTCGCTCGTTGCGGTTCCAGATCAGGACCAGGGCGCCGAGCAGCGCCGCCAGGGAGAGGCCGAAGACGACCATCAGCACCGGCAGGCCGACGCCCGGCCCGTTGGGGTCGCTGACAGCAAGCAGCCAGCGGCGGTCGGCGATCCGGATCGGGGCCGAGGCGGTGTCGGCGCCCGAGAGGTCGGGTCCCGCCACCGGCCTGCCGCCTTCGACCAGCTCCACGTCCGATCCCCCCGGCAGGGAGACGTCGGCCGCCGAGGTCAGGTCGGGTATGTGGAAGCCGCCGACGGCGAAGCCGAGCAGGGCGCCGCGCCGCTGCGCCACCGTGGCGGTCGGGGCGCCGTCGCGGTAGACCGGCCGGAAGACGTTGATCCCGGTGCCGCCGGCGGGGAGGCGGATCACCCGCGAGGCCACCGGCCTGCCGCTGTCGCGGGCGCGCAGCAGGTAGGGATGGCGCAGCGGATCGGAGCCGACGTCATATCCGTCCGGGGGCTGGATCGAGAGGCCGTTTGCCGCGGCGAAGGTCAGCGGGAAGTACTGCCGGCGCCGGCCCTCCGGCCGCAGGGCGCCGAGCGCGTTGCGATCGAGGATCGGCAGGCCGCGCCGGTGTTCGTAGCGCTGCCGCCCGCTGTTCGGCACCGATTCGATGAAGCCCGTCGCCGAGAGGGCGCCGGTGCCGAGCAGGGAGTCGGCGACGACTTCGAACTCGTGGCGGCTGAAATTCCCCTCCGCCTGGTAGAAGGCGGCGGCGCTGGAGAGCTGGCCGACCGAGAGCCGCGCCAGCGCTTCGACCTGGTGGGCCGAGCGCAGCGCCTCTTCCCTCTGCCGGCGCTCGAAGGCGTCGTGTTCGTTGGAGCTGACGACGAGGGCGCCGATGATCGAGCCGATCGCGATTGCGGCGACGGCGACCATGCCCAGCCAGAATCGGACGCGCATGGCTCTGTTCTGGGCAGCGACCGCCCTCACCTCAATCCACCGGCGCGATCGCCAGCGACTCCCAGAGGTAGAGCGAGGCGAGGCTGCGGTGGGGGCGCCAGGGCTCGCCGATCTCCAGCACCTTCGTCGGCGCCGGCATCTCCTCCAGCCCGTACTCGATCTGCACCGCCTTGCGGATGCCGAGGTCGCCGCCGGAGAGCACGTCGGGCCGTTCGAGGTGGAAGAGCAGAAACATCTCCGCGGTCCAGACGCCGAGCCCGCGCACGGCGACGATCTCCGCGATCGCCTCCTCGTCGGGGAGCTCTCCCAGGCGGTCGAGCTCGAGCTCGCCGTCGATCACGTGCAAGGCGAGGTCCCGCACGTACTCGACCTTGCGGCCCGAGAGGCCGGCCGCGCGCAGGTCGGCCTCCTCGGCTTCGAGCAACTGCTCGGGCGCCGGGGTGCTGCCGTCGAAGAGATCGAGGATGCGGCCGTAGATCGTCCGTGCCGCCTTGGTCGAGAGCTGCTGGCCGACGATCGCCCGCAGCAGCGCCCCGTAGGCGTCGGTGGGCCGCTCCTCGCTGCGCCGCTTCAGCCGCGTCTTCAGGTCGATCCTGCCGACCCGCTCGATCAGCGTCGCCATCGTCGGGTCGGCGGCGGCGAGCTGCCTGGCGGCTGAGCTCATCGTCCCCTCCACTCGGGCTTGCGCTTCTCGGCGAAGGCTTCGATCCCCTCGCGGAAGTCCTCGGAGGCAAAGCAGGACTCGCGCAGGGCGACCAGTCCCGCCTCCTGCTGGGCGCTGATGATCGGCGAAGCGGTGAGCAGGTCGATCGCGCTTTTGTTGCCGCGCATCGAGAGCGGCGCGTTGGCGGCGATCTCGGCCGCTAACTCGACCGCGACGGCCTCGAGCCGCTCGTCGGCGAAGACTTCGTGGACGAGGCCGATCTCGGCAGCCCGCGCCGCCTCGAAGTTGCGCCCGGTGAGGAAGAGCTCCTTGGTGCGGGCGACGCCGACCGTGTCGAGGAACTTGCGCAGGCCCGTGTGGCCGTAGACGAGGCCGAGCTTGACCGGAGGCATGCCCAGCTTCGCGCCGGCGGCGCAGATCCGCAGGTCGCAGGTGACCGCCAGCTCCAGGCCGCCGCCGATGCAGTGGCCGTTGATCGCCGCTACGGTCGGCCAGGGATGGACGGCCAGCGCCTCCATCGCCGCCTGGAACGGGTGGGCGACGAGCGCCTCGGCGTCGCGCTCGAATGTCTCGGCGGGGATCGAGGCGATGTCGTAGCCGGCCGAGAAGACCGGCGGCGCGCCGGTGATCAGCAGGCAGCGGGTCTCGATTCCCCGGTCGAGCCGGGGCAGCGTCTCGGCGAGCGCGTCAAGGATCTCGTGGTCGAGCGCGTTGCGCCGCTCCGGGTTGGCGATGCGGAGGCGGACGACCGCCTCCGCAGGGGAGTCGAGGAGCAGCTTGCCGCCGGCGAGCGTCTCGTTCATCGAACACCGCGTTCCCGCACAAATCGACCCGGACCCGAATACCCGGAAGTCACCGTGTCGATTTGTGCTTTCACTCAAGCACTACGAGGACGTCGCCTTCGCTGACCGACTGGCCCTCCTCGCAGCGGATCTCCTTGACGGTGCCGTCGTCTTCGGCCTCGACCGGGATCTCCATCTTCATCGACTCGAGGATGACGACCGTGTCCCCGTCCTCGACCTCGTCCCCGACCTTGACCTCGATTTTCCAGACGTTGCCGGTGATGTGCGCCTCGATGTCCATGGCGGGGGAGAATATCCGCGCGTGACGGCGGAGCGACCCAGCCCCGAGCCCGACCCCCAGGCAGGCGCGCCCCCGCTGGCCGTGATCGTCGCTGCCCGCAATGAGGCCGACCGGGTCGGCGAGACGATCGCGGCGCTGCGCGACGTCTTCCCCGCCGCCGCGATCTGGGTCGCCGACGACGCCTCCGACGACGGCACCGCGGACGTGGCTATGGCCGCCGGCGCGCGGGTCGTCAGCCGCGGTCGCCCCCACGGCAAGGGGGCGAATGTGACCGCCGCGGCCGAGGCGGCGCTGAGTGAGGCGGAGCCGGTACGGCTGGTGTTGCTCTGCGACGGCGATCTCGCCGCCTCGGCGGCCGCCCTGGAGCCGCTGGTGGCGGCGGTTGCGGCGGGGGAGTGCGACCTCGCGGTCGCGGCCTTCGGGCAGCGCGTCGGCGGCGGCTTCGGCCTGGCGCTGGGCTTTGCCCGCTGGGCGATCCGCCGGCTCTGCGGCTTCGAGGCAGAGGCTCCGATCTCCGGGCAGCGCGCGATGCGCACAGACGTCCTGCGCACCGCGCTGCCCTTCGCACGCGGTTACGGGATGGAGCTTGGGATGACCGTCGACGCGGTCCGTGCCGGCTACCGGGTGGGGGAGTACGAGCTCGACCTCTCCCACCGGGCCACCGGTCGCAGCCTCGGCGGCTTCGTCCACCGCGGCCGCCAGCTGCTCGACTTCGTCCGCGCCTATCTATCCCGGCGAGCCGCCGGCTGAGGGCTCAGCCGCGCTTCGCGTAGTCGCCGATCTCGCCGAAGTCGACCATCACGCAGGCCTCGGGGCCGGTTACCTCGGCGTCGTGGCCCGGTGGGATCGCGGCGACGTCGCCGGCCTTGATCTCGACCTCGGAGCCGTCGTCCATGTAGACGCGCATGCTGCCCGAGAGGACGTAGCCGAAGTGGGCCGCCTGGCAGGAGTCTGTGCCGGCGATCGGCTTGACGTTCTCCGACCACTTCCAGCCCGGCTCGAAGGTGCCGAGGGCGACCGCGTGGCCGGCGAGCTGCACGACCTCCGCCTGGCCCTTGCCCTCGAAGGCGCGGGTCTCGTCGGGTGAATCGAAGTTCTTTACCTCTGCTGCCATTGGAGCTCCCTCCGTCGATTGTCCCTGCCGCCTCCACCGTACACCCGCTGGGTCGGCCGGAGGGCGCGCTACTCGATTCCGCCGGCCCGCTCGATCGAGCCGGCGAGGGAGAGCAGGGTCGCCTCGTCGTCTTCGCGGCCGAGCAGCTGGGCGCCGATCGGCAGGCCATTCGAGGTGAGGCCGGCCGGGACGCTGATCGCCGGCCAGCCGGTGACGTTCCAGGCGAAGGCGAAGGGGCAGGTGGCGGCTGCGGTGTTGCTGGTCACCCAGTAGCCCTTGCCCGCGAGCGCGCCGATTCGCGGTGGCGCCTTCGCCGTGGTCGGGGTAAGGACGACATCGCAGCGTTCGAAGACGCGGCCTATCCGGTTCCGCAGGCCTGGCTCGGCGGCGCGCGCGATGCGAAGCGGGAAGCCTTGCAGCGCTCTGCCGATACGTGCGGCCGTGCGGGTGCGCGGCTCCAGCGCGGCGCGGTCTTCGCCGTGGGCGCAGAGCCATTCCTCCACGGCCGCCTCGCCGCGCACGGCTATGGCCGGGCCGACGATGCCGTAGTCGGGATCGGCGCGGACGATTTCGTGACCGAGGCCGCCCAGTCGCTCGGCAAACGACTCGATTGCGGCCCGCTGCTCGGCATCGACCTTGGCGGGGACGCCGAACGGGGTGGCGAAGGAGACCGCGATCCGCAGGCGGCCGGGATCGCGTGCGGCGGCCGTGGAGAAGGGCTCGCGCGGCGGCCTCGGCTTGTGCAGGTCGGCGGGGACGTTGCCGTGAATCGCGTCGAGCAGCAGGGCGGCGTCGGCGGTGCTGCGGGCGAGCGGGCCGTAGCAGCTGAGCCCGTTGAAGGCCTCCGGATCGGGCCAGGTCGAGATGCGCCCGCGCTGCGGCTTCAGCCCGACCAGGCCGGTCCAGGCGGCGGGGATGCGGATCGAGCCGGCGCCGTCGGAGCCGATCGCCGCGGGAACGACGCCCGCGGCCACTGCCGCCGCGGCACCGCCGCTGGAGCCGCCGGGGGTGTGCTCGGTGTTCCACGGGTTGCGGGTGGCACCGTGCAGCGGCGTCTCGGTGAAGTGCCAAAGGCCGACCTCGGGGGCGTGGGTCTTGCCGATCGGGATCGCGCCCGCCTCGCGCAGGCGCCGCACCATCTCGGCATCGCGCAGCGCCGGGCGGCCGCCGCCGCAGCCGAAGGGGCTGGTGTGGCCGTTGAGGTCGACGTCGTCCTTGATCGCGACCGGGACCCCGCGCAGCGGCGCGCCTTCGCCGGCGGCGAGGCGTCGATCCGCTTCGTCGGCCGCCTCCAGCGCCTCCTCGGCGCAGATCACCCGGAAGGCGTTCAGCGTCGACTGCGCTGCCTCGGCCCGCTCCAATGCGGCTTCGACCAGCTCCCGCGAAGAGACGTCGCCTTCCCGTAGCAGCTGGGTCTGCTCCGCCAGGCCGGTGAAAGTTTGCTCCCGTACCGTGGACATACCCAGGTAGTCTGGCGCGTCTTGGCACCTGACGCGTCATTCCCGGATCTGCCGAGAAGCTCCCGCGGGGCGCGGCCGTGATCCTGGCGATCGACCAGGGGACCACCGGCACCACCTGCCTCGTCTTCGACGCCGAGGGGCGGGTCGCGGGGCGCGCTTACTCGGAGTTCGAGCAGCACTTCCCGCGGCCGGGCTGGGTGGAGCATGATGCGGCTGAAATCTGGGACGTCAGCCGCGGGGTCGCGGCGCGGGCGATCGCCGACGCTGGCATCCAGGGGGCGGATCTCGACGCGATCGGGATCGCCAACCAGCGCGAGACGGTCGTCGCCTGGGACCCGGCGACGGGCGAGCCGCTGCACCGGGCGCTGGTCTGGCAGGACCGGCGCACGGCGGAGCGCTGCGAGGAGCTGCGCGCAGCGGGGCACGAGGTATTGGTGCGGGAGCGCACCGGTCTTGTCATCGATCCCTACTTCTCGGCGACGAAGATCGAGTGGCTGCTGCGCAACGTAGAGGGCGCCGATCGAGCCGCCTTCGGCACGATCGACTCCTGGCTGCTCTTCAAGCTCACCGGCCGCCACGCGACCGACCACACCAATGCCTCGCGGACGATGCTGTTCGACATCCGCCGCCGCGCCTGGGACGAGGAGCTCTGCGCCCTGTTCGGGATCGACCCGGCGCGGCTGCCCGAGCCACTGCCCTCCGCGCATCTCTACGGCACGACCGCCGAGTTCGGCGGCGAGGTGCGGGTGGCGGGGATCGCCGGCGACCAGCAGGCCGCCCTCTTCGGCCAGGCCTGCCACCGGGCGGGGACGGCAAAGAACACCTACGGCACCGGCAGCTTCGTCCTGCTCAACACCGGCCCCGAGCCCCCGGCGCCGGTGGAGGGCCTGCTCTCGACCGTTGCCTGCAGCCTCGACCACGGGGGCCGACGGGACGAAATCCTCGGGATG
>DATASN010000050.1:0-10350 GCA_036269215.1 Solirubrobacterales bacterium
CCCCGACCCACCATTGCTGACCCCATAGCGCCGGCAGTCTAGGCCAGCCCGTGGACCGGGCACACGACGGTGCGGACGCTGGTCCGCACCGTCGCCATCCAGTCCGCGCTGCCGGCATCAGCCGGGATGTGGATTGCCGCAGGGCCGCTTGAAGGTGGCAATGAGACCTCTGGCGCATCGGCGAACCGGCCCAGCGAGACCGTCGCTGGGGAGCCCGCGGATGCGTATGCCATCCCTCCCGGAGGAAGTCTGACGAGCGCTTCCATCTGCGCGCTCCGGCGCGGATGCAGAGCCACGCAGGCGCCCTTCCTCTTCACCTCCCCGTTCGATGCCGTTTGCACTGCGATTCCCCCCGGGGCGCGGAACGGCTTGACCGGCCCGCCGGGGCTCGGTGCGATTTCGAGGATGCGAACCAGCTCTTCGTCGGCTGTCTCACGAGCAGCCGCGGGAGCTGCCCTCAGCTCGGCTTCGGAGTAGTCGGGCATGCCGAAATCCGCATCTAGCTGATGGAAGGCTTCGACGTCGAAGGACATCGCCCCGGGTGGCTTTTCGACCAGCACCTTTGGAGCCGCCGCCGCGCCGGCGAGCTCGACGGCCGCCAGCTTGGCCCGGACCGAGGCCGACTGCGCACGGATGAAGTGCGCGCTGTCGCTGAGTTCGGCGATGTTGGCGCAGAGCGAGAAGAGGAAGGCGATGCCGACCGCAGCCAGGACGGCTTGGCTGGGCCGGAACGGAGCGAGAAGCTGCGCAACCGCCAGCAGGACGAGAACCGAGCCGAGGTAGACGAGTCGCGTGTCAAACGTGTTGCGGTACTTGTTGAGGGCGATCCCGACCAGCAGGTAATAGACGACCAGTACGGCTACGGCGGCGACGGCGTCCCGGCCGGGTCTGGGCGGGCGGCGCAACCGCAGGATCAGCAGCGCGGCCAGGCCAACAACGAGGGCAGGCCCCCAGACGGTTCGGATCGGCACCGGGTTCGCGTCCGGCGGGGGACCATTCGGCGTGGTGAAGAGCCCGGTGATGGCGGCCAGCGCCGCTCCAAGCTGGTCGAACAGAGCAGATCCGAGGACCTTCAGGTTGTGGACGTAGACGGTCTGCTCGCCGAATTTTCGCGCCCAGACGGCCCAGGCCGTATAGAGGACGAGTGGTGGCACGACCACCCACCAGCGGCTCAGTCGCAGGCCGCGCGGGCGAAAAGTCAGCATCGCCACGGCGCCGGCGGCGAAGGCGACCCCGATGCTGAAAGACGCCAGCGATGTCGCCAGCAGCAGACAGGCGGCGACGTCGCCACGGACATCTTCTCGGCGCAGCGCCAGGAGCATGCCCAGGCCCGCCGCCAGCCCGATCAGGTTCGTGATCTGGAACGTGGGCACGATCACGTCAGCGCCAGCCCCGAAGAAGAGGGTCAGGATGGCCGCGAAGAGAGCGAGGATGTCTCCGACGGCGTCCCTGGTCAAGGCGAAGAGAAGGACCGCGACGGTTGCCGACAGCGCCAAGTTGACCAGCTGGTAGGGAAGCTGGGACTCGAGCCCGAAGGCAGAGAACATCGCCTTGTAGACGAGCAGGGGCAGGATGATCAGGTGACCGCTGTGAGGGGTTGCCAGCGAGTTCGGCGCCCATGACCTGTACGCGTAGATGTATGCCCACTGGTCGACGAGCGGGGTCTGGCCACGACCGAGGTAGAGGATCAGGAGCGTCGAGACGACGATCGCCGCTCCGAGTGTGAGGATCGGCCAGCGACGCTTCAACGGGATGCTCAGGCGGCGCGCTGGCCGAAGTAGGCGGAGCCGGAGAGGGCGCGGTCGAAGCCCGACCAGGACTCGCCCGCCGGGAGCTGGCGCTCGAGGCGGTCGAAGCTGCCGAGGCGGCCGCCGAGGTTGTCGATCATGTGGACGAGGACGGCCTCGCGGGTGGCCGGCACAACCGGGGAGCCGTGCTCGAGCGAGCCGTGGTGGCTGAGGATGATGTGCAGGACGGCCTGGGCGAGGTCGGGGTCGAAGCCGGGGATCTCCTCGATCTGGCGGCGCACCTTGTAGTAGCCGAGCGGGATCTCGCCCTGCAGGCGGCCGGCGTCGGTGAGGTCTATCGCCAGGGGGTCCTCGTTGTAGGCCTCGGTCTTGCCGATGTCGTGCAGGAGGGCGCCGGTCACCGCGACGTCGCGGTCGATGCCCGGGAAGAAGGCGGCCGCGGCGCTGACCGCCTGGGCGACCGAGAGGGTGTGCTCGAGCAGGCCGTGGCGGTAGGCCTGGTGGTAGACCTTCGCCGCCGGGGCGTCGCGGAAGCGCGCCCAGATCTCGGAGCCCTCGCCGAAGAAGCGATCGAGCAGGTAGCGCAACCGACGGTCCTGGACCGTCGCCAGCAGCTCGCGCAGGTCGCTCTCGAGGCGCTCGAAAGAGACCGCCGACTCGGCGGCAAGGTCCTCGGCGCGGTACTCGTCCGGGGAGGCCTCGCGCAGGCCGGCCAGCTTGATCTTCGAACCCCAGCGCTCGCTGACCTCGAAGTGGCCGCTGACCTGGACGGGAGTCCCCGGCGCGGCGATCGCGTAGAGCGCCTCCGCGTCCTCCCAGCAGACGGCCTCGCAGCTGCCGCTGGCGTCGCCCAGAGTCAGGCGCAGCCAGGGCTCGCCGTTGCGCTTGCGCCGCAGCTCCCGCTCGCGAACCGCGTAGACGCCGCCGACCCGCTGCCCGTCGTCCAGCTCGCCGAGCGGCACCCGGGCCGCGATCAGTGTGTCGGTGAGAGCCTGTTGCTCCATCCGCGATCCAAAGTAGTGAGAGGCGCGGACGGTTTACAGGACCGAGCCGAGCCAGTGGCCGGCGGCGATCGCGGCGAAGCCGGCGACGAGGGAGAGGCCGAGGTTGAGCCAGACCAGGTGCGTGTGACCGGCGTCGGCGAGGCGATGCGAGTCGAGCATCCAGGTGGAGAAGGTGGTGAAGGAGCCGATCCCGCCGCCGGCGACGATGACCAGTGCCTCGCCTTCGAGGGCGAAGCCGGCGACGAGGCCGAGCGCCAGCGTCCCGGCCAGGTTGATCGCCAGGACGCCGAGCGGGAACGGGTGGTCGACCCGTGCCGCGAAGGCGGCGTCGATCAGGAAGCGCGCCGCGGCGGCGGCACCGCCGAGCAGGCCGACGGCGAGCCAGCCGGCGGCGCTCAAGCGGCCGGCTCCGGGCGGCGCTCCAGGGCGATCCCGGCGCGGACGAAGAGGAAGCCGGCGGCGAGCGTCGCGCCGAGGTAAGCGACGGCGACGCCGAGGCGCCCACCGTCGACCATTTCGAACAGCTCCAGCTGCAGGGTCGAGAAGGTCGTCAGCGTGCCGCAGATCCCTGTGGTGAGGAAGGGGTGGGCGAGGCTGTCTTCGGGATGGTCGCGCAGGCGGGCGAAGAAGTAGCCGAGCAGCAGGGCGCCGGCCATGTTGACCGCGAAGGTCCCCCACGGCCAGCCCCCCGGCCCATGCGGCGTCGCCTGCGAGAGGCCGACGCGAGCCAGCGCCCCGAGCACGCCACCGAGGTAGATCGCGGCGAGGCGGCGAAGGTCGAATCGGGTGACTGGCACGGTACGGGGTCTCCTATCAGCGTCGATGGACGTTGGCAGGGACCGTCAGCGGATCGAAACCGCGCTTATGAAGGAGCGAGCCCCATCGCTCCTTCATAAGGCTAACGACTACCTCGGGCTGACGACGGTGAAGCCGTGTTCGCGAGCACCGACGGCGAGCCGCTTGTCGTAGGTCATGAAGTCGATGGAGAAATCGCCTGCCATCCAAACGGCAGTCGCCAGGTGAATCGCGTCAAGGGTGGCAACAGAGAACGGGGGAACGGTAATCGCATCGTTGAGGGTGCCCTCTTCTCCTCCTTCCGCACCTCCCTCCATCGGAATAGCGGTCACTGCACCCAGCAGCTCGGCGGCGAGTTCGACAAATCTGGCGGGGCTGGAGCTCGCGGCGGAGTCGAGATCCTTTCGCCGTGCCAACCGGCCCAGCTCGATCCATAGCAAGCGACTCGATATGACCTCGTCGAATTCATCCAGCGTCCGCTGGATGGCGGGCCTATCGGGCTCGTTGAGGAGAACCCGACCGAGCGCACTAGTGTCCACGTAGACAACGCGCAACGACTAGCCGAGCTCCTTGCGACTCTCGTCCAGAAAGGCGTCCGTAGAGCCGGCTGGAGAAGCTTGATCAAATCGCCCTTCGGACTCGAGTCGCTTGATCGTGTCCGAAAGCTTCCCGGTTCCGGGCGGGATGCTTATCCCGTGCAACTCGGCAAGCATCTGCCGAAACTCATTGCCGGCAAGGGGGACGACCCGGGCAACCTCTCGCCCTCGCTCGGTCACCGTCAACGACTCGCCGTCCTTGACGCGACGCAAGTACTTGCTGAGGTTCTGGCGCAGCTCTCTGACGCCGACGGTCCGTGCCATGTGCGCCACACCGTAGCACTTACCAAAAATCGGAGGCTTTCATTGAAATTTTTCGATGAATTGCTTAGGGTGCGCTCGTGTCCGTAACCGAGCTTCCCGTGATCGAGTGCTGCACGC
Organism: Solirubrobacterales bacterium; assembly: GCA_036269215.1. Lineage (GTDB taxonomy): Bacteria > Actinomycetota > Thermoleophilia > Solirubrobacterales > 70-9 > VRUE01. Next base: position 4,525 of record DATASN010000050.1, read on the forward strand.
CGCTGGCGGGGGCATCGCTTACCGACGCACGGGCAGCGGAGCTGGAGCGGGTGCTGAAGGCGCTTGCCGACCGGCACCGGCTGCGGATCGTCAACCTGCTGCTGCGGGCGGGGGGCGAGCCAGTCTGCGTCTGCGAGGTGCAGCCGCTGCTCGGCCTCTCGCAGGGCACGGTGAGCTACCACCTCAAGCAACTGGTCGAAGCCGGGGTGATCGAGCGCGAGGGACGCGGCACCTACAGCTACTTCAGCCTCGTGCCGGGGGCGCTCGACGCGGTCCGCGAGGTCTTCTCGACCCCGGCTCGGGTCGCGATCGCGGCGGATCCGGACGCGACCCCGGCCGGCTGCTGCTGAGGCCGGCGATGGATGGGCGACCCGACCTCCGCCGCCGCGCCGCCGCCGAGGCCTTCGGCGCCTTCGCGCTCGTCTTCGCCGGTTGCGGCGCGATCGTCACCGACACCGTGCACGCGGGGGTGCTGGGAGCGGTCGGCGTCTCGCTCGTCTTCGGCCTGGTGATCATGGCGATGGTCTACGCGACCGGCCACCTCTCCGGTGCCCACCTCAACCCGGCGGTAACGCTCGCCTTCGCACTCACCCGCCACTTCCCCCGCCGCGAGGCGCTCGCCTACATCGGCGCCCAGCTGCTCGGCGCGATCGCGGCGGCGGCGCTGCTGCTCGCGGTCTGGCCGAGCCAACCGGCCGACCTCGGCACCACCCTGCCCAGCGTCGGCGCCGGCAGCGCTCTCGTCTACGAGGCGGTGCTGACCGCCTTCCTGATGTTCGTGATCATGGCCGTCGCCACCGACACGCGCGCGGTCGGTGCGGGCGCCGCGATCGCGATCGGCGGCACGGTCGGCCTCGACGCCCTCTTCGGCGGCCCGATCACCGGCGCCTCGATGAACCCCGCCCGCTCGATCGGCCCAGCCTTCGTCTCCGGCGAGCTCCACGACCTCTGGATCTACATCGCCGCCCCGATCGCCGGCGCCGCACTCGGCGCCCTCGCCTACCAGCTGGTCCGAGGCGCCTCCGACGAGTCGGCAGCCGAGGAGGCCTGATGGCACGCATCCTCTTCGTCTGCCTGCACAACGCCGGGCGCTCGCAGATCAGCGAGGCGCTCTTTGAGCGCGCTGCGGCGGGTCAACACGAGGCGCGCTCGGCCGGGACCGAACCGGGCGAGCGGGTCCACCCCGAAGTGGTCGAGGCGATGGGGGAGCTTGGGATCGAGCTGGCCACTCGCACCCCCCGCAAGCTCACCCGGGCCGACGCCGAATGGGCCGACGTCGTGGTGACGATGGGCTGCGGCGACGAGTGTCCCTACATCCCCGGCAAGCGCTACATCGACTGGGAGCTCGAGGACCCCAAGGGCCGCCCGATCGAGGAGGTCCGCGCCACCCGCGACGAGATCGAGCGCCGCGTGGTCGAGCTGATCGGCGAGCTGAACGACTGAGCACATGCTGAGTTCGTCTTTAGGCGTGCATCCGGACTACTAAAGGCGAAGTCACCGGATCTGGCAGAGTTCGGCGCAATGAGGGCCTGCACGCTTGCCACAGCGGCCGGGGCGCCCGGACTCGGAATCGTCGAGGGCGATGAGATCGTCGACCTCTCTGCCGTGGGCCTGCCCGCCGAACCCGCCGCGGCGCTGGCCGAAGCAGGCCGGGACGGCATCGAGAGGCTTGCCGCCGGGGCGCCGCGCCTGCCGCTCGCCGAAATCCAACTGCTCGCGCCCGCAGCCCCGCGCAAGTACCTGGGGATCGCGCTCAACTACGCCGACCACATCGCCGAGATGGGGATGGAGGCGCCGGAAGTGCCGGTCTTCTTCAACAAGCAGGCGACCTGCGTGGTCGGTCCCGGGGTCGACGTCCACATGCCGAAGGTCTCGACCCTGCTCGACTACGAGGCCGAGCTGGCGATCGTGATCGGCAAGCGCTGCCGCCACGTCCCGGTCGAGCGCGCCGGCGAGGCGATCGCCGGCTACACCTGCGCCAACGACCTCAGCGTGCGCGACTGGCAGGGGCGGGCGCAGACGATGACGATCGGCAAGTCCTTCGACACCCACGGGCCGCTCGGCCCCTGGCTGGTCACGCCCGACGAGGTCGGCGACCCGCAGGACCTGCGGATCCGCTGCTTCGTCGACGGCGAGCTGCGCCAGGACGCCTCCACCGCCGAGATGGTCTTCGACTGCTTCCAGCAGGTCTCCCACCTCTCCGAAGCCTTCACGCTCGAGCCCGGCGACGTGATCGCCACCGGCACGCCGGCGGGCGTAGGGATTGGACGCCAGCCGATCCGCGAGAACGTGCTGCACGTCGGGGAGACGGTGCGGGTCGAGATCGAGCGGGTCGGCGAGCTGATCAACACCGTGGTCGAGGAGCCCGACGGCTTCGTCGTCGGCGGGTAGGGCGGCGCGGCTTACGGGGTTTGGCGGTGCACGTCCGTCGCGGTCGCCTGGTCGCGCGGGCGGACGACGATCTCGTCGACGTTGACGTGGGGCGGCTGAGCGAGCGCCCAGCGGATGCACTCGGCGACGTCCGCGGCGCTGAGCGGCTGCATGCCCTCGTAGACACGCCGCGCCGCCTCCTCATCGCCACCGAAGCGGACCAGGGAGAACTCGGTCTCGACCATGCCTGGGGCGACCTCGGTGACGCGAACCGGCCGCCCCAGCAGCTCCTGGCGCAGCACCCGCAGCGTCGCCCGCTGGGCGTGCTTGGCGGCGTTGTAGCCGGCGCCGCCTCGATAGGGCTCGATCGCGGCGATGCTGGTGATGCCGACGATGTGGCCGTCGCCCGACTCGATCAGCTTTGGCAGCAGCGCCCGCGTCATCCGCATCGTCCCCATCACGTTCGATTCGTACATCTGCAGCCACTTGCTTTCGTCCGCATCGGCGAAGGGCTCGAGGCCGAGGGCGCCGCCGGCGTTGTTGACCAGCGCGTCGCAGCGCCCCACCCGGGTGGCGAATTCGGCGACGGAATCCTGGTCGGCGACGTCGAGGGCCAACGCCTCGCCGCCGATCTCCGCCGCCAGCGCTTCGAGCCGGTCGAGCCGCCGGGCGCCGAGGATCGTCCGGTAGCCGTCGCCGGCGAGCGCCCGGGCCGTCGCGGCGCCGATGCCGCTCGACGCGCCGGTGATCACCGCGGTCTTCATCGGTAGCCGACCCTAGCGGCTACCCGCGCCGGCGAGGGGGGCGCAAGTGCCGCCCCGGGAAGAGCGGCGATCCTGCCGAGCGTGCCACGGCCGGCGTAATCCGGAACCACCGCGCTTGCGGCCGGCGGTGCAGGTGGCTCTCAGTGCCGCCGCTTTCGCTTCAGCTCAAATGGACGTTCCAGGTCGGCCGTGGCAAATCCGTCCGACGGCGAGCCGATCGCGTAGCGGTAGAGCGCAACCGAGAAGACCTGGCGCGTGGCCGACGCCATCGCCGAGACGAGGATCAGAGCGATCACGCCGACAGCGATCATCGCCACCCCGGAGGCGGGATGGCGGATATTCACCACAAGGCCGGCGCCAAGGAGAATCGCCGCTGGGATCGCAACCACGGCGGTCCAAGCCCCGATTCCGACCAATCCGGTCAGGCCCTCGCCCCACCTGTCCTTGACGGTGCGAGCCGAGCCCTTCAGGGCCTCGATCGGGCCGGCATCCTCGATCGCCAGCATCGGCACGACGAAGATCGTCGCCAGCCCCCAGGCGGCGCCGAAGAGCCAGGCGACGATCCTGCCGCCGCCGGGAATCCTCGCCGCGATCTCGCTCAGAACCGCGCCGACGCCGGCCGCAAGCAACGACCAGAGGGCGATATGGCCGAGTCGCCGCCGTGAAGCGCCCAGCGCTTCGCCGAGCCCGAGGCGGCGGCCGTCGAAGCTCGCCTGCGCGGCGGCCGCCAGCGCGACGTTGAAGAAGACGCTGATGAAGGTCAGCGGGTAGAGCGCGATCAGAGCAACCAGGGCGAAGTGGCCGCGCGAGTGCACGCCATGCGAGAAGTACCCGCCGAAATAGAGCATCAGGCCGGCGCCGAGCGCACCGAAGCCCGTGCCCAACAGCGCCAGCGCGATCATCGTCGGATCACGCCGCATCAACCGCCAGGCGGCGAGCGTCAGCCGCCACCCACGCGCCATCCGCCCCTCGTTCGAGGGCCCAGGATATTCAGCCTGCCCAGCCTGCATTCCTCGATTATCACCAAAATCTCACCACGCGGGGAAGCGGACCGGCCCGAATCAGCGATGGAGCTTGCGGCGCTGCGGGGGCGCGCTGCTCCCGTCGTAGAGAGCCCGGTGGGCAATCGAGTGCCCGAACTTGATCTGCTTGGACATCCCCAGCCCGACATCCCCGCACCCTTCGTTCTTGCCGAAGTGGACTTTCGGGAATCGCACGAAGACGGTGATGACCACCGACTTGCGATGCCAGACTCTTCCCACATGGTCGATCTGGGGCTTCGGCTTGCCGACGCAATAACCAGTGGTGATGCCAAAGGTCAGCTTGTGTCGGCCGTCGATGGAATTGAGAGACCAACTCACAGGACGGACGGATTCCGGTTCGGTGTAGGCAATCGCGCTCCCTTGAGCAGCACCCATCACCGCGAGCACAAACGTGAGAACAAGGCAATTTCGCATCGTACGACCCCCCAATTCAGCTGATCAGCATCCCAACGGTCGAGCAGTTCGGCAACCCGCCTCGAAGAGCGGCGCTTTTGGCTCTGCGATGCGATGGCGAGGGTGGGAATCGAACCCACGACACCACGATTTTCAGAGCCTCCGAATGATCAGGATGATTTGCCCTGGTTGCAGGGGCTCTCGTAAAAGACGGGCCGCGGCGGTTGCCGATGTTTTCCAGGGGTTTTGGGTGGCTTTGGGCGACGAGATATAGGGCCATCGCCCAATGGCGAGGCGAGGCGAGTAGGGCATGGCCGCCGCGCTCAAAACGACGGAGCCCCAGGGGGATCACCGCCGAAGCGGGAGAGCCTTACCTGGGGCATACGCCAACTAGCCTAACGCGACACCGCTGTTCATCCATCTGCAGAATTCCGATCCCGACCTCGTGATCGGATGCCGAGATGCCCGGCGGCACATCGTCGGCCCGAACGGAGACCTCGGTGCCGCCCTCGACCTCCGTGACGTCTCGGGAGCCGGAGATCTTGCCGGCGCTGCCGGCGGGATCGAGGTAGGTCAGTTCCATCCGAAAGCCGCCGCCCGGCCGCGGATCGAACCGCTCGATCCGTTCGGCCATCCCATCGGGCAGCAGCCAGCCAAGGTCCTCCTGTCCCATTAGGTAGGGCGTGCGAACGATCAGCCAGCCGCCACGGCGTCCCGTTCGTCCCCCTCGATCGCTTCACCGAGCAGCGCATCGAAGTCCGGCAAGAGCGCGACGACGCCGCGGGCGGCCTGCTCCAGCGCTCTCTGACGCTGCTCCTCGGTCATCGGCCTCGGCGGCTCGTCCTCCCCGCTCTGCCCGGTTCGCTGCTCGTCTTCCCACTCGCGGTACTTGCTTTCCAACTCCTGCTCCCCCTGGTAGACGTTGGCCACAGCAATGCCGACCGCAAGCGCGTAGCGCTCTTTCCTGCCTTCAATCGCGTCGTCGCTCGCGCCGCGCGCCAGCGCGCCGCGCAGGTAAGAGGCGAGGTCCTTGAAGTCCCTGCTCAGGCAGACCGTGGGGATGAGCCCGGTCTCTTCACGCAGGTCTCCGTAGGTCTCCGGATCGGCGTCGGCGAGATGATCGCCGGCAAGGAACTGCAGGTCGCCGGGGATGTTGTCGGTCCAGTCGTCCTCGCTGTTCGCCGATTGCCAGAGAAAGGCAATTTCGCCCTTCTCATGACGACCGCGCGTTCCCTTTCCATTGCCTTTGCGCTCCG
>DATASN010000051.1:0-19990 GCA_036269215.1 Solirubrobacterales bacterium
GTCTCCTGGCGGGCGCTGGAGCGCTGGGACTTCGACGCGATCGTGCTCTCGCCGGGGCCGGGGACGCCGGGGCGCTGGCACGACTTCTGCGTCTGCGACGACATCCTCCGCTACAGCGAGATCCCGGTGCTCGGCATCTGCCTCGGCCACCAGGGCCTGGGCAAAATGCTCGACGGCGAGGTGCGCAGCGCCCCCGAGGCGATGCACGGTCGCCTCAGCAAGATCTTCCACGAAGGCGACGGTCTCTTCGACGGCATCCCGCAGGGCTTCCCGGTCGTCCGCTACCACTCGCTGGCGATCACCGGCATGGGCCCCGACGGCAACGTCTGCGCCTGGGCCGACGACGGCGTCGTGATGGGGATCGAACACCGCCGCCGGCCGATGTGGGGCGTTCAGTTCCACCCCGAGTCGATCGCCACCGAGCACGGCGCCAGGCTGGTCGAGAACTTCTTCGACCTGGCCCGCAAACGCAAAGAGACGCCGGTGCGGGCGACGAAGCGCCCGGCCGGCGCCCGCGCCCGCAACGCCCCCGCGGCGGAGAAGCCAAACGCCTCCGAGGAGCGGCTGCTGCTGCGCTCGATCCCCGGCGAGGCCTCGGCCGAGGCGCTCTTCGAACGGCTCTTCGCCGCCGAGGAGCACGCCTTCTGGCTCGACAGCGCCGACGCGCCGACGCGGCTGGCGCAGAGCTCCTACCTGGGCACCAGCGCCGGCCGAGATCGCTGCGTGCTCGAATACGACGTCGAAGCGGGGGTCGTGCGCGCCCACCGCGGCGAGACCACCGCGATCGAGCCCGGCTCGATCTTCGACCTGCTCGACCGCGAGATCTCCAAGCGCGCGATCGAACGGCCGGGCGAGGCGGCTCCCAACCTGCTCGGCGGCTTCGTCGGCTACCTCGGCTACGAGCTCAAGGCCGACTGCGGCGCCACCAACGTGCACAGCTCCGACGTTCCCGACGCGGTGATGATGCTGGCCAACCGGGTGGTTGCCGTCGACCACGTCCAGCACCGCACCCACGTGCTCGCGGTCTGCGCGGAGCACGAGGTGGACGAGGCCGGCGCCTGGCTGGACGAGGCCGAGGCCGCGGTCCGCGACCTGATCGCCGACCCACCCGCTCAGCAGGGCGCCGCCGACCCGGCCTTCGGCGAGCCCAGCGACACCCACGTGCGCTTCGACTGCGGCCGCGGCCGCGAGCAGTACCTCGCCGACATCGCCCGCTCGCAGGCCGAAATGGCCGCCGGCGAGTCGTACGAGGTCTGCCTCACCGATCAGATCTCGACCACGGCCGAACCCGACCCGTTCGACCTCTACCGCAACCTGCGCCGCAGCAACCCGGCGCCGTTCGCGGCCTACCTGAAGCTCGGCGAGGTCGCCGTGGTCAGCTCTTCGCCGGAGCGCTTCCTCTCGGTCGACCGCGAGCGCCGGGTCGAGGCGCGGCCGATCAAGGGGACGACCAAGCGCTCGGCCGACCCGGCCGAGGACGCGGCGCTGAAAGCGGAGCTGACCGACGACGAAAAGACCTACGCCGAGCACCTGATGATCGTCGACCTGCTGCGCAACGATCTCGGCATCGTCTGCGAGGTCGGCAGCGTCGCCGTCCCCGAGCTGATGGTCGTCGAGGACTACGCGACCGTGCACCAGCTGATCTCCACGGTCGAGGGCAGGCTACCGGCCGACCGCAGCGCCGCCGAGTGCGCCCGCGCCTGCTTCCCCGGTGGCTCGATGACCGGTGCGCCGAAGCTGCGCACGATGGAGATCATCGACGACATCGAGGACGAGGCGCGCGGCGTCTACTCCGGCGCGATCGGCTACTTCGGGCTCGACGGGGTGATGGACCTCAGCATCGTCATACGCACCGTCATCATGCGGCCGGGGCGGACGACGATCGGCGCCGGCGGGGCGATCGTGATGCAGTCCGACCCGGTCGACGAGTTCGACGAGATCCTGCTCAAGGCGCGGGCGCCGATGGCGGCGATCGCCCGCACGGTCACCGGCAGCGATTCGGCGGAGGCCTGGAGCGTCGAGCTGGAGCCGGCGCGGGCGGCGGCGGAGGCGGCGTGATGGCCGAGGCGGCGGCGAGCGAGGCCGAAGCGGCGCAGAACGGAGCGGCCTCGGGCCTGCGCATACGCGAGGCATCGGCCGAGGACGTGCCGGCGATCGCCGCGGCGGTCTCGGAGCTGCTGGTCGAGCTGAGCGGCGGCGGGCCGCCGCCGAGCGAGCTGGAAGAGGCGACGCGTGAGCTTGCAGGGAACAGGGAAGCCGGGGCGCTGCTGGTGGCGGAGGCGGGGGGCGAGGACGGCACCGTGGGGGTCCTCGCCGCCAGCTGGCAGCACGCGATCCACGTCCCCGGGCGCTACGGGACGATCCAGGACCTCTGGGTCCACCCGGACTGGCGCAGCCGCGCGGTCGGCCGCACGCTGCTGGCGGCGTTCTTCGAGCTGGCCCGGGAGGAGGGGGCACAGAGGGTCGAGGTCGGCCTGCCGCGCGAGAGCTTCGAGCGGATCGCCGCGACGGAGGCCTTCTACCTCGGCAACGGCTTCAAGCACCTCGGGCCGCGGATGCGGAGGAAGCTGTGAGCGCCGAGCTGCTGCTGGTCGAGCAGCGCCACGGTGGCGGCGGCGACGACGCGGCCCACTGGATCCTCGAAGGCGGCCGCATCCTGCCCGGCGTCGACGACAACCGCCGCATGGAGGAGCTGCGCCGGGGGCTGCTGCGCCACTCGGGTGTGCGGGCGGCGAGCGCCGACGCCGACAGCGAAGACGTCGAGCAGACCCTCAGCGTCCTGCACGAGCCCGACTACCTCGAGGCGCTGGGGGAGGCCTCCGCGGAGCCGGTGGTGATGCCGGAGCTGACGCCGCCGGGCCTGCCTCCCGACATACCCGTCTGCGCCGGCCTGGTCGATGCCGCGCGGGAGGGGGTGCGGACGGCGATGACCGCGGCGCAGTGGCTCGCCGCCGGCGCCCCGTTCACCTACGCGCTCTGCCGCCCGCCCGGCCACCACGCCGGGCCGGCCTGGTTCGCCGGCTACTGCTACCTGAACACCGCGGCCGCGGCCGTGCAGGTCCTGCGCAGCTCCGGCGTGCGGCCGGTCGGCGTCCTCGACATCGACCTGCATTACCCGAACGGCACCGCGGCGATCGTGGAGTCGATGGAGGACGTCTACCTGCACTCGCTGCACGCTCACCCCGTGACCAACGTCGCCGCCGGCACGGTCGAGCCGAGCACCGATCGCGAGGTGGCGGTCGAGTTTCCGGTCGTCCCGCAGCCCGAGAACTACCTCAACGCCATCGCAAGGTCGCTCGGAGAGCTTCGCGAGGAATGCGGCCCGGCTGCCCTCGTCGTCTCGCTCGGCTACGACATCGTCGCCGGCGACCCGCACGGCTCCTGGAGCTTCGAGCCGGCGATCTTCGCCGAGATCGGCCGCCTGCTGGCCGCGTCCGGACTGCCGGTCTGCGTGATCCAGGAGGGCGGCTACGCGCTCGACTCGCTCGCCGCCTGCAGCTTCGCCTTCGCCTCCGGCCTGCTCGGCGGCGCACCAAACGCTTCCGGTGCGACTTATGCCGCCCATGCCGACATAAACCGCACGGAAGGAACGCGGCATGAGTGACAACGGACTGGGGCGGTTCCGCGATCGGCTCGACCCGATCGACGAGGAGATCGCCCGCCTGCTCGGCGAGCGCTTCCAGATCTGCCGCGAAGTCGCCGAGTACAAGAGCGAGCGGGGGATCCCGATGATGCAGCCCGAGCGGGTCGCCGAGGTCCGGGCGCGCTACCTCGCCCGCGGTGCCGACGCCGAGCTGCCGGCCGACTTCACCGCCGCGCTCTTCGAGCTGCTGATCGCCGCCACCTGCAAGCTCGAGGACGAGCTGATGGAGGGGGCGGCGGCGCCCGAGGGAGGCACGGCATGAGGGCGAAGCTGCCCCCCGGTCCCCGCGCGCCGAGGCTCTGGCAGTCGAGGCGCTGGTCGCACGAGCCGCTGCCCTTCCTCGAGCAGTGCCGGGCGCGCTACGGCGACACCTTCACGCTGCGCCTGCGCCACCTCGGCACTTGGGTCCTGCTCGCCGACCCCGAGGACGTCAAACGCATCTTCTCCGCCGATGCGAACGACCTCGGGGTGGGGGTGCCGAACCTGGCGCTGCGGCCGGTGCTGGGGGCGCACTCGGTGATGCTGAGCGAGGAGCCCGAGCACATGGCCCGCCGCAAGCTGATGCTGCCCCGCTTCCACGGCGAGCGGATGCGGGAGGACGCCGAGGCGATGACCGAGCTCGCCCGCCGCGAAGTGCGCGCCTGGCCGGTCGAGCAGCCGTTCAGGCTCTGGCCGCGGATGCAGGCGCTGACGCAGGAGGTCGTGATGCGGGCCGTCTTCGGCGACGACGAGGGCCGCCTCGACCGGCTGCGGGCGCTGCTGACCAACCTGACCGAGACGGTCAACGACGACGGCCGGCTGCGCAAGCTCGCCCTCTTCGGCCCGCGCTGGCTCGAACGCAGCCGCGGCTGGCGGCGGGCGATGGCGCCGGTCGAAGAAGCGGTGCTGGCCGAGGTGCGGCGGCGGCGCGCGGCGGGCGAGGACGGCCGCAAGGACGCGGTCTCGATCCTGATCGAGGCCCGCAACGAGGACGGCTCGCCGCTGAGCGAGAAGGACCTGCGCGACGAACTGCTCACCCTGCTCACCGACGGCCCCACCTCGAGCTCGCTCGCCTGGGTCTTCGAGCGGCTGCTGCGCCACCCCGAGAAGCTGGCCCGCCTGCAGGAGGAAGTGCTCGCCGGCGAGGGGGACGCTTATCTGGACGCGACGATCAAGGAGACGCTGCGGCTGCGGCCGCCGGTCTCGGTCGTGGTGCGACGCCTGCTGAAGCCGGCGACCCTCGGCGGCTACGAGCTTCCCGGCGGCACTCTCGTCGCCCCCTGCGTGTACCTGGTCCACAACAGCGCCGAGATCTACGAGGACCCGGGCAGCTTCGTCCCCGAGCGGTTCCTCGAGCGCCGCGCCGCGGTCCCGACCTGGATTCCCTTCGGCGGCGGCGCCCGCCGCTGCCTCGCCGCCAGCTACGCCGAACAGGAGATGAAGCGCGTCGTCCGCACCGTGCTCGAAGAGGTCGAGCTGAAGCCGGTCGAGTCGCGCTCTGAGCGGGTGAGCAGGGCCGCGATCGCCTTCAGTCCCGCCGAGCACGGCCTCGTAGTCGCCAGGCCCCGGACCCCCGCCTACGCATGAGTGCCGAGCATGACCTGATCGTCGTCGGCGCCGGCGCCAAGGCGGCTGGGATCGCTACCAAGGTCCACATCCTCAACGGCCTCGGCCTCGCCCGGCTCTCGATCAAGGTGATCGAGGGGACCGAGGTCGCCGCCTCCTGGAAGGGGCGCAACGGGATGACCTCGGGCGAGGAGCCGCTGGCGGTGACGCCGATCAAGGACGTCGGCTTCCCCTACCAGAGCCACGTCGAGTTCGGCGAGGCGGGCGAGGCGATCGACGCGGCGCTGGCCCAGTTCACCTGGCAGCAGCACATGATCAGCAGGCGCCGCTACGCCCGCTGGGTCGACGCCGGCTCGCCGCCGGTCCGCCACCGCGACTACGGCGAGTACCTGACCTGGGTGCTCTCGCGGGCGACCGACGGGGTCGAGCACCTGGCCGGCCGGGTCACCGAGGTGACCCTCGACGAGGAGGGGCGGCGCTGGCTGGTCGAGGTCGAGGAGCCGGGGGGGACCTCGCGGCACGCGGGCGGCGCTCTGGTGCTGACCGGGCCCGGCGTCCACCGCTCCTTCCCGCACGAGCCGGCGGTGGCCTCGCGCGTCTTTCACTGCGACAGCCGCCGCGCGGAGTTCGCCTCGATTCCCGACGACCGCGAGTGCGACATCGCGATCGTCGGCGGCGGCGAGAGCGCGCTCAGCGCGACGATGTTCCTGCGCGGGATGCGGCCGCGCTGCCGCTACACGATCTACACGCCGATGCTGCCGATGAGCCGCGGCGAGAGCTTCCTCGAGAACCGCGTCTTCTCCAACCCCGACACGGTCGAATGGGAGTCGCTCGACCTGCAGACCCGGCGCGACTTCGTCAAGCACTCCGATCGCGGCGTCTTCGACCCGCCGAGCCTCTCCGCGATCGCCTACGACGATCGCTGCGGCTTCGCCACCGGCCGCGTCACCGACGTAGGCGCCGCGGCGGGAGGCGAGCGGGTGCGGCTCGACTACGAATCCCCCGAAGGGACGGTCAGCCGCGAGCACGACTTCGTCGCCAACTGCACCGGCTTCGACCTGCTGGCGCAGCTGCGCACCCTCTTCCCGGCCGCGGTGCGCGAGCGGATCGAGCGCCAGGTCGGGCCACTCTGGGACCAGCCCGCGGGGACCGAAGTGCCGATCGGCCGCCACCTCGAGCTGAAGGGGATGCAGCCGCGCCTGCAGATCCCCGGCCTGGCCGGTCTCGGCCAGGGGCCGGGCTTCGCCAACCTGGGCGCCCTGGGCCTTCTCTCCAACCGCGTCCTGCAGCCGGCTGTCGTCGATTACTTGACACCTGCAAAGCAGTCACATAAGGTCGCGCAATGACGACTCTGAGCAGGGGGAACCGGTCCGTTCGTGCTGTCCTGGCGGTGGGGGCGGTGCTGGCGCTGGCTCTTGGGCTGGCGGTCTCCGGTTGCGGATCCTCGTCGTCCTCGGAAGGGGAAAAGGCGAGCTTCACCGGCTCCGGATACCCGGGGGTGGACGCGGCCAACACGCGCAACCCGAAAAGCGAAATCGACAGCTCCAACGTCGCCAACCTCGAAGTCGCCTGGACCGCGCCGATTCCCGGCACGAGCAACTTCGGCAGCTACGCCTCGACGCCGGTGATCGACAAGGGCGTGATCTACTCGCAGGACCTCGCCTCCAACGTGCAGGCGCTCAGCCTGGAAAGCGGCGAAGTGCTCTGGACGGCGACCTTCGAACAGCCCGACGAGGGGCCGAACGGGATCGCGGTCGCGGAAGGGCGTGTATACGGGGCTACCCCGACCGAAGCCTTCGCGCTCGACCAGAAAACCGGCGAACAGCTCTGGTCGGCGAAGCTGACGCGCAACGAACACGAGGGCATCGACATGGCCCCCGGCGTCCAGGACGGGATCGTCTACGTCTCGACCGTTCCGCTCAACGCCGAACAGCTCTACGAAGGCGGCGGCGCCGGCATCCTCTGGGCGATCGACGCGAAGACCGGTAAGAAGCTCTGGCACTTCAACACGGTGCCGAACAACCTCTGGGGCAATCCCAACCTCAACTCCGGCGGCGGGGTCTGGTACCCGCCCGCGTTCGACGGCAAGGGCTCGATGTACTTCGGGGTCGGCAACCCGGCGCCGTTTCCCGGCACCGGCAAATACCCCTTCGGCGCGAGCAGGCCCGGCCCCAACCTCTACACCGACTCGCTGGTCAAGCTCAACGCCAAGACCGGCAAGCTGGACTGGTTCCACCAGGTGACGCCGCACGACCTCTACGACTGGGACTTCCAGGGCCCGCCGATCCTGATCACGGTCGGCGGCAGGGAAATCGTCGCGGCGGCGGGCAAGTCGGGGATCGTCATCGCGGCCGACCCGAAGACCGGCAAGGTTCTCTGGCAGCGCGCGGTCGGCAAGCACAACGGCCATGACGAAGACGGCCTGCTGGCGATGCGCGGCGAAGAGTCGAAGATCAAGACGCCCTCGACCGTCTACCCCGGCTCACTCGGCGGCGTGATCGCGCCGATGTCGACCGACGGCAAGACCCTCTTCGTGCCGATCGTCAACAACCCGATCGAAATCACCTCGGGCAGCGAAAAGACCGAACCCGGCCCGACCAGCGGTGAAGTGGTCGCCCTCGATGCCGCGACCGGCAAGGTCAAGTGGAAAGAAGAGCTCAACAGCCCGGCCTTCGGCGCCACCACGGCCGTCGGCGACCTCGTCTTTGCCACCGACTACGAAGGCTCGGTCAGCGCCTTCAAGGCGAGCTCGGGTCAGGTCGTCTGGCGCGAACAGCTCCCGGCTGGGACCAACTCGGGCGTGATGGCGAACGGCAGCACCCTGATTGCCCCCGCCGGCCTGGCCGCCTCCGAAGGCCAGAAACCGTCGATAGTCGCCTACCGCCTCAGCGAATAGGCCCTCAGGCGGCGACCTCGCGTAGGCGGTGCGTGTCGACGTCGTAGACGAAGCCGCGCACCGAGTCGCGGTGGGGCAGGAAGGCGGAGCGGCGCACCCTGAGGATCGACTGGCGCACGTCGGCGTCGACGTCGGCGAAGGACTCGATCGCGAAGGCGGGGGAGACGCCGGTCTCCTCCTGAAGCTCGGCGCGGAAGCCGTCGTCGCTGATCTTCTGCATGCCGCAATCGGTGTGGTGGATCAGCATCACCTCGCGGGTTCCGAGCCGCCGTTGGGAGACCGCCAGCGAGCGGATCACGTCGTCGGTGATCACGCCGCCCGCGTTGCGAAGCACGTGCGCCTCGCCGTCGTCGAGGCCCAACGCGGCGAAGACGTCGAGCCGTGAGTCCATGCAGGTGACGATCGCCAGCTTCCGGCTCGGATGCACGTCGAGGTGCCCGGTGGACAGCGAGTCCGCGAAGCCCCCGTTGTTGGCGATCAGCTCGTCGATGACGCTCATTGGCCGGGAACCCTATTCAGTGCCGAATTATCAAGGTAATAAGAGCTTTCTCAGGCGGTATTTGCTCCCGCTTAGGGAAGTCGTCCCAGGATGCCTTGGATGGATGACGCAGATCGTCTCGAGGCGAAGGGCCTTGCGCGGGCCAAGATTCGCGCCAAGCGGCGCCGGGTGCAGACGATCCGAAAGCGCACGATCCGCGGCTCGCTGGCCCTGTTCGCGGCTGTCTGGGCGGTCGTCTTCTTCCAGCTCGTCTCCGGCAACGACCCGGCGCTGAGCCGGATTCCGCGGTCGAGCCATAAGCCCGTCGCCGCGACCGCGCACGAACCGGCCCGCGAACCGGCGCCCGAGCCCGAACCGGAGGAAGAAGCCGAAGCGGCCCTGGAAGTCGAACCGGTGCCCGAAGAAGAATTCGTGCCCGAAGCCGAACCGGAACCGATCGTCACCTCGTCTTCGTGATCGCCGCCGGCGCGGTCTCGGCTGGGCCGCACATCTTCTGGATCACCAGCCGCGCCGCTGGCACCGCCGCTCTCGCCCTTTCCAGCGTCGCGGTTGCCGCCGGCCTGCTGATCGGCTCGCGGGGCGGCGTGCTGAAGGGGTTCGGGGGCGATACCAGGGCGCTGCACGAGGCGCTCTCGCTGGCGACCCTGGTCGCGATCGCGGTCCACGGCCTGGCCCTGCTCGGCGACCATTATCTGCACCCGTCGATCTTCGAAATCTCGATCCCCTTCACCAGTGCCTACCGCTCCTTCTGGACCGGGCTCGGCATCGCCGGCGGCTGGGGGCTCGCCGCCCTCGGCCTCTCCTACTACGCGCGCAGCTGGGTCGGCCAAAACCGCTGGCGCTCGCTGCACCGCTTCACCGCGCTCTTCTGGCTGCTCGGCATCGCCCACTCGATCGGCGCCGGTACCGACGCCGGCCAGCTCTGGTTCCTGCTGGTCCTCGCCGTCCCGGCGGGGCCCGCGCTCGTCCTCCTCCTCAACAGATTGAGCCGCGGCGCAACCCCGGTCCCCAGCCGTGCTGACCGTGGATTGACCACGCCATAGGGAGGTCAAAGTCACAGTCAGCGAGGCGTGCGCTGGGGGAAGACCGTCTCGACCTTGCCGTCGTCGTGGACGAGCAGGCCGCCGCGCTCTGCGAGCACCTCGCGGCCGCCCCCGGGCCCGGAGAGCAGCGCCGCCTTGGCGAAGGTCTCCGCTTCGACCGCGGTGTCGCCAAGGGCGGTGGCGCCGATCAAGCCGGTCCAGGCCGGGTCGCCGCTCGCCGGGTCGAGCAGGTGGTGGGAGTAGCGGCCGCTCTCGTCGCGCCAGATCCGCACGTTGAGGCCGGAGGTGGCGACGGCACCGGAGCCGAGCTTGAGCACGAAGGCGCGCTCGCCCGTCAGCGGGTGCTCGACGAGGACCTCGTAGGGGGTGACGAGCGCGTCGGCCCCGCCGATGCGGATGTCGCCGCCGCAGTCGACGATGAAGCGCGAGTAGCCGCACAGGCGCTGGGCGATCAGGTCGGCGGCGAGGCCCTTGCCGGCGCCGCCGGTGTCGAAGCGCAGGCCGGGAGGGCGCACGATCGCGCCGGCGTCGTCGTCGACCCTGAAGCTGCGCCAGCTCTCTGCCGGGTTGGGCCGGGCGGGGTGGCGCTCGGGAGCCTCTTCCAGCGCCGCGCCGAGCGGTGCGCCCGGCACCCCCGCCCGCGAGGCGACGTAGCCGGCCGATTCGATCTCGCCGACCAGGGTCGGGTCGACCAGGCCGCCGCTGCGCTCGGCCGCCTCGAGGCCGGCCCTGACCGCGCTGCGCAGCAGCTCCGAGGCGGGCACCCGCTCGCGCGGGTCCTCGTTCAGCGCGCAGAGCTCGCTCTCGGGCTTGAAGCGCGAGAGCGTCCGGTCGAACTCGACGACAAACTTGCGCGCCTCCTCGGCGGCTGCCGGCGATGCGGCCATCCCGGCCCCCGGCTCGCCGATCAGCAGCCGCACATGTGAGCCCATCGCGTCGAAGATGACGTCGTGCTCAGCCATGTCAGGAGGCGCTGGTCGTAACGGGAGCGTAGCCCGCCGATGAAGGGGATCGTCGCCCCTCGGCGGCGAGCACGGCGACCCCGTCGCGGCTGATGGTCTTGCCTTCGCTGTACATCGGGCGGCGATCCTGGTCAGGTTCGCTTATCCGCGGCTAACGGCTGTATGAGAGGTCTCTCATCGGCGTCTGGGCAGGTATTGCCCCCTGGCACCGAAGCAGGTGCTCGAATCGAACGGCCCGATCTACGCCGTGCCCAGCTGATAGCTGGCGAGTTGACACCGCCGGAGCTTGCGTACTACGTTGTGTCCAAGGGAGCTAAGGGGGGTCAATGCGATTAGAAGCATCGCTTAGCGAGATCCGGGACGACCTGGTGGCGCGCTTGCGTACCCGATCGGCGGAGATCGAAGACCTGATCTTCAACGGCGTGCGGGCGCTCTCTGACCCGGCCGAACGGGAAGACCCCGAGTACAGGGCGGGCCTCCGCGCCACGGTCGCCGAGGCGGTCGACTACGCCCTGCTCAGCATCGAGCGGGGGGACGAGTGGGCCGGGCCGATACCCGCCGCGGCCGCCGCCCAGGCGCGCCGTGCCGCCCGCAACGGCGTCGGCCTGGACACCGTCCTGCGCCGCTACGCTGCCGGCGACCGGCTGGTCGGCGAGTTCATCATGGACGAGGCCGGCCGCTTTCCGAGCGAGGCCCTGCGCCACGTGCTGAGGACGCAGGGCCCGCACGTCGATCGCCTGATGGCCTCGGTTGCCGCCGAGTACATGGCCGAGATGGAGTTGATGCGCCGCTCACCCGCTCAGCGCGTCGTCGAGCGGGTTCAGAGGCTCCTGGCGGGCGACGCGCCGCTCGACGCCGAGGGCTTGGACTACGAATTCGACGCCTGGCACCTCGGCCTCATCGTCACCGGCGGTAGTGCCGATGCGGCCGCCCGGACGCTGGCGGCCGGGCTGGGGCGCCAACCGCTCGTCGTGGTCCGCGGCCACGACAGCGCCTGGGCATGGCTTGGGGGCAGGCAGCCGCTCAAGGCCGAGGAGGTGGAGCCCTACCTGACCTCCGGAGCGCTCGGCGAAGTCTCGCTGGCCGTGGGAGAGCCGCACCGTGGGACAGAGGGATGGCGTTTGACCCACCACGAGGCGCAGGCCGCGCAGCAGGTCGCCCTGCACAGGCCGCTGCCGCTCACTCAGGCAAGCACGGTGATCCTGCTTGCCGCCGTGCTCCGTGACGAGCCGCTGGCCGAGTCGCTGCGCGAGACCTACCTCTTGCCCCTCGACGAACACGGCGACTCCGGGCTGGTGCTGCGCGAGACCCTGCGCGCGTATTTCACCGCGGGCTTCAATGCGGCGACCGCCGCGGCTGTCCTTGAAGTCGATCGCCACACGGTTCAGCGGCGCCTGCGCAAGGTGGAGGAGGCGTTAGGACGCCTCCTCCGCACCTGCCACGCCGAGGTCGAGGTGGCACTGAGCCTGGAGGAGCTGGACGGCGGGCTCAGCCATCGCCAAGCAGTGGCCGCCGGGCGCCACTGACTCGGACGCCTTGGTGTAGTGGGGGGCAAGCGGCCGGTGATAGAAGTGACCTCCCGCGGCGACGGCGATCTTTGGCAAGACCTGGGAGGCCTGCGGCGCGCATCCCTCGCTCGTCCCAGATGACTCCCAGGAGAGGTGGCAGCCGCCGCACCGGCGTGCCCTTTCCCTTGACGCGCAACGGCGGGCTCAGTGCCGCGGCCCCGACTCGCATTCATGCGAGCGGCCGATGCCGGGACCGCCGTCGCAGTAGTCGTAGCCCGGCCCGCCGTGGAGCTGGTCGCTGCCCGGTCCGCCGAAGAGGCGATCGTTGCCGCCTTCGCCGTGACAGCCGTCGCTGCCCGCGCCCATCCGGCATTCGTCCCGGCCCGGGCCGCCCCAGCAGCCGTCGCTGCCGCTGCTCATCTTGCAGTAGTCGTTGCCGGGCCCGCCGACGCAGTCGGTGTTGACGGGGCCGGCGATGCAGGTGTCGTTGCCGCCGCCGCCGACGCAGCGGTTGCGCTCGGTGCCCTGCGGGTAGCAGGTGTCGTCCTCGGAGTTGCCGATGAACTTGTCCGAGCCCGAGCCGAGGTAGACGGTGAGCGGGACCGGCAGCGGGTCGAGGACTTCGACCTTGTCGCCGGACGGTCCCGTTTCGACGACGATCGAGGAGGCTTCCCCGAGCCGGCACGAGGCGCCGCCGTAGCGGCGCGCGCGGCGGCAGCCCGCCGGCCTTCCCCTGGCCAGGCGACCGTTGACGAGCAGCTGCGAGCCGCTGACGGTGAGGCGCAGGTGCGCGCCCGAGTCGGCGCCGCGGATGACGATGACCCCGCCCCGCGGCGAGGCCGAGCCGGCCAGGCAGAAGAAGCACAGCGAAGCGATGCCGAGAATGGGGAGAGCGCGCCGCAAGGCTCAGACACGCAGCTGTGCCAGCGCGTCGTCGCGGCTCGGGTGCGTGGGGATCGTCGACTCGAGGCCGGTGATGTCGAACACGCGCTTCACCTGGTTGCAGAGCCCGCAGAGCGAGAAGCTGCCGTTGCCGTCGATGCGCTGCCAGGACCTGACGATCAGGGCGATTCCCGTCGAGTCGACGAATTCGCAATCGCTCAGGTCGATGAGCAGATCCGCGCTCGGTTCCGCCAGCGGCGCCTCCAGGGCGCGCTCGAGCTTAGGCGCGGTGTTCATGTCCAGCTCGCCCTCGACGTGGATCACGAACACGCCCGCCTCCTGCCTGCTTCGGACTTTGAACGGCGCGGGAGTCAAATCCACCGCGATGGTACCGGAGGCCGGCCCCTATTCGCCGAGTAGCTCATCGAAGCGAAGTGCCGCTCGCGTCGGCAGCACTAGCTTCTCGCCGCCGTGCAGGAGGCCGGCGCCGGCAAGGTCGCGCACCGCCCGTTCGACCGCGTCGCGCTCGCCGAAGGAGTCATCGCCACAGGCAAGCTCGCGGACCAGTTCCTCGGCCGTGATCGCGGTGGGGTGGAGGGCGAGGACGTGCTGCAGGACGACGGACTCGATGGCCCTGTCCTCGGCGCTGGTGTTGTGGATGTCGTCCCTGTGCTCCACGGCCTGCCTATATAAGAGCCTGGTCAGCCTTTCTCTTCCCCCCGCGGGCGATTTTTCTTCGCCGGGTCCCTGGTGGTTGCGAGTGCCGAGCGCGCCCACTTGGCTTTCACGGTGGGGCGATAGAAGTGTTCGGTCGCGCCGCGGACCTTCCCCGTGCGCATCAGCTTGACCGCTCTGCACTCGGCCAGGACCCTGACGTGGTAGCTCACCGCGCTGAGCGGCTCGGCGAGGCCGACGGCCAGCTCCCGCGGGCTGAGCTCGCCGTCTTTCTGGATCATCTTGCGCAGGACGCGCCGCCGCAGCGGATGCCCGAGGGCCGTGAAGAGGTTGTTTGCCTTGTCGCGCTCACCGCTTGCCATGTGGCGAGCAATATAGAGCAAACGAAATCTATTGTCTGCCAGACAGCTGCTACCCGCCCTCGCGGATGCCGCCCATCTCGGTGAAGACCGCGGTCGGGCCGCCGTCGCTGCGCTGCTCGTCGGCGATCACGTGCGAGACAGCGTTGATCAGGGCCAGGTGGGTGAAGGCCTGGGGGAAGTTGCCCAGGTGCTGCCCGCTCGGCGCGTCCAGCTCCTCGGCGTAGAGGTCGAGCCAGCCGGCGGCCTCGAGCAGCCGCTCGCAGAGCGCCCGCGCCTGCGCCGCCTCGCCGATCTCCGAGAGCGCCGAGACGAGCCAGAAGGAGCAGATCAGGAAGGTGCCCTCCTCGCCGCTGAGGCCGTCGTCGGTTTCCTCGACCTTGTAGCGCAGGACGAGGCCGTGCTGGGTCAGCTCGTTGCGGATTGCCTCGACCGTCGCCCGCACCCGCGGGTCGTCGGCGGGGAGGAAGCGCAGCAGCGGGATCAGCAGGGTGGAGGCGTCGAGGGCGTCGGTCCCGTAGTGCTGGCGGAAGACGCCGTCGCGAACGCCGCGCTCGAGGATCTCCTCGCGCATCCGCTCCGCCTCGCGCTCCCATTCCCCGGCGAGCTCGTCGATGCCGAAGCTGCGCGCGAGGCGGGCGCCGCGGTCGACCGCGACCCAGATCATCAGCTTCGAGGAGACGTAGTGCCGCGGTTCCCCGCGCGACTCCCAGATCCCCTGGTCGGGGTGCTCCCAGGCGGCGATCGCCGCTTCCACCTGGTAGCGGATCAGCTGCCGGTCGGCCGGCGTGCCGCTGCCGCGCAGCGCCTTCTCGTGCAGGTAGATCGAGTCGAGCAGCGCGCCCCAGACGTCGTTCTGGCGCTGGTCGAAGGCGCCGTTGCCGATTCGCACCGGGCGGGCGCCGCCGTAGCCGCCGAGGTGGTCGAGCGTGCTCTCGCTGAGGTCGCGCTCGCCGCCGATCCCGTACATGATCTGCAGGTCGGGGTGGTCCTTGCAGACGTCGAGGATGAAGCGCATGAAGTCCTGCGCCTCCTGGTCGAAGCCGAGCGTGTGCAGCGCCCAGAGGCTGAAGGTCGAGTCGCGGATCCAGCTGTAGCGGTAGTCCCAGTTGCGTTCGCCGCCCGGGGCCTCCGGCAGCGAGGTCGTCGGGGCGGCGAGGATCGCGCCGCTGGGCGCGTAGGTGAGGCCCTTGAGGACCAGCGCCGAGCGCTGCAGGTGGACGCGCCAGGGGTGGTCGGGGAAGTCGCCGGCGCGCAGCCACCGGCGCCAGAACTCTTCGGTCGAGTCGAGCCGCTCCAGCGCCTCCGGGGCGCTGCGCGGCCCGCCCGGGTCGCCGTCCCCCCAGCTGAGCGCGGCGAAGCCGGTCTCATCCTCGCGCAGCCTCATCGTGCCGCGGGCTGCGCCGTCGGCGATCGTCAGCTCCATGTCGCTGGTCAGGCGCAGCTCGCCGCCGTCGCCGGCCCGCGCCAGCGCTTCGCCCAGCTCGCCGCCGCTCCAGCTTGCCGCTTCGGCGCCGTAGGCGAAGCGGGGCAGGCACTCCATCTCCACCTCGACCTCGCCGTCGACGCAGGTGAACAGCCGCAGCAGCGAGTTGTCTGCCTCGTGCGCGGTTTGCGGCCTGCCCTCCCCGCCGCCCTCGGGGGCCCACTCGCCGATCGAGAGCAGGTCGTGGGTGACCAGCCAGCCGGTCTCGGTGACCCAGGTCGTCTCGATCACCAGCGTGCCCGGCTCGTAGCGTCGGCTGATCGGCACGATCACCCCGCGCGGCGCCAGCTTGAAGTGACCGGCGCCGCGGTCGAGCAGGGCGGCGAAGGCGCTGGGCGAGTCGAAGCGGGGCAGGCAGAGCCACTCGATCGCGCCGTCGTAGGAGACGAGGGCGCTGGTGTGGCAGTCGGAGAGGAAGCCGTAGCCGCCGATCGGCGGGAAGCGGGTGTCGGCGGTACTCACGGCCGTGCCAAGCTACCACCGTGAGCCTCCCCTTCGCCCACGTCGCCGGAGTCTTCGCCCCGATCGAGCTCGTGCCGATCAGCGTCGCCGCGATCTTCTACTGGCACCGAGCGATGATCCTCGCCTGGGACGACCGGCCCGTTCCGCTCTGGCGCCAGGTCTGCTTCGGGGCCGGGCTGACGACGATCGCGATCGCCCTCTTCAGCCCGATCGGCCACATCGCCGACGAGCTGGTCATCGCCCACATGGTCGAGCACCTGCTGCTCGGCGACATCGCGACGCTGCTGCTCGTCCTCGGCCTGACCAGGTCGCTGCTGCAGCCGATCCTCGCGATCCGCGCCTTCAACCGGCTCCAGGTCCTCACCCACCCGGCGGTCGCCTTCCCGCTCTGGGCGCTCAACTTCTACCTCTGGCACGTGCCGGCGATCTACGACGCCGCCTACGGCACCGCGCCGATCCACGCGCTCGAGCACACCACCTTCGTCTTCTTCGGCTGCCTGATGTGGATGCCGATCTTCGGCCCGCTGCCGAAGCCGCAGTGGTTCAGCGCCGGCTGGAAGGTCGCCTACGTGATCGCCGTGCGCTTCACCGGCGCGATCCTCGGCAACGTGCTGATGTGGTCGGGGACGGTGCTCTACCCGATCTACCGCCCGGGCGAGCGCTACTGGGGCATCTCGCCGCTCGCCGACCAGAGCACGGCCGGGGTGGTGATGATGATCGAGGGGACGTTCCTGGCGCTTGGCGTCCTCGCCTGGGTCTTCTTCGAGGTTGCGCGCGAGGGGACGGAAAAGCAGCGCCTGCTCGACCTCGCCCAGGACCGCGGCTTCGCCCTCGACGAGCAGCGCGCCCAGCGCGCCGTAGCCGCCGGCCACGGGGCGCTGCTCGAAGAGCGGATCGTCGGGGAGGGCGGAGATCGTGTCGCCGCTCGATAGGGCCAGGGCGTGGCTGGTCACCGGCCCCCTGGGCCGCGGCCTGGCCTTCGCGATCGACTTCGCGATCGCCCTGCGCACCATCCTCGCTCAGCGGCTAGGGTCTCGCGCTCGATGAAGTCCGTCGTCACAGAGTTGCCCGATTCGCGTGCGCGGGTCGAGGTGGAGGTTCCCGCCGAGCAGGTCGAGCGCGGCATGCAGCGGGCGGCCCGCAGCCTGGCGAAGGAGATGCGGCTGCCGGGTTTTCGCAAGGGCAAGGCGCCGCCGGCGCTGGTGATCCAGCGGCTCGGCTTCGGCGCCGTCTTCCAGGAGGCGATCCGCGAGGCGCTGCCGGAGTGGTACGAACAGGCGCTGCTGCGCTCCGGCATCAGCCCGGTCGGCGATCCCGATATCGAGATCGCCTCCTCGCCCGAGGCCGAGGGCGAGCCGCTCAGCTTCAAGTTCGAGATCGGCGTCCGGCCGAAGGCCAAGCTGGGGGAGTACAAGGGCCTCGAGGTCGGCCGCGCCGAGGCCGAGCCGCCCGACGAGATCGTCGACCGCGAGATCGAGCGGGTCCGCGAAGGCTTCGCCAAGCTGGAGCCGGTCGAGCGGGCCGCCGTCGACGGCGACGTGCTGCTGATGGACTTCGAGGGCCTTGTCGACGGCAAGGCGTTCGAGGGCGGCAAGGCGGCCGACTACCTGCTCGAGCTCGGCAGCGGCCAGCTGATCGAGGGCTTCGAGGAGCAGTTGAGCGGCGCCGGTGGCGGCGAGCGGCGCGAGGTCGAGGTCAGCTTCCCCGAGGACTACCAGGCCGAGCAGCTCGCCGGCCAGGACGCCGTCTTCACGGTCGATGTCAAAGAGGTGCGGGAAAAGGTCCTGCCCGAGCTCGACGACGACTTCGCCTCCGACGCTTCGGAGTTCGACACGCTCGAGGAGCTGCGCGCCGACATCGCCGAGCGGGTCGCCGAAGCGGTCGACGAGCGCGCCGAGCAGGACTTCCGCGTCGCCGCCGTCGACGCCGCCGTCGACGCCGCCACGGTCGAGATGCCCGACGAGCTCGTCGCCGCCCGGGCGGCGGAGCGCTGGGACCGGGTCGAGCGCCAGCTGGCAGGGCGCGGGATGAGCGGCGAGGCGTTCCTGCAGATGCAGGGCAAGACCCGCGAGGAGGTGCTCGAGGAGTCCAAGCCTGACGCCGAGCGCGAGCTCAAGCGCGAGGCGGTACTGGCGGCGATCGCCGAGACGGAGGCGATCGAGGTCTCCGACGAGGAGATGGTCGAGGCGCTCGCCCACTCCGCCGAACACGAGCGCACCACGCCCGAGAAGCTGCTCGCCCGCCTGCGCGAGAACGGCCGCGACGCGATGGTCCGCGAGGACATCCAGGTGCGCAAGGCGATCGACGTCGTCGCCGATTCAGCCAAGCCGATCCCGCTCGAGCAGGCCGAGGCGCGCGAGAAGATCTGGACCCCGGAGAAGGAGAAAGAGGAGAAGACCGAGCTGTGGACGCCAGGCGACGATTGAGCGTGCGGCGAGCCCGCCGGGCGCCTTCTATAGAGTGCCGCGCATGAGCCCTCTGGTCCCGATGGTGGTCGAGCAGACCTCGCGCGGCGAGCGCGCCTTCGACATCTACTCGCGCCTGCTGGGCGAGCGGATCGTCTTCCTCGGCACGCCGGTCACCGAGGACATCGCCAACCTGATCGTGGCCCAGCTCCTGCACCTGGAGTCCGAGGACCCCGACAAGGACATCAGCCTCTACATCAACTCGCCGGGCGGCTCCGTCTACGCCGGCCTGGCGATCTACGACACGATGCAGTTCATCAAGCCCGAAGTGCAGACAATCTGCGTCGGCATCGCGATGAGCATGGGGGCGCTGCTGCTGGCCGCCGGCGCCGGCGGCAAGCGGATGTCGCTGCCCAACTCGAAGATCCTCATCCACCAGGTCTCCTCCAGCTTCCAGGGCCAGGCGACCGACATCGAGATCCACGCCAAAGAGATCATCGACGTGCGCACCCGCCTCGACGAGATCCTCGCCAAGCACACCGGCCAGCCCTTCGAGAAGGTCGCCAAAGACACCGAGCGCGACTACTTCATGAGCGCCGAGGAAGCCAAGGAGTACAACCTCGTCGACCGGGTCATCGAGCACCACTGAGGGGGAGGCCAATCCCGGTAGGGGTTCCGCTTAACTTTTTGGATGGAGACTGGTTTGCTGACGCCTCAAGGTGGGCGCCCAAAAAGTACAAGACGCTTCACCCCTACCGGGATTGGCCTCTTGGCTCTGGCTGTATTGGCTGCGGTGGCGCCTGCCAGGACGCCGGCGTCGGCGCAGATTTTCGATCGTAGCGGTGGGACGGCTTATTACGACCATGTCTTTCCGGTCCAGGGGCCGCATGGCACTCGTGGGGCGATCGGGGAATTCGGGGCACCGCGCAGTGGCGGTCGTACCCATGAGGGCTTCGACATCGTCGCTGCCTGCGGCACGCCGCTGGTCGCGGTGCGCAGCGGCATGGTCTTGCGCACCGGCTACGACCCTGTCTTGTACGGCAACTATCTGCTGATCCACGGCGAAGGCGAGGACCGCAGCTACTTCTATGCCCACATGCCGAAACCGGCTCTCGTCCAGGAGGGCGAACAGGTCTGGACCGGCGAGCCGGTCGGCTTCGTCGGCGAGACCGGCAACGCGATTACGGTCGGCTGCCACCTCCACTTCGAGATCCACGTCCACGGAGTCCCGATAAACCCCGAGCCCTCCCTGAAGCGCTGGGACGCCTACAGCTGACCGCTGCTCCCATTTTGCTACCATTTTGGGATGAGCAAGCAGATCGCCGTTCGGCTCCCAGACGAGCTTGTCGACTTCGTTGATGAGATCGTCGACTCTGGCACCGCGCGCAGCCGGGCGATAGTCGTGACCCGTGCGCTTGAGCGCGAGCGTCGGCGCGCTCTCGCCGAACATGATGCCTGGATCCTCTCCCGCACCGGTCCGGACCCGGAGCTCGCAGGGCTCGCTGAGCACGCCGCAGGCCTGCGGCGTGACCTGGCCTGATGCGGCCGATCCATGTCGCGCAGCTTGACAAGGCTAGACCCGTCTTGATTCTCACCCGTGAGCTCGTGCGGCCGCATCTCAGGAC
>DATASN010000052.1:0-18459 GCA_036269215.1 Solirubrobacterales bacterium
CTGCGGGCGGGCCACGGTCCGTCCTCGACCCCCTCCCCCCACGCCCCCGCCCGAGAACCGTCTCGGCGGCACGTCCAAGGACGAGACCTTGAGCTTGGGCGGGTACGTCACGCACCGAAGAGCGCGACTACCGACACGCCGATGGAGCCAAAGGGCCCTTCAGCTTGTAGATGACCGTCGGCGGCTTGCGCAGGACGACGGTGGCGTTTGAAGCTTCTGTCCAGTGGGCCGTCTGGGGGTACAGAGGCTTGCCGGGTTCTATGCGGTCTCGGGTGGCTATGACGTAGTCGTAGTCGCCGGCGTTGAGAAGGCGGCGCCATGCTTGGCAGGTGGTTGGGGCAGTGAAGCCACCGTGGGGTTGCTCGGTGCCTATGTAGTTGACCTGGTTGCTGAGATCCTTGCCGTAGAGGGGGTACTGGCGGGTGCTGGTGGTGACAATGCGGGCGTCGGTGATTCCCTGCGCCCACTTGAAGGCGGCGTTCAGGCCTGAAGCGGTGAAGCTGGGATTGGCATAACGGCGCTTCAGGTAGTGCCGTTGGATCGGATAGCCGGCGATCACCGCAAACAGGAAGACGACCAGACCCACGAGCCAAACCAGACGTGAACGGCCGGCGAAATCGCGTTTGTACGTGCTGGGGACGCAAAAACGAGACTTCGTGACGAGCTTGGCCAGCGACGGAGCCGTGGGGAGCAGGGCTATGCCGAGGATCAGGGCTGGAGCCAGGTAGCGCAGGCCGGACTCGAAGCCGTGGGGCGTGCCGTCCGGGCCGGAAGCCGAGGTCGGGGCGATCAGCCAGGCGAGGGCCGCGGCCAGGCCGACGAGGCCGGCCACTCTTTGCGGCGGATCGGCGCGGCGGCCTAGGCTGAGGAGTAGGCCAGCCAGAGCCAAGACCCCCAATAGCGGCCAGAAGATGCTCAGACCGTGATGGAGGCCGGGCAGGAACCAGTCCGACCAGACCGAGCCATTCGTGAGGTAACCGAAGACGCTATGACCTTCGCGGCCTCCCAGCGCCTGTTCCGGGGCGGGCAGAGTGATCGGGCCGAGGTGCTTGACCCAAGGCAGCGGATTCCCGGCGTGAACCAGATTGCGCAGGTACCAGTAGCCACCGCCGGCAAGAGCGGCCAGCCCGGAGGCGGCGAGCGCCCGCAACCTGCTCCCACGCGGAGCGATCACAGCGAGCCCCATCACGAGCACCCCGGCGGGAAGCAGGAAGTTGAGCTTGGTCCCGGCCGCCAAGCCCGCAACCAGGCCGACCACCACCAGCGCACCCGTCGAAAGCCCCCTTTCCCCCTCGCCACGCGCGGCCCAAGCGTTCAAAGCAACCGCAACAGCCGCAAGTAGGAAGAAAATCCCGACGATGTCGTTGCGAGCCTCCCCCGCCTGATCGTGCAAGGCGGGCACGCTCAACGCCACCGCCGTGAGCGTCAGAGACGCTGGCGCCACTTTGTACGGCCGTCCGATGCACCAACCCGCCACCAAGCACCCGACAAACCAACCGAGGTTCAGCAGCGGCGAAAGAATGTCTCGGCTGAAAGCCAGCATCCCAACCGCATGAAGCACTTCCGAATTGGCCGGGTAGAACCAGGCCAAGAACTGCGGCGCGATGAAGTGCAGCCCCCACGTATCTCCGCTTTGAAAGAACCCGGCAGCAAACGGCCCGTGGTACCAAGTCGAATCGAACCCGGTCATACCGGTGCCCAGCTTCGTCTTCACCTCCAGCCCGAACTTGACGATTGCCAGCGCAGCTATCGCAAGGGCAACCAGAGTCGTCAGTGAGGGACGGTGGGGGGGTCCCTCCGCCTTACTGGGTTTTTCGCCTTTAAGTGGGTTGCTCTCGCTGGGTGATCTGTGCGAAAAACAGGACGCCGCTGCGTCGGAGGGACCCCCCCACCGTCCCCCCAAACGCAACCGGAGCCCCACGGCAAGGGCGATCACGACAGCGAGGTATGACCCCGGCGCGAACCAGCCGACGGTTCCTAGGAGCTCTGCCACCCAGAGCAGACCGGCTATCTCAAGCACCGCGGTCGACAGCTGCGCTGAGACCCCGGTCAACTCGGGCGCCAGCTTTTTCCGTGCTGTGGCCGCGCCGAGCCAGGCGAAGCAAATGAGCAGGCCAAGGTCAACGACGCCCAGCAGATACCGCCCCACGCCAAGCATCTAACGCCGCCGCAGCAGCCGGGTGATCTGCTCAAGCTCGGCGATCCGCAGCAGCTTCGCCATCCCCAGGTAAGTCAGCCCGCCCAGGCCCAGGCCCAGGCCCAGCGAGACGATCTGGCCGAGCAGACCTCGCCCGAGGGCGTTGTCGAGCAGATCCCAGATGCCGAATGACACCGCGGCCAGAGCCGCGGCCGCGATCGTGATCTTGGTCGCGGTGCCGAGCAGGCGCTTCAGCTCGAGGCCGTCGAACTCGCGCCGCAGGACGACCGCCTGGGCGACGACCGCGACGGTTGTGCCGATACCGGTTCCGGCGACGATCCCGCCGGTGCCGAAGGGCTTGTAGAGGACCAGGGCCATCAGGGCCGAGACCACCAGGTCGAGGCCGGCGAGGCTGGTCGCCATCCAGGGGCGCTGGAGGCTGAAGAAGGTGCGGGTCTGGAGCAGGTAGAGGCCGTTGGTGGGCAGCGAGAAGGCGAACCAGAAGAGCGCCGTGGCGACGAGGGCGGTCTGCTCGGGGGTGAACTCGCCGCGCTGGTAGACGAGGCGGATCATCGGCGTCGAGAGGACGAGAACCGCGGCGGCGGCGGGGATCAGGACGAAGAGGATCTGGCGCATCCCGTTGGCCATCGTCGCCCGCAGGTTCTCGATCTCGCCGCGGTTGGCAAAGCGGGCCAGGGTCGGGAACAGGACGGTGGCGATCGCCACCGAGAAGACCCCCTGGGGAAGCTGATAGAGCCGGAAGGCCTTGTCGATCGCGGCCGGCGACTGGTCGCTGACCAGGCTGCCGAAGAGGCTGTTGATCAGCATGTTGAAGTTGATCAGGCCGAGGCTGATCGTCACCGGCAGCATCAGCAGCAGCACCCGGCGCACATCGGGATTGCGCCATTCGAAGCTCCACTCGAACTTGAACGGCGTGTGGCGCAGGTCCCAGACCGGGATCATCAGCTGGACCAGGGTGCCGGCGAGGATGCCGATCGCATAGGCGTAGATCCGGTTCTGACCGTGGAATGCCGGAGCGAGGAGGACGACCACGGCGATGATCGTCAGGTTCCAGAACAGCGGCGAGATCGCGAAGGCGCCGAAGCGGTCGTAGCTGTTGAGGATGCCGACGACGACGCCGCTGACCCCGAGCAGGATCAGGATCGGGAAGAGGACCTGCGAAAGGGTGATCGTCAGGTGGAGGACCTCGCCTTCGAAGCCGGGGGCGAAGATCGGCATGATCACCGGCGCGAGGAGGACGAAGAGGGCGGTGATCGCGCCGAGGACGAGGGTGACGAGAAGCAGCAGGGTCGAGGCCATGCGGAACGCCTCGCGGTAGTTCTTGCGCTCCAGCTGCTCGGTGAAGATCGGCACGAAGGCGGGCTGCAGGGCAGCGTCGGCGAAGAGGGCGCGGACCAGGTTGGGGACCTGGAAGGCGATCGTGAAGGCCGACATCGGCCCGTTGATGCCGTAGTAGCTTGCGGCGACGACCTCGCGGACCAGGCCGGCGATCCGCGAGGCGGCGGTGGCGACCGAGAAGAAGGCGGTCGAGCGGGCGATGCGCCCCGCCTGACGGCCAGGAGAGGGGTCGCTCCCCCCTTCCTCGTTGGGATCGAAGGCCTCGGCGGCACGCACGGCGGCGTCGCCGGCGAGCGCTTCCTCCTCGCGGTCGGGGCTGTCGGGTGCCTTGGGAGTCTCCAAGCTTGATCTCAGTCGCTATAGTCGGCGGCCGCCCGGAGGGGGCTCGGCGCCCGCTCAGGCACACGACTCATGGCCAACATAGCCTCACAGAAGAAGCGGATCCTACGCAGCGAGCGCGAGCGCACGGAGAACCGCCTGCTCACCAGCACGGTGAAGACCTACTTCCGCCGGCTCGAAAGCGCGGTCGAGGCCGGCGACGCGAGCAAGGTCGAGGCCGAGCACCGCGCTCTCGTCGCCAAGATCGACAAGGCCGTGCAGAAGGGCGCGATGCACAGGAACACCGGCGCCCGCAAGAAGTCCAGAGCGTCCCGAATCTCCGCGGCTGCGGCCGCAAAGTAGCTACGCCGGAGCTCCCGCGGCGCGCCTCAGCGCCAGCGTAAGCGCCAGCGCGTCGCCGTAGTCGGCGCCGCCGCGGCACCAGACCTCGAGGTCGGCGAGGGCGATGGTCGCCTCCTGCAGCCGGTCGGCGCTGGTGTGGCCGAGGCGCGCGACCAGCTGCCGCGCCGCGTAGGGGTGCATGCCGAGGCTCGACTCGACCTGCTTCGGCGGCACGCCGTCCTCGATCTGTGCGGCCGCGGCGCAGGCCTTGCGCAGGCGCGAAGCGAGGCCGTAGATCAGACCGGTCACGTTCTCCCCCTGGGAGATCAGCCGCTCGGCAAGCAAAGCCGCCTTGGCCGGGTCGCGCTCGAGCAGGGCGTCGGAAAGCGCCCAGACGGCGGCCTCCGACGTATCGGAGACCATCGCCTCGAGGTCCTCGGCGCTCACCCGCCCTCCCGGCCCCGCCCAGAGCGCCAGCCGCTCCAGCTCGTTTCGCAGCCGCACCGAGCCGGCCCCCATGCGATCGACCAGGACCCGCGCCGCGGCCGGCTCGAGGGCGAAGCCGAGACGCTTCGCGTCGTTGACGAGCAGGCGCGGCATGTCCCTGGCCTTGATCGCCTCGAACTCGTGGATCTCCCCCTTCCCCGCCTTGACGGCTTTCGCCAGCTTCGCCGGGGCCTTGGCCCGGGAGATCAGCACCACGGTCAGGTCGGGCGGCAGAGCCGTTAGCGCCGCGGCGACGGCCTCGAGCTGGCGATCTCGCCAGCGCTCGACTCCGTCCGCCAGCAGGTAGCGCCGCGTCTCGGTCAACGACATCGCCGGGATCGCGGCCAGCAGCGCCTCGTGATCCGGTCCGCCCCTGCCCTCGCTCGGCTCGAAGACCTCCAGCGCCCCGGCACCGCCGTCGCCTTCGGCGCGGGCGCGCAGCCGCGCCCGGGTCGCGTCGATCTTCGCCTGGTCGGTGCCGGCGATCAGATAGAGGGATGCCAGGCTCTCGGCCACCTGGCCGAGTCTAGTGACGGGACTTGTCTGAACTTCCCGTGTCGGCGGATTCCTTCGCGGGCGCGTAGTCGGGGGCTTCCGAGGCTTCCTTGCCGGGAGGCGGGGAGGGCGCCGGGGCCGACTTGCCGGGCGGTTCGCTCGTCCCGCCGCCGTACTTGCCCGCCGAGGAGGGCGCCGGCTTGCCGCTGCCGCCGCCCTTGGTCTTTGCCGAAGCGGTCCCGCTGGACCTCGTCTTCGAGGTCGCCTTCCCCTTTCCGGTCGCGCCCGAGCCCTGCTTGCCGCTGCTTGTGGAGATGGGCTTCGACGGGGTATCGGCGCTGGCCACCGGCGCCGAAGGCGGCTGCGAGGGCTGCGAGGATGGGGCCGGGACGGACGGCTCCGGCTGCCCGGTCGGCCCCGGTGTGGCGACCGGTGCAGGTTCCGACGCAATCGGCGCCGCCCCGTGCACGGGGTGCCCGGTCAGCTGGTGCGAGCCCCCTATGCCGGTGTCCACGGTGGCGCGAGAGCGGTGGCGGCGCCCGGCGGGAGCCGCGACGGCGGCGGCAGAGACGCCGGCAGGCGAGGACGTTCGAGCCGCACCTGTTCGGGACGGCGGGGTCAGAGCGATCGCGTCATCAACCGTGCCAACCCGGGACTGGCTGCTGGGAATAGGACTGCTGAGCACGCCCGGAAAGCCGATCTGGGCGATGAAGACGATCAGGGCCAGGCCGACCGCGGTGATGACCCCGAGCAGTGCGATCGAGCTGCTGCGCAACCTGACCAGCATGCCTTCCCCGGCCAAGCTCGTGCCGAGCGAGCGCGATAGCTGTCCAATCCTCGAGAACACTCTTAAGAACCATCGACGATGTTGCCAAAGAGAAGGATAAAAGGTCGAGAAAACCCCACTATTGCCTCGGAGATTCGTTGAGTGCCGCGTCTCACCTTCCCGCCGTGACCGCGACCGAGCGCCGCCGGACGTCGAGGACGATCGTGCCGTCGAGATCGGTGCGCAGCGTCGGCACGCGGTGTGCCGCGAGCGTGGCCAGGGTCGCCGGCGTCGGGTGGCCGTACGGGTTGTCCGCCCCGACCGAGATCACCGCGAGCCGCGGCGAGATCCGATCGAGCAGGGCGTCGAGGCCGGCGTCTTCGCTGCCGTGATGGGCGACCTTGAGCACGTCGACCGGGCCTGGGTCGAGCGGCACCGCCTCGGCCTCGGCATCAGCGGTGAGCAGCATCGAGAAGTCGCGCCAGCGGGCGAGCAGGACGAGGGCCTGCGTGTTCGGGTCGGCGCCGGCGAGCGGCGCGGCCAGCATCGCCGGCGGCGGCCAGAGCACCTCGATCCGCAGCCGACCCGAGCGCAGTGCGCCACCCGCGGCGATCCGCGTCGGATCGGCGCCGGCCGCCTCGGCCTCGTCGCGAAGGCGGCGGCTGAGCCGCGCGTAGGCAAGCCGGGCGACCGGGAAGCGCCCGAGCAGCTGCTCGATCCCGCCGGCGTGGTCAGACTGTTCGTGAGTGACGACCGCGACGCCGAGGCGGCGGACGCCGGCGGCCCGAAGCACCGCCGCGAGGTCGTCGCCCGGCGGCCCCCCGTCGACGAGGACGGCCGCCGCGCCGGCCGGCTGAAGCAGGATCGAATCGCCCTGGCCGACGTCGAGCACCGAGACCCGCAGTCCGGGCATGGGAGCGGCGCCGTCGGCACCCCCACCGCTCCCCGCCCAGGCAAGCAGCAACGCAACGACCCCCACCCCAACCGCGACCCCCACCCGTCGAACCGCCCGCCGACGGGACGAAATCCTCGGCATATGAAGGGAATTCGGCCCGTCGGCAGCTGGAGGCCGGCGGCGCTTCAGGGTCGCTATGCGATGGCGGCGCAGGAGGGCCGGGACGCCGGCGGCGCCGGCAGCCAGCGCCAGGTAGGAGGCGATCAGGCCGGTCATGCTCAGCCGCACGTGCACGTATGCCCAGCTCGGCCGGCCGCACCAGGCGGCCACCTGGGCGATGTAGGCGAGCAGCCTGGCGTCGATCGCGTTGAGGAGTGCGACCGGAAAGCCCGGCACCTGGCCCCCGGCCGCCGCGAGCATCCCCAGCCACATCGCCGGCGCCACCGCCGGCAGGGCGAGCAGGTTGGCGGCCAGGGTTGCGGTCGAGACCGCTTCGAAATGGAAGGCGATCAACGGAGCCGTGGCCAGCGTCGCCGCGATCGTCATCGCCGCACCCTCGGCGAGGGCGCCGCGCCAGCCGCGGGCGCCGATCCGGGCCGCGATCGCGGCACGCAGCGGCGAGGCGAGCAGGAGGATGCCGAGCACCGCCGCGAAGCTGAGCTGCCAGCCGACGTCGGCGGCGATCCTCGGGTCGATCGCGAGGGTGACGACGGCAGCCAGCGCCAGGGCGAAGAGGCGCGATGACGGTCGCCCCGCCAGCGTCGCCAGCACGCTCACGGCGCCCATCACGCCGGCGCGCACGATCGAGGGACCGGCGCCGGCCAGCGGCACGTAGACGGCGATGGCGCCGAGGATCCAGACCAGCCTGATCCGCAGCGGGATCCCGAACGCGGCCAGCAGCGGCATCGCCAGCAGGGCGAGCAGGGCGACGTTCTGACCCGAGACGGCGAGCAGGTGGCTCAACCCGGCCCGGCGGAAGTCTTCGACCGTGCTTTCGTCGATGCCACCGTCCTCGCCGAGCACGAAGCCGCGCGCCAGCTGCGCCTCGCGGGCCGGCATGCCGCGCCCCAGGGCAGCCTCGGCGCGAGCGCGGATCTCGTCGCGATGGGCGAGCGCGAGCGCGACGACCGCGACGATGCCGAGGACGACAAGCCGCGATGGCCGCCCGCTCGACACGCTCGACCTACGGCTGGAGGCGGGCGCGCAGCGACTGCATAGTCGCCGGGCCGATGCCGCTCACCTGGTCGAGCTGGTCGACCGAGGCGAGCCCGCCCTGCTGTTCGCGGTATTCGACGATCTTCTGCGCCGTCACCGGGCCGATCCCGTCGATCGTGTCGAGCTGTTCGGCGGTCGCGGTGCCGAGGCTGATCGGACCGGCTTCGGCGGCGCCGCTGGCCGCGGCCAGCGGCGCCCCGCCCGGGCCTTTCTCAGGCACCACGACCTGCTGGCCGTCGGCAAGACGGGCGGCGAGGTTGATCGCTTCCAGCAGCGCCCCGCCGCTGGCTCCGCCCGCCCGTTCGACCGCGTCGGTCACGCGCGAGCCGGCGGGCAGCCGGTAGACCCCCGGATCGGCGACGGCGCCGGTGACGTCGACGACGAGGTCGCCGGCGGCGCCGCTGGGCTTGAAGCTGACGCTGCCGCTGCCGGAAGCCGAGCTGGAGCTCGACCCGTAGCTCGTCGACGCGCTGCTTCCCTCGGCGCGGATCGCTCGCGCGCCGAGCAGCAGCAGCGCCACGGCGACGGCGCCGTAGACGGCGATCTGGGAGCGGCTCAACTCGGGCATGGCCCAAGCGTCGCCGAAGCGAGCGCGCGCGTGGCGCGCAGATACGCGCGTCTCAGCTACAAGTCTTCGTCGTCATAGCCCGCCACCTCCGCCAGCTGGTCGCTGTAGAGCTCGGAGGCGGCGACGGGCGGGGACTGCACGGAGATGCAGGCGAGATCGGCGTCGCCGTCGTTGGCGACCGAGTGGTCGGTGGCGGGCGGGACGAGGATCAGATCGCCTTCGGCGACCTGCTGCGTGTCGCCTGCGACCGACATCGTGCCGGCGCCGCGAACCACGACGTAGACCTGCTCGGCCTCCTCGTGCGAGCGCAGCGTCTGCTCGGCGCCCGAAGGGAGCTCGAGCCAGGTGACCGAGAGGTTGCGCGAGCCGAGCTCCCCGGCGTCCATGAGCACGCGGGTGCGCAGGCGGTGCCACTCCTCCACCGGCGCTTCCGTGAGTCTCCTGACCAGCACGCGCGCTTTGTACCAGATAAGCCGTTAGGTCCGACCTAACGGACGACGAGGTTGACGAGCTTGCCTGGCACGACGATCTCCTTGATGACTTTCTTGCCGTCGAGGAAGCCGGCCACCCTCTCGCTTGCTCGGGCGATCTCGAGCAACTCCGCCTCCGAGGCCTCCGCCGGGGCCTCGATCCGGTCGCGCAGCTTGCCGTTGACCTGGACGACCAGCGTGACCGTGTCGGCGGCGAGCAGCTCGGGGTCGGCCTCCGGCCAGGGCTGCTCCCAGACGCGGCCGCCGGCCAGCCGCTGCCAGATCTCGGCGCCGAGATGGGGGGCGAAGGGAAAGATCAGCGAGGCCGCGGTCGCCGTCGCGAAGCGGACCGAGGCGGTTCCGGCGGGGTCGGCGTAGAGGCCGTCCTTGAGCCGGTAGGCGTCGTTGACCAGCTCCATCACCGCGGCGATCACGGTGTTGAACTGGAAGCCACGTTGGAAGTCGCGGGTCGCCTTGTCGATCGCCCAGTGAGCCTTGACCAGCAGGGCGCGGGCGTCGCCCCGGGCGGCCGTGGCGTCGAGCTTCACGACTGGCTTCGACTCGACCTCCTCGCAGAGGCGCCAGAGGCGAGAGAGGAAGCGGTTGACGCCCTCGACTCCCTCGTCGGCCCAGTCGGCGTCGCGCTCGGGCGGGCCCATGAAGCAGATGTAGGTGCGGGCGGTGTCGGCTCCGTAGCGCTCGACGTACTCGGCCGGGCTGACGGTGTTGCCGCGCGACTTCGACATCTTCGCCCCGTCGCGGGTGATCATGCCCTGGGCGAAGAGGTTGGCGAAGGGCTCCTGCACGTCGATCTGACCGAGGTCGGCGAGCGCCTTGGCGAAGAAGCGCGCGTACATCAGGTGCAGGATCGCGTGCTCGACACCGCCGATGTACTGGTCGACGGGCAGCCAGTGGTCCGCCGCGGCGCCGTCCCAGGCCGCCTCCTCGTTGCGCGGGTCGAGGTAGCGGACGAAGTACCAGGAGGAGTCGACGAAGGTGTCCATCGTGTCGGTCTCGCGCCGGGCCCGCTCCCCGCAGCGCGGGCACTCGGTCGCGACCCACTCCTCGGCCGCCGCCAGCGGGCTCTTGCCCTGCGGAGCGTAGTCGTCGATCTCGGGCAGCTCGACCGGGAGCCGGTCGTCGGGAACCGGGACCATGCCGCACTGCTCGCAGTAGACGATCGGGATCGGCGCCCCCCAGTAGCGCTGCCGCGAGACCAGCCAGTCGCGCAGGCGGTAGTTGACCGAGGTCTCGCCGCGTCCCTCCTCGGCCAGCCAGGCGACGATCTCCGCGTAGGCCTCGCGGTTGCCCCTGCCGTCGAAGCGCCCGGAGCCGGTCATCGGGCCGTCGCCGGGGTAGGGCAGGCCGGCGTCGTCGCGGGCCGCCTCGGGATCGCTGCCCTCGATCACGCGCCTGACGGGAAGGCCGAAGGCCTTGGCGAACTCGTAGTCGCGCTCGTCGTGGGCGGGCACGGCCATGATCGCGCCGGTGCCGTACTCCATCAGCACGTAGTCGGCGACGAACATCGGGATCTGCTCGCCGTTGACCGGGTTGACGACGCTGCGCCCCAGCGGCACGCCGGTCTTCTCGCGCTCCTCGGAGCCGCGGTCCTCGGCCGACTCGCGGGCGGCCCTGTCGACGTACTCGCGCACCGCCGCCTCAGCCGGGGTGGCGGCGACCAGCCGCTCGAGGTCGGGGTGCTCGGGCGCCAGGACGAAGAAGGTGGCGCCGAAGAGGGTGTCGGGGCGGGTGGTGAAGACGGGGAAGTCGAGGTCGAGCTCCTCACAGCGAAAGGCGACCTCGGCGCCCTCGGAGCGGCCGATCCAGTTGCGCTGCATCGTGATCACGTGCTCGGGCCAGGACTCGAGCAGCTCGAAGTCGGCGAGCAGGCGCTCGGCGTACTCGGTGATCCTGAAGAACCACTGCTCGAGCTTGCGCTGGATCACCTCGGTGCCGCAGCGCTCGCAGCGGCCGTCGACTACCTGCTCGTTGGCGAGCACGGTGGCATCCTTGGGGCACCACTGCACGGGCGCCTCGGCCCGGTAGGCGAGGCCGCGCTCGAAGAGCCGCAGGAAGATCCACTGGGTCCAGCGGTAGTACTCGGGCGTGTGGGTCGCCAGCTCGCGCGACCAGTCGATCGAGATCCCCCACTCGCGGAACTGGCGCTGGAAGGAGGCGATCGAGCGCTCGGTCGCCTCGCGCGGCGGCTCGCCGGTCTTGATCGCGTTGTTCTCGGCCGGCAGGCCGAACGAGTCGTAGCCCATCGGGTGGATCACCTCGAAGCCGTGGCGGCGGCGGAAGTGGGCGATCGCGTCGCCGACCGCGTAGGTCTTCAGGTGGCCGACGTGCGGTTCGCCGGAGGGGTAGGGCAGCATCTCCAGCACGTAGGACTTCGGCCTGGAGCCCTCGTGGCCGGGCTGCCCCGGGTTGGCGACCTCCCAGGTCTTCTCGTCGGCCCAGACCTGCTGCCACTTTGCCTCGATCCCCTTGGGGTCATAGCCGCTCATCGAGCGGCGATCTTCTCAGACGACCGGAGAGACGGCTTCGAGGATATGGGGCCAGACGTAGACCTCGATCGTCGCCGCCACGACCAGGGTCGGGATCGCCAAGGCCACAGTGATGACGGTGGCGGCGAGGAGCTGGTTCCACTCGCCGCGACGGCTGGCGATCAACCACGCCGCCAGCGGCAGGAAGAGCGCGGTCAGCTCGGGGATCGCGTGCGGGAGGACGCTGAGCAGCAGCAGGCCGATCGAGATGTGCAGCTGGAAGGCGATCGTCGCGCCCTGGAAGCCGAGGTAGAGGGCCTGGGTGGAGAGCGAGAAGAGGGTGACCGCGCAGACGAAGAGGATCGCCAGCTCACCCGCCTTGACGTGAACCCAGCGCGAGAGGCCACTGCGCTGGGCGGCGGCGATCGGCATCGAGGCTCCGGCGATGAAGCCGGCGACGCAGGCGGTCGCGTGCAGGGCCAGCACCAGCGAGTTGCGCCAGAGGATCGGCAGCAGGTCGCCGGGATCGGACGGTTCGGTCAGGCCGGGCAGGTGGATCGGCGTGAGGTCGGGGGTGAGCGTCCCGGCGACGACCCAGACCGCCCCGAGCAGGGCCAGGGCGATCGCGACGCTGAGCGCCAGCCAGCCCCGCAGGACCGCCCAGGGCCGCCCGTTCCAGTCCTCCAGGGCAAGGCGCGTGTCGCGCATCCCGTGCGAGAAGACGTGCGAGTTGGCGATGTTCATCGCCAACTCATCGGCAGTTGCAGCGGACTGTTTTAGCCCGGCGGGACCGAGCGGCGCCCTATCCTCCGTTGTGTGACCGTGGAAGAGCGTCCGCAAGGATCCGTCTCCCCCGCCGTCGAGGGTCCTCGCCGCCGGCCGCCTCGCTTCGTGCTCGGCGGCGTCGCCGTGCTCTCGATCCTCGTCATCGCCTTCCTCGCCGCCGCGTTCGGGCTCTCCGGTGCCAGCCTCAGCACCGACTCGGCCGCGCTCGCCCGGGTCGACGTGCAGGCATTCGGCGGCACGGTCGAGCAGGTGCGCGCAACGACCGCGAGCGGCAGGTCGATCCCGATCGCGGTTCACGACGGCCGCCTGGTCCCGAAGGGCCGGCTCGCACCCGGCCAGCCGGTCTCGGTGGAAGTGGTCGTGCGCCGCCCCGGCTGGGTCGGCTGGCTGGCGGGCAGCGAGGACCGCGAGCGGCTGGCGATGCGGGCGCCCAGGGCCCGGGTCGAGGCTCGTTGGCTCACCGTCGCAAAGGACAAGGCGCCGCGGGTCTCCTTCGACAGCGGTGTGCGCGAGGTTGCCTACGGAGCCCCCGGCGAACTGACGCGCCGCAGCTTCGCCAGGCCGCATCGCTCAATCGTCCTCGACTCCGGCCAACCGGCGGGCTCGATCGTGATCGCCGCAGCAGCCCGACCCTGGGAGCGGCTCGGCTCCTTCCAGAGCGTCACCTGGTTCCCGGCGAGCAGCTCGCCGAGCGTTGCCGCCAGCCCCCCGCCGGGTGCGGAAGTCTCGCCCTCGACCCCGCTGCACCTGATCTTCTCCAAGCCCGTCTCCGAAGTCCTCGGCTCGGCACGGCCGACGCTCACCCCCTCGGTGCCGGGCAGCTGGCACCAGACCGACCGGCACACGCTGCTCTTCCGCCCCTCGGGCTACGGCGCCGGGTTCGACACGAAGCTGAGGGCCGAGCTGCCGAAAGCGGTCGACGTGATCCAGTCCGATGGCTCGACCGAACGGGCGAGCGAAGTCGAGTGGAGCGTCCCGCCGGGCTCGACCCTGCGGCTCCAGCAGCTGCTCGCCCAGGCCGGCTACCTGCCGGTCGAGTGGAAGCCCGGCGGGGCCGTGGTCGCGCGCACGCCCGAAGCCGAGGTGCGTGCCGCCATCGACCCGCCGCGGGGCAGGTTCTCCTGGCGCTACCCGAACACGTCGGACGGACTGCACGAAGCCTGGTCGGCGGGACAGCCCAACGTCGTCACCGAAGGGGCGTTGATGGCATTCCAAGACGACCACGAAATGGAAACCGACGGTGTCGCAGGGCCGGCGGCCTGGGAAGCGCTGATGAAGGATGCGATCGCCGGCAAGCGCAAGCCCGAACCCGGCTACAGCTACGTCATCGTCAGCGAGGCCCTGCCCGAGACCGTGACCCTCTGGCACAACGGCCACCAGGTCCTCAGCGGCCCCGCCAACACCGGCATCCCGGGCGCCGAAACCGAACTCGGCACCTTCCCCGTCTTCGAGCACCTCGAAGAAACGACGATGAGCGGCGAAAACCCCGACGGCTCCCACTACGAAGACCCCGGGATCATGTGGGTCAGCTACTTCAACGGCGGCGACGCCCTGCACGCCTTCGACCGCGCCTCGTTCGGCACCCCGCAGAGCCTCGGCTGCGTCGAGATGCCGCTTGAAGAGGCCGGCGAAGTCTTCCCCTACACGCCGATCGGCACCCTGGTCACGGTCGAATCCTAGGAACGTGGGAGCCGATGATGGAGCTGGGGGGACTCGAACCCCCGACCTACGCGCTGCCAGCGCGTCGCTCTTCCAGCTGAGCTACAGCCCCGAGTCGATGCTCGGCCGCAGATTGTAGTGGCGCCCTCGCACTCCGAGGGAAGTGGCCGAAATCGCAATGCCTACGGGGGCACAGTACCTTCGGTATTGGCTCACTGAGCAGGGGTAGACGACTCTGCTCAAACCGAAGGAGATGAGATGCCTGAGCACAAGATCGGGACCCGTGAGGAATGGCAGGCCGCTCGGGAGGAGCTCGCGAAGCTCGAGAAAGAGCAGGCTGAGCGGAACGAGGAGGTCAGGAAGAAGCGGCTCGAGCTCCCCTGGGTAGCGGTGGAGAAGGATTATGAGTTCGAGACCGAGGAAGGCACGAAGACGCTCGCCGAGCTTTTCGACGGACGCTCGCAGCTGCTCGCCTACAACATCATGTTCGGGCCGGACTACGAGCTCGGCGCCTGCCCCGGCTGCACCAGCCTTGCCGACGGCCTCGACGGCACGCTCGTCCATATGCAGCACCGCGACGTGACGCTGATCTGCTTCTCACGGGCGCCGATCGACCGGCTCGTCGCCTACAAGCAGCGGATGGGCTGGCAGTTCCCCTACGTATCGACCCAAGGAAGCGAGTTCCCCTTCGACCTCGGGCTGGCGATGACCCCCGAGCAGGCCGAGGAGGTTCCCGAGGTGAGGGAGATGATCGACAACCCGCCGGGCTGGCTTGTGGAGTGGTCGGGGCAGGTCGGAGCCGAGCTGAAAGACGGCCTCCGCGAGGCCCCGGGCTGGATCAGCTTCGCGCGCGAGAACGGGACCGTCTACCACACCTACACGGTGAGGGCGCCCGACCCGTTCGTCGCCCCCTACTTCAACTTCCTGCTCGAGCGGACGCCGAAGCCGGGACTGGAGGAGCCGCGGGCCTGGCGCAAGGACGAATATCCCGGCTGACCCCGATCTAGCTTGTCTCGTACTCGTCGTGACGCCGCACCCACAGCGGCTCGGAGGCGCTCTCGTCGCGACCCTTCGGCGTCCGGTCCAGCAGGCCGTAGTAGGCCATCGCGGGCTCGAGGCCGCGGGCGGTCGTCACATAGGTCCGGTAGACGACCCCGTCCGACAGCGCGTACACGCTCAGGCCCGGTCCCTCGGCGACGTATCCCGCCGCGTCCGTCCCGCACATGCGCGCGTTCTCCTCGACGGTGGGCGGGATCTCTCCCTCCAAGAACGGCTTCAGCTCCTCCTCGGTGTGCAGGAAGCCGAGATCGCGGTTGAAGTCGCTGCCGTCGCTCGAGACCCAGTCGATGCCCCAGCCCATCCGCTCCCTGTAGGCGAGGAGCTTCTCAAGTGGCGCGCGGGAGGCGAGCAGCAGCTCGGCGTCCCTGGCCTTCAGATGGGCGACCTGGGGATCGAGGGTGTCGGCGATCGAGGAGCAGACCGGGCAGCCTGCCTGGTAGGGCGGCCCGAACATGAAGTGGTAGACGAGCAGCTGGGAGCGTCCGTCGAAAAGCTCGGCGAGCGTCTTCGTGCCGTCCTCGGCCTCGAACCGGTAGTCCTTCTCGACCGGGACCCAGGGCAGCTCGCGCCTCTTCCGGGCCAGCTCGTCGCCGCGGCGGGTGAGCTCCTTCTCCTCCTTCAGCAGCTCGTCGCGCTCCGCCTGCCACTCCTCCTGCGTGCCGATCCTGTGCTCGGTCATCGAGTGCCTCCTTTCTGTCTGGGGGACCCCACGTGGCTTCCCACATTCAGGAACCGTCTTGCATCGTCATCCCGTTACTCGCCGGAGTCGGCACAGTAAGCCCCGGCACCTGCTCGGGGACGATCGCCACGGCCAGTCCGAGAGCCACCAGCGTCACCGCGATCGCGCGATTCGCGGCGCTCTTCCATGGCGCCAGCTTCTCGATCGCGATCAGCGCCGCGACGAAGGCCATCCAGCCGACGCTCATCACACCGAGGGCGAAGAGGGCGGCCATCAGCGCCCAACAGCAGCCGACGCACCAGGCGGCGTGCCTGGCGCCCATCTCCAGGGCGCCTAGCGGCCCGTCGCGCCAGCTCCCGAGCAGGAATCCCAGGGGGCTTCGGCACTTGGCCAGGCAAACGTCCTTGAGCGGCGTGAGCTCGTAGATCGCGGCGAGGGCCAGGATGCCGCCAACCAGCCAGCGGCCGCCGGCGTGCCAAGCAAGGTCGACCCCGAACAGGCTCCTGCCGAGCTCAAAGAGGCCATAGGCGACCGTCCCCACCGCTCCCCAGACGAGCAGGTAGCCGCTCGTGAACAGCAAGGGGCGGCTGAGGCCGCGCTGAGAGGTCATTTGC
Organism: Solirubrobacterales bacterium; assembly: GCA_036269215.1. Taxonomy (GTDB): domain Bacteria; phylum Actinomycetota; class Thermoleophilia; order Solirubrobacterales; family 70-9; genus VRUE01. The sequence continues at coordinate 16,335 of DATASN010000052.1, forward strand.
GCGTAGAGCGCCACCGTCGGGGCGACCGACGGGAACATCATCGCCGCCATCATCACGATCCATACCCCCAGGAACCAGCCGAAGGTCCCGAGGTCGGTTCCCGGCCCACCGTCCATTCCGGCCATCTGCTCGGCCGTGGCCCACCAAGCGAGGCCGGCCAACCCGAACAGCAGCGCAACGAGCCCCAGCCGTGTTCGCACCGCGGAAATGGCGGCGGCAAGCTCACCACGTCCCGCGGGCCGGTCGAAGGGTGCGGGAGACTCCGCTGCGCTCAGGCTGCCCACGAAAACCGCGAGGAGGAGAAGGCCGCCTTCCCCTCATATTGGATGCCGAAGGCGTCGATCTTCGAGCGCGTCGCCTGTGCCACGGTCAGCTCGGAACCGGCGGGGTGGAAGATGCCGGTGAGCTTCGCGGGCTCGCCGCTCTCAACACCGAAGGGCACGACGTCCTCGATCTCGAAGTCCACGGCCTCGCCGATGCGGATCGAGTGCTTGAGGCCATCCTCGTGTACCTCGATCGGCAGGCGCTCTACGCCCAGGTTCTCACCCACCAGCGGCCCAAGGGCCTCCATCGGGCCGCCCAGCGCCCCCGAGAACACGGCGCCGAGCTTCTCGGCTTGCTCGTCGGAGGCAGCAGCATCGATGAAAACGCCGAGGCGCCAGTTGCCCTCGCTCATCACCTTCGGCGTATCGGCGATGGCGGCGACCGTCTGGCCGCTCACGTCGGTGCCATCCACCTCGCCACTTTGGACATTGAACACCAGCATGGCATTGCAGCGGTCGTTCGTCGCTCCTAGCGCCAGCGACGCCGTGCAAGGGCAGATCACGTCACACGAGCACGTCTCAAAATACGAGCCTTCGAGCTTCCAAGACATTTTCGCCTCCAAGGGTGAGGGTGACTGCGATTATCGTCGACGGGAGCCTGGCCTGTCAACCGTCCGGGGGACATCGTCCCGGCTTTGCCTCCCCACACGAAACGAGGGTCTCTCGTCCACCTGCTACCGCCCACCGGCACGACTGCAACACAGCTCCTCTGAGAAGGTCAGAGGTGGCATCGCTAGGTAGCCGCTCGGCTCTTCCGCAAAGAAATCCTTGCCAGCACGGGGCGTCAGAGGCATTTCGTCCTGCGTTGGCGCCTGTCGACGCGCACGTGGGTCATCGACCGTCGCGGCAACGCCTACTCGGAAGTTGGCTGGCAACGTCACGTCGAACCGGTGCGCGACGCGCAGGCACCGGCGACTATCGGGAGCGACGCCGTTTCCCGGGCAGCGTCCGTCGCACCTCGGCTTGGTGCTCGGTACGCCAGCGCCGGTAGAAGCCCCAAGCCCACCGGACGGCAAGCGAGGCGTAGCGGTCGAGCTCCTCATAATCGTCGGCGACGCGCTCCATGAAGTCCGCCGCGACGATGCTGCCGGTGTGGTACTGCGTCGTAGCTCGGCTGCGGGACATCCCGTAGTTGGCGTGGACGGGCATGATTTCGCTGCTCGCGAACGGCAGGTCGCCGTCATCGAGCCGGCCTTGGACCTTCTCCGCGATCCAGCCCGGGTACTGTTCCTCCTTGTCCTCGGCTTCCCATGCCGGAAGCATCTCGCGCGCCACATTGCGGATGCGCTCACAGACGTTCACCATCTCCCTGAGCATTTGGTAGCAGGCGATCTGCTCGTCTTCCACGACCCCGAGGCCCATGTCCAGCTTGAGGACGGCGCTCGCCATGTCTTCGAACCTGTGGGGAAGCCACTCGGGAACGCGCGGGACCCCGCCCTTGCCCGGCTCAAAGGGCGAGAGCGACCGCCAGCTTTCCTCGATCTCGAAGCCAACCGGATCCCGTTCCTGAGCGAGACGCTGCTCATGCTCGTACTTCTCGGCGTGGGTCCGGAATTTTGACTCCTTTCCCTTCGGCCCAAGCTCCGACCACGGCTTGACGAGACGTTCGAGGTGCGTCTCGAACTCGCCGTCCTTGTCGCGGACGAGTACGTGCCTGCCGCCCGGATTGCTCAAGAACTTCAGCAGTATGACCTTGCGGTACTCGTTAGAGTTGAACGAATATCGCTCCTGCCAGGCAGACTCGCCTCCGATCTTGACCTGCCGCTTGAGCATCAGCGAGTGAGTGAGGGGTCGATGTTGAT
>DATASN010000053.1:0-32195 GCA_036269215.1 Solirubrobacterales bacterium
GAGCGCCGGGGTTTCCCCGGCGCTCGCACGATGCTGTTCCAGTGCGACGGCGGGCCATCAACGGAGCTGACCACCCCCAGCCGCCTTCCGCTTCATCCGTATATTCGGGCTGAGATGCCCACCTCGTCCAGCAGCAGTCGATGGCCCAGCGCATCCCCCGCGACGAATCGCTGAGCCGCGTCCACGGCGTCGGCGCGCTGTTCGCCGCCGCCTATGGCAACGTCGGCTCTTCGATCTACTACGCGCTTGGGGTCACCGCGGCGTTTGCGCTGGGCCTGACGCCGGTCGCCTTCGTCATCTCCGGGCTGATCTTCGCCTGCACCGCCGCCACCTATGCCGAGGCGACGGTGATGTTCCCCGAGGCGGGCGGCTCCTCGAGCTTCGCCCGCCATGCCTTCAACGAGCTGGTCAGCTTCATCGCCGCCTGGGGGCAGATGCTCAACTACGTGATCACGGTCGCGATCTCGGCCTACTTCGTGCCCCACTATCTGGCCGTGTTCTGGGAGCCGCTGCGGCACGGCCCCGGCGACATCGTCGCCGGGGCGGTGGTGATCGTCTTCCTGGCGCTGCTCAACATTCGCGGCTCGCAGGAGTCCGCCAAGCTCAACCTGATCCTTGCGGTCGCCGACCTCGCCACGCAGGTCGTGCTGGTCGGGATCGGCGTCGTGCTGGTGCTCAGCCCGCAGGTGCTGGTCGACAACATCCATCTCGGCGTCGCCCCGACCTGGAGCGACTTCGCGCTGGGGATCGCGGTCGGGATGATCGCCTACACCGGGATCGAGACGATCTCCAACATGGCCGAGGAGGCCAGGGATGCGGCGCGGACGATCCCGCGCAGCGTCGGCCTCGTCGTGATCGCCGTGCTCGGCCTCTACCTGCTGATCCCGGTGGTCGCGCTCTCCGCGATGCCGGTGGTCCAGAACGCCGCCGGCCACTACACGACGGCGCTGGGCAGCCAGTTCGCCAACGACCCGATCCTCGGCATCGTCGAGAACCTCGGCCTCGGAGCCGGCCCGACCGAAGCGCTGCGCTTCTACGTCGGCATTCTCGCCGCGGTGATCCTCCTGATCGCCACCAACGCCGGCCTGATCGGCGTCTCCCGCCTCACCTACTCGATGGGCCAGCACCGCCAGCTGCCCGAGGGCCTGCGCCAGGTCCATCCCCGCTACCGCACCCCGTATATCGCGATCCTCGTCTTCGCCGCGGTGGCGATCGTCACCCTGATCCCCGGCAAGACCGACTTCCTGGCGACGATGTACTCCTTCGGCGCGATGCTCTCCTTCACGATCGCCCACGTCTCGGTAATCCAGCTGCGCCGCGTAAACCGCGACGCCGAGCGCACCTGGAAGCCGCCGGCCAACTTCCGCGCCTTCGGCTTCGAGGTGCCGCTGACCGCGGTGCTCGGCGGCCTCGGCACCTTCGCCGCCTGGATCGTGGTGATGGCGCTCAACCCGCGCACGCTCGCGGTCGGGATCGGCTGGATGGCATTCGGCCTTGCCGTCTACGTGCTCTACCGTCGCAACCAGCGCCTGCCGTTGACCGAGACGGTCAAGGTGCTGCTGCCGGAGCCGCTCGGGGTCGAGGAGATCGAGTACCGCAGCGTCCTGGTCGCCTTCGAGGACGGCGAGCCGTTCTCCGAGGAGATGGTCGCGACCGCGGTCAAGCTCGCCTCCAAGCGCCGCCGCGGCATCCACGTCCACTCGATGCTGACCGTGCCCACCCACCTGCCGCTCGACGCCGAGCTGCCCGAGCAGGAGGCCGAGGCGCAGGGCAAGATCGAGCAGGCGAAGCTGATCGGCGGCCAGCGGGTGACCGGCCACGTCGAGCGCGTCCGTCCAGGCCAGGCGGGCTACGAGATCGCCGACGAGGCGGCGCTGGTCAACGCCGCCGCCGTGGTCGTCGGCCTGCGCCACCGCAACGGCCGCCCGCTCTACGACAAGACCCTGCAGACCGTCCTCGGCGAGCGCCCCTGCCGCGTCATCGTCGTCTCCGAGCCGGGCGGTCAACGGGGCGTCGAAATGACGCCTGCATCAGCTTGATTGGAGTGCCGGGGGCTGGCTGCGCGCCGCCCACCATGGTTGTTCAGGAAAATGATGATGCCTGATTAGATATCATCTACATATGACCTCCGGTGAGCTGATTCGCGACGCACGTCGCCGCCACGGCCTTTCTCAGCGACGCCTTGCCTTGCGCGCCGGCGCGAGCCAGGCGTGGATCTCACGGCTCGAGCGGAACGAGGTGTCGCCTTCGATCGAATCGCTCGAGCGGCTTCTGCTCGTCATGGGGGAAGGGCTCCAGCTCGGGACCGAGAGCCTGCGCAGCGAAGATGACGATCGGCAGTGGCGGGAGGCCCACCGCGCCCGCCCGATGACGGAGAGGCTCGAACGCGCATTCGACGCCGCTGAATTCGCCAGCGAGCTGCGCGGCGCCGCGGGCCGGCGATGAGCGAGCGTGCGTTCTCGGCGGAGGAGATCTTCGCGGCGCTTGAGCGCCACGGCGTCGACTACGTAGCGATAGGCGGGATTGCGGCCAACGCCCACGGCTCGCGTCGTCTGACGCTTGACGTCGACATCGTCCCGGAGCCGGAGGTTCCGAACTACGAGCGGCTCGCCGCTGCGCTCGATGAGCTCGACGTCCCTGAGACCGCCGTCGATTCGAGCTTTCGCGAGCTCGATCCTCGCGACAGCTTCGATCTGGCGCGAGCGGTCGTCCTCAAGCTGCCGACCGCCTCCGGCGATCTCGACGTAATCAACCATACGATGGGGATGCCGCCGTACGAAGATCTTCGCCTGCGGTCGATTGAGGTAGAGGTTCGTGGGACGCGGATTCGCGTTGCGTCGCTCGACGATCTCATTGCGATGAAGCGCGCGGCCGGGCGCCCCCGGGACCTGCGCGACATCGCCGATCTAACCGACGAACGGGGCGAGTGACGGTGGGGCGCGGCAGCGCCCACATGCTCCCAGTCGCCGTAGAATCGCTTCGCAGATGTCCTCGCCTGAGCGGATCTATCGTGGCTCCGTCCGCCTCTTCTCGCTCGTCTTCGCGGCGCTTGGCCTGGTCCTCCTGGTCAGCACCCTCGCCAACGGCGGCGGGCCGCTCTCCGTGGGCGTGCTGCTCGGCGTCGCCTTCCTCGCCGTCGGTGTCGGGCGGCTCTGGATAGCGTCCCGTACGTGAGCACGCCTGAGCAGGCCGGACAGCCTTCGAAACCGCGCCTCGAGCCGCTGCTCAAGCGCGGGCTCGGCGTGCCCGGCCTCTTCGTCGCCGTCTACTCGGCGGTCGGCTTCTCGATCTACTTCGCGCTCGGGGTCGTCGCCGACCGCGGCCTCGGCCTGACGCCGCTGATCTTCCTGATCGCCGGCATCCTCTTCGTGCTGACCACGCTCAGCTACGTCGAGGGCGGCGCGATGCTGCGCGAGCGCGGCGGCTCCTCGAGCTTCGCCCGCCACGCCTTCAACGAGCTGGTCGCCTTCATCGCCGGCTGGGCGATCCTGATCGACTACCTGATCGTCGCCGCCCTGGCCGCGATCTCGGTCCCGCACTACCTGGAGCCGATCTCGGCCGACCTCTCCGAGGCGGGCTGGGAGATCGGCGTCGCCGGCGCGGTGATCGTCGCCGCCTGCGTGCTCAACGTGCTCAACATCACCGGCCGGGGACGGGAGCGGCCGCTGGCGGTCCTCGCCCTCGCCGACATCGCCCTGCAGCTGGCGGTGATCGGCGTCGGCGCGCTCGCCGTCTTTCACCCGGACCGCCTCACCGAACAGGTCCACCTCTTCACCAGCCCCAGCTTCCGCGACATCGTCTACTCCGCCGTGGTCGCGATGCTCGCCTACGCCGGGATCGAGGCCGCCTCCGACCTCGCTCCGGACATCGACGTCAGCCCCGCCGACCTCAAGCGCGTCGTCAGCGTCGGGGCCTTCGCCGTGCCGCTCGTCTACGCCGGCATGGCGGCGATCGCGCTGATGGCGGTGCCGGTCATCGCCGGCCCGCAGGGCCCGCACACTGCCCTCGGCGGCGAATTCGTCGAGGCCCCGGTGCTCGGCGTCGTCTCCGCCTACCACCCGGTCTGGGTCTCCCACGCGATGCGCTGGCTGGTCGCCCTGATCGCCACCCCGGTGCTGTTCTGGGCGACGACGACGGCGCTGCTGGGCGTCTCGCGCCACATCTACACGCTGGCGATCAACCGCCAGATCCCCAGCTGGCTCGGCAAGCTGAACAGCCGCCACGCGACCCCGCACGTGGCGATCGCGATCTCCGGCCTGATCGCGATCGGCCTGGTGGCGCCGACCGACGTCAAGCTGCTGGCCGGCATCTACGCCTTCGGCGCCACCCTGGCGATCACGATCGCCCAGCTCTCGATCGTCCGCCTGCGGGTCACCGAGCCCGAGCGCCAGCGGCCCTTCCGCGTCCCCTTCGACGTCGGCTGGCGCGGCGCCCGCCTGCCGCTGCCGGCGCTCTTCGCCGCGCTCCTCAGCGGCCTTGCCTTCGTCAGCGTGCTCGCCTACCACGACCGCGCCCGCTGGGTCGGCGGCGGCTGGATGGCCTTCGGCCTGCTCTTCTACGTCGTCTACCGCAAGGTCTTCGAGGGCACGACGCTGACCAAGCGGGTGACGGTGAGCGAGAAGGCGCTGACCAAGCAGGTCAAGGAGGTCGCCTTCCGCAACATCCTCGTGCCGGTCTTCGGCACCAAGCTCGACGACGACATCGTCGCCACGGCCGGCCGGCTCGCCGCCGCCGAGCAGGAGGAAGCCGGGGGAGACGGCGGGCAGACGCGGCTCGACGTCGTCTACGTGATCGAGGTGCCGCTCGCCCTCTCGCTCGACGCCGAGCTGCCGCAGGGGGTCGAGCGCGAGGCCGCCCGGGCGCTGCGACGGGCCAGCGACGTCGGCGAGGAGTACGAGGACGTCAGGGTGACGGCGGAAGCGGTGCGGGCGCGCAAGGTCGGCGCCGGAATCGTCGAAGCGGCCAGTCGCAACGGCTCGGAGGCGATCGTGATCGGCGGCGAGGAGCCGAGCAGGATCAAGGGCGGGGCGAGGCTGGGCGGGATCGGCGCGGCAAAGCCGGCCGAGGTCGGCGCCGCGACCGAGTACGTGCTCAAGAACGCACCCTGCCGAGTCCTTCTGACCGCTCCACCGGAGCTCGTCCAGTGATCGCTGACCCCTCGGCAGGCGCCGACCGCGACTAGTATCCGAGGCGTGGTGATGTCTTGTTCATCCTGATCGTCGGCTGCGGCCGCGTCGGCTCCTCCGTCGCCCGCGCGATGCTGCGCGAAGGCCACGAAGTCTCCTGCCTCGACGAGGACCCGGAGTCCCACGCGCGGCTCGAGGTCGGGCTCGACAAGGGCTGGGAGGACCTCGGCGGCCAGTTCACCGTCGGCGCCGGCTTGGAGACCGACGCGCTCCTCGCCGCCGGGATCGAGCAGGCCGACGCCTTCATCGCCTCCACCGACGGCGACAACACCAACATCGTGATCGCCCAGATCGCCCAGCGCCGCTACGAGGTGCCGACCGTGATCGCCCGCATCCTCGACCCGCTGCGGGCCGAGTGGTACGAGCGCCAGGGCCTCAACACGGTCTGCCCGACCCGGGTCGCGATCGACATGCTCGAGACCGCCGTCCGCGAGGGCGCGCCGCGCGGCGGCACCGGCCCCGACGGCGGCTCGGCGGAAGCCGCGTAGGGGAGGGGAGGGGCGCGTGTACATCATCGTCGTCGGCGCCGGCAAGGTGGGCTGGAACCTGGCCCGCGAGCTGCTCGACAAGGAGCACGAGGTGACGGTGATCGAGAGCAACCGGCGTCGCTACCTGACGGTCGAGCAGGAGCTCGAGCACAACGTCTCCTACGGCGACGCCTCCGAGCTTTGGGTGCTCGAGCGAGCCGGCATCCAGCGCGCCGACATGGTGATCGCGGTGACCGGCGACGACGAGGACAACATGCTGATCTGCCAGGTCGCGCGCGAGAAGTACAACGTCGAGCGGATCATCGCCCGGGTCAACAACCCGCGCAACAAGTCCCACTTCGACCTGCTCGGGATCAAGCCCTCGGTCTCGGCCACCGACCTGATCCTGCGCCTGCTCGAGCACGAGGTGCCCGAGTACGGCCTGGTCCACCTGCTCGACCTGCAGGAGGAGCAGCTGGAGATCATCGAGATGCTGCTCGGCAAGGACTGCGGGGTCACGGGGCGGCGGGTCGGCGACCTTGAAATGCCCCAAGGCAGCCTGCTGATCTCGGTCCTGCGGGCCGGCAAGGGCTTCGTCCCCGGTCCCGACACCGTGCTCGAGGTAGGCGACGAGGTCCTGGCCGTGCTCGACCCCGGCCACGAGGAGCAGCTGAAGACGATGTTCGGGCCGGGCGGCAACGGCACAGGGGACGGCGGTGGCTGAGCGCGAAGCTGACTTCCTCCTGATCGGCGGCGGCATGGCCTCCGCCCACTGCGCGACGGAGTTGCGCCGGCGCGGGGCGGAGGGCTCGGTGCTGCTGGTCGGCCGCGAGCCCGAGCCGCCCTACGAACGCCCACCGCTCTCCAAGGAGTACCTGCGCGGGGAGGCCGAGCGTGCCGATGCCTACGTCAACCCGCCGTCCTGGTATGAGGAGAACGGCGTCGAGCTGTTGAGTGGCACCAACGTGATGTCGCTCGATCCGGCGGAGCGCACGGCGAAGCTGCAGGGCGGCGACGAGGTCAGCTTCGGCAAGGCGCTGATCGCCACCGGGGCGATGGTCAACATCCTCCGCGTCGAGGGGGCCGAGAACGAGGGCATCCACTACCTGCGCGCCTTCGGCAACTCCGACGCGATCCGCGCCGGCGCCGATGCGGCTGAGCACGTGGTCCTGATCGGCGGCAGCTATATAGGCGCCGAGGTGGCGGCCTCGCTGACCGCGAAGGGGACGAAGTGCACGATCGTGACGATGGAGGAGACAGCCTTGTCGCGCAGCTTCGGCGAGGCGGCGGGCCGCTGGTTTCACGAGCTGCTCGAAGAGAAGGGTGTGACGATCCACGGCGGCGAGCAGCTCGAGGCCTACGAGGGCGACGGTCGGGTGAAGGGTGTGGTGACAAAGAGCGGCCTGGCGATCGAGTGCGACGCGGCGGTGGTCGGCGCCGGCGTCCGTCCCGATGCGATGCTGGCCCAGCGCGCCGGGCTCGAGGTCGACGACGGGATCGTCTGCGACTCGAAGCTGCAGACCTCGGCAACGGGCATCTACGCCGCCGGCGACTGCTGCTCCTACGACAGCGTTATCCACGGCCGCCGCCTGCGGGTCGAGCACTGGGACGTGGCGATGCAGCAGGGCACCCACGCGGCCCGCAACATGCTCGGCGACGAGGCCGACTACGAGGTGGTCCCCTACTTCTTCAGCGACCTCGCCGACTGGGCGAGCCTCGAGTACGTCGGGCCGGCCTACGAGTGGGACGAGGAGGTCTGGCGCGGTGACCGTGACAGCGGCGAGTTCTCCGTCTGGTACCTGAAGGACGGTCGCGTAGCGGGCGCGCTCAGCGTAGAGCGCTCCGAAGACCTGGCCGAGGCCCGCCGCCTGCTTGCCGACCGCGTCGATGTCTCGGGGGCGAAGGAGCAGATCGCCGATCCCGGCTCAGACCTTTCCGCCATCGGCGCCTGAGACAGCATCTTCCGTCCGCCGGTATCCTTCGTAATTCGCCTTGCGCCCTGGTGTAATTGGCAACACGCCAGCCTCTGGAGCTGGATTTCGGGGTTCGAGTCCCTGGGGCGCAGTTCAAAATGCCCGCTTGGGCGTCTATTCGCTTTGCTAGCTTCGCTCCGCAGATGAGGTCTCGCCAGACACTGCTCCTTGCGCTGCCGATTGCCGTGCTGGCCGTCGCCGGCTGCGGGGGCGGCGGCGGCTCGACCGAATCGACCGCGACGAGCACTGCAGCGACGACTACGGCGCCGACCAAGGCGGCGCTGATCGAACAGGGCGATGCGATCTGCGCCGAGGTCAATGCTGCGGTCGGCACGGTCGACTCCAGCAGCTCGGAAACGAAAAGCCCCGCTGCGCAGGCTGCCGACCTCTACAGCGGCATGGTCTCCAGCCTGAAGAACCTCGGCACTCCGCAGGAAAGCGCCGGCTACACCGAATTCAGCGGCGCCGCCGACGAACTCGCCACGGCCGAGGGCGAAGTGAAACTCGCTTCCGATCGCAGCGACACAGCCGCGCTCGAAAGCGCCGAAGCGAGCGCCTCGGAAGCGCTCTCTTCGTTCCAGGCCGCCGCGCGGGAATACGGCTTCAAAGAATGCGCCGAAGGGCCCAGCGCTCCGGTCACGAGCGGAACGGCCGAACCTGGCGAATCGGAATCCGCGGAAGCGCCGGAAGAAGCCGAATCCGAAGTCGTCGAACCCGAAGAAGTCGAACCCGCGCCCGAACCGACTCCCGAAACGGGCGGCGCCGGCGGTACCGCGGGCGGCGCCGAAGGCGGCGGCACGGCGGGCGGCGAATCCGGCGGCATCGGCCCCGGCTAGCAAGTCGCCAGCCGGTGTACGTTTTGTCCGCCCAGCAGGTGGACAGCGCATTACACCCGCGGGTCAGGCTGCCGAGGACTCCTGCCAGGCGCCGTAGAGGCGCGAGTAGGGACCGCCGGCCTCGATCAGCTCGTCGTGGGTGCCGGCCTCGACGATCCGGCCGGCCTCAAGGACGACGATCTTGCCGGCGCGGCGGATCGTCGAGAGGCGGTGCGCGATGACGATCGCCGTGCGTCCGACCAGCAGCCGCTCCAGGCCCTTCTCGATCGTCTTCTCGGTCCGCACGTCGACGTTCGAGGTCGCCTCGTCGAGGATCAGGATCCGCGGCTCGGCCAGCAGCGCCCGGGCGAAGGCGACCAGCTGGCGCTGGCCCGAGGAGAGCTGCACGCCGCGCTCGCCGACCTCGGTCTCGATTCCATCCGGCAGGGCCGCGATGAACTCGCTCGCGCCGACCGCGGCCGCGGCGTCTTCGATCTCCTCCAACGCCGCCGCCGGCCGGCCGAAGGCGATGTTCTCACGCACGCTGCCGGAGAAGAGGAAGCCCTCCTGGGGGACGATGCCGAGCTGGCGGCGCAGCGCCTGCTGGCCCACCTGGCGCAGGTCGTGCCCGTCGACCAGCACCGTCCCGTGCTGGGGGTCATAGAAGCGCGCGACCAGCTTGGCGAAGGTCGACTTCCCCGCTCCGGTCGAGCCGACCAGAGCCAGGGTCTGCCCCGGCGGCACGTGGAGGTCGACCTCGCGCAGCGCCCAGATATCAGACGGCGGATGCTCTGCTCCCCCAAGCTCGCGCTCCTCCTCACCGGCGATCTCGCGAGCTTGCTCCCGCGTCCGCTCCGCCTTTTCGTCGTAGGAGAACCAGACGCCCTCCATCTCGATCTCGCCGCGCAGGGTGCCGGGATCGATCGCGTCCGGGGCGTCGACCATGTCGGCCGGGGTGTCGAGCAGGTCGAAGATCTTGTCCAGGGCCGCCATCCCCTGCTGGTAGGTCGTGTACAGCTGGGAGAGTTCCTGGATCGGTTCGAAGAAGGTCGCCAGGTAGCCGACGAAGGAGACGATGACGCCGATCTGGATCGCGCCTTCGATTGCCTGGCCACCGCCGTAGAGCAGGATCACGGCGGTCCCCATAGCCGCAAGCAGTTCGACCGCCGGGAAGTAGGAGGCGTTGAGGTAGACCGTCTTCATGTTGACGGCGCGGTTCTGCTCGTTGAGGTCGGTCATCACCGCCTCGTGGCGCGGCTCCTGGCTGAAGCTGCGCACCACCCGCACGCCGCTCAGCGTCTCCTGCAGGTAGGCGGTGACGGCGGCGATCCGCTCCCTGGTCGCCCTGTAGGTGCCGGCGGAGACGATCCGGAAGATGACGCTGGCGATCGCCAGCAGCGGCAGGGTGACGAAGGTGACCAGGGCCAGCTGGACGTCGAGCACGAGCAGGATGACGACGACGCCGAGCAGGGTCAGGGTGCTGGAGAACATCGTCACGACGCCCGAGGTGACGAGCTGGTTCAGCGCCTCGACGTCGTTGGTCATCCGCGAGATCAGCACCCCGGGGCTGCGCCGGGTGAAGAAGCCGATCGACATCGACTGGATGTGGGAGAAGAGCCGCTCGCGCAGGTCCTGCAGGGCGCGGGTTCCGACCCAGCCGACCAGGTAGGTCTCCGCGTAGGTGCCGGCGGCGTAGAACAGGGCGGCGGCGGCGAAGGCGACGACGGTGAGGTCGAGGGCGCTGAGGTCTCCCGTCTTGATCCCGGCGTCGATCGCGCGGCCGGCGAGGTAGGGGGGCGCCAGGCCGGCCCCGGTCTCGACCAGCAGCGCCAAGAACATTAGCGCCATCCGGCCCCGGTAGGGACGCAACAGGCCGATCATCCAGCGCACCTTCCGCCCGCGCTGGTCCTGGCCGCGCACCAGTCGCCAGAGCGCGCCGAAGAGCAGGAAGACGTTGCGCAGCCTGTTGGCCGTGGGCTGGCGGTCGTTCACAGCCTCGCCATCTCCTCGCGGCTCTCGAGGTCGCGCTGCAGGAAGACCGAGTCGGCGAGGCCGTGCTCGGCGATCTCGCGGTAGAAGCCGCAGCCTTCGAGCAGCTCGGCGTGGGTGCCGCGGTCGACGATCCGCCCGCCGTCCATCACCACCACCTCGTCGGCCAGCGAGACGGTCGAGAGCCGGTGGGCGATGACGAAGGTCGTGCGGCCCTCCATCGCCTCCTGCAGGCCGGACTTGATCGCCGCCTCCGTGGTTGCGTCGACCGAGGAGGTGGCGTCGTCGAGGATCAGGATGCGCGGGTCGGCGAGCAGGGCGCGGGCGATCGCGATGCGCTGACGCTGACCGCCGGAGAGGGTGAGGCCGCGCTCACCGACCCGGGTCGCGTAGCCGTCGGGCAGCTGCCGTATGAAGCCGTCGGCCTGGGCCCGGCGGGCCGCGGCTTCGATCTCCTCGAGGCTCGCCCGCGGCCGCGCGTAGGCGATGTTCTCGGCGACGCTCGCGGTGAAGAGGAAGCTGTCGTCGGCGACGAAGGCGACCTCGGAGCGCAGCGAGCCGACGTCGACCTCGCGGATGTCGGCGCCGTCGACCAGCACCGTCCCCTCGCTGGGGTCGTAGAGGCGCGCGATCAGCCCGACCAGGCTGGTCTTGCCGGCGCCCGAAGGGCCGACCAGCGCCACCGTGCTCCCGGCCGCCACGTCGAGGTCGATCCCGGTCAGAGCCGCATCCGACATTGACCCCACCCCAGGGTGGTCAATGTCGGATGCGTCGGTGCGGAAGCCGTCGTAGCGCAGCGTCACCCCGCGCAGCTCGACCTCGCCGCCGCCCGCCGGCAGGGCGGGGGCGCCGAGCGGGCTCTGGATCGCCGGCTGGCGGTCGATGATCTCGAACATGCGGTTGCCCGCCGCGATCGCCCGCTGCGACATCCCCATCGCGACGCCGAGCATCCGCATCGGCCCGGCGAGCATCCCGACGTAGGCGTAGAAGGCGACGAAGTCGCCGAGGCTGAGGCTGCCCGAGATCACCTCGCGGCCGCCGACGAGCAGCACCAGGGCGATCCCCATCTGCGGCAGGAAGCCGATCAGCGGCGAGAAGAAAGCCTGCAGGCGGGTCGAGTAGATGCTCTGGTCGAAGACGCGGTCGACGGCGCGGCTGAAGCGGTGCAGCTGGTGCTCCTCGCGGGCGAAGGCCTTGACGATGCGGATCCCGGAGACGTTCTCCTCGGCTTCCGCGGTCAGCTCGGCGATCCGCTGCTGGACCTCCTGCAGGGCGGGGCGGGAGACGCGGTTGTAGCGCGAGGCGGTGTAGACGACGAACGGCGCCGGGGCCAGCGCGCAGAGCGCCAGCACAGGGTTGATCCAGAGCATCACCGCGCTGGCCAGGGCGATCGTCAGGGCGCTCTGGGTGATGAAGACGAGGCCGTAGCCGAGGAAGAAGCGGATCGCCTGCAGGTCGACGGTCGCCCGCGACATCAGCTGCCCGGTCTGCTGTCCGTCGAAGAATCCGAGGTCTAGCTTCTGCAGGTGGGCGTAGAAGGTCTGGCGCAGGTCGAATTCGACCGCGAGGGAGACCTTGCCGGCGACCAGGCGGCGGACCACGGTCAACCCCAGCCGCAGGATTCCGGCACCTACGATCGCCAGGGCGAGCGGCAGCAGGTCGGGCTTGTCGTGGCTTTCGATTGCGTTGACCGCGCGGGCGATCAGCAGCGGGATCAGCACCGACATCCCGATTCCCAGCCAGGCGAAGACCATCGAGGCCCAGAGCTGGCGGCGATAGGGGCGCAGAAAGCCCAGCAAACGGCGGTAGGTCTGCATCAGCCTCCACTATACAAAGTGAAGTATTGGCCGATTCGAGGCGGGCTCAGCCGAATGCCGCGGCCTTGACGCTCGGCACCTTGCCGCCCGTGCACTTAGGTCCGTGGCCGGGGCGGGGGAGGATCTGGAAGTTTGTGACGGCGTGGAAGGGTGTGGTCGAGCCGTCGTTCTGGGCCAGGTTGACGACGAGGCGGTAGAAGCCGGGCTTGAGGTCGTGGTAGTAGATCTCCGGCCGGGTTGCGGGCGAGTAGCTGCCGGCGGAGCCGATTCGCTCGGCCAGGACGCCGTTGGGCCCGGAGTATTCGGGGAAATCGAAGGAGGCGCCGACGAGCCGGCCGTTGCCGAAGGGGCTCTCGATCGCCCGCTGCAGCTTGGCCGGATCGACGCAGTCGGGCACCCGGTTGAGGCCGAAGCGGATGTGGCCCTCGCCGAGCAGCGGTTCGCCGCCGAAGTCGCGCGGCGAGAGCTGGAAATCGTGGACCCTGACCTTGACCACGACGGCGGTACTGGTCTGGCGGGCGCCGTTGCGCGGCGAGATCACGCTTACGCCGGGCTCGCCCGGCACGGCGGGCGCTGCGGCCCGGGCGGGCGCGGCTTCCCTGCCGCCGCCCAGGGCGATCACGGCGCCGACCGTTGCCGCGGCAGCGAAACATACGACGAGAAGGGCGGTTCTCAGCTGCATTGCTGCGAGAACCTTAGGCGAGCGTCTATCTGTACGGAGGGAAGTGCGACCGCATGTCTAACGTTGACGCCTTGCTTCGACGCCTCAGCATGCTCTTCGCGGCAGCACTCGCCTCCGCGGCCCTCCTCGCCCCGATCGCCCGCGGCGCGGGCCTGGCCGACCACGTGCGCGTCTTCGCCGGCACCCGGCCCGGGCCCGGCACCTTCGGCGGCGGTCACAACTTCCCGGGTGCGAGCGTTCCCTTCGGGATGGTGCAGTGGAGTCCCGACACGACCCCGGCCGACCACAACGGCCGCGGCGGCTACGACTACCGCGACTCCCATGTCAAGGGGTTCAGCCTCACCCACCTGGCCGGCGCCGGCTGCTCGCTCTACGGCGACTTCCCCTTCCTGCCGACGACCGAGCCGCTGGAAGGCTCGCCGGCCGCCCGCGGCTCCTCGCTCGACGGCAAATACCAGCCGGGCTTTTCGCACGCCCGCGAGAGCGGCCGGCCCGGCTACTACTCGGTGCGGCTCAACCCGGTCGACGGCGCCGCGATCGAAACCGAGCTGACCGCGACCACCCGCACCGGGATGGCGCGCTTCACCTTCCCCCGCAATCCCCATTCCAGCGTCCTGGTCAACGCCGGCGGCAGCGCCCAGCCCGACGACTTCGCCTCGGTCCAGGTCGACCCGGCGCACAACGAGATCGACGGCACCGCCTCCAGCGGGCTCTTCTGCGGCCAGCGCCCCCGCTACAAGGTCTACATCGCCGCGGTTTTCAACCGGCCCTTCGATTACGGCACCTGGCAGCGCGAAAAGGTGGGGCCCGGATTGACCTCGGCGAGCGACAGCCAGACCCCGCCCGCCAACCCGGCGACCAGCGCCGACGCCGGCGCCTACGCGACCTTCGACACCCGCCACAACCGTGTCGTCACCGCCCGGGTCGGCGTCTCCTTCGTCAGCGTCGAAGACGCCCGCGCCAACCTCGCCGCCGAAAACCCCGGCCTCGCCTTCGACACGGTCGCGAGTCGGGCCGAAGGTGCCTGGGACCGTTCGCTGGGGCGGATCCGCGTCAGCGGCGGCCCGTCGCGCCTGCTCGACACCTTCTACACGGCGCTCTACCACGCCTTCCTGGCGCCGCGCACCTTCAGCGACGTCGGCGGCGCCTACCTTGGCATGGACGGCCTCCTGCACCGCGCCGCCGGTCGCATCCAGTACGCCGACTTCTCCGGCTGGGACACCTATCGCACCCAGATCCAGCTGCTCTCGATCCTGGCGCCGCGACGGGCGAGCCAGATGGTGCGCTCGCTGCTCGCCGACGCCGCCGAGAGCGGCTGCCTGCCGCGCTGGCCCTATGCCAACGGGCAGAGCATGACCATGGTCGGCGACTCGGCCGACCCGCTGATCGCCTCCGCCGCGGCCTTCGGCGCCGCGGCCTTCGATCGCCACGCCGCTCTCGCCGCGATGCTGAAGGGCGCCGACGAACCGTGCCGCAGCGAAAACGGCGAATACCTCGAGCGCCAGGGCCTCGCCCAGTACCTGGCGCTCGGCTACGTCCCCTACGACCTCGATACCAACGTCCGCAACTCCAACTCGCTCTTCGGCAGCCCCGACGACGTCTGGGGCTCGGCCGCGACCACACTCGAGTACAGCGTCGACGACTTCGCGATCGCCCAGTTCGCCGCCCGCGCGCTCAAGGACCCCACCACGTACGACCGCTTTATGAAGCGTTCAGGGAACTGGCGCAATCTCTTCGCTTCCGGCAGCAGCCTGGCCGAGCCGAGGTACGAAAATGGCACATTTCCAGCCGAATACGACAATCTGCGCGGCGGCGGCTTCGTCGAGGGAGACTCCTTCCAGTACAGCTGGATGGTGCCGCAGAACCCCGCCGGCCTCTTCAGGGCGATGGGGGGCAGGGTGAAGGCGACGGGGCGGCTCGACCGCTTCCTGCGCCAACTCAACGGTGGCGACGGCGCCACCCACACCGACCACGCGCTGCTCGGCAACGAGCCGAGCCTGCACGTGCCCTGGCTCTACGACTGGGCCGGGAGTCCATACAGGACGCAGGCGGCGGTCCGCCGCGCGCTGCGCCTCTACAGCACCGCCCCCGACGGCTATCCCGGCAACGACGATCTCGGCACGCTGTCCTCTTGGTATGTGTTCGGTGCCCTCGGCCTCTACCCGGAGGTTCCCGGCGTCGGCCTGCTGGCGATCGGCAGCCCACTCTTCGGCCGCGCCTCGATCGCGCTGCCGCACCAGCGGCGGCTGACGATCGCGGCCGCCGCCCGGATCCGGGTGCGCGATAAGAAAAAGACGCGCACGGTCGCCCTTGGTCCGACCCAGGCCCCATATATACGGAGCCTGACGATCGACGGTCACGCTCACACCCAGCCCTGGACCACGTACTGCGCCCTCGCCCGCGGCGCCGACCTGGCCTTCCAGCTGAGCCCCCGGCCGGATCGCAGGTGGGGCAGCTCCGCCTCCGCGGCCCCGCCCTCGTTCGGCCCCCGCCGCCCGATGCCCAAGGACTCCTGCGCGCCTTGACGCTGACGCCCTCGCGGTCCGGCGCCCTCTGGGCGCTCGGCGCCCTCACCGCACTCGGAATCGCCGTTCGCTTCGCCAGCCTCGGCGTGCAGAGCTACCACCACGACGAGGTGATCACCGTCGCCCGCGTCATCCCCGGCAGCTTCACGGACATGCTGAAGCAGGTGAAGGGGAGCGAGTCCAACCCGCCTCTCTATTACGTGCTGGCCTGGGGTTGGGCGAAGGCCTTCGGCACCGGCGAGGTCGGGATGCGCTCGCTCTCGGCCCTCTTCGGCGCCGCGACCGTGCCGCTCGGCTACTGGATCGGCGCCGAGCTCTCGAGCCGCCGCGCCGGCCTGATCACCGCCGCGCTGCTCGCCGTCAACCCGATGCTGATCTGGTACTCGCAGGAGGCCCGCTCCTACGCGCTGCTCGTCTTCTTCTGCGCCGCCTCGCTGCTCTTCTTCGCGCGTGCCCTGCGCACTCGCGACGGCCGCGACCTGGCGCTCTGGGCGCTCGCCTCGGCGCTGGCGCTGAGCAGTCACTACTTCGCTGTCTTCGCGGTCGCGATCGAGGCGCTCTGGCTGCTCGTCGCGCTGCGTTCGCGCCGCCGCGCGGTGCTGTCCGCGGTCGGCGGGGTCGCCGTCGTCGGCCTCGCCCTGATCCCGCTGATCGCCGCTCAGGTCAACCCGGCCCACATCGGCTGGATCGACGAAAGCCTGCTCTCGACCCGCTTCTTCCAGACCGGGGTCAGCTTCCTGATCGGCGAAACCGGGCACGTGATCGCCGAGCCGCCGCGCGAGCGCTACGCGCTGCTGCCGGCGATCCTGATCGGCGTCGCCGCGTTGCTGGTCGCGATCCGTGGCTCCCAGAGGGAGAAACGAGGAGCGGTGCTCGGCCTGACGCTCGGGCTCGGCGTCGCCGCGCTGGCCCTGCTCGCCGCCCTGGTCGGCAAGGACTACGTGGTCGAGCGCAACCTGCTGCCGGCCCTGGTGCCGCTGGCCGTCGTCGCCGGGATCGGCTTCGCCACAGACCGGGCCCGGCGCCTGGGGATGCTGCTCGCGGTCGTGCTCTGCGCCTACTGGGTCGCCTTCGACGTCCACGTCACCCAGACACCGAACCTGCAGCGGCCCGACTTCCGCGAAATCGTCGACGAGCTCGGCCCGCCGCGGGTGCCGCGGACGATCGTCACCTGGAAGCTCGCCGCCGACCCGATTCGCTTCTACCTCCACGACCACGCCCTGCGCATCTACAGCGGCGAAACGCCGATGCGCGAGATCGACGTGATCAGCAAGTCGAACGTCGGCTTTCCGCGCGGGGTGCCGCCGCAGTTCCACCCAGTCGCGCAGGTAAGATTCGAGCGCCTAACCCTCACCCGCTTCATGTCAAATCGCCTCCGCCAAGTTCCCTTCTACGCGCTGCGCCACGTCCACACCGGCTTCGGCGTCGATGCCGTGGTGGCGGACAGCCCGGCCGGGAGCCGCCCGTGAGCGCCGCCGAATTCGCCTACCGGCTCGGCGCCGCCGCCCGTCGCCCGGCGAGCTGGTGGCAGCTGATCAAGTTCGGCCTGGTCGGCGGCTCGGGCTACCTGATCAACCTCGCCGTCTTCGCCCTGCTCAGCGGCAGCCTCGGCGCCCACCACATCGTCGCCGCGATCGGCGCCTTCTGTGTCGCCTTCTGCAGCAACTTCTTCTGGAACCGCCACTGGACCTTTGCCGCCGGCGACGGCCACGCCGGCTTCCAGGCGGCCCGCTTCTTCGCCGTCAGCGTCGCCGCCCTGCTGATCAACCTCGCCGTGCTGGAGGCCCTGGTGGGGGGGACCTCACTGGGCGACCTCACCGCCCAGGCGATCGCGGTGGCGGTCGCGATGCCGTTCAACTTCCTCGGCAACAAGCTCTGGACCTTCGCCTAGCGGCCAATCGGTACAGCGCGTTCTCCGTCTCGCTAATATTCCTGAGCAATGGAGGCGAGCGCGACCGAGATTCCGTCCGATTGGTACCGCTCGGCCTTTCCGCCCGAGGAGACGTTGAAGCGACCCTGGGCCGATCGGACCGCGGCCGAAGTCGAGCGGGCCCTGGCGATGCTCGGCGCGAAGGGCGGCGAGCGGGTCCTCGATCTGGCCTGTGGCACCGGGCGGCACTCGCTGGAGCTGGCGAGCCGGGGCTTCTCGGTCGTCGGCGTCGACATCTCACCGGATCTGCTGGCGATTGCGGAGGGTGACGCAGCCGAGCAGTCCGCGGACGCGACCTTCGTCGAGGCCGACCTGCGCGAGCTCGACTTCCACGACGAGTTCGACCTCGTGCTCAGCCTCAACGACGGCGCGATCGGCTACTTCGAGACCGAGGAGGAGAACAGGCGCTCTTTCGCCGTGATCGCCGAGGCGCTGCGCTCCGGCGGCGGGCACCTGATGCAGTTGCCCAACGTGCTCTACGCGGAAAGCTACCTGCCGCAGAAAACCTGGATCGAGGGCTCCTCGATGATCGAACTGATCGATCACCGCTGGGACGCCCGCACGCGTTACTTAGAAGGAACGACTACGCCGATCCACTTCGGCGAGGTCTTCGAGGGGGTCTCGCCGATCCCCTTCCGCCAGCGGCTCTACTCCACCGGCGAGCTGACCGAGATCTACGAGTCGGTCGGGATGAGGCTCGCCAACGTCTTTCGCGGCAACGGCAAGCCGCGACCGCCGAAGGACAATCAGTTCGAGGTCTTTTTCGCCGGGGTCAAGGCCTGAAGCGCGGCCCTACCAAGCACCTCCCAGCCAGCGCATCAGCTCGGGCATGCGGCTGCGCAGGTCCGGGTCGATCGACGCCAGCTCGGTGCTGGCGAGTTGGATTGCACCGCCGAGGGCGAAGGTGGCCCGCCGAGGGTTGAGCCCCAGGCGATCCTCCAGTCCCTCCAGCGCACCTATATCGCCGCGCAGGGCCCATAGCGCCTCGCGCGTGCCCTCCGGGTCGACCTCGGCAATCTCGACAACCCTCGCGACCGCGTCGTGGACCTCGTCGCCTTCCAGCGCCTCGGCGCATGCCTCGAGGACCCGCTCCACCAGCCGTTCATCCAAGCGACCGTCGAGGACGGCGGCGAGTTCTCTACCCTCTCTCACGTTTGTGACCTCCCTCATGGTCTCGGCTTGCCCCGAGTGCCGCAGGTGCCCCCGAAGCCAAGCGCTACAAATTTCAGTGTAACCGTCATCGGGGACAATATGTCCCGACGTTGTAATGATCAAATATTTTTGCTGATAACGCAAGTAGGTTAAATGAGCGGGGAAGGCAAGTCAGATGAGCAGTGGGCAAAGTAATTACGAGCCGGGGGACGTGGAGGCCAAGCGCCAAGCTGCTTGGGCCCGGCGCGATGCCTTCGCGACGCCGGCGCCCAGCGACGATCGGCGAGCCGTCTACATCAAGCCCTCCAGCCCCTTCACCTCGGGCAAACTGCACATGGGCCACGTCCGCGACTACGCGATCGGCGACGCCTACGCCCGCTTCCGCCGCGCTCGCGGCGACGCGGTCCTCTTCGGCTTCGGCTTCGACGCATTCGGCCTGCCGGCCGAGATGGCCGCGATCGAGCGAAAAGTGCCCCCGGCGGACTGGGTCGAGAGCTGTGGCGAGCGGATGCTGGCTCAGATGAGGCGCCTCGGCTTCTCCTTCGACTACGAGCGCGTCTTCTACAGCTCCGACGAGGCCCAGTACCGCTGGTCGCAATGGCTCTTCGTCACCCTGCTCGAGGCCGACCTGATCTACCGCGACGACACCACGGTCGACTGGTGCGACCACTGCCGCACGACCCTGGCGGCGCTGCAGGTCGAGGACGGGCGCTGCTGGCGCTGCCACAACGAGGTCCGCCTGATCCGTCGCCCGACCTGGTTCCTGCGGATCACTCCCTACCTGGAGGAGAACGACCGCCGCCTCGCCGACCTTGCCGACTGGGACGAGATCTCGCTCTCGACCCAGCGCTACATCCTCGGCCGTAGCGACGGGGTGGAGGTCGACCTGGGCGGCCCGGGGGCCGGCCTGACCGCGTTCACGCCGCACGCCGGCTCGGTTGCTGCGGCGCGCTTCGTCCTGCTCTCGCCGCGCCATCCCGAGATCGACGCTTGGGCGACCGACCCCGCCGTGCGCGAGCAGCTCGACGAGCTGCGCTCGGGCGGCTGGGAGCGCAGCGCCCGCGACGCCAAGGCGGTGCCGCTCGTCGACACCGGTGTGGCGGCGACGGCGCCCTGGAGCGGCGCCGAGCTGCCGGTGCTCGTCTCGCCTCTGGTCGACGCCCGCTACGGGCCGACGGCGGCGCTCGGCATCCCCGACGCCGACGAGGCCGACGCCGCGATCGCGGCGCGGGCGCCGCGAGTGGGGGAGGAGTCGGCCAGCGGGGGCAGCGCCGGCACGCCCGAGACCCGGCCGGCGGTCCGCTACCGCGCCGCCGACTTCTCGATCTCCCGCCAGCGCGTCTGGGGCACCCCGATCCCGATCGTCCATTGCGGCGCCTGCGGCGCCGTGCCGGTGCCCGAGCAGGACCTGCCAGTCGTCCTGCCGCGCGACATCGAGCCGACCGGCGAAGGGAATCCCCTCGCCGAGCGCGCCGACTTCGTCGACGTGCCCTGCCCGCGCTGCGGCGAGCCGGCCAAGCGCGAGACCGACACGCTCGACTGCCATTTCGACGCGCTCTGGCTCTGGGTGCCGTCCGCGGTTCCGCCCGAGGCGCGGGCCGAGGCGATGTTCGACCACCCCGACCTGCGCCGCTGGCTGCCCTCCGAGCGCCTCGTCGCCGGGGCCGACAGCGGCGGCTTCGTCTTCGACCAGCGCGTCGTCACCAAGGCCCTGCGCGACATCGGCCCGTTTGCCTTCCTCGAGCAGGGAGAGCCGTTCTCCGGCTGCCTCTTCCACGAGATGGTGATCGCCGACGGGCGCAAGATGAGCAAGCACCTCGGCAACGTGGTCGACCCCGATGAGCTGGTCGAGCGCTACGGCGCCGACACCGTCCGCCTGGCGATCCTCTACGCCGCCGGGCCGGCCAAGACGCTGAACTGGAACGACGGCGCCCTGCGCTTCGCCGCGCGCTTCCTGCACAATCTCTGGATCTACTCGCTGGCGCGCTTCGCCGCGCTCGAGCGGGCGCCCGAGGACGCCGAGGCGGCGGCCGACACCGAGTTCATGCGCGAGCGCCTGCACAAATGGTGCGACAACGGCCTCAGCCGCATCACCGCCGACCTCGAGCAGTTGCAGATGCACAAGGCGGTCCGCAACGTGACCCGCCTCTTCGAGCGGATCCAGGACTTCGAGAAGCGCGTGATCCAGCGCCGCGGAGCCCAACTATGCCGCGCCGACGCCGAGGCCCAGGTGGCGGCGCTCGCCCTGCTCGCCCAGACCCTGACGCCGTTCGCGCCCCATGCGGGCGAGGCGTTGCTGCTCGCGGCCGGGCGCGAGGACGGGCCCGGGCTGCCGGGCCCCTGGCCCGATCGACTCGATCTCGCCGGCCTGCCGGCCAGCGCTCAGGCAGCCGGTGGCTGAGGGTGGTACCAAGACGTCCAGGTCTATCTCGAAAAACTTGACTGTGCCGATCTAGCACCAATATATTTCCGGAAGGGCAGCGGAAGACAGCTTGCCGTACGACGCGGTTGCCCTGGACGAAGCCGAGAAGCGGTTCTGGAGGGGTCTCTGGGACACGGCCGTCGAGGACGCCGTCGTGGACATGGGGATCGACATGGTTCGGTTCGGTCCGGTCGAGGCCGCAGTCGTGGTCGAGGAACCGGAGGCCGCGGCGCTCAACTTCATCCTCGGCGCCGCCGCGCCGAGGGCGGTAGAGGACGGCCACCTGCCGGCGGCGATCAAGTGGATGGAGCGCCACGACGTGGCGTATCGCGTCCCGCTCGCGCCGGGGCTGCCGCAGCTGGCCGCGGCCGAAGAGTGGCTGAGGGGCCACGGCTACCGCCTCCTCGACGGCCCCGCCAAGCTCGTTCGCGACGGCTCGCGGCCGCGGTTCCCGCTGCCGGCCGGCATCGACATCTACGAGCGGGTCGACCCCTGGGAAGACGAAGGCTTCGGCGACCCCCTGGCGGAGAGCCTCGGCCTGGCCGACTGGGCGGCGACCTTCTTCTTCGACCTGCCCGGGAAGCCGGGCTGGCGCTGCTACTGCGCGGTCGACGGCGACGAGCCGCTGGCCTACGTGGCGATGCACATCCACGAGGACGTCGCCGTGCTGGCGCTGGCCTCGCGCCTCGCCGGCGGTGCCGACGGCCTCGGCCAGAGCGCCGTCCTGCACCGCGCCATCGCCGACGCCTCGGCCGCGCGCTGCACGACGATGGTGGTCGCCGAGGCGGGCTGCGAGCCGGCCGTGGCCGACCGCGAGAGCTTGATCAGAGCCGGTTTCGAGGACGCCGTCCGGACCTTCACCTGGCAGCCTCGCACCAAGGTGCCGACGTAAATCGGACCCGGCGCGGGATCCTCGCAAACGTTTGCGCAGAAAGACTTGACCAGTACGAATTCATCTGTTATACGTACCAATTGCTGACGACCATAGCGCCAGTGGAGAGGTGGGGAGTACCCAGTCAGGGGCCGACTCGCCTTGCGATGGCAAAGGAGTGTCAAGTCATGAGTCGAGTTGGTGACCGTTACAGGCGAACCAGGGAGGCGACGGCGTCGTGGGCAATGCCCCACCTCCAGCCGACGACGCTGCCCGGTGCCGCGGCCACCGCGCCCTCCCGCCTCTCACAGCCTGGCCCCCGGAGAGGGGGGGCGGCCATGTAATGGGCCGTGGCGCTGTAGGCGTGGCCCGGCACCGCCGGCCACGTCGGATAGTCGCGCCGGGAGCTCAGTTTCGGCCCCGACGCAGCCGTAGCTCAGGCCGGAGCCCAGAGGCGATGGTCGGAGGTTGGGCCCGCCCCCACGGAAGCTGACACCGCCGGGGCGGGCCCTCTTCGTTTGGGACCCCGGCCGCGGCTGCCGGGCAATGCACAGAAAAGCTTGATCGATAGGGGCGGGTCTGTTATACCCACTGATCCGATGAGGGCGCGCGATTGGGAGAGGTCGTTCGACAGGGCCGGGGGGCGCCCAGTACTCTGCTTCGAGGAGATCTCGCCATGCTGAGCCCCGAGGACCGCACCCGCTCCTGCGCAACCGAACTGGTCTGTCGCGACTGCGGTCGGCGCCTGCCGCTTCTCGACACGACCTCGAAGTGCCTCGGCTGCGGCCAGGGCCTCGACGTCGACTACGACTACGAGCTGGCGAAGGCGCGATTGGCCGAGATCCCGCCCGCCGAGCGCGAGATCAACATCTGGCGCTTCGAAGAGCTGCTGCCGATCCTCGACGCGCGGGCGAAGGCGCGGGTCGGCCGCTACAGCGGCCGCACGCCGCTGATCCACGCCGACCGCCTCGGGGCGGAGCTCGGCCTCAAGAAGCTCTACCTCAAGGACGACAGCACCCAACGTCCCTCTCTCTCCTACAAGGATCGCGTCGTCTCGATGGCGGTCGCCCGCCTGCTCGAGCTGGGCAAGGAGGAGATCGGCTGCGTCTCCACGGGTAACGTCGGCACCGCGGTCTCCTCGCTGGCGGCCAAGGCCGGCGTCCGCGCCTTCGTCTTCTACCCGTCGAACATGGAGCGCGGCAAGGCGCGCGCCTGCCGGGCGCTCGGCGCCGCGGTCTGCCAGCTCGACGGCAACTACGACGAAGCCAACCGCGCCTGTCGCGAGCTGGCGCTGGCCAGCGGCGTCCAGTTCGCCAACATCACCCTGCGGCCGTTCTACGCCGAGGGGGCGAAGACGGTCGCCTACGAGGTCGTCGAGCAGCTCGACTGGGTGGCGCCCGACCACTTCATCATCCCGGCAGCGGGCGGGACGCTCTCATCGCGCGTCCACAAGGGCCTGGGGGAGCTCGAGATGGTCGGCCTGGCCGAGACCGCCGGGACCAAGATCAGCGTCGCCCAGGCCGAGGGCTGCGGGCCGATCGCCACGGCGATCCTCGACGGCAGCGGCGAGATCGAGCCGCAGACCCCGCACACAGCGGCCCACTCGCTGGCGATCGGCGCCCCGGGCGACGGCCCGCTCGTGGTCGACGCGGTGATGTCGCGCGGCGGCTCGGCGGCGACCGCCGGCGACGCCGAGATCTTCGACGCGATCGACCTGCTCGGCGCGACCGAGGGCATCCTCACCGAGCCGGCCGGCGGCACCACCGTGGCCTCGACGATCAAGCTGGCGAACGAGGGCGTGCTCGGCCCCGACGACACGGTCGTCGCGGTGATCAGCGGCAACGGCTACAAGACGCTCGACGAGCATCCCGACAAGCCCTGGGCCGAAGGCATCGCCTGCGAGCTCGAGGCGATGACCGCGATGCTCGACGAGTTCCGCCGCCACGGCGTCGGCGCCACGCTCGGCTGAGCCCCCGCCGACAGGCGAAGCTCGCGCTCAGCCCAAACGTCGTTTGCCGAGCAGGCCTATCTCGTAGGCCTTTGCAACCGCCGCCGTCGTCGTGGGGGCTTCGAGCTTTTCGCGGGCGTCGCGAAGATATCCCTCGACGACCCTCTTCGAGACGAAAAGGCGCTCGGCGGTCTCGCGGGCCTTCAGTCCCTCCGCTGCCAGCCCGAGCACCAACTGCTCGCGATGGGTGAGCTTCGCCCGCGCGACGGCCAAAGCGGTGGCCTCGCGTAGCGCCACCCTTCCCGGCGAGTGCTCCTCGCCTCTCATGATGGCGACGATCTCCTCGCAGACCTGGTCGCAGGACGCTTCCTTGAACAGCAACGCGTCTGGCTGCAGTTGAAGGGCGTCGTGCAGCTCGGCCGTCGGATAGGCCGTCAGGACGAGGACCTTGACCTCGATTCGCTCGGTCCGT
Organism: Solirubrobacterales bacterium; assembly: GCA_036269215.1. GTDB lineage: Bacteria > Actinomycetota > Thermoleophilia > Solirubrobacterales > 70-9 > VRUE01. Next base: position 24,250 of record DATASN010000053.1, read on the forward strand.
ACGACCCGCAGAACCTCGTCGCCGCCCATCCGCGGCATGAAGATGTCAAGCAGGACAGCGTTGGGCCGTAGCTCACGGACCTTCTCCAGCGCCTCATGGCCGTCCGCCGCGACGCCGGCGAGCTCGAGGCGCTTGTCGGCTTCTATCGCCTGGGCGGCGCGCTCGCGAACCAAGGGCTGTCCGTCGACGACGAGCACGGAGATCGGCTCAGCCGCCTGCACGTCTCCCAGCGCCCCGTTGAGTCGTCGTCGATCGTCGGACACCCCGCCACTCCTTACCCCGCCCCTCTTCCATTTATGCGAAGTTTTGCTTTATTCAAAGAAAAAGGCGGTTGTCCGCCGCGTGTCCGCCGCGGGCGTCCGCTCGTTCCGCATCACGTGGGGTGAGCCATCGCTACGATCTTCCGTTCCCGCCGGAGTAGCTCAGCTGGTCAGAGCAGCGGAATCATAATCCGCGTGTCGGGGGTTCGAGTCCCTCCTCCGGCATCGTGGCTTTGCCCGTTCGGCGCCGCCAGGGCTTAGCCTTGTTGCCTTGACGCAGGAACTCGACAGGGCTGTGCGGACCGTGTTGCGGGACTGCCTGGGGGTCGAACCGGGCGAAGAGGTGCTGGTGATCTGCAACCCCGTCACCGAGGAGCTTGGGGCGCTGATGCGGATCGAGGCCGAGGGGGACGGGGCCTACGCGACGCTGGCGGTGATCTCCGAGCTCGACTCCAACGGGGCCGAGCCGCCGACGCCCGTCGCCGCCGCGATGATCGCCGCGCACGTGGTGCTGGCGCCGACGATCCAGTCGCTTTCCCACACCTACGCCCGCCGTGCCGCAAACCAGGCCGGGGTGCGGGTGGCGACGCTGCCCGGCGTCACCGAGGACATGCTGGCGCGACTGATGAACGCCGACATGCGGGCCCTGCGACGGCGCGGGGCGGCCCTGGCGGCGGCCCTGCGGGGCGGCGAGGAGGCACGGATCACCTGCCGGCACGGCAGCGACCTGCGGCTCGGGCTCGGGGACCGCGTGCCGATCGCCGACGCGGGCGTGCTCAACGAGCCCGGCGCTTTCGGCAACCTGCCCTGTGGCGAGGCGTTCATCTCGCCCAGCGGCGGCGAGGGGACGCTGGTGGTCGACGGCTCGATCGCCGGGGTCGGCAAGGTGGAGACGCCGGTGGAGCTGACGGTCCGTGACGGCCACCTGACCGACGCGACCGGGCCGGAGGGCGCGACGCTGCTCGAGCTCCTCACCAAGCACGGCGAGGACGGCACCAACGTCGCCGAGCTCGGCATCGGCACCAACGAAGAGGCGACCCTGACCGGCAACATCCTCGAGGACGAGAAGATCCTCGGCACCGCCCACGTCGCCTTCGGCGCCTCGGCGGCGATCGGTGGCAGTGTCCAGGTCCCCGTCCACCTCGACTGCGTGATCCTCGAGCCGACGGTGGAGATCGACGGCACCGAGGTCGTCCGCGGCGGCGAGCTGCTGGTCTAGCCGGTGGCGCCGCGGCTGCTCGCCGTCCCGAACGTCTGCGAGGGGCGCGACGCCGCTCGCATCGTCGCCCTGCAGAGCGCCTTCTCACGCGGCGCGACTTTGCTCGACCGCCACTCCGACGCCGACCACGACCGCACCGTCCTCACCCTTGCCGCGGGCCCGGCGCCGCTGCGCGAGGCGCTCCTGGCCGGTGCCGAGCAGGCGATCGAGACGATCGAGATGGGCTCCTACGACGGGGCTCACCCGGCGGTCGGGGCGCTCGACGTCTGCCCGCTGGTCTGGCTCGACCCGGCCGATCGGGCCGCCGCCCGCACCGAGGCGATCGAGGTCGCGGCGCAGATCGGCGGCCTCGGCGTTCCCGTCTTCCTCTACGGCGAGCTGGCCACCCGCCCCGAACACGGCGAGCGCGCCTACTTTCGCAACGGCGGCCTCGCCGAGCTCTGGCTGCGGATGGAGGGCGGCGGCCTGCGCCCCGACCACGGGCCGGCGCTGCCCCACCGTACGGCCGGGGTGACCCTGGTCACGGCGCGCCCGCCGCTTGCCGCCTTCAACGTCGAGCTCGACAGTCGCGACCTCGACCTGGCCCGCGCGGTCGCCGCCGGGCTGCGCGAGTCGGGAGGCGGGTTGCCGGGGGTGCGGGCGATCGGCCTGGCGCTGGCCGGCGGGCGTACCCAGGTCTCGACCAACGTCCACGATCCCCTCGCCGTGCCGCTGGCCAGGGTCGTCGAGACGGTGCGCTCCCTTGCGGCCCCGCTCGGGGCGGCGCCGGTCGAGGCCGAGGTCGTCGGCCTCGTTCCCGAGGCCGCGCTCGCCGGCTATCCCGGCGACGTGCCGATCCGCTGGTTCGACCCCGCCGCTCAAACGATCGAGGCGCGCCTGCCGGCCGCCTCCTGAGATGCCCGGTCGTCTAGATTCCGGCCATGGCCCAGACCAAGAAGAAGCGCCGTCGCAAGCACCGCGGCACTCAGGGCGGCCGCGTCGACACCAACCGCCGCGCCCGCCCGAAGACGCGCGCCGAGGCGAAGGCCCGCGCGCGCTCCGGCACCAAACGCGCCCCGCGCGGCGACCACCCGCCGACCTGGCGCAACTCCGCGATCCGCGGCATCGGCGCCGCGGCGATCTTCGCCGTGCTGCTGCTGGCGATCTTCAAGAAGCCGATCGGCGCATCCCTCGCCCTCAGCGCCTTCATGCTCGTCTTCTACATCCCGGCCGGCTATTACATCGACATGCTGATGTGGCGGCGGCGGGAGCGGGCGCGGATGCGCGGCACCGACCGCTCGTGAGCCTCGAGGTCCGCCGGCTCACCGTCGGCGCGATCGCCGAGAACTGCTTCATCGTCCGCGGCGAGGGCTTCGACAAGGCGCTGGTGGTCGATCCGGGCGAGGAGGCCGAGCGGATCCTCGCCGAGGTCGAGGCGAGCGGGGCCGAGGTCGAGGCGATCCTCGTCACCCACTGCCATTTCGACCACATCGGCGCCGTCGCTCCGGTGGCGAAGGCGACCGGCGCCCCCGTCTACTGCCCTGAGCTGGAGGTGCCGGTGCTCGCCGACATCATGGCCTTCGTGCCCTTCGCCGGCTTCGGACCCTACGAGAGCTACGAGGCCGACGAGACCGTGAAGGGCGGCGAGACCCTGGAGCTCGCCGGGCTCTCCGTGGACGTGATCTCCACCCCCGGCCACAGCCCCGGCCACGTCACCTACTCCGTGCGGGGCGAGGAGGCGATCTTCTCCGGCGACGTGCTCTTCCAGGGCTCGGTCGGCCGGGTCGATCTGCCGGGCGGCGACGGGCCAACCCTGCTGCGCTCGATCGACACCCTGCTCGATTCGCACTCGCCCGAGACCGCCGTCTACCCGGGTCATATGGGAGCGACCACCCTGGGCACGGAGCGGGCGACCAATCCGTTCCTGGCCGAGCTGCCGAGCTAGGCAAGCCGGTCGGCGCCCGGCGCAGGTAAGGTCGCGGCCTGTGGCTTCGCACAAGTACCAGGCGCCCCGCGGGACCTTCGACGTCCTGCCCGAGGCCGCGCGCACCCGCCGGCGGATCGAGCACGCCGCGGCCGGGATCTTCGCCCGCGCGGGCTACGAGCCGATCGCGACGCCCAGCTTCGAGGACACCGAGCTGTTCGAGCGCGGCGTCGGCCACTCGACCGACATCGTCCGCAAGGAGATGTTCACCTTCGAGGACAAGGGCGGGCGCAGCCTCACCCTGAGGCCCGAGGGGACGGCGCCGATCTGCCGCGCCTACGTCGAGCACGGGATGCAGGCGCTGGCGCAGCCGGTGAAGCTCTTCTACATGGGACCCTTCTTCCGCCACGAGCGCCCGCAGGCGGGGCGCTACCGCCAGTTCCACCAGCTCGGGGCCGAGGCGATCGGCAGCGACTCGCCCCTCGCCGACGCCGAGGCGATCGGCCTGCTCGCCGACCTGTTGGCCGAGCTGGGGGTGCCGGGGGTCGAGCTACGGCTCGGCAGCCTCGGCTCGCTCGACACCCGCCAGGCCTACCTCGAGGAGCTGAAGGCGCACCTGCGCGCCCGCGAGGGCGGGCTCTCGAAAGAGGTGCGCGAGCGGATCGACGCCAACCCGCTGCGCGCCTTCGATTCCGACGACGAGGGGACGCGGGCGGTGATGGCGGCGGCACCGAAGCTGGTCGAGCGGCTCGAGGACGCCGACGCCGAGCACTTCGAGGAAGTGCGGGCGCTGCTGGACGCCGGGGGCGTCGAGTACACGATCGACCCGACCCTGGTCCGCGGCCTCGACTACTACACGCGGACGATCTTCTCCTTCGTCTGCGACCGGCTTGGCGCCCAATCGGAGATCGGCGGCGGCGGGCGCTACGACGGCCTGGTGGAGCAGCTCGGTGGCAAGCCGACGCCGGCGGTCGGCTGGGCGGCCGGGATCGAGCGGATCATGCTGGCGCTGGACGAGGAGGCGCCTGCCGAGGGCCGCGAGGTCTTCATCGCCGTCGGCGGGGACGAGCTTGGCGAGCGAGCACGGGCGGTGGCGCTGGCGGGCGAGCTGCGCCGGGCAGGGATCTCGGCCGAGGTCGACCTCGGCGGGCGTGGTCTCAAGGGCCAGTTCAAGCACGCCGACCGGATCGGCGCCCGCCTGGTGCTGATCCTCGAGGGCGGCGGCGCCCAGCTGCGCGACATGGCGAGCGGCGAGCAGCGCCCGGTCGACCCTGGCAACCTGGTCGCCGAGATCGTCGGAGGCCGAGCGTGAGCGGTTTTCCGTCCCTGCGGCCGAACCGTTACCGCGACGCCTGGTGCGGCCAGGTGCTCGGCGATCGGGTCGGTGGCGATGTGCGGGTTGCCGGCTGGGTGCACCGGCGCCGCGATCACGGCGGCCTGATCTTCATCGACCTGCGCGACCGCACCGGCATCGTCCAGCTCGTCTTCCATCCCGAGGAGGCCGGCGGCGCCTTTGAGCTCGGCCACAGGCTGCGCGCCGAGGACGTGCTGAGTGCCACAGGCCGCGTCGTCGAGCGCTCGCCGGAGACCGTCAATCCCGACCTACCGACGGGAGAGGTCGAGCTGAAGGTCGGCACCGCCGAGCTGATCGCCGACGCCGAGACGCCGCCCTTCCAGATCGAGGGCTTCGCCGGCGAGGCCGGCGAGGACGCGCGGCTGCGCCACCGCTACCTCGACCTGCGCCGCGAGCAGATGCGCGAGGCGCTGGTGCTGCGCCACCGCGTCACGGCGGCGATGCGCGAGTTCCTCGACGGCGAGGGCTTCCTCGACGTCGAGACCCCGGTGCTGACCCGCTCTACCCCCGAGGGCGCCCGCGACTTCCTCGTCCCCAGCCGCACCCAGCAGGGCTCCTTCTACGCGCTGCCGCAGTCGCCGCAGCTCTTCAAGCAGCTGCTGATGGTGGCGGGCTTCGAGCGCTACTACCAGATCGCCCGCTGCTTTCGCGACGAGGACCTGCGCGCCGATCGCCAGCCCGACTTCACCCAGCTCGACATCGAGATGTCCTTCGTCGAGGTCGACGACGTGATCGAGGTCAACGAGCGCCTGCTCGCGCACGTCTTCGGCCGGGTCGGCGGCCCGTCGCTCGACCTGCCGCTGCCGTGCCTCCCCTACGACGAGGCGATCTCGCGCTTCGGCACCGACCGTCCCGACACCCGCTTCGGCATCGAGCTGGTCGACCTCGACGACATCCTGGCCGGCACGGAGTTCAAGGTCTTCGCCTCGGTGATCGCCTCGGGCGGGACGGTGCGGGGAATCAACGCCGGCCGCCACGAGATGCCGCGCTCGGCCCTCGACCGCCTGATCTCGCGCGCCCAGGAGCTCGGCGCCAAGGGGCTCGTCTGGGCCTTCCGCAAGGGCGAGGGCTGGCGCTCGCCGACGGCGAAGTTCCTCTCCGCCGGGGAGCTGGCGGCGCTCAACGAGCGCCTCGGCGCCGAGGAGGGCGACCTGCTGCTCGTCGTCGCCGACCAGCCCAAGGTCGCCAATGCGGTGCTGGCGCAGCTGCGCCTCGATCTGGCGGCCGAGTTCGACCTGATCCCCGAGGGCGTCGACGACCTGCACTGGATCGTCGATTGGCCGCTGATGGAGGCAGACGAGGCCGGCGGCTGGGACCCGTTGCACCACCCCTTCACCTCTCCTGCCGCCGACTTCGACCCCAACGACCCGGGCAGCGCCCGCGCGCTCGCCTACGACCTGGTCTGGAACGGCCAGGAGATGGGCGGCGGTTCGATCCGCATCAGCGACGCGACCCTGCAGGCAAAGGTCTTCGCAGCGCTTGGCATCGACGCGGCCGAAGCCGAGGCGCGCTTCGGCTTCCTGCTCGAGGCGCTGCGCTACGGCGCGCCGCCGCATGGCGGCATCGCCTACGGGCTCGACCGCATCGTCCAGCGCCTCGCCGGCGCCGACTCGATCCGCGACGTGATCGCCTTTCCCAAGACGGCATCCGGTGCCGACGCGCTCACCGGGGCCCCGGCCCCGGTCGACGAGCCGCAGCTGCGCGAGGTCGGGCTGCAACTGCGGGCCAAAGCGCCACCCACAGGGGGATGACCCTCTTCGGCCGGATCCGGGCGGTGTTCGGCGCTCGTCCCCCCGGGCCGGGAGCGACGCCGATCCACGTCGACGATCCCCGCTTCGATAGCTGGGAGGTCGTCCGCGACTTCGCCGACGTGAAGACCGCGCGGGCCTGGCACCAGGCCCTCAAGGAGGCCCGGATCGAGGCCGTGCTCACGGTCGACTGGCCGCTCGATCGCTTCGGCCGCGGCGACATCGCTCTGCGCGTCCAGCCGGAAGACTGGAGCGAGGCCGAGCTGCTCCTCTCCAACCTCGACGATTGAGGAGGGAAATCGCTCGCCACGGCGCCCGCCCGGTGCTACGGTTGCGCTGAGGCTCGAGCCCGTACGTGAGCCGCCTCACCGTTTGACCCAACACAAACGGCGCGGGAGCTGATCTCTCTCGGTCCTGTGGGACCGCGAGGAGGCGCCCACCCTTTACTTCAAGGGATCAAAGCCAGAGGCGGTACCGGCGGGCTGGAGCCTCGTCTGCGCTTTGCGATGGAGCTGCCTCTTCTTGTCACAGTCGTTTTTCAACAGCGGTTCGATATCGTGGACCTTGCCGTTCTGGCCGTCGAACCGGGCCACCAGGCGATCGTGACGGGCACAGATGTTCGTGCTGTTGACCAGCAGGCCCTTCTTGCCACCCTGCATGGTGAGGACGAACTTGCTCACCGGCGCATCGGGAACGGATTCGAAGGTGGTCCTGATGCCGCCGCTGGGCACCGCGTCGATCCGCCCCACGAGGTTGAACTTGACCTGGCCACTGAGCGCCACCACCAGGTCGGGCAGTTCGTGGTTGGAAGAGCGTAGGTAGACCGGGCCTTCGAGGGGCTGGTCGAGCAGCGGCGTTATCGCCTTCGCGCGTCCGTAGATCGATGCTTCTGGACATTCGCTTGCCACGAACTGCACCCGCGTGCAGACGGTGCGGATGTGGCTCTGGTCGAGGAACTCCGAGTGTGGCAGGGTGACCGCGGCGCGGCCGATGTTGGCTTCGCCGGGGCGGGCCCTGAGGACGGCCTGCAGTCGCGGATGGGTGCCTCGGTGAGTGCCCCCGGAGAGGTGCGTGGCAAGGCTCGGCTTGAAGCCGAGGCCGGCGCAGCCGCCGACCTGGAAGCGATCTGAGGCATTTGCCACCGCACCCCTGTCGGACGTGACTGCGCCGTCAATCGACATCGGGTCACAGCTCGTCGGGTTGAGCGCGAAGTCAGGCCTGTCGATGTCGACGTGGATCGTCCGGTAGGAGATCGGAACCCCTTCGAGGATCTGGGGCAACGGATCCGACTTGGCGGTGACCTGGGCGGTGCTTGGATCGACGAAGATGCCGGCTCTGACGACGACGGTGCCGAGGTCGAACGGCCCGGCCTGAGCGGGAGTCTTGACGACGAGGCTGTAGGGGGCGCCTTTGTAAGGCCCCGACAGGTAGACCGCGGTCGGGTCCTTGCCCGGCTGCGGGA
>DATASN010000054.1:0-65224 GCA_036269215.1 Solirubrobacterales bacterium
GGATCATCGGCATCTCCCAGGTCACTTAGGTCTTTCGCCTCGCCGAATGCGCTGGATACAAGCGCTTTCAGGCGTATCTGACCGGCGTTGCGGTCTATCTCGACTTGCAGGCGAAAGGCGTCGAAAACAGCGCGCCGTACCTCGGGATCAGCGGCGGCCAGCCGCTTGCCGAAGTCAGGTAGAGCGCCGAGGACGGCAAGGGCGTCATCGGGGTCTGCGGTGGTGCTGTCGCGGCGCGAATCTTCAAGTTGGGCGAGGGCTACCTCCGCTTCCTCGCGCTCGGTTTTGAGGGCGCCGATTCGTTTGCCGACCACCATTGGATCAACGCCCGCCTCGATTGCGGCAAGCTGCCGCTCGATTCGCTGATCGACCTCGCCGAGCTGCTTGGCGATCCGCTTGCGTTTGTCGCCGTTGCGGTTTTGCAGGTCGCTCGCCAGGGTCGAACTCTGAGCGCGGAAGTGATCCAGGCGGTCAGCGCCGAAGATCCGCGTGGCGAAGAAGCTGTCGATCAGTCTGACGAGGCTGTCCTCGCGGACGTACTGCCATTTGCCGTGGCCGACTGCCTCCGCTGCCCTGTCGCCGTAGGAGGTTCGGTAGCCGCAGGTGTAATAGGTCGGCTCCTCTTTTCGAGCGCGACCCTGCATGCGGAGCGGGTTGTGCCCGGTGGCGCAGTGGACGATGCCGCGCAGGAGGAAGGGTCGCTGCTGCGGGCGACGGCGGCGACCGCCGTGGCCGTTGCTGCGGCGCTTCATCTCGGTTTGGGTGCGCTCGAACTGCTCGTCGGTGATCAGGGCCTCGTGGCGCTCGTCTGCTTCGACCCATTCCTCGGGACTGCGCCGAACCACCGGACCGACGCCCTGCTTGTGAGCGCGTGAGTCGAGCCGGTTCCAGTAAAGACGGCCGGTGTAGGTCGGGTTTTCGAGCATCGACTTGATCGTCGTCTTCGCCCACTTGCCGGACGTGTTGCGCTTGGAATCGACATGGTTGGGGGTCGGCGGGCCACCGGGCCGATTCAGGTGATTGGCGATCTCCTTATAGCCGGAGCCGGAGAGGAAGCAGTCGAATATCTCGGCGACCACGGGCGCCCGCTCTGGGTCGGGAACGAGACGCGACTTCGTGTCGCCCGCCTTCGCTCGCGCCGGGTCGGGATGCGCCTCATGCTGCAAGCGATACCCGTAGGGTGCCCGCCCGCCGTTGCGGTAGCCCTGGCGCGTGTTCTCCTTCTGGCCGCGCCGGACTTCGCGGCCGAGCTTCTCGACCTCGAACTGGTCGAGCGCCTGGAACATATGTCGGATCAGTCGCCCCTCCGGACTGGTCTGATCGCCTGCGGTGAGCGCATAGAAGACCTCGACCCCGGCCCGAGTCATCTCGCGCTCGTAGGTGAGCGCGTGGAACAGGTCGCGGCTGAGGCGCGAGGTCGAGTAGATGATTACCGCGTCGAAGCGGCGGGCATCCGGCTCCTTCGCCTCGCGCAGCAGATCGGACCAACCGGCGCGGTCGTCGCGGCGACCGGCCTCCTGATCGGTGAACTCGCAGACGATCTCTCCGTCCAGCTCAGCGGCTTTCGTCGCGCATATCTCGCGCTGGGAGGGAAAGGAGAGCGTCGGGTCCTGCTTGTCCTTGATCGAGAGTCGTCCGTACCAGGCGAAGCGTCGCATCATCGGTTCCTTTCCTCAGATTTACACGGGGTCGGCCGGTACGCTCGAACCGTGACCGCGAAGGAGAAGCTGCTGCGAGAGGTGCTTGACCTAGATGAGGCCAGTGCGGCCCGCGCGCGGATCGTCATCCCCGACGAGCCAGATATGGCTCCGTTGCCCGCAGGCTGGGGCGAGACCCTGACCGGCGAGCCGATGCCCAACGTCGCTGCTGCCGTACGGCGCTCCCGCGAGTCGCACTGAGCGTGCTGGTCGTAGACGCAAGCTTGGCGGTCGAGCTGTCGCTCGAAGGGGCCGAATAGCAGGCAAGCCGCGCCGGTCATTGGCCTTCGCACTCAGTCTTGCGGCGCGGGGAAGCGAGCAAATCGAAGATCGCCCTGGCCTGCTCGCGTCGAAGCTGCTCGTCCAGAGCTGATCCGGGCTTGGTCTGTTCAATTGACATGGTGGCCTTCAGGTCGCCGACCGCCGCCGCCTTGCGCTGCCTGCCTTCGTGAGGAGGGCGGCGCCGGGCTGCGATCCGCCCACTAGGTGTAGCTCCGTCGCGCCCGGATCTCAAGTCGCCCCAACCCCCTCGGCCGGAAGCTCGCTCAGCGTCCCCGCCCCACAGAAATGGCAGCGACCGGCAACGTGGCGCCGACCGCCAGGGCGGGGCTTGCGCTCGGGGTCGGGATAGGCGATCTCCTCGCAGCGCGAGCAGCGCCGCAGAGCGCCCCGGTCGACCTCGGCGAGGAAGGCATCGTGGCCGGTGCGGCGCCGGGCGATGAAGCCCTCCATCTTGGCTAGCCGCTTGGCCTCCTGCTCGCGCCAGCGCAGATAGTTCTGCCGCAAGCGCTCCTGCTCGGCGACGCTCTCGCGGTCCTGCTCGGCATCGTGGGCAAGGTCCGCCAGCGAGTCGGCGTCAAGGAGGTCGCTGCCCCCAAGACATCGGCGTCTGCGGCGCAGCGCTGGCCCTTCGCCGAATCGCTCTGCTGCCTCGTCCAGGCGCTCGATTTGGGCCGCGCGGTGATGGGCGACCAACGCCGCCAGCGCCTCGCGCTCAGAGAGCATTGGCTCGCGGTCGGCGAGGCGAAGCGCGAGGGGTTCGGCCAGCATCCCGCCGACCGCCTCCAGCGCCCGCCGCTCGACCTCGCTCAGCGTCCTCCCGCCATCGAGCGAGAGGCGAAGGGCGTCGGTCGCCCATTGCCCGAGCTGGTCGTCCCCCCAGCCGTAGCGAAGCTCTCCCCGCAGGCGCTCGGCCAGGGCCTCGGGGTCAGAGCGCAGGCGCTCGCGCTCGTCCTCGTCCTCGCGGCGCTCCGCTTCCTCGCGCGCCTCCTCTTCCTCGTGGGGCCGACGCGCGGCGCGCAGGATTCCGAGCAGGTCGGTGGCCTGCTCGCCGTCGCTGACCAGCCACTCCCGCGAGACGACACATCGGCGAAGGTCGCGGGCCAGCCCGACGCAGGCGACCGGCATCTGGGCGCCGATCTCCCTGCCGCTGGTGGCGAGGAAGGACCGCGCCCGCTTCTCGCTGGTGGTGATGAACAGCAGCGCCGGGCAGTAGGCATTGCGGTGGTGCCAGGCTTCGAGCCGGGCGTACTCGCCATAGCCCGCCGCCTTGGCTTTGAGCTGGCGGTGCGACATCGTGCCGAGGTCCAGCTCGACGAAGCCGATCAGCCTCTTGCCATCGGCGTCGGCGATCTGGATACATGCATCAGGCGCGATGGCCCGCTTCTCGCGACCGAGCGTGGTGAACGGCTCGCGCGCCTCGGCCTCGCGCTCGAAGTCCGCCAGCTCGATGCCCTCGGGCAGCCCGGTCTTCAGCACTACGTACAGCTCGCTCAGCCCAGCGGCGTGAGCGAGGAACAGCGGGTTCGGCTCGCGCCGCTCGCCGCCGCGCGGCGGCGCTTCGCCTTTGGCGATCGCCTCGCCCTTCCGCGTCGGCCACAGATGATGCGGCGCTGAGCCGCGTTCGCGGTATGGCCGAGTGCGCCCGACGAAGCCATGCTTGGCGAGGCGGGCGGTTCGATAGCGCAAGGTACGTGAGGGGATCTCGGGCGAGATAGTGGCGAGCTGGGGAAGGGTCAGAACCCGGAGAGAGGAGAGCAGGTCGAGGATGCGACGGTCGAGGTCGGAGAGCGAGGGGTTCCCCGCCGAGGAACGCGCCCCGGCATGGCGCCCGGTGCCAGAGGAAGAACGGCCAGCCATCACCGAGCGCCGAACATGGTGGTAGAGACTCGGGCGCGGGGGAGAAGGGCGGATTCCGCAGTACGGCGCGGAATGAGCGCCGCCCCACCTTGCCAATCGGGGTCAGGGCGACTGGCAAGACCGGGCGGGCGCAAACAGGCTCTCGGCAGGCTCATCGTCTAAATACCTGTCGAACGAGCCAGCCAAATCCGGCAACTTTTGAGCGCAGCGAGGGGCCGAGTTCGGCTGGCCGTGATCGCACTATGGATTCTGTCCCCATATATCTACAGTGCGTCGAGCGGGGAAAGTGGACCCCTTTATGTGACGGGCATGTGACGAATCCGCCCCGTCTACTGGGCCAACGATGCGTGAACGGCGCGGGCCGGGAGACTAGGCAGAAAGACGGAGCGGAAGCTCGGTGCGCAAAGGCACTAGCTGCTGAAAGCCAGTTCGCACAGAGTCGTAGAGAGCAACGCCGGTTGGAGCTTGCATAGTGAGCAGCATGGCGAAACCAAGAGGGGAGGCGTCGGTAAGGACGCCGTCCTCGCGGGCAAGATAGCTCACGGTAATCTGGGGACGCAGCAGGCTGCTGGCCCGCTTATTGACATCGGAACGCATCACCGTCTCCCACTTGCCCTCGTCGCTTCGACGGTGAGCCTCGTGACGATAGGGTCGCGCGTTCCCCGTGGCTGGGAGCGTGCTGAATACATAGCCTTCTCGCATTAGCCGGGCGGCTTCATCTGCGTTCGCGACGATATCTACCACCTTGCTGTGATTCGTCTCGGCGTTGTAGAAGGTGTATCGATTCGCGTGGGGACGAAACGAGACTTCGAGACCCGCTTGGGTGTACTCGACGGGGTTCTTCGGGTCGGTCGTAGTTGAGAGGGCGATCGTCCAGCGGAGCTTGATGGTGCGGCCGGTAACGGCGTCCTCCGCGAGAGGAAAAGGGAGCCCGATGCTCTGTCCGCGAGAAATCGCATCGCAGTAGAGGACAGTCGCTTCGTGAGGCTTGCACTCGAGTACATCGTCGTAGCGCTCCGCAAGTCGGCCGAATCCCGATGCCTCGGGTGCTATCGGTGAGGCTGGCTCGGCGCAGTGGGCAGCAAATGCGCGCAGGACCCGAGGATCTTTACCAATTGGGCCGAGCATCGCTGCGAGGGCGCCGATGCCGTGGGTAGCGGTGGGGGTTGCAAAACTCGTACCAATTGCCTCGCCGATTACTCCACCGGCGGTGATCCCCCGAAAGGGGCGCGCGTCGACGCCGCCGAAGGCGACTCCAAGCGGCTGCATGCGGGCACCGGGTCGACCAGGGCCGACGGCACTGTAGGGCGCGCGGTCCCAAGCACCATCAGGGGGGCGACGATCACAGGCGCCGACCCCAATGCCGTTTGCCATATCAGCGGGCACCTGGACCCGATCCAAGCCAGTCGCTGAGTCCAACCCGCCGTTGTTGCCAACGGCGGAGACAAAAAGAATGTCTCGGCGCTCCGCTAGCTCGTCCAATCGAGCGGTCCAAGCGTGCGGCTCGTCGTCATCATCGACGCTAAGTTCGGGGCCAAGACTGAGATTGACAATTAGATATTTCCCATCGGAGAGCTTTTCCTCAATCCGATCGAGAATCCAGTAAAGATCATGCTCACTGTGCTGGGCGGGCGCTGGCAGTACGCGAAAGTGGTCAACGCCTACCTCTGGCGTTCTGAGATCGCCCTGATCGTGTCCGGCGCCATAGAGGACGGTGGCGCTCACCAGGGTTCCGTGAGCTAGGTATTCGGGATGGGCGGCCTCATCGGTCAGGTCGGTGTTAGTGAGAAAGGGCGATAGGTGAGGTATCTCATCGTCGGCACCTCCATCGAATACCGCGACGCGGAGCTCCGACTGCGGTCGCTCGGCCGCAGGTGGTTCAGATGGCGTCGCGTCGGTAGTGGCCACGCGCAGGGGCGCGACCGGCAGGGGTCTCACGCCAGGCATGGGTCGAATTGCACGGAGCGGATTGAAGCGGGCTGCCTGACGTCCCGCATCAGCAGGTAGACGAAGGGGCATGAAGGTCAAGCCCTTGATCGTGCGTATGTAGTCGTGGTCGACCTTGCCCCCCAGCTCATCTACCAAGGCATCCCACTTTGCCAATACCGACCTTCGCTCCTCTTCGCTGTAGCGCCCTCTGCTGTCGGCAAGCGGGTGCAGGACGGCCTCCCAGATAACGGTCGTCTCGACGGTGTCGGGAGTGCCGCGTAGCGTTTCCTCAATCGGAGGTAGCCGAACCACCTCGAACTGGCGCAGAGCCTCTCGGGCGCGTTTTGCGGCGGCACCACCGGGCATCTCGCCGTGTAGAAGTCCGTTGACCTTGGCGATGGAATGCTCGTCGCCGGCAAGCAGGTAGGTCTTCGTTTCGCGCTGCTCCACTTTCTTTGGCGTCCGGTACTCGCCCATCGCCCCCCTCGTGCCGACCGGAATCAAGTCGGCCTCGGCAAAGAGATCCTTGGGAAAATAGGAATTCGCCAAGTAGTTGGGCGACACCGTCGCCTCAAAAACGACGCGCGCCCCGCGTAGAGTCGTGGGTGTGGTCGCAGCTCCCTCCTGAAGTTGCTCTAGCTGAGGGGAAAGTAGCTCTACCGCTTCCTCGATAGAACGCGGATGGGTCTTGGGGCCACCGCCACCGCCGCGCTCGATTTTTTCGGTGAGGCGCTCGCCTCCGGCTAGCAAGGGACGGCGGCGCTGCGGGGGATCAGGAGGTGGTGAAGAAGCCATCAGCTAGGTGTCCTTTCGCGCCACTCTTTAATTAGCTTTCCGACGGTCGGATGGGAGATGCCGAGGAGATCGGCGATCTCGCGCTGGGTCATTCCAAGCTGCTCGTTTGCAGTGGCGGCAAATGCGGAACGGCGCTCGCGCGAGTCCAGATCGGAAGCATCCAGTCGACGCATCGCAATTGCCGCGAGCGCCTGAGACAAAGAGGTGTCCTCGAGAACCGCCATCCGGGCTGCATCGGCAACCGCGCGCTCAAGAAAAGAGCCACTCTCCCCGTCGAAAGCAAGAGCGCAGGCGTCGATCACGCTTGGGGAGGGGGTGTCGCCGTGGCGAATGCGAGCGATGGCCCGAGTAAGGATCGCGCGGCGCTGCTCCAAGCCGGGCAAGTCCAGGTCAATGCTTACGTCAAACCGACGCTCTACCGCAGGATCAAGAAGCTGGGGGTGATTAGTGGCCGCAACGAGCAAGCCGGAGATTGGCCAGCGGTCAAGCTCTAGTAGCAGGAGGTTGACGAGTCGCTTCAGCTCACCGGTATCGGTTGCATCATCACGACTCTTCGCAACGGCATCGAACTCGTCTAGGAACAGCAGGCAGGGAGTAGCTCGAGCGTGATCCAGAACGCGTCGGAGGTTCTGACCGGTTTTGCCGAGGAAGCTAGACATCAGGGCGGCAAGCTCGACCGTCATCAAAGGCAGGTCAAGCGCCACTGCCAAATGCCGGGCGGTCATGGTCTTGCCGACACCTGGCGCTCCGGTCAGGAGGACGGTGCGTGGTGGATCGATTCCCGCATCAAGTAGGGACGCGGCTTGTAGGCGGGCATCTATTAGTTGGTCGAGCATGATTTGGGTCGCTGGCTCAAAGAGCGGGCTTTCTGCGACCGGATTTCGCTGGACCTCAAGGAGCGGCATGAGGCTCTCTTCTTCCACGGGTACGGAGCGGACAGCAGTTCCACGCAGAGCTTCCTCGGGGGCCCTCAGTAGGAGCTGACCAAGGCTTTCCCGAAAGGCCTCGCTCCGAGCTACCTTGCGCTGGCGGAGCAGACGGCGGGAGAGTTGCCGGATCGAGTTGGTGTCTTCGTGCAGACCGAGGCGGACGAGGTCGAGGATCAACGCTTCGTCGTCGCTCTGCTTTTGGTAAGAGGATTTGGCCATTGCTTGCGCAGCTTACCAAGCCTGCTAGACGACGCCTGAAAGCTGGTACATAGTGGATCAGATTTCTGTCTCTGCTTACCAAGCCATCTTTCCTGACGGCCCCCGCCTCCATCCCCCTCGAACGTTTGTTCGTCTGATTGAGCTGAGATGCTTCGTGGCATGAGCAATCAAAACAGCCGGTTTGTTTCACCGGACGGGAACGATTGGGTCGTCCAAAAGCCTGGTGCCTCTCGGGTTAGCTCCCGCCACGGCACTCAGGGTGAGGCCATTGACGCGGCGCGCAGCTACCTCCATAACGGAGGGGGCGGGGAGCTGAACGTTCAGGGCCGCAATGGACAGATTCGCCAGAAGGATTCTGTGCCGCCTGGGCACGACCCATTCCCTCCGCGCGGTTAGAGACAGCCAAAATCACGCCCAATCGAGGTGACCAGGACGACGAGACTGGTCGCCTCGATCCAGGGCCTGCTATGACAGGCCCATGTCTACTTCTGATGGGCAAAGGCGCGACAAGTCTGTGATCGCTCCTGGCATCTCATGGGCAGCGATGCTCGGACAGGGTGAGCGCGACGCGACCGATGAGGAGGTCGCACTTATCGCAGCGGCATTCGGCCCGTTCCTGGCAGCAGACGGCGAGGGATAGCCCGCGCCTCTGATGGGTGCGTCGGGCATCTGGACGGCAAGGCGTCACAAGGACCCAGTGCGGCTTCTCGGGGGCCGAGGCAGGGTGCGGGCCGCCCCGAGCGAGCGGTTCCGCAACCTCCCTGTGGCCTGCGCCTCGGCCCCCGAGAAGCCGCACTGGTCCGTGGCGAATCGTCAGGCGGCCTCCCGTGGGTCGAGGTCGGCCAGCAGTTCCTCGCAGGCGTCGAAGCCGAGCCGGAATAGCTCGTTGGTCGCGGCGTCTTCTTCCCTTGACTCGCGCTCGGTGACAGATTCGAGGAGGACCCGTTCAGCTTCACCGTGAAGGCGTTGGAGCAGTTCCATCAGATCCTCGGGCGGCATGGTCAGCTCGAATGCTTTGCGGCCGTCGCGCCCGTTCCAGCCGATGTCTTCCAGCAGCCGGAAGTCTTCGCCGAACTCCAGGCCGAGCCGCTCGGCGGTGGCGAAATCCTTGTTTATCTCCAGCGCGATCCATAGATCGCCGACAGCGCCCAGGTGATTGCGCACCAGTTCGTAAAGCCCGTCGCGCTGGTCGCCGTCGATCGTGCAGGTGGTGCTGGGCATGGTGCCCTCCTCTCGGTAGGGCACCGAAGCCGCCTCTTTCAGTGGCCGTCGACCTCCCAGTCGCACAAGGCTCTGGGAGAATCGGTCGCGCATCGAAGGCTTCTACTTCGGTGCCAGGCCCCGGGGCGTTAGCGCGCCGCCGGGGCCACTTATGTCCTTTGGCGTCGGCGAAGGTAGCTCCGCTGGGGCCGAAGTCAAGGCGACTTTTCAGATGTCTCTTCGGGGCACCCTGATCTGCTTGTAGGAGGGACGCTGATTTCTCGCCTGTGGAGCCAAATCCAGCGCCGCTTCTACGGGCACGATGATCTCTCCGTTAGGGACGAAACGCTGTAGCGGTACTCCACGAGAGCCCCGCAAATGCGGGGTTTTTTCGTGTCTGGGGCGCCTTGAAGTCGCGGCTCATGTCCCAGAGTATGTCCCGAAGTCGTGCTAGAAACCTGGGACACGGGTTTCCAGTAGGCGGGGCAAAGCGCCTCCGCCTTGGACGTAGGGGGTAGCGATGCAGCGTCAGGCGACAAGAGCGATCAGCGGCCACGTCTTCAAGTTCGAGCGCAAGCGCGGGCCGCAGTGGTACGCGAAGTACCGGCTCCCGGACGGCCGCCAGGTCCAGCGACGGATCGGGCCGCACTGGACCGACCGCAAGCAGGAGCCGCCCGCTGGCTACTTCACGAAGACGACCGCGAGGGCATGGCTGGACGACACGCTCGCCAAGGCTCGGCGCGGCGAGCTGCCCGGCATGGTCCGCACCGGGACGACCCTCGCCGTCGCCTGCGACGACTGGCTCGACTACAAGCGCGACCGCAAGATCAAGCTCTCGACCCAGATCGACTACGAGCACATGACCGACCGGATGAAGAGGGTCTTCGGCGAGCGGTTCGGCGAGAAGGTCCGCTTGGAGGACGTGACCCCGGAGATGGTCGAGGGCTTCCGCGACGCCCTAATCGGCGAAGACCTTTCGGATCGGACCGTCAACAAGTACCTGACCGTGCTCCACGGCCTCTTTGTCTGGGCGCAGCGCCGCTACAAGCTGCCCTCGAATCCCGTCGCGAACGTCGAGCGCCGCCCCCACGCGAAGCGCGGCAACATCGACGTGTTCTCCCGCGAGGAGGTCTTGGCGCTCGTCCGTGCCGCCGCCTCGAAGCAGGACGGCACGGTCTACCTGACGGCAGCGTTCACGGGCCTGCGACTGGGGGAGCTGCTCGCGCTCCGCTGGCGCGACGTGGACTTCGTCAACGGCGCGATCCACGTCCGCCAGAGCTTCACCAACGGCCGTGTCGATACGCCCAAGAGCGGTCAGGAGCGCACTGTGCCGATGGCCGACGAGGTTGCCCAGGCGCTAGCCAGCCTGGGACGCCGCGACGAGTTCCGAGGCGACGACGATCTCGTCTTCTGCGGAGCCAAGGGAGGCCACCTCGCCGGGCACAAGCTCCGCGACCGCTACAAGGCGGCGCTGAAAAAGGCGGGACTCCGCGAGCTGCGCTTCCACGACCTCCGCCACACCTTCGGCTCTCACGCGATCCGCACCGCCGACTCCCGCGAGGTCATGGAGTGGATGGGCCACCAGGACTTGGCAACGACCCAGCGCTATCTCCAGTTCAAGCCCCGCCAGGACGCGGCCCGCCGTATCTCTGCGGCCTTCATCGACAGCGCCGCGCCGGACCCCGTCGGCAAGCCGGGCTAGCGCCCGTAGCTGTTCTCGCCGATCCATCGGGCGAGGTCGGCCCGAGTGAACCGCAGCCCCCGCCGCCTGATCCGCACATGCGGCAGCCCCCGAGAGCGCACCAGCTCATAAAGAGTGCTGCGCGGCACCCGAAGCAGCCGCGCCGCCTCGTTGGCATCGAGCAGCGGTTCGGCGAGCAGTTGGGAGTCGGGCATCGGTTCTCTGCCCTATATGTCCAAGAAACGGACCGAATGCCCCGCTTTCTTAACAAAGCGTCGAGGGCATTGAGGCAAGATGCGTTCGACCCAGCGGATGATGCTGGGGCGGTCAGCAGCCACCGTGCCGAGGGTTTGCGGCTAGCAAGGCGGGGCTGGAAAGCTGACAAGACGGCCTGGCCGAGCAGATCGACGCGGTGGTCTGCCTGGCGATGGCCTTCGAACGCGTGGAGGTCAAGCCGCCCGCCGTGAAGTTCCGCGCGGGTGGGTTTAGGTCACCGCGATCTTGCCGCCGACCGAGTCGCAGAGTTCCGGCAACTGCCCTTGGTTCAGGCTCCGGCCACCGAAGAAGCCATGGTCGACGACACACACCGGGCCGTACCCGTCAAGGGTTGCGAGCGCGTGCTTCGTATCCGAGCCGTACGGGCTGTATTGCATGTAGACCGTCGCCGGACCCGCATCGCAGCCGATCCCGGATATCCGGTTTGCGTGAGTGACCGCCCACTCCGAAAAGCCAGCAGTGTGGTGCGCTATCGCAGCGGGAAGATCCGCCACTCCGTCATCGCAGTGAAGCGCCTCCTCCAGCCGTTCAGGAATGGACTTGTCCGAGCCGCCGGCGAAATGCGCGATTAGCAGCGTCCCCACGACGCCGATCAACACCCCTGCGATGAGTGGCTTCAGAGCACGGCCCACGGGCTCAGAATCTACCGTCGACATGGACGGGGGGCCCAGCGAAGGGCCTTTGAAGATTCCACCGGGCGACATTCAGTTGAGCGGCCCAGGGCTAGCGATGCTTCTCGCGCATAGGGATAGTCCCGAGCACGTAACGTTGTGACATGCCGAGGGTTGAGCGGGATCCTGAACGCGGCCGAGCCGCTGCAGAGAAGTTGAAGGCGCTCGGCGTCAAAGGAATCCTCATTAAGGCAGCCGAGCAGGGTTACATCACGCAGCTCGCATGCAAGATGCCCGAATGCTTCTGCCCCGAGGAGCTTGGAGGCGCGTGCTACTTCGAGCCGGTCAGCGACGAATTGAGCGACTGGATGCCCACCCACGAGCATTTCCTGCGGTCCAAGAGAGAGGGGGGCCACCGAGACGTGGACAACGCCATCCTTGCGCACCGCCTCTGCAATCGCATCGACTACTCCGTAAGTGTTGGCCGTCCGTACGCGAGGGATCTCGAGAGGGTCAGGAAAGCCCGCGAGGAAGCGATCCGCCGCAACCACGAAGGATCGTAGGTCGCCTGCGGCTTGCTGGCGAAAGCGAACATGCATCCCCCGCTGCCGCTCCCGCGCGTGAAAGCAGCAAGATGAGATGGACTACGGATAGCGCCCGTGAAGGCGCTTGTGCGCTCGTTCGTAGACGGTGCGGGTGTTCGGGTTGTCCGGGTGGCGCTCGCCGAAGGCGATGAAGTTCCAGATCAGTGTGTTGTCGGAGGTTTTGACGAGCTGGAATACAAAGCCATAGGGGGCGGCTGAGGCTCCCTCTGCGTCCAGCGGCAAGTAGAGCTTCCGGCACCCCGGCAGATGCGCGCCACTGTCGCTCTCGGGATCGCACCGCTGCCAACGGAGCTTGCGCCTCCCGGCCTCGATTGCCCTGCGGGCGCTTTCTGCCCGTGTTCGGGCAACCGCGCCGGGCTCGAAGCGCTCGACCTCCTCGACCCACTCCCGACTGCCAAACTCGACCGAAGCGGGCGGCAGCTTCTTCTCCCCTGACTGACTCACGCGGGCAGCATAGGCCGTAGCGCAAATTGATCCCGCAACCTGGACTTGGTGCGGAACCGGCCGGATCGACCGGGGCCTCAGCCCTCGCCGTCGGGAGGCAGGTCGTCGGCGGTCAGCCGCTCGAAGTCCTCCTCGGATGCTGGCTTCCAGCCGCGCTCCGCATACAGCTCGGAGACCGGCGTGATCGGCGGCTCAAGCGTCACGCCGCCCTCGCGGGATGGCACGACCTCATAGCGCCGTCCACCAACTTCAACCAGCTCCCCGACCTCTAGGTCGAGCTTCTTTACCGCAGTCGCCATTGGCTCGATTCTACCGGCCAGGTCCGGCCGGATGGCGATTCTGCGTGACAGCGGTTTCTCGGGGGCCAAAGCCACCCAGGGAGTCCCTGTGGCCTGCGCTTGCACCCTATTGGGGAAGCAAGCACCCCCCGAGCACTTCGACCCCCGAGAAACCGCTGTCACCGCCACGCTGCCCAGCCGTCACCCCCGCTCAATCGCCTGACGTGGAGCGCCGAACGGCTCGGCAGGACGAGGAGGCCGTTGCTGTACAGCAGCCCCTCTTCGACCAGATCGCGGACGGCGCGGGCGAGCGCCATGCCGCCAGCAAGATCGTTCGGGTTCTCGAACAGCTCGCAGGCGAGCGCCGGGAACGTCAGCAGCACCGGGTATTCGCGCAAGATCACGGCGAGGACGACACGCTGCATTTCGTCGTCGGTCATGGCCGTGAGCTCTGGGGAGCGGCGCAGGCGCCGCCGCCATGCCCCGCTGCCGCCCCAACGCATCAACCGCGCTCCTCCTCAAGCAGCGAGAGGAGGCCGTGCAGCGCGTCATGGTTGGCAGCAATCTCGGCGTAGTTGCTCGCCTCGTCGTCGGCAGTTGCGATCTTTCCTGACCGCCGACAACGCCGCCGCGTCGGGGACGAGAATCTTGCCCCGCGCCAGCCCGGCCAGTAGCCGCTGGTAGGCGTCGGCTTCCTCGCGCGCCTGCTCGGGGTCTTTCACCGCCTCGGGGGTCTCCAGATCGCCCCGTACCCCTTCGAGGCAGTCGGCGAGGGTGTCGCGCAGAATCAGCACTGACCTACGCGCGCCTAATCACCACCCCGCCCACCTTGACTGAAAGCGACCTGGGCAGTGAAGCGCCAACCGAATATGGGAACGATGAAGTCTCTCCCGAATCTGAACACCCAAACCCTGAAGAAAGCGGAAGCGCGTCCTCGCTGCTTCAACCAAGCCTCTCAGGCAACGAACCATGTCCGGCGGGCGAAACTCCGTGTGGTAAGTATGACTGGAAGGAAGCGATGAGGTACGCGGAGAAATGGACTTTTCCGGGACGAAACAGCGAATACGTGGACGAACACCACAACCACGAATTCCTATATCTCGGGGGAGCCGGCGGTGATTGCACCAATTACGCTAGTCAGGTGCTCTGGGCTGGCAACATGCAATTTATGAGAACGAACGGGAACGATACTCCGGACATGGAAGCGAACGGAGAAGACCACTTTGGGGATTACCAGTATGGACAGGGCTCTTGGTGGTCAGGATACTTCTATAAGTTCGGGCAGCCCCCCAAGCTTTTCAGAACTCCCACCGAATCGTGGGACAACGCGCACGAGCTCTTCGAACACCTTGTTGAATATGGTCTTGCGGAGCCGTTGACGGGCGCCCAGTGCGCGCGGGGGATCTGATCTTTTATGACCTGTATCACGGAACTAGCATAGAAGACATCGACCACACGCAGATTGTGGAGCGAGTGACTCACAAATATATCTGGATCGCACAGCATTCCCAGGCGTTTGAACGCACGTTGAAGCACGAGAAGGAACACGTGCGCCGCAAGTACGGGACCCGCGGGATCGACTGGGAAATGTGGATTATGCGGCCCGTACACACCAAGGCGAATCTTTAGGGGTAGGCGCTGCTAGAAGGAGCAGGGTTCGTTCGTCGCTTGGCGGCAGAGGGCTTCTTCGATCTGGGACTCGATGCTGATTCTTCGTGCCTCCTGCCCGAGAGACTCCCCGGCAATATGCACCGGGCTGAACATTGCGTACCCTTCCGTCAGCGAACCTCCTTCGAAACCCGGTCGGACGATCTTGGTAGCTGAACCGGCATTCACATAGAGCAAGAAGTCAAAGCTCTCGTTGACCGCATACACCCTGCCGACGAGAAGCTCGGGTCGAGGCTCGCTGAATCGAATGTTGTATGGAAGTCGGGCGATAGCCGATTTGGCATCGGCGGTGCTTTCGTTGTGCGGGCCGGAGTCGCCTTTCGTCAGATAGATCGAAAGCCCGGCGGCGAGGATGATCAGGGGCAACGCCGTGGTTGCGACTCGGTGTCGTTGCAAGAATGTCACGAAGAGCTACAGCGCGAGCGCGAAAAGGGCGGCCCCTTGACCCGGTGTGCGATGAATCTCACCCAAGCGCCCGTCGGCGACTTGGTGCCGCATTTACGTCGCTCGCCATCGCGGTCGCGGGAGGTTTCCCAGAAGCGAAGCCGACCCACGATGCGGTTGGCGTGAACCCGACCGCGCATTGCTTCGAAATATGCAGGCAACGAGACACGGTACTTATAGGTCCCGTTCCTGTGGATGACGGTTCGATGACGAGGATTGGGGATACTTCGGCGAAAAGTTGACTCTGTGTGCTGCCGTCTGAACAGACTACAGTGCCGCGGGTCAAGATGCTGAACAGATCGTGGGTGGTAAGCGAGAGTTCTACGACAAGGGGTGTCTCACGGGAAAGAAAGACGGTGAAGGCTTCTGGGGTCGACTCTGCCGGAAGCGTATGCGATGGGCCCGCCGCTCCAGTTGCTAGGCCAGATGGAGGTAGTGATGCAGCAAAAACCAGGCTCAGCACCAGCATTAGGCCGCCCTTGTGGGGGAAGCCGGCGGATGATTCCGATCCCTGGATAGGGCAATGATTCCACACTGCAAACGCAACTCGACAACTGTTCGCAGGCTGCGCATTTGAGTCAGCCTTCTGCAGTGGCCGGCCCGTGCTGCTCTCCTGTCTCTTGCCTCTGCCGCCGGCACCGTCAAGTCGCGCCTCAGCTGGACACTCGACCGACTGCGAAAGGAGATCGAGGGCGAGGGCTGAGCTGGAGTGTTGCGTGACGGAGCGGGGGCGACGTCTTGAGCTTCCCGTCACGCCGTCGCTGTCCGAGCGGATCGGCGCCGAGCTGCGTGCTGGGCGCTTCGAGTTCTCGGTGGCGGCAGTGCTCCCCGGGACGCTTGTTCAGATTGGGGCTCGGCGACGATACCTCTGCTCGCTGAGCAAAGCGAGCCGATCGCCGAAGCGCGCTACCGTGCCAGCGAAACCGGTTCTGCATCGACCCGCGCTACGTGGTTCGGATTATGTCTGGCTGGGGGTATTCCACGAAAGCCCCGCAAATGCGGGGTTTTTTCGTGTCTGGGGCGGATTGAGGTCGAGCTCTTCAACCGCAAACGCTGGACCACCCGGATCGAGCTCGCCAGCGCCATCCACGATTGCATCGAGCTCTTCCACAACACCCGGCGCCGTCACTCGGCGCTCGGGATGCTCAGCCCAACCGAATACGAGGACCTACACAACACGACCCGGGAAGCCGCCTGACTCCAGAACCGCGACTCCGTTTTATCGGGGGTAGATCAGGGTCTCCGTCAAACAGTGAGGATGGAGACCGGCGTTTTGTTCGGGATCTGACTTGCCGTCAAACTGGCCCTCGGGTGCCATCGCCGGGACCTGTCGGTCTCGAGCAGACGCCACGACCGCACCCATGAGGGGCGGCCGGGAAGGGCGGGGCGTGACTTCATAGGAACCTGTTCGCGACAAGTGCCTCGTCACTGTTGTGTCCGCCCACCCGACCGGGCTGTCCCGCCGATCAGAGAGGGACAGCAATGCAGATCATGAACGAGGACGCTCGCCGAGTCATCGGTGGCGTCGACGCGCACGCCGATACTCACCGCGCCGCGGTGCTCGATGAGCGCGGAGCCCTGCTCGAGACCAAGTCGTTTCCGGTTTCCGCCAGCGGCTACCGCGAACTCCTTGCCTGGCTCCGATCGTTTGGCGAGATCGAGCGCATCGGAGTCGAGTCGACCGGCTCCTACGCCGCTGGGCTGACCCGGTATCTCGTTGACGAGGGCGCCTCGGTGATCGAGGTCAACCAGCCCCATCCTCATACGCGCAGGCGGCGCGGGAAGACCGACGCGATCGACGCTGAGCTGGCGGCGCGTCACGTCCTCGCTCACGCGAGGCCGGTCATCCCGAAGCAGACGACAGGGATCGTCGAGTCGATCCGACAGCTGCGCGTAGCCCGTGAGAGTGCCGTGAAATCCAGATCAGCAGCGGTATTGCAGCTCGGCGATCTGATCCTCACCGCGCCCAGCGAGCTTCGCGAGCAGCTCGCGGGACCCAAGACACTGAAGGGCAAGGCCGGCCTTTGCCAGCGACTGCGCCCAGATCACAGTCGTCTGGAGGATCCGGCCAACGCCGCAAAGCTCGCCCTGCGCAGCCTCGCCAGGCGCATCCTGTCTTTGGACAACGAGATCGCCGAGCTCGACGGGCAGCTCGCGCCCCTGGTCGCGAGTGCCGCCCCCAAGACCACTGCCCTGCTCGGGGTCTCCACAGGGCACGCCGGACAACTCCTGCTCACTGCCGGTCAGAACATCGAGCGGCTGCGCAGCGAGGCCGCGTTCGCCGCCCTTTGCGGCGCCAGCCCGATCCCAGTCGCCTCAGGCAAGCGTGGCCGCTACCGCCTGAACCCTGGCGGCGATCGCCAGGCCAACCGAGCCCTGCACATGATCGCCGTCTGTCGTCTGCGCTACTGCCCCAAGACCCGCGCCTACGCCGAGCGTCGCACCACAGAAGGCAAGACCAAGAAGGAGATCATCCGATGCCTCAAGCGCTACATCGCTCGCGAGGTTCACGCCAGTCTTCGCAGCGACCTCAGGCTGTTGTCCCCCACCCCTTGACATCTATAGGAACGTCCGGCCTGGCTCATTATCTGCTGGTGGAGGGGGGCGGCGTGAGCTTTCGCCTCGGCAAAGGCAGCTGTCATTTTGTGGAGCCAACCAACAGGTGCCCAAGCAAGGTTGGCGAAGCGCATCCGACATTGACCCCACCCTGGGGTGGTCAATGTCGGATGCGGCGATCCTGCGGGTGACTCGAAGCGCTCGGGTCGCTTGAGGGACCGTGGCCTGAAGGTTATTTTCCTGTCGGGACAGGACGTACTGACTGCGCCGGTGTCGAACAGTTCGCCTGGGTGTAGATGGCCCCGGAGTCATTCCGGCTACGGGGCCTGCGACGATCTCGACGTCGATGAACGTCTCGCGCCGGCCGAGGAGCTCACCCTGCGAGAGTGGCCAGAGAGGCACCCGCTATCTGATAACTGCTCCAGCGACACTTCGCTCAAGCGCGGAGAGGCATCTGCCGCACAAGCCGCCGAACGACTACGGCAGCGATTCGAGCAGCTTCTCGCCGTCCGGCGTCCCCCAGCCGCTGACCGCGTCGAAGCCCGGCTCGGCCTTGTAGCCGATGCCCGGCTGCGGGTGGGACGGGTTTTCGCCTTTAACGATGTCGACGCAGGCGTCGGCTCCGAGCGATTTGCCGCTCGGGTCTTTCCGGTAGAGCAGCGGTGCCATGAACGCCGGAGCCTTGCCCGCGGCGGCGATCCGGGCGAGCAGCGCCGCCCAGAGCGGGGCGGAGGCGCTGGTGCCGCCGTTGGGCGCCACCCTGCCCTCGAAGACCAGGTCGTAGTACGGCGGTCCGGCCAGCGCGGTTATGTCGGGGAGGACGCGGCCGTCGATGCTGCCGGGGTTCAGCGAGGAGACGTTCACGTCCTGCCAGGACGGGCGTTTGAAGACCGTGCTGACCCCGCCCCCGGTCGAGCCGCCGCCTTGGCCCGTGCGCCGGCCGGGCGACTGCCACCAGACGACCTCGTCCTCGCCGTCGAGCATCGTGCCGCCGACGCTGAGCACGTTGGCGCTCGAGGAGGGGAAGTTGACGTGCGACTTACCGTCTTCGAGCTGGTCGCCGGTGCCGTCGTCGCCGGAGGAGACGCAGACGGTGACCCCGATTTGCGCCGCCGCCTGGAGGCGCAGGTCGATCTCCCGTGTCGCCGCCTGCGACCATTCGGGAGTGTCCTCGGCGAGGCCCCAGCTGACCGACAGCGAGACCGGCGCCGCGGGGTCGCCCTGGATCACCCGATTCAGCAGGTCGATCCAGCCTTTCTCGTCGAACGGCGCGAAGTAGACGAAGATCTCCGCGCCGGGGCAGAGCCCGGCGATGATCTCGACGTCCATCATCACCTCGCCCGAGGCGCCGAGAACCGCTTCGCGTTCTCCTTCGGACATCGCTTCGATTTCGGCGATCGTCGGCGCTTTCATGCCCACGTCGACGACGTGCACCTTCGCCTCGGGAATGCCGTGCCGCTGGCAGAAGGCCTTCAGGTCGCCGGGGAAGTAGGTACCGCCGAACTCGGCGATCCCGACCTGCTGGCCGCTGCCGTCGCCGGCGGGGAACTTGTAGCGCTCTTCGAGGTCGGTGGGGGTGAGGGGAGTGCCGGTGCCGGCGGCGGCCTCGGTGGCGACCGGGGCGAAGCCGGTTTTGCCCGCCCGGCGCGCCACCCGGCGCTCGTCGAAGCCGAAGACGCCGGTCACCAGCCCGTCGAGGTCGGCGGGAACCTGCAGGCTCTCCTCACGGCCGCGGAACTCGCCGTGATCCGGAGCGCGGTACATGCCGAGGCCGGGGTGGAAGGCCTTTTCCATCTCGGCCGCCGTGCCGCTGACGCGCATGCTGCGGGCGGCGCTCGAGACCTCCTCGACCGCGAGGCCGAACTGCTGCAGCGCCTCTTTGACCTTCTCGATGTCCGCCGAGCTGGCGCCGTAGCGCTCCCCGTACTCGTTCCTGGAGATCGTCTGTGCCGGGTCCGGCGCCGGCAGGTCCGGGCCGCGCAGCGTTACCGTGACCTCGACGCGGGACTGCGGATCGACATCGCCGACGCGCTCGGCTTCGTGCTTGCGCGGGCGGCTGCTTCCCTTTAGATCGACGTGTCCTTGGCTCATGGTGGCGATCCTTCCTGGGGAGAAATTTCCGCCAATCTAACAAATTTCCCCCAGTTTTCCCAGACTTTTCCGACCGGGTCGCCGAAGCGCCTCGGGCTATCCGCCAAGCCCGCCGAACACCGCGTACGGGTTTCGCGACCGCTCGGCATAGACCGCCTTCCAGGTGCCCTCGACCTTGACCTGGCTGCCGCTGGGCGCCTCGTCTTGGATCCGCTCGGCCAGCGCCCTGGCGCTGTCCTCGTCCGTCGCGCCGACCAGCAGGAAGCGCCAGCGGTGCACCGTCGGCAGTCCCTCGCCACGGAGCCGCTCGGCGAAGCGCAGCGCATCGTGGCGCGAGGGCAGGTCGACGCGAACCTCGAATTCGGGGTAGCCGCGTTCCTCGGTCTGCTTTCGCTCGGCCGCCATCAGGACCTCGTGCTCCGCCAGCTTGGCGGCGTCGGTGGCGGGAAGCGGCTTGTCGGGGTCCTCCCAATCCTCCGCCGCCGGATGCCAGTGCTTGAGGTCGACGTCCGCCTTCCAGCCGTGCTGCTCGGCGAGGCTGAGGATCAGCTCGCGAGAGCGCTCGGCTTGCTCTCGGGAGCCGGCGTAGAGAAAGACCCGTGCCCCGTCGCGGCTGACGATCACCCGATCGTGGAAGGCATCGCTGAGGTCGTGCACGAGCTCGCGAGCCGTGAGCTCGCCGACCAGCGGCCGGGCGTGGCCCGGGTCGTGGAAATCGACCTGGAGGCGCCAGTCGTCGTTCATCGGCCGAAGCCTACTTGCATGACGCGAAGCCGCGAAGCAGATGGCTTGTCGAAGCCAAATTCCGGCTTTTCGACCGGGCCGATTCTTGGCTTCAGCGGGACTTTTGCGGGTTTTCCCCCTTGAAGCCGGCGGGTGGAGGGGGGTACCGTAGTGGGGCGGAGGGAATCAGCGCCATGCGCAGGGACCGGGTTACGTCCATTGGTCCATTGCGAACGAGGAGAAAGTATGTCTAGGCGCGCGATTGCTTTTGTGGTGATGTCCCTGTGGCTTGTATTCGCGGTGCCGGCCGCAGTGGCCGACACCCAAGACGTCATCGAACCGCAGAACGAACCGCCCACGGCGAAAGACGGCTGGCAGGCGGGAAACTGCACTGAAGAAAACGCGACGAAGTGCTCGCCCGCAACGCCCGAACGATTCTTCGGGCTGGCAGGGGGGCATCCGAAATTCGGCTTTACGCAGTACATCCTCAAACACAATGTCATCGCCCCCGGCCTCCTCGAAGAACCGCTGGCGGAAATCGAAAAACTGCGCGTCGATATCGAGCCGGGGTTCAGCGTCAATCCGCAGGCAACGGAACAGTGCCCACTCAAAACCTTCGAAGAAAACGAGACTCTATGCCCGGTAGGATCGAAAGTCGGCCAGGAGGAAGTCACGGTCGCTCTGAACCTCGAAATCCCCAACCCCTTCGCGCCGCCGCCAACCCTGCCTGAACACTTCGTGGTCGCGCCCAACCCGTTGCTCGGGACGCTGGTGCCGCTTTACAACATCGTCCCCAAGGAAGGCGAACCGGCCCGACTCGGCTTCAAGGTCGGCGAACCAAAAGAAGAAGTCATCCTCGAAACGGAAGTCGAATGGGAGGGCGACTATCACGAGAGCTTCACGATCAAAACACCGAAAGCATCGCCGATCTTCAAGCCGCTGAAGAGCCGCCTGGTCAGCTTCGGCCAGTCCGGCAACGGCACCTACCTCACCCTCTCGACCACCTGCTTCAGCACCGAGCTGCCACCTCACGAACAGGAATACACGACCTTCTTCCGGGCCGAGGAAAGGGGAGAAGAACTGCCCGACTTCCCCGATGGCCTCACGGAAGTGAGGGCGACGACCACCCTGCCCTCGGGCAGGGTGCACACGGGCTGCGCCAAAGTTCCCTTCGAACCGGAACTCGAAGTCTCGCCCGGAGCGACCCAGGTCGACTCTCCGGCGGGGCCGACCGTGAACACGGAATTGCCCTTCCTCGAAGAACCGGAAGGCCAGGCCGAGTCGCAGTTGCGCAACGCCGAAGTCTCCTTGCCCCAGGGCATGGGCCTCAACCCCTCCGGGGCCAACGGCCTGCAGTCCTGCTCTGACGATCAGTTCGGCGAAGGCACGCGCAATGAAGCAAGCGGCTGTCCGCCTGCGTCGATAATCGGCACGGCCGAAGTCGAAACACCACCGCTTCCGCCCGGCTCGCTGAAAGGCCTGGTGTACCTCGGGAAACAACTCAGCCGCGATCCGACCTCCGGTGAAGAGTTCCGCTTCTTCGTCGAAGCCAAGTCGAAACGGTATGGAATCGACGCACGTCTGACCGGCTTCACCGTGGCCGATCCGATAACGGGGCAGTTGACGACGTTCTTCGAAGAAGACCCGCAGGTCCCGTTCGAATCGGTGAAGCTCCACTTCGACGGCGCCAAGAACGTGCTGACCAGCCCGCCGACCTGCGCGCCGGCGACCGCGACCAGCATCTTCGAACCGTGGTCGACGCCGGCCTCGACGGAAGAACCGGCGAGCAGCTTCGCGATGACCAGCGCCCCCGGCGGCGGCACCTGCCCGACCACGCTGGCCGGGCGCCCGTTCGTGCCCAGCTACACCGCGAAAACGGACAGCACCAAAGCCAACGCCTACAGCCCCTTCCGGGTCCACATCGGCACCACCGATGGCCAGCAGGAGCTGAAGAAGGTCGACGTGACGCTGCCGAAAGGGCACGCCGGCAATCTCACCGGCATCCCCTACTGCCCGGAGTCGGCGATCGCCGCGGCGGCGGCGAGCAGCGGGGCGGCCGAGCAGGCCAGCCCGAGCTGTCCGAGCGCAAGCCAGATCGGCACCACCTCAACCGTCAGCGGAACCGGCTCCAACCCGCTGAGCACCGGCGGCAGGGCCTACCTCGCCGGTCCATATAAGGGGGCGGCGCTCTCGCTGGTCACGGTCACACCGGCCCTGGCCGGGCCGTTCGACCTCGGCACGATCGTCGTTCGGGTCGCCCTCTCGGTCGATCCGGTGACGGCCCAGGTCCAGGCCGTCTCGGACACGATCCCCGACGTGTTCGGCGGGGTGAAGCTGGACATCCGCACGATCAACGTCAACGTCGACCGGGCCAAGTTCATGCACAACCCGACCAACTGCGCCGCCCAGGCGACCACCGGATTCCTCAACGGCGGCGGGGCCAACCCGGCCAACCCGGCGGCGTGGAGCTCCTACCCGGTCAACTCGCCCTTCCAGGCGACCGCCTGCAACAAGCTCGGCTTCAAGCCGACGCTGCACACGCGGCTGTTCGGGGGCAAGGGCACGACGACGCGGGGCAAGCACCCGAAGCTGCGGGCGATCCTCGAAACCCGCGAAGGCGACGCCAACGTCCTGCGCAGCGCGCTGGCGCTGCCGCACGCGCTGTTCCTCGACCAGGGCAATATCAGGACGGTCTGCACGAGGCCGCAGCTGGCCTCGCAGACCTGCCCGAAGGCGGCGATCTACGGGCACGCCCAGGCGAGGAGCCCGCTGCTCGGCAATCCGCTCAAGGGGCCGGTGTACCTGGTCTCCTCCAACCACGAATTGCCGGATCTCGTCGCCAACCTGCGCGGTCAGGTCAACATCCAGGTGCACGGCGTGATCAGCTCCGTGCACGGCGGCATCAAGACGGTGTTCAACGAGCTGCCGGACACCCCCGTCAGCAAGTTCATCCTGCGCATGGAAGGCGGCGCCAAGAAGGGCCTCCTGGTCAACTCCAGGAACCTCTGCAAAGGCCCGCTCTCCTCGGTGATGAACATGAAGGGGCAGAACGGCAAGAAGTTCGGAGACAAGCACTTGCCGCTGAAGGTGAGCGGCTGTTAACGGGCGGCGGTAGAGACGCCTGAGGCACGGCGCGGCGGGCCAGGCAGCCCGTCGCGCCGGTTTCGTTTGCCCTACCGGCTCGACGTCTTGGCCCGCCGCGAGGCAGCCGAGTGCGCTGGCGGGTCGGGCAGCTCGAGGTTGCGGCGCGCCCGGGTGACCGCGGAGACCGAGGTGCGGCAGGCCCGGGCGATCACGCCGTCGGGGTGATCGGGCGTGCGGCTGACCTCGAATTCGATCAGGGCGGCGCGGCGCAGCTTTGCCCGCGCGCCGACCGGGCTGTCGCTGGGGGCCCTGTCGAGCGCCGCCTCCGCCGCGCGCTGGCGCCGGCAGACCAGGCAGAAGAGGCCCTCTGCCGAGTCGTCCCAGGAATCGGGGAGCGGCACCGGCGTGTTGTCGATGCTGCCGGCGCTGACCCCGCAGCCCTCGCAGGTCCACTTCCTGGCGACGCTCTTGGCCGGGCTCATGCGGGCACCTTGCGACGGCGGCGGCGCCTGCGCGGGCCCGGGCCCGAGCCCGATCCCCGCGAGGCCTGCTTCTGCTGCGCCGGTGCCGCTTCGCGGGCGACGTGGCCGAGGCTCTGGTCGAACTCGCGGCTGAGGCCGAGGTCGCGGGCGATGCGGCGCATCTCGGCGGCCTGGTCGGTGAGGACGAAGCTTGTGCCGGCGCCGCGGCGCCCTGCCCGGCCAGTGCGGCCGACCCGGTGCACGTAGGAGTCGCGGTCGCCGGGGGCGTCGAAGTTGACCACGTGGGCGATGTCGTCGATGTCGATGCCGCGGGCGGCCACGTCGGTGGCGACCAGCACTTCGACGTCGCCGCGCTCGAAGCGGGCGAGCGCCCGTTCGCGCTGCCCCTGGCTCTTGTCGCCGTGCATCGCGACGGCCTCCAGCTCGCGGCCGCGCAGGCGCTTGACCAGCCGGTCGGCGCCGCGCTTGGTGCGGACGAAGACCAGCGTGCGGCCGCCGTCGGGGCCGTTGAGGTGGCCGGCGAGGTGGTCGAGCTTGGCGGCCGGGGAGTCGACGTGGACGAAGCGGTGTTCGATCTCCGCCTTGCTGCGCGCCGGCGCGGCCTGGGTGTGGTGGCGCGGGTCGCGGGTGTAGGCGGCGGCGAGCTTGCCGGTCGCGCCCTCGAGCGTCGCCGAGAAGAAGAGCGTCTGGCGGCGGGCCGGGATCTGGCCGACTATCCGGCTGACCGCCGGTTTGAAGCCCATGTCGAGCATCCGGTCGGCCTCGTCGAGGACGAGCAGGCGGACGTTCTTGAGGCTGATCGCGCCGCGCGCGATCAGGTCCTCGAGCCGGCCGGGCGTGGCGACGACGATGTCGGCGCGCTGCGCGGCCTTGACCTGCGGGCCGAAGCCGACGCCGCCGTAGACGGCGGCGACGTGCAGGCCGCGGGAGCGGGCGATCGAGTCGAGCTCGTCGACGATCTGGCCGGCGAGCTCGCGGGTCGGCGCCAGCACCAGGGCCGAGAGGCGCCTGGCGCCGGGCTCGATCCGATCGACCAGCGGGATGCCGAAGGCGAGCGTCTTGCCCGATCCGGTCGGCGATTGGACGAGCAGGTCGTGGCCGGCGAGCGCGTCGCGGACGACCAGCTGCTGGACGGGGAACGGCTGCTCGATGCCGCGCTTGGCAAGCGCGCGCACGACAGCCTTTGAAATGCCGAGGTCGGCAAATGACACGATTCGGTGACTCCTTTTGAGCGATTCAGGGGAGATCCAGCGACCCCTAAATGCAATTCAACGCAAGGAGGGAACGGAACCTCTCGGGTGGCGGAAGCGCCAAACCCGACCCACCAACCGTAGCAGTCGGCGGGAAACCCCCCTGGTACAGGCGCGATTTGGGCGTACACTCGACCCCAGCCGGACCGGGTGCCCGGTGAAACGCGTTTCGGTTCTACGAGGACCCAAACGCGTTGCAGTGGCGACCAGAGGAAGGAGCGGTATGTACGACTACGTGATCGTGGGGGCCGGATCGGCCGGCTGCGTCCTCGCGGCAAGGCTCTCAGAGGACCCCGAGACGAGCGTCCTCCTGCTCGAGGCCGGCCCGCCGGACACCAACCAGAACATCCACGTGCCGCTCGGCTACCTCTCGCTGGCCCGCACCGAGGTCGACTGGGACTACCACTCCGCGCCGGAGCCCAACTGCAACGGCCGCCAGATCTCGTTGCCCCGCGGCAAGGTGCTGGGCGGCTCCTCCTCGATCAACGCGATGATCTACATCCGCGGCAACCGCCGCGACTACGACGGGTGGGGGGTGCCGGGCTGGGCCTGGGACGACCTCTTCCCCTACTTCCTCAAGGCCGAGGACAACGAGCGCGGCGCCTCGGAGTGGCACGGGGTCGGCGGGCCGCTGCCGGTCTCCGACCAGCGCTCCGGCAACAGGATCTCTCCCGCCTTCGTCGAGGCCGGGGTCGAGGCGGGCCTGGCCCGCAACGGGGACTTCAACGGCGAGGCGCAGGACGGCGTCGGCATGTACCAGGTGACCCAGCGCGGCGGCATGCGCGCCAGCGCCGCCGTCTCCTACCTGCACCCGGCGAGCGAGCGCCCCAACCTCACGGTGATGCCCCACATGCACGTCAACAGGGTGCTCTTCGAGGGCACCCGCGCGGTCGGCGTCGAGGCGAGCCGGCTCGGCGAGGCGCAGGAGCTGCGCGCCGAGCGCGAGGTCCTGCTCTGCGGCGGCGCCTACAACTCGCCGCAGCTGCTGATGCTCTCCGGCGTCGGCCCGGCTGAGCACCTGGCGATGCGCGAAGTCGAGCTGCTGCTCGACCAGCCGGCGGTGGGCGAGAACCTCGGCGACCACCCCTCCACCTACACCGTCTTCACGACGCCCGAGCCGGAGAGCCTGCTGGCGGCGTTGGAGCCGGCGGCGATGGCCGAGTTCGAGGCCTCCCAGACCGGCCCCTTCGCTTCCAACCTGGCCGAGTCCGGCGGCTTCGCCCGCCTCGGCGCCGGCGCCGAGGCGCCCGACGTGCAGTTCCACGTCGCCCCGATCCACATCGTCGAAGAGGGGATGGGGGATCCGCAGGCGCACGGGGTCTGGGTCTCGCCCTGCCTGCTCACGGCGGAGAGCCGCGGCTCGGTGCGCCTCGCCTCCAACGATCCGACCGCGAAGCCGATCGTCCGCAACGCCTTCTACGCGGCCGAGGCCGACATGGCGCGGATGATCGACGCGGTGCGCCTCGGCGAAGAGATCTGCGCCCAGCCCTCCTTCCGGCCCTACGCCGCCGAGCCGTTCACGGCGCCGGCTGACGACTCCGAGGCGGCCCTGCGCGCCCACATCGCCGCGACCACCTACGAGGTCTACCACCCGGTCGGCACCTGCGCGATCGGCTCCGTGGTCGATTCAGAGCTGCGGGTCGAGGGTCTCGAGGGCTTTCGCGTCGTCGACGCCTCGGTGATGCCGACGGTGCCGCGCGGCAACACCAACGCGCCGACGATCGCCGTCGCCGAGCGCGCCGCCGACCTGATCCGCCACGGCAAGGCGGTCGAGGCCGGCGCCGGTGCGATGGAAGCCGCCTAACCCGGCCTCCTACACTTGAGCGATGCCCGCCGAGCCCGAGGCAGACTCCACCTTCACCCTCTACCGGCGCGGGATCGAGCTGCTCGAGGAGGAGGACTTCGAGGAGGCGGCGGCGCCGCTGGAGGAGGCGGCGCGGCGGGCGCCGGAGAAGTCGTCGGTGCGCGAGGCGCTGGGGCGCGCCTACTTCCGCTCCGGCCGCTTCGCCGCCGCCGCGGTCGAGTTCAAGGCTGTGGTCGAGCGCCATCAGGTCAACGACTACGCCCACTTCTGCCTCGGCCGGGCGCTGGCTAAGACGGGGGAGACCGAGCGCGCCCGCCACCACCTCGCGCTCGCCTCGAACCTGCGTCCCGACCGCCGCGACTACAGCTTCTACCGCGCCATGCTGGGGGCCTAAAGGCCTCAGCCGCTTTCGGCCGTGGGCTGCTCGGCGGCCCGAGGGAGCGACCTGGCGCTGACCTGGCCGGCTTCCTGCTCCGTGCGCTGGCGGGCCGGGAGCACGGCGACGATCGTCGTGCCTTCGCCGGGCGAGCTTCGCAGCTCCAGCGTCCCCCCGGCGAGGGTGACGCGTTCGCGCATCCCGACCAGGCCGAAGCCGTCCGAGCGCTCGGACGGGTCGAAGCCGCGTCCCTGGTCGGAGACCCGCAGGCGCAGCTTGTCGCCGCTCTCGATCGCCTCCACCTTGGCCTTGTCGGTGCTGCCGTGGCGGGCGGCGTTGTTGAGCGCCTCCTGGACCAGCCGGTAGGCGGCGTCCTCGATCTCGCGGGCCAGCCGCACCTTCGTTCGCCCGGAGTGGAAGTCGAGATCGAGGACGAGGTCGACCTCGATTGCGCCGCTCGCGGTCGTCCGTTCGCCCAGCGCTTCCAGGGCGGCGCCCAGGCCCAGCTCGTCGAGCGTCGGCGGCCGCAGGTCGGCGATCAGGCGGCGCATCTCGGCGATCGCATCGTCGACCTGCTCTATCCCCTGGCTCAGCAGGCGCTCGGTTTCGTCGGGGTCGCTGCGCCTTGCGGTGGAGAGCAGGACGCGCAGGCCGGCGAGGCTCTGCAGCGATTCGTCGTGCAGCTCGCGCGCCCAGCGGCCGCGCTCGCGCTCGGTCGCGGCGATGCTTTCGCGGGTCCGTCCCTCGGCGACCGATTGCGCCGTCGCCACCGCGATCGCGGCGCTGGCGGCGAAGGAGACGAGCACCTGCTGGTCCTCGTTGCTGAAGCCGAGGTCCCTGCCCAGCGGGTCGAGGGCGACGAGCACGCCGAGGGCATGGCCGCGGAAGACGAGCGGGACGAGCAGGGCGGTGACGCCCTCCTCCGAGCGGCCTGGCCGCGCCATCAGGCTGGGGTCGAGGTCGTGGACCCGGCGCGGCTCTCGAGCCTCCAGCACCTGGCCGGGGATCGAGCCCCTCGTCGGGATCCGGTTCTCGGCCATGCCGTCGCCGCGCTCGCCGGCGATCGAGGCGGGGATCAGCTCGTCGCGCTCGCGCAGCAGGATCAGCAGGGTGCGGGCTTCGACCAGGGCGCGGCCACGCTTGACGACGATCTCGAGGATTCGCCCGAGGTCGGTCTCGCCGCCGACCGCGTGGGCGATCTCGGTCGTCGCTTCGAGCCGGTGCACGGCCCGCTCCATCTCCTCGTTGCGGCGCTCGACGCTGCTGTAGAGGCGGGCGTTCTCGACTGCGATCGCCGCCCACTCGGCGAGGATCACCGCCGACTGCTCGTCGGCTCGGTCGAATTCGCCGCTCTGCTTCTCGGTCAGGTAGAGGTTGCCCCAGGCGTGGCCGCGGATCATCACCGGGACGCCGAGGAAGTTCGACATCGGCGGATGGCCGGGGGGAAAGCCGTAGGAGCGGGGGTGGGCGCCGACGTCGGCGAGGCGCAGCGGCCGCGGCTGCTCGATCAGCAGCCCGAGCACGCCGCGCCCGCGGGGCAGGTTGCCGATCGCGCGCCGTCCCGCCTCGTCGATGCCGTGGGTGATGAAGCGCTCCAGCTCGTGGCGGTCTTCGTCGAGCACGCCGAGCGCCGCGTAGCGCGCCCCGGTCAGCTCGCAGGCGACCTCGAGCAGCTGGCGGAAGACCGCCTCGGGGTCGAGCTCGGCCACGAGCGTGCGGCCGACCTCGATCAGCTCCCTCAGGCGGGGCTCGTCGAGCGCCCCGCTGTTGTAAACCTGTGCCATCTCCTGAGTCCACCTCCGAGCCTTTGGCGCCCCCAAAATGCTACTCGCCCTCCAGCTTATGCTCAAAGTGCGTTGATCGGGCAATCCCGGGAGACATTGGGCGATTCGCGGGAAAACCCGGATGGCGCGGCGATCGGTTGCGGGTTAGATGATCCGGTGACCTCGACCCACGGCACCGCGGGCACAGCTAATCTCGTTGCCGTGACGGGCGACGCGGCTTCCGACCGCACGCGGGGGAGCGCGACGACGATCGTCCTCGCCGACGACCACACCGTGATGCGCAACGCCCTGCGCATGCTGCTCGACGCCGAGCCGGGCTTCGAGGTGGTCGCCGAGGCGGGCGACGCCGAAGCCGCGCTGCGCTACGTGCGCGGCCACAAGCCGACCGTGCTGATCCTCGACCTCAACATGCCCGGCCGCTCCAGCCTCGACGCCGTGCCGGACATCCACGAGGCCTCGCCGGGGACCGAGATCGTCGTGCTGACGATGCAGAACGAGCCCGCCTATGCCCGCCGCGCCCTGCAGGCGGGGGTGCGCGGCTACGTGCTCAAGGAGGCCGCCGACGCCGAGCTGGTCCAGGCGGTGCGCAGCGCCGCCATCGGCGACACCTACCTGCAGCCGGCGCTGGGGGCGCGGCTGGCGGCGGGGGGCGACGCGCAGAAGGACGAGCTGAGCGAGCGTGAGCGCGACGTGCTGCGCTTGATCGCTCTTGGCCACACCAATGCAGAGGTGGCGGAGCAACTCTATATAAGCATCCGCACGGTGGAGAGCCACCGGGCTCATATCCAGCAGAAGCTGCGGCTTTCTAGTCGGGCTGAGTTGGTTCGGTATGCGCTTGAGCGCGGCATGGTCGAAACTTGACCTTGGAACCTGTCCAGGTAGGGGTTCCACTTAACTTTTTGGATTGATCCGTACTTGCTGGCGCCGCTAGGTGGACGCCCAAAAAGTACAAGACGTTTCACCCCTACCGGGACAGGTTCTTAGCGGAGCAGAGGGATCACGCAGCGGTACTTTCGGGCGTTGGTGGAGGCCGTGAAGTCGACTGCCGCACTTGCGGACACAGTTACGGCAGCGTATTCGTTCGGTCCCACCATGTTTGTTAGGTCACTCGACCACTCTGTTCCCGGCGCCAGCGCCACTCCGGGCTGCTGGGAGAATGCTGCCAGCTGCAGGGCCTCTGGTAGTTCTCCTCCCTGGGTGGCGCAGGAGTTGGCTGCTGCTGGGGCGCTTACTGCTGTTTCTGTGTGCGAGGTCTGCCAGCAGGCGCCGGCGAACTGCTCGGTGCCCGGTAGGCAGCCGGCTTCGTGGCCGTTTACTTTTTGCGCTGTGATCGCGTTTACGGCGTTTAGCGCGGTCTGGGCGTCTACCGCGCTCTGGGCCGTGTCCGCCGTCAGGGCGTGGGCGGCCTCCGGCACCTGGCCGAGGCTGAGCTCGTTGATTTCGGCGCCGGTGATCTGGCCCGCCTTGCCGTCCGCGCCGTTGACCAGCACTCCCGGCTTCAGCCGGTCGGCCGAGATCGAGTGCGGCTTGAGGCGGTTGCCGGGCAGCGATTTCACCTTCACCGCCCTGCCGTCGATCTTGGCCACCTTCGCCGCGTAGACGGTGCCGCCGAGCGCGACGAACAGCGCCAGCGCCGAAACCGCCAGTGCCGGTGACGGCCACCGCATCCCCTGTCTCATCATCTCCCCCTTTGACTCGGCCAGTGAGGCGGCGAGCCTAGCCGCGCCCCGGCGCCGCGGCAAAGACCGCTGGACGAAAGTTCAGCGGTCAGCGGATAGACTCGCTCGCGTACATACGGTCGGTGGTCAAGGGAAGTCCGGTGAGAAGCCGGCGCGGTCCCGCCACTGTGACCGGGTCAAGGAGGTCGCGGGCGCTTCGGCGCCGGCCACTGGGGAGGACACCGATTCCCCGGGAAGGCGCGGCCGAGAGTCCCGGAAGCCAGGAGACCTGTCCCCGGCCAGCCATGACAACCCTCGAGGAAAGGGTGGCTTAAATGCCAAGACTCGTTCCGTTCCGGCCGGCCGCCGCGTGCGTGCTGGCTCTCATGTTGACGTTCTCCATCGCCGCGGTCGCAGCCGCCAAGGGCCCGGTCGCGGATCTGCGCGTCGTCGGCGCCGGCGGCAAGGTCCTCGACGAAGACTCGTTCGGGGTCGGCGGCAAGGTCTCGATCAAGGCCAGCCCGAAGGCGAGCTGCTTCGGCGCCGGCAGCGGTGGCAGCGGCAGGAAGGTGAGCGTCAAGGGGGCGACGGCGCTCGGCATGCTGATCCGGGCCGCCCAGTTCACCGCCTCGCTGAAGCCGGTGCTGATCACCGATCATTTCATCGACGAATTCGGCCTCGGCATCTGCGGGGTGGGGGGCACTGTCGCCAACAAGAAGAGCGGCTGGTACTTCAAGGTCGACCACAAGAGCTCCCCGGTCGGCGGCGAACTGGCGAAGCTGCACACCGGCGACGAAGTGCTCTGGGGCTTCGGCTCCTACCCCTACCCGGACGAGCTGGTCCTGGTGGCGCCGGCCGAAGCGCAGGCCAACGTGCCGTTCACGGTCAGCGTCTTCGCCTACGACGAAAAAGGCAAGAAGACGCCGGCTGCCGGGGTGACCGTCAGCGGCGCCTCCGGGCCGACCGACGGCGCCGGACACGCCACGGTGACCCTCGCCGCTGCGGCGACGCTGTTCGCCTCCGGCGGCGGTGACACCCCCTCGGCCCGTGAGCCGGTCTGCGTCGGCGGGAAGTGCCCCGAAGCGGCTGGATGACCGGATGCCGCGGCCCGGCGGTTGCGATTGCGCTGCTCTGCGCGGCGCTCGCGACCGCCGGCTGCGGCCTCGGCCCCGGCAAGGGGATCGGCGACGTCGAGCTGACGGTGACGCGGGACTACGGGACCGTGCCCGTGCTTCACCGCCAGGTCGGCGACGTCAGCGAATCCGACACGGTGATGCGGGTGCTGGAAGGCAACGCCGATATCTCGACCCGCTACGGCGGCGGCTTCGTACAGTCAATCGACGGCTTGGAAGCCGAAGAGAGCGTCGTTCGCTCGCTCGACTGGTTCTTCTACGTCGACGGGGTCGAGGCGACCGTCGGCGCCGCCGACTACCCGCTGCGCGGGGGGGAGTCGGTCTGGTGGGACTACCGCGACTGGGGCGCGGCGATGCGGGTGCCGGCCGTGGTCGGCTCCTGGCCGCAGCCCTTCACCGGCGGCTACGACGGCAAGCGTCGGCCGGCCGTCGTCGAATGCCTTGGCGGTGGCGAGGCCTGCGCCACCGCGCGGGCGAGGCTGCGGGGCGCCGGCGCGACGGTCGCCTCCGGCTCGCCGGACGGGGCGATCCGGGTGCTGGTCGGCCCCTGGGCGCGGCTGCGCCGCGACCCGGCGGCAGCCCAGATCGAAGCCGGCCCGCAGGCCAGCGGCGTCTTCGCCGACTTCAGGGCCTCCGGGTGCAACGTGTTGTCCGCCTGCCAGGGGGGAAAGACGTTGCACCGGGCGGCCGCCGGCTACGTGCTGCGGGGGCTCGACGAAGACGGCAAGCCGGCGCGGAGTTTCGGTGCCGACGCGGGTCTCGTCGCCGCCACTCGGCGCTACGAAGACCCGCCCGTATGGGTTGTCACCGGCGCCAACGCCGCCGGGGTGGAAGGCGCCGCGGGCCTGCTCGACGCGGCCGACCTGCGCGACCATTACGCGGTTGCGGTCGAAGCGGGAGAGGAGACGCCGCTGCCGTTGCGATGAGATCGCCGTTCGCCTACACCCCGAGGCCGGGCCCGCTGCAGGCGGCCTTGCCGGCGGCTGCCGTGACCTACCTCGGCTCGCTTGTCGTCGTCGCCTTCCTCTACCCGAGCCCGATCGTGCTCGCGGCGACCGG
The DNA here is from genome assembly GCA_036269215.1 of Solirubrobacterales bacterium. Taxonomy (GTDB): domain Bacteria; phylum Actinomycetota; class Thermoleophilia; order Solirubrobacterales; family 70-9; genus VRUE01. Next base: position 32,916 of record DATASN010000054.1, read on the forward strand.
CGCCGGGCTGGTCCTCGCCGGGCGCCTTGCGGGTGCCCGCGCGGCGGTCAGCGCGGCGCTCTGGATGGGCGTGACCCTGGCCTTCTTCATCGCCGCGGTCAACGCTCTCGTCGCCAACCGCGGCGAGACCGTCCTGGCAAGGCTCGGGGAGTGGCCGGTCCTGGGCCAGGTCGACGTCACCCTCGAGGCGATCGCCGAAGGCGCCGTGCTCGGCCTGCGCGCCGCCGTGGTGCTGGTCGCCTTCGCCGTCTACTCCGCCTGCGTCGATCCCGACCGCGTCCTGCGCGCCCTGCGCCCGTTGGCGGGCCGCTCGGCGCTGACTGCGACGCTGGTCTCCCGCCTGGTCCCGGTAGCGGCCGCCGACGCGGCCCGCCTCCGCGACGCCGCCAGGCTGCGCGGCCCGGCAGCCGCCCCGGTTGGCAGGGCCCCGCTGGCCCGCCGCCTGCTCGCCGGCTCGCTGGACCGCGCCGTGGACGTGGCGGCAACGCTCGAGCTGCGCGGCTACTCGCTCGACGCCCCGCGCACGAAGTACCGCCACGGCCGCTCCCGCCACGACCGCCGCTTCTACGCAACCGGCGCCGCGATCCTGATCGCCGCGGTGGCAGGCGAGCTGCTCGGCACCGGCGCCTTCCACGCATACCCGACGATCGCGATCGACAGCGGAACCGCGACCCTCGTCTTCTCGGCGCTCCTGGTCCTAAGCGGCCTGGCACCAATGCGCCGCAACCCTCGTCGAGCCGCCGTCCCTCGCAGCGCGGGCCCATCCCACCGCGGTTCGCTCCCCACCCCGGAGGCAACAGGTGCCTGACCTGGCGATCCCGACCCACGCAACCCACGCCCTCGCAATCGACGGCCTCACCTACAGCTACCCGCACGCGCCCGAACCGGCTCTGCGCGACATCTCCCTAAGCCTCACTCCAGGCGAGTTCGCCCTCCTGGCAGGCCTCTCCGCCTGCGGTAAGTCAACCCTCCTACGAGCAGCCTGCGGCTTGGTCCCGCACTTCCACGGAGGCGAGATCAACGGCCGCATCGAGGTAGCGAGTATCGACGCAATCGCCAAAGGTCCCGGCGAGCTGGCAGCAGCAGTCGGCTACGTGGCCCAGGACCCCGAGACCCAGGTCGTCTCCACAACCGTCGCTGCAGAGATAGAGCTACCGCTGGAGCTGCGCGGCAACTCGCCGACCTCCCGCGCCCGCGCCGTCGAGGAGGTAGCTCTCGCACTCGCGATTCCTCACTTGTTGGACAGGGCGGTGGACACCCTCTCTGGCGGAGAGCTTCAACGTGTGGCTCTCGCTGCCGCCTTGGTCACCCGCCCGCGACTGGTGCTTCTCGACGAGCCGACCTCCCAGCTCGACCCTGTAGCCGGCGACGAGCTCATATGGCTCCTGCGCCGCCTCAACGAGGAGTGGGGCGTCACCGTGCTCCTGGCAGAGCACCGCCTGGAGCGCTGCCTGGCCGCTGCGGATCGCGTCATAGCGATGGCAACTGGCTCGATCGCCTTCGACGGCGCCCCCCGCGACTTCCTCGCCTGGGCGCAAGGCGCCGACACTGCCCTCGAGACCCCGGCGGCTCGCCTGTTCTCGCTGTCCGGCATCGGACCCCTCCCGGTGGGTGTTAGGGATGCGCGCCGAACCCTCGCGTCAATCAGTGCTGCCGATAGAGGGGAGTCGGACCCCCTTCGAACGGCTTGTACTTTTTCGGCGGGCGAAGCTCTGCCAGCCGGCAACTCTCCACCGAAAAAGTTGAGAGAGGAGGGGGTCCGACTCCCCTCCAACCCAGCGCTCGACGTACGCGACCTGTGGGTGGAGCTGAGTCGCGGAGAAACCCCGCGCGATGTCCTTCGAGGAGTCGACCTAAGCATCCAGGGCGGCGAACGCGTCGCCTTGATGGGCCGCAACGGCGCGGGTAAGAGCACCCTGCTGAGGACCGTAGGTGGACTTTTGCATCCGGTGCGCGGCCGGGCGGAGGCACCGGACGGAATGGCGCTCCTCACCCAGAACCCGAGCGACTATCTGATCCGCGAGCGGGTCGGCGACGAGCTGCCGGGGGAGGCGGGGCTTGCGGCACTGCGCGTGGTCGGAATGGAGCACGCGGTAGACGCCGATCCACGTGACCTTTCCGGCGGCGAGCGGCAGCGCCTGGCGCTTGCGATAGCGCTGGCCGGTCGGATGGAGGGTGATGAGCTGCCAGGTCTGGTCGCCCTTGACGAGCCGACTCGCGGCATGGACAGGGCGCGAAAGCACGATCTCTGTGAGCTGATCGAAGAGCTTGCGGGCCGCGGCGCCGGCCTTCTCGTCGCCACCCACGACGTCGAGTTCGCGGCCGGCTTTGCCCAGCGCGTCGTCCTGCTCGGCGACGGCGTCGTGATCGCCGACGGCCCCGCGTCCGAGGTGCTTTCGGGCGGCTGGTACTTCGCCACCGAGGTGGCCCGCGTCCTCGACCTGCCAGGGGTCATCACCGCGGAGCAGGGGGCGGCGACCCTCCGAACAAGCGGTGAGTTCGCACTTAGTCGTCCTATAGGCCTACAAAACACGAACTCAGCCGAAGAAAGCGGCGATTGATGTCCTGGCAGCTCGCCAGCTTTCTGGTCCTCGGGGCCGTCCTGCTTGGTGGGTTCGCCTGGTATGAGCGCTCGCGGCCGCCCTCGCAGGTCGTGGCGCTCGTTGCCGCCCTGGCCGCGCTGGCGATCGCCGGGCGGATCGCCTTCGCCGCCTTCCCCAACGTCAAGCCGACCACCGACATCGTCGTCTTCGCGGGCTACGCGCTCGGACCGGCGCCGGGCTTCGCCGTCGGCGCCTTCGCCGGCCTCGTCTCCAACTTCTGGTTCGGGCAGGGGCCGTGGACGCCGTGGCAGATGGTCGGCTGGGGGCTATGCGGGGTGCTGGGGGCGGCGCTGGCGCTCGGCACCCGCAACGCGAGCCGCCTCACCCTCGCCGCGGTTTGCGGCCTCGCCGGAATCGCCTACGGTGTGCTGTTGAACTTCTCGCTGATGGCGACCTACGGTGGAGACCTCTCGATGCGGCACTTCCTGGTGCTGGAGGCCCGTGCGATTCCCTTCGACGCCGCTCACGCGATCGGCAACGTCGCCTTCGCCCTGCTTGCCGGGCCGGCGATGGTGCGGATGCTGGTTCGCTTCCGCGAGCGTTTCGAGTGGCGGACGCCCGCGGTGGCCACGGCGCTGCTCGCCGCGCTGCTGGTCCTTCCCGCCCTCGTTCCCAGTCCGGCGCGGGCCGCCGGAGGCGCCGACCGCGCCGCGAGCTGGCTCGAATCGGTGCAGAACTCCGACGGCGGCTTCGGCGCCTCCAGCGGCGACCCCTCGGGTGCCGCGGTCAGCGGCTGGGTGATGCTGGGCCTCGAGGCTGCGGGGCGTAACCCGCTCGACGTCGCGCGCGCCGGCAGGACCCCGGTCGACTTCCTGCGCACCAGCGTCGGCGAACTGGGCACCAGCGGCGACCTGGCCCGGACGATCGTCGCGCTGCAGGGCGCGGGCGTCGATCCGCGCTCCTTCGCCGGTCACGACCTGGTCGAAGAGCTGCTCCGGCACCGCGCCGACAACGGCTCCTTCGCGGGCTGGCCGGGAACGACCTCCTACAGCCTGATCGCGCTGCGCAGCGCCGGGGTCGGCGGCCTCGACAAGACGGCGAGCTGGCTGGTCGGCGTCCAGAACGGCGACGGCGGCTGGGGCGACGTGCCGGGGCAGCCGAGCAACGCCGACGTGACAGCGGCGGTGATGCAGGCGATTCCGGGCACGCAGGCAGCCAAGCTCGGCCTCTCCTACCTGCGCAAGCACCAGCATCCCGACGGCGGCTTTGCCCTCGGCGGCTCGGGCGGCGTCAACTCGCAATCGACCGGCTGGGCGGCCGAGGCGATGATCGCCGTCGGCGCCGACCCGGCCACGATCGCCTCGGGCGCCAACAGCGCCCTCGACTACCTCGCGGCGCGGCAGGCCGGCGACGGCCACTACCGCTACTCCTCTTCGAGCGACCAGACCCCGGTCTGGGTCACCGGCGAGGCCCTGGTCGCGGCGGCTGGCAAGGCGCTGCCGATCGCACCGCCGCCGCGCGAAAAGAAGGTGACGGCGGTCTCTCCGTCGGGCGCCGCACCAGCGGCGCCGGGCGTCGGCAAGGCCTCGCCGGCGCCCTCCGAAACGCCGCCAGAATCGCAGGGCGGCGGCAGTGGCGGCACCGCCCCGGGCGCGACTCCGTCCCTGCCCCCGGCGACCGGCGGCGTGGTGCCGGTCCCGGGCGCTAAGGGCGGCGGTGAAGCGCCGGGAAGCGCGACCGGGGCCGCGCCGGGAGCCGCACCTGCCGAAACGGTCGCGCCGGCCCCGCAGCCGGTCACCGCCACCGGTAGCTCGCCGTCGCCCTGGATCCCGCTCGGCATCGGCCTCGCCTGCACGGCGCTCGCGCTCGCAATCCCCTGGTGGCTCGGCCGCCGTTACGCCTGGTAGCCGCGGTGTAACGCGTTCTCCGCCCAGCAGGGGGACAAAGCGTTTCAGCCGGCCGTCGCGGCTATGTTGGGTGCGTGGACGTCGAGATCGCGATACGCACGCGTCGCACGCACAAGGCGTTCGGGCCCGAGCCGCTGGGGCGCGAGGAGCTGCTGGAGCTGCTCGAGCTCGCCCGCTGGGCGCCGAACCACCACCTGACCGCGCCCTGGCGCTTCCGGGTCGTCGGGCCCGAGGCGCGGCGGCGGCTGAAGGACGCGGCGGGGCCCGAGGGGGCGGCGAAGCTCGACCGCGCGCCCACCCTGATCGTCGTCTCCTGCGCGCTCGGCCCCGATCCGATCCAAAACGAGGAGGATCTGCACGCGACCGCGGTCGCCTCCTACATCGTCCTGCTCAGCGCCCACGCCCGCGGTCTCGCCGGCTACTGGCGCACCCCGGGGCTGCTGCGCTCCACGGGAGGGCAGCAGGCCGTCGGCCTGCCCAACAACGAGCGCTTCGTCGGCCTGCTGCACCTCGGCAATCCGCGCCAGGAGAAGGAGCCGCCGCCGCGCCCGCCGGTCGAGCAGACGACGGATTTCCTCGACTGATGCTCTCGCGCGCCGCAGCCATCGAGGAGATCGCCGGCCGGCGCTTCGAGGTCGTCGTGATCGGCGGCGGCATCACCGGCGCCGGGGTGGCGCTCGACGCCGCCTCGCGCGGCTACTCGGTGGCGCTGCTCGAGCGCGGCGACTACGCGATCGGCACCTCCAGCCGCTCCTCGAAGATGGTCCACGGCGGCCTGCGCTACCTGCAGAACCTCGACCTCGGCCTGGTCCGCGAGGCGCTGCTGGAGCGCCAGCTGATGGTCCAGCTCGCCCCCCACCTGGTCTACCCGACGCCCTTCCTCGTTCCGGCCCTGGGCGAGGAGCGCCGCCCGCGCGGGCTCGGCATCGGGCTCAACATGTATGACGTGATGGCGACGACGCGGGTCGGCCGCAGCCGCCGCGAGATGCGCTCCTCCAAGGATGCCGACGAGGACTACTACTGGTCGCCCGACCGCCATCGCACGATCGACCGCGACGAGGTGCTGGAGTTGATGCCCTCGTTGGCGGCGCGCGATCCCAGGAACGCCTATCTCTTCTACGACTGCCAGACCGACGACGTCCGCCTCACCCTGACGATCCTCGGCGAGGCCGAGCGCTTCGGCGCGGTGATGCTGAACGGCGCCGAGGTGACCGAGGTGCTGAACCGGGCCGGCCGGGCCGGCGGGGTCGCCTTCGTCGAGGCCGAGTCGGGCGAGCGGCTGGAAGTCGAGGCCGAGAACGTGATCAACGCCACCGGCGTCTTCGCCGATCGGATCCGGCCCGAGGAGGTGGTCGAGGAGGAGGACGTGCCGCGGATCTCACCCAGCCGCGGCACCCACGTGCTGGTCGACCGCGCCGATCTCTCCACCACCGCCGCCGCCTGCATCGTCCCTGCCGGCGAGGGCCGCCAGATCTTCGCCCTGCCCTGGTACGGGCGAACCCTGATCGGTACCACCGACAACGACTTCGAGGGGGACATCGAGCGCCCGCAGCCCGGTGCCGACGACGTCGCCTATCTGCTCGACGCGGTCAACGAGTTCTTCGGCGTCTCGCTCGGCGCCGACGACCTGGTCGGCGCCTACGCCGGGGTGCGGCCGCTGATCGCCACCGGCGACCCGAAGAAGTCGGTCGACATCTCCCGCAAGGCGGAGCTGTACGAGACCTCCTCGGGGATGCTGACGATCACCGGCGGCAAGCTGACCACCTGGCGGCGGATGGCGAAGCAGACCGTCGACCGGCTGGTCGAGCGCGAGGGGCGCGAGGCGCCCTGCCACACGGCGGAGATCCCGCTCGGCATGGAGGCGCGGCCCGAGGACCTGGAGGCGCCCGAGTGCGTCGGCGAGGAGACCCTGGCCCAGCTCGCCTTCCGCTACGGGCACGCGGCGCGCAACGTCCTCGCCCTGGCCCGGGAGGACCCGAAGCTGGCGGTGCCGATCGTCCCCGGCCGTCCCGACCTGCTCGCCGAGGCCGTCGTCGCCGCCCGCGACGAGCAGGCGCGCAGCGTCGCCGACGTCCTTCTGCGCCGCACTCGCCTCGGCCTGCTCGCGGCCCCGCAGCTGCGCGAGGCGGGCCCGGCGCGGGCGGTGGCGGCGGCGATGGGCGCCGAGCTGGGCTGGAACCGCCGCCGGGTCAAGCGCGAGGCCGAAGCCTGGCCCGCCGCGGCGGCCGAGGCGGGCATCGACCCCGCCGGCTCACCCATCTAGCCGCTGCAATAACCTGCCGCTTCCTATGACCAAGACTGAGCTGGAATCCAAGCACCTCGCCGAGTTGCACTCGCTGGCCGCCGCGGCAGGCGTGTCGCGCTACCGCATGCTTCGCCGCGAGGAGCTGATCGCGAAGCTGAGCGACGGCGAGCCCGCCCCACGCGAGCGCGAGCCGCGGGGCGAGGGACGGCCGAAACGCGACCGCCCGCCGCGTCCCCGCCGCGAGCGCTCCGGCGGCGAGCGGCCGCCCAGGGATCGCCCGCCTCGGGAGCGCCCGGCGAAGGACGATTCGGCGCCCGAGCCTGCTGCTCCCGAGCCCGCTGCGGAGCCCGCCGCGCCCGCCACCGCAGAGGGCGAGTCGTCACGTCCGCGCCGTCGCCGTCGCCGCCGCTTCGGTCGCAAGAGCAAGGGCCTGCGCGTCCACGACCTGCTCACCCCGCCACCCGGGCGCCAGGCGCTCGTCTACGGCGAGAGCCGCGCCGCCTGCACGGCGCTGCTGCGCGAGGTCGCCGCCCACCTCGCCGGAGCCTCCGAGGGCCCCGACCCGATCGCCCTCCTGATCGACCCCAGCCCCGAGGAGCTGGCCGACTGGAAGCGCGAGGCCCCGCAGGCCGAGCTGGTCGCGGCGGGCCAGGCCCGCCACGCCACCGACGCCCTGGAGCAAGCCACCCGCCGGGCCGAGAAAGGCGACCACGTAATCCTCCTGGTCGACTCGCTGAGCCGCCTAGAGGACGACGAAGTGGCAAAAGGGATCTTCGATGGCGGCCTCGGCCTAAAAGCCAATGGCTCCCTGACCGTGGTGGCTGCCCTAGAGCGTCCATCCTGATAGCGCCGTTCAGGTCAGGGATGGAGCGTCTTGTACTTTTTCGGCGCTGCCTTGCGGCGTCAGCAACTGCGTCTCCGCCGAAAAAGTTAAGCGGAACCCCTGACCTGAACGGCGCTACCGCCGATAGGCGATACGCCGCCAGCTCGGCTCTTTAGACAGCTCGATGAGCTCCGAGCTCCGATCCGGCTGGATGTAGCCAAAGGTCTGAGTCCGCTCGTCGAAGACGATGTCCAGCTCACCCTCCTTGACCCGCTGGTCGAGCCAGGCGCCGCGGAAGACGAGGCGGCGCAGCCAGTGGACGAGGCTGCGGTTGGCGGGGCCGACGAGGTCGTCCCAGTTCTCGTTGATGTGCTCGCCGAGGCGGGAGCTGGGCTCGGCGATCTCGCCGCTGACGCAGAGGTCGAGCAGGTCGTCGAGCTCCCCCTGGCTGAGGCCCTGGCCGACGAAGCCGAGTTTGACCGCGGCCTGCTCGACGCGCTGTCCGAAGTCCTGCTCGTTGAATGCGAAGCGCAGCTCGCCGTACTCGAGCACGTAGTCGGAGCCAGACTCGTAGTTCCCTCTTCGGGTCGTTTTCTTATCCACAGTTGAAGCCCATCGTCTGCCCTCGCAAGCCCGGCGGGAGCAGGTGCTGGATCATGCCGCTCATCGTAGTCCCATGCCGGTAAGCGGCAGGGCCTGAAACAGCGTTTGCACCCGGCCCTCTCGGGCGCCGATCGCGCCGTTCGATGGATCGACCACACTGGAGTGTGGAAAATCGAACGAACGACGATGATCGACCTGCACTGCCACATCCTGCCCGGGGTCGACGATGGGGCGCTCGACATGCGCGACAGCGTCGCGATGGGGCGCCAGGCGGTCAACGACGGGATCGAGCGGGTCTGCGCGACGCCGCACATCCGCCACGACCACGACGTCAGCATCGACGAGATCGTTGCCCGGGTCGGCTCGCTCAACGAGCGCCTGGGCGAGGAGGGGCTGCCGCTCAGCGTCCTGCAGGGAGGCGAGGTGGCGGAGACGGCGGTCGAGGGCCTCGGCGAGGAGGAGCTCGGCCGGGTCGCGCTCGGCGCCGGCCGTTGGATCCTGCTCGAGCCGGCGCCGGGGCCGCTGAGCGACAGCCTCGAGCACCGCGTCGAGCACCTCGCCGAGCGCGGCCACCGCACCCTGATCGCCCATCCCGAGCGCCACTTTTCGGCCGACATGTACGAGCGGATCGCGGCGCTGGTCGGCGCCGGCACGCTGGTCCAGGCGACGGCCGACTTCTTCCTGCGCGAACGCACCGCCGCCGGGATGCGCTCGCTCGCCGAGGCGGGCCTGATCCACGTGCTCAGCAGCGATGCCCACTCCTCACACGGCGGCCGTCCCGTCCACATGAGGGAGGCGTTCGAGCTGCTCGCCGGGATTGAGTTGGTCGCGCCCCACGTCGAGTGGATGCGCGACGTGGCGCCTCGCGCGATCGTCGAAGGCGAAGACCTCTCGGTCCCGTTTGGGCCCTCATAGCCGGCGTAGCTCGACCTTGCGGGCGAGGTCTTCGATCACTCCGCGCGAGCCGCTGCCGAGGCCGTGGCGGAGGAAGTTGGCGGCACCGGCGGCAGCACCGAGCCGCAGCGTCTCCTCCCACTCGCGCCCGGCGGCGATGCAGGCGGCGAGGCCGCCCATCATCGAGTCGCCGCAGCCCTCGCGTGAGCCGCGCTCGAAGCGGGGCGGGACCAGCTCCCAGGCCTCCTCGCCGCGCAGCACCATCGCCGGCTCCCCGGCGCGGGTGACGATCGCGGCGCCGGCGCCGGCGCCGAGCAGTCGCCGTGTCGCCGCGCGCATCCGTTGCTCGCCGTCGACCGGGCCCTCAATGTAGCGGGCCAGCTCCCAGTCGTTGACCTTGACCAGGTCGGGGCGGCCCTCGAGGGCGCTGTCCAGCCGCGGCGGCGAGAGGTCGACGATGACCGGCGTCCCGTTCGCCTTCACGTCGGCGACCAGGTTGCCGTAGATCTCCAGCGGCAGCGCCTCGCCCGGAAAGGGGCCGCAGAGCGCCAGCACGTCGGCGTCGAGCGCGGCGGCGACGGTGCTCGAGAAGAGCTCGTCGATCTCGTGCCGCGAGGGCGGTACATCGACAGAGGCTAACCGTCACCTCCCATCACGGTGAGTTCGTCTTTAGTAGTGCCCTGACCCCACAAAACACGAAGTCAGTCGGCTTTTGGGGGAGAGATCGACGGTCCCGCGCCTTGGATACGCATGGTCGAATGGTCACTGGCACCCCGTCTTCGGCCTCTTCCGAGCGTGACGGCTCTAGGATGGGAGGTCCGGGTGGCGACCGGCTTTCGCGCCCGCCTGCTCGGGCTCGCCCACCTCGACCGCGAGGAGGCCGGCGGCGGCCTGCTCATCCCCCGCTGCTCCAGCGTCCATACCTTCGGCATGCGCTTCGATCTCGACCTCTACTTCCTCGACGAGCTCGGCGCGGTCGTCGAATTCCGCCCTGCCGTCTCGCCGCGCCGGGTCGCATTTTGCGGGCGAGCGAGCGCGGTCTTGGAGATTTCCGTCGGGGAGGGGGGAGAGTTTTCGTCGCTGTGCCCTTAGAGAGGGGCACATGCTTCCCCAGCGACGAGAGATTGCGAGCTTGGTGGTCTGCGAGGACGACACGCCGACCCTGGAGCTGCTCTGCGACCACCTCGTCGCCGACGGGTTCGGGGTGCTGCCGGCGCCGAGCGCCTCCGACGCCCTGCGGCTCTGTCGCTACAACCAGCCGGATCTGCTGCTGCTCGATCTGACCCTGCCGGATGCGTCCGGGCTCGACGTGCTGCGCGAGATCCGCGAGGCCGACGGGGTCACCTCGCGCTTCGATCCGAGCCTGCCCGTGATCGTCCTCACCGGCCGCGGCGCCGACGCCGACCGCGTTCGCGGCCTCGACTTCGGAGCCGACGACTACCTGGTGAAGCCGTTCTTCCACCCGGAGCTGCGGGCGCGGATCGGCGCCGTGCTGCGCCGCGGGCTGAGCGCGCGGCAGGGCCCCTGCCGGGTGGGCGAGATCGTCGTCGACCCGGCGCGGCGCAAGGTCTGGGTCGGCGAGCGCGAGGTTCCCCTCTCCAACAAGGAGTTCGGCCTGCTGAGGGTGCTGGCCAGCGAGCCCTCGCGGGTCTTCGCCAAGCGCGAACTGCTCGAGGCGGTCTGGGGCTACCGCCCGGCACGCACGAGGACGCTCGACTCCCACGCCAGCAGGCTGCGGCGCAAACTCGACCCCGAGCACGGCCGCTGGGTGGTCAACTGCTGGGGCTACGGATACCGGTTGGTCGACGGATGATCGAGCCGCCCCAGATCCTCGCCGGCTGGCCGCTGGCGCTCTCGATGGCGGCGGCGGTCGCCACCCAGGGCCGGCGCGCCGGCAGGCGGCGCAGCGCCCTCAACGAGGCCCTGCACGAGCTGCGCCGCCCCCTGCAGGCGGTCGCCCTCGCATCCGGGCCGCGGCTCGCCGTCTCGGGCGGGGGTGAGGACCCGATGGAGCTGGCCGCGGCGGCGCTGGAACGGCTCGACCGGGAGATCAATGGCGGCTCGTCGGCACCCGCTTGGGGTGCGGTCGACGGCCACTCGCTGGTCGATGCGGCGGTGCGTCGCTGGCAGGCGCGGGCGACGCTCTGCGACGCCTCGCTGGAGCTGCGCTGGAACGCCGGCCCGGCCGCCCTCCGCGGCGACCGGCTGGCGCTCGCCCAGGCGCTCGACAACCTGATCGTCAACGCGATCGAGCACGGCGGGCCGACGATCGTCGTCGCCGCCCGGCCGCGCGAGGGGCGTTTGCGGATCGCCGTGGTCGACTCCGGCCGCGCCGCGCGGCCGCGCTCACGGCGCAGCGGCCCGGCCGGGGTGGGCGCCCGCATCGCCGGGCGCCAGCGCCGCGGCCACGGGCTCGCGGTGGTGCGGCGGATCGCCGCCGCCCACGACGGTCGCTTCGCCCTGAGGCAGGCCGAGCGCGGCTCGCTGGCGGTGCTGGAGCTGCCGCTGGCCGAATCCGAGGCGGTGCGGGCGGCATGAGCAGGCGGGCGCGGGCGATCGCCTTCCTCCTCCTCGCCCTGCTCGCGGCGGCGCTGGCGGCCGCGGTCGCCGACGGCTACGGCTCGCGGGTCGCCCAGGGGTACGGGCCGCTGCGCTCGGTCGTGATCGCCACCGACGAGCTGAAGGCGGGCAGGCCGCTGCGGCCGGCGGAGATCTCCGAAGCGCTCGAGCGGCGGCGCGTCCCGGCCCGCTTCGTCCCGCCCGGTGCGCTCGAAGCGCCGGGGGACGCCCTCGGCCTGGCTCCCGTCGCGGGCGTTACGGCCGGCTCCTACCTGCTCGCCGCGCAGCTGCGCCCTCCCAAGCCGCGTGACTCGGCGGGCCCGGCACTGGGGCCCAGGCGCCGCCCGGTCGAGATCGCCGTGAGCGGCGCCGAAGCGCTGCTCGCTGCGGGCGCGGCGCCGCGGCGGACCAGAGTCGACGTCCTCGTCACGACAGAACCGAGTGGACCGGAGCCGGGACGGACCTACGTCGCCGCCACCGCGGTGCCGCTGCTCGCGCTCGGCCCCGGGGCGGATGGTCCCGGGCCGGGCGGCACCTCGTCCGCGACCCTGGGGCTGACCAGGGGTGAGGCGCTGCGGCTGATCGAGGCCGAAAGCTTCGCCCGCAAGCTGACCCTGCTGCCGGAGGGCTGAGCGGTGAGCGCGCGCGAGCGGCACGTCGAGGAGCTGGCCGGGTCCCTGCGGACGCGACTGATCGAGCGGCGGCGGGTCGCGGCGGCCGCGGGGCGCTCGACGGCCGGCGAGCTCGCCGAGGAGGTCCGCGACCTCGTCGGCGAGGACGCGGCGATCCTCGGCACCGCGGACCGGGCCGCGGTCGAGGCGCGGATCGTCCGCGACACGATCGGCCTCGGCCCGCTCGAGGACCTGCTCGCCGATCCCACGGTCGAGGAGGTGATGGTCAACGGGCCCGACCGCGTCTACGTCGAGCGGGCCGGGCGGGTCGAGGCGACCGACGTCGGCTTCGACGGCGAGGAGGAGCTGCGCAACGCGATCGAGCGCATCCTGGCGCCGCTGGGCCGGCGGATCGACGAGCTGAGCCCGATGGTCGACGCCCGCCTCGCCGACGGCTCCCGCGTCAACGTCGTGATTCCGCCGCTGGCGATCGACGGCCCGGCGCTCTCGATCCGCCGCTTCGGTGCCGAGCGGCCGGGGCCGAGCAAGCTGGTCGAGATCGGCACCCTCTCCGCCGCCCAGTGCGAGCTGCTTGAGGCGGCGGTGGCGGGGCGCAGCAGCGTCCTGGTCAGCGGCGGCACCGGCTCGGGCAAGACGACGCTGCTCAACGCGCTGTCGAGCTTCATCGGCCCCGGCGAGCGGGTGGTGACGATCGAGGACGCCGCCGAGCTGCGCCTGCAGCAGCCGCACGTCGTCCGCCTCGAGAGCCGTCCGGCAAGCGTCGAGGGAACGGGTGAGGTGACGGTGCGCGACCTTTTGCGCAACGCGCTGCGGATGCGGCCCGACCGGATCGTGATCGGCGAGGTGCGCGGCGCCGAGGCGCTCGACCTGCTGACGGCTCTCAACACCGGTCACGACGGCGCTCTCTCGACCCTCCACGCCAACTCCCCCGCCGACGCCCTCGGCCGGCTCGAGACCCTGGCGCTGATGGCCGGCCTGGGGCTGCCGCACGAGACGATCGCCGAGCAGGTGCAGCGGGGGATCGACCTGGTCGTCCACCTCGAGCGGCGGGCGGACGGCGCCCGCCGGGTGGTCGAGATCGCCGAGGTGGTGCGCGCGGCGGGCGGGACCGCGGTGCGCGCCCTCGACCGCTCGACCGCGCGATGAGCGGCGGCCCGGGGCTCCTGCTCAGCCTGGCCGGCGCGGTGGCCGGCGCCCTGGCCGCGGTGGCGGCGCGCGAGGCGTTCCTGGCGACGCCGGCGATCGCCGGCTGGCTGAGGGTCGCGCTGGAGCCGCTCAACCGGGCGGGGAGCGAGGGGTACTCGCCCACCGTCCCCGAGCGGCGACGGCTCGCCGCGCTCGGGACCGGCGCGGCCGTGATCGGCGGCTGGTTCCTCGCCGGGGCCACCGTGGCGCTGCCGCTGGCCGTCGCCGGCCCCTCGCTGGCCGCCTCGGCGATCAAGGCGCGCCGGCGCCGCTACCGCCGCGCGGTCGAGCGGGCGCTGCCAGACGTCGCCCTCGCCGTCGCCGACTCGCTTGGCGCCGGGCGCTCGCTGCGCGCCTCGCTGCCGGCTGCCGCCACCTCGCTCGACGGGCCGGCCGCGGTCGAGCTGGCCCGGCTCGGGGCCGAGCTCGATCTCGGCGCCCCGACCGCCGACGCGGTTGCGGCCTGGCGGCTGCGGATGCGCTCGCAGCGGGTCGACTCCTTCGTCGCCGCGCTGCTCAGCCAGCGCCTTGCCGGCGGCGACCTCGCCGGGCTGCTGAGGCGCTTCGCCGAGGGTGCCGCCGAGCGCGATCGGGTGGCCGAAGACGCCAAGGCCGCTACCTCCCAGGCCCGCTTCACCGGGCTGCTTGTCGTGGCGATGCCCAGCGGCGGCGCCCTCTTCGCCGAGCTGATCCAGCCCGGCTTCCTCGCCAAGGTGCTGGGCGGCCCCGCCTCGGCTCTCCTGCTCGCCCTCGCGGCGGCGCTGCAGCTCGCCGGCTTCCTCGCCATCCGGCGGCTCTCGCGGGTTGTCGAGTGACGCAGCCACGGCTTGCGGCCAAGCTTGCGAGCGCCGCGGTCGGGGGCCTGGCGGCACTGGTGGCCGCACCGGCGGCGCCGGGGCACCTGGCGATCCTCGTCGCGGTGGGAATGCCCGCCGCCGCCTTCTTCGCCCCCGACGCGCTGGCTCAGCGCCGGCAGCGCCTGCGCCGGCGGCGCCTCGTCGCCGCCCTGCCCGACGCGCTCGACCTGCTCGCGGTCGGCGCCGCCTCGGGCCGCAGCCCCGCCGCCGGCTTCGCCGAGCTGGCCCGGGCCGGGGACGGGCCGCTGGCCGAGGAGCTGCGCATGACCGTCGCCGAGCTCTCCTGCGGCCGGCCCCTCTCGGAGGCGCTGCGCTCGCTCCGCGCCCGCGTCCCCGGCAGCGAGGTCGCCTCCCTCTGCGCCGCGATCGAGCGCTCGCGTCGCTACGGCTCGCCGCTCGCGGAGCTGCTACGCCGCCAGTCGAGTGCCCTGCGCCGCGACCAGCGCCGCGCCGTCGAGGAGCGCGCCGCCCGTGCCGCGCCGAAGATCCAGCTCGTCGTCGCCCTCGTCCTGGTGCCGTCGGTGCTGCTGATGATCGCCGCCGCCCTGATCGCCAACGCCGGCGTCCTGCTCAATGGCTTTTAGCCCGGAGCGGCTGCGTGGTCTACCCTCGATGCAGCGATGGGCCGGAGCGAGAGGCAGAGCATCACCCGGACAGGGGCCTGCTATGGATCGATCCTGGCGGTTCTGGTCCTGCTGTTGCTCGTCCCGGGGTCCGCCCCGGCGGCGGCGCGGGTGGGGCTCCCGATCGCCCCGGCGGCACGCGCCGGGACCACCGGCGCGGCGGCGGTTGCCCGCTTCTGGACGCCGGCGCGAATGCGCAGGGCGCGGCCGCTCGACGCGATCGGCCGCGGTCCGGCCGGCCCCGGGGGCGAGCTCGCCGGCGCCAGCTTCGCCAGCGTCCCCGACGCCAGCCAGCCGCCCTTCACCGCCGTCGGCCGGGTCTTCCTCGAGGTCGGCCGCTTCCTCGGCTTCTGCTCGGGGACCGCGATCAACAGCGAAGGCCGTCGCCTCGTCCTCACCGCCGGGCACTGCCTCTACAGCATCCTGCCCGGCCATCGCGTCCCAACGTTCGCCCGCAAGTTCGAGTTCGTGCCTGCCTATACCGACGGCGAAGCGCCCTTCGGCGAGTTCGCCGGCCGCAAGGTGTTCCTGCCGCCGCCCTGGCTGCGCACCATCAACGAGAACTTCGACATGGCGGCCGTGATCACCGAACCCAACGCCGCCGGCCAGAACGTCGCCGACGCCGTCGGCGGCGGGCTGCCGATCGCCACCGACCGGCCTCGCGACCAGGAATACCGGGTGCTCGGCTATCCGGGCGGGCCGGAGCGCAAGCACATGCAGGAGTGCGACGCTCGTTACTCGGGCGATGACCGGCTCACCTATCCGCTGGGCGGCCCTCCGTCCCTCGGCGTCGCCTGCTTCATGGGCGAGGGGGCGAGCGGCGGCCCCTGGCTGATCGAAGGCGGCACCGAAGTCGGCGGGATCACCACCTACGGCCACATCAAGAACTTCACCCACACCTTCGGGCCGTACTTCTCGAGCCGCAACGTGGGCGCGCTCGTCAAAGGCCTCTAGGCAGAGGTTTCCCGCGCCTCGTCGCGCAGGCGGCGGGCGACCGCGGCGGCGGCGTCGCGGACGGCGTCGAGCTCGGCGGCGCTCTTCTTATGGCCGCTGACGTAGCAGCAGAGCGTCCCGCCGACCAGCTCGAAGGCGAACTTCTTCGGCGCCTCTTCGCTCATCCAGACGATGAAGGTGGGGGAGAAGAGGCGGCGCAGCCAGACCTGGTCCTGATCCTTGCCGCTGAAGATCTCGTAGTGCTTGTCCAGCTCCTCGCTCTCCAGCTTGACCCGCTGCTTGGAGCGGCGGAAGGCGTCCTCGAAGCCCTCGAGGGCGCGCAGGCCGAACTTGCGCTGGCAGAAGAGCTCGGGGACGTGGGCGGCGCACTCGGGCACCTCGACCAGGCCGATCGTGTAGCGGTAGTAGCTGGTCTCGCGGTTGCCCTCGCTGTCGGTCGTCTCGTCCTCGTAGGTGTAGAGGGCGAGGACGCCGTCGACGCCTTCGGCGAGCGAGCCGGCGAGGGCGCGCTCGGCGTAGCGGGCGTCGCCCTTGCGCAGCAGCGGCGTCGCCGGCGGCAGCGGCCCCTTGCCGGAGAGCACCAGGCCGCGCTGGGCGGCGTAGGTTCCGAAGAAAGCGTCCTCGGCCCGGGAGTCGGCGATCGCGAAGACGACCAGCATCGCCAGCAGGAAGGTCGCGCCGGCCGCCGCGGCGCCGATCGCGGGGCCGACGAGGGCCGCGCCCGCGATGCCGGCGGCGAGCACCGCGATCAGGGTCAGCGCCCAGGTCAGCGGCTTGCCCAGCAGCCGCCTGAAGTGGAAGCCGCGAAGGTCGTCGGCGTCGTCGGGCGCGTCGATCTGCTCGGCGGGCGCATTCATGGCGTGTCTGAGCTTATGGGTCCACATGGACCCTCGAAGTCAGACACGCCCCTGGGCGGGCAGGCAGGGGCTGCAAATGGGCTTGCACGATGGTGTCGTGTTGCAAAGTGGGAGAAAGTGGGGTACTGTGGCCGCGAGTTGAAGCCCAGGACCGGGGTGGTGAGGTTCCTCCCACCTCATCACTCCGGTCCTAACTCTTTCCCAGGTCGCCCGCACTGAAAGGAACCGGACCGGTGGCATTTCGGGGCCTCTACGAGCACAGTCTCGATTCCAAGGATCGCCTCACCGTTCCCTCCAGGTTCAGGGCCGCCCTTTCCGATGGGGTTGTTCTCTCCAAGGGCTTCGACCCCTGCGTCTGGGTGCACACGACCGAGGAGTTCGAGCAGCTCTCCGACCGCTTCCTCTCGCCGCACAGCCCCTTCGGCCGCGACGCGCGCCAGCTGCGCCGCCGCTTCCACGGTGGCTCCTTCGACGAGAAGCTCGACTCGGCCGGTCGCATCCGCGTCCCCGGGCCGCTGATCGAGCACGCCGGGCTGAACGGGCCCTGCGTCGTGATCGGGGCGGGGGAGTACCTGGAGATCTGGAACGCCGAGGCCTGGGCCAAGCAGGAGTCCGAGCTCGACGCCGCCGCCCCGGAGATCGCCGAGGGCCTGGCCGCGAGCGGAGCGGCTGAGTGAGATGGCGGCCCAGGCGCAGCGAGCCCCGGCCTTTCGCGACCCGCGGGTGAACCGCGCAACCCTTGTCTATATGCCGACCGAGCACCAACCCGTCCTCGCCCCCGAGCTGACCGCTCTGCTCGCCCCCGAGCTGGGCCAGACCGCCGTCGACTGCACCTTCGGCGGCGGTGGCCACGCGCGGCGGATCGCGGCAGAGCTCGGCCCGGGTGGGACGCTGATCTGCCTCGACCGCGACCCGCTTGCCGAGGCTCGCTACGAGGCTTTCGCCGCCGAGGCCCCCTGTGCGACCCGCTTCCTCGGCACCGACTTCGCGACAGGTCTTCGCACCCTGGCCGGCGAAGGCATCCGTCCAGAGATGATCTACATGGACCTCGGAATGTCCTCGATGCAGGTCGATGCCTGGGAGCGGGGCTTCTCCTATTCCTACGACGCGCCGCTCGACATGCGCATGGACACCCGCCAGCAGCTGAGCGCCGCCGACGTCGTCAACGAGTGGCCGGAGTCGCGGCTGGCGCAGGTCCTGCGCCGCTTCGGCGAGGAGCGCTACGCCGGCGGCATCGCCCGCCAGATCGCCCGCCGTCGCCCGCTCGCCACCACCTCCGAGCTCGTCGATGCGATCAAGGCCGGGATGCCGGCCTCGGCCCGCTTCGGCGGTGGCCACCCGGCCAAGCGGACCTTCCAGGCGATCCGGATCGCGGTCAACGGTGAGCTCGACTCGATCGAGGACGCGCTGCCGAGCGCCTGGGGGATGCTGCCGCTCGGCGGCCGCCTCGCCGCGATCTCCTTCCACTCGCTGGAGGACCGCCGCGTCAAGCGCTTCCTGGCCGAGCGCGCCAAGGGCTGCGTCTGCCCGCCCGAGCTGCCGATCTGCGTCTGTGGCCGCGAGCCCGAAGCCGATCTGCTGACCCGCCGCGCCGTCGCTCCCGGCCCAGAGGAGGCCGCGACCAACCCGCGCTCCCGCTCTGCCCATCTGCGCGCCGCGGTGAAGATCGGCGAGGCCGTCTGATGGCCGCCGCGGCAACCGCCCGCCGAGCCGCCGTTCCGGCGCGCGTGCCGAGCCGCCGTGCAACTCCTGTTCGCCGTCCCGGCGGCCATCTGATCCCGATCGCGGTCGGCACCGCGACCGCCGTCCGCCACCTGCCCGACTCCGGCCTGATGGTGCGGATGACCCGCGGCCGCGCTTGGATCGCGGTGCTCGGCGTGCTCCTTGTCGGGATCGTCGCCGTCAACGTGATCACGCTCAGCATCGCTGCCTCGGCCGGCCACGTCGACCAGAACATCATGGCCCTCGAACAGGAGAACTCGCTGCTGCGCAGCCGCGACGCCGAGCGCTCCGGTGCGGCCCGGGTGCGCCACGAAGCGGCCGCGCTTGGCCTGGCGCCTGCCGCCACCAACCAGATCGACTCTGTGCAGGCCGGTCCCCGCGACGTCGCTATCGCCGCCCAGCGCCTCGCCGCCGCCGGCACGGGCTACTAGAGGCCGGCTCTTCGATGCGGGTTATCGAGCGAAGGATCGGCCTCCTCTTCGCCGGCTTTCTCCTCTGCTTTTGCGTGGTCGGCGCCCGCGCCTTCTGGCTGCAGGGCGTGCAGGGGGCGAAGCTCGCCTCCGAGGCGATCAGCCAGCAGACCCAGTCGATCCCGCTGCCGAGCCTGCGCGGCAGCATCCTCGATCGCCACGGCAACGCGCTGGTCTCCTCCGAAGACTCGGCGACGATCTTCGCCGTGCCGCCGGAAGTGACCAAGCCGGCGCGGACCGCCGAAAAACTGGCGCGGATCCTGGGGCTGACGCCGGCCAAGGCGCTCAGCGAGGTGACAGCGGAAACGACCTACTCGGTCCTCGCCCACCAGGTCGACCTGCCGACGGCGCATCGGATCGAACGCCTCGGGCTGCCCGGGATCGGCCAGGATCCCGACAGCAGGCGGACCTACCCACAGGGCGAGCTGGCGGCTCAGGTTCTCGGCGTCGTCGGCTCCGAAGACCAGGGCCTGACCGGGCTCGAGGCAGGCGAGGAATCGGTTCTGCACGGGACCAACGGCGAACGGCGCATCGTCACCGACGCCAAGGGCGAACCGATCCGGCTGGAAACCACCCACGAAGCCGAGAACGGCGAAAGCATCGAGCTGACCCTCGACCCGGCGATTGAGGCGAAGACCGAGGAAGTGCTGGCCGAAGTCGGCGAAACCTACGCGCCGAAGGGCGCGACCGCGATCGTGATGGACCCGCGCAGCTCGCAGATCCTGGCGATGGCTAACTGGCCGCCGGTGGATCCCGCCGACCTTGCCGGCGCCAGCTCCGAAGACCTGATGAACAGAGCGACCGGCTTCAACTACGAGCCGGGCTCGACCTTCAAGGCCTTCACCGTCTCGGCGGCGCTGGAAGAAGGGTTGGTGACGCCGGAAACGACCTTCACCCTGCCGCCGGCGCTGCACGTCGCCGATCGCGTCATCGAAGACGCCGAGCCGCGACCGACCGTGACCCTCAGCGTCGCCCAGATCCTCGCCCAGTCCTCCAACGTCGGTGCGGTGACGATCGGCCTCGAGCTGGGCAGCAAACGCTACAGCCGCTGGATCGACCGCTTCGGCTTCGGCCGTCCGACCGGGGTCCAGTTCCCCTCCGAGGAAGAGGGGATCGTGCCGAAGCTCGACGAATATTCGGGCTCGACGATGGGCAACCTGCCGATGGGCCAGGGCCTCTCGGTGACGCCGATGCAGATGATGGCCGGCTACCAGGCGATCGCCGACGGCGGCATCCTGCGCCGGCCGCAGCTGATCGAGAAGGTCGGCGAAGAAAGGGTCGAGGAGCCGAAGGGCCACCGGGTGATCTCCGCCGGCGTGGCGGCGCAGGTGCGCGAAATGCTCGAGGGGGTGCTGGCGGCCGGGGGGACCGCCTCGGAGGTCAGCGTCCCCGGCTACACCCTGGCCGGCAAGACCGGGACGGCGCAGGTGGCCGAAAACGGGACCTACTCGAAAACGAAGTACGTGGCCTCGTTTATCGGCTTTGCGCCGGCTCAGGATCCGCAGCTGCTGGTCTCGGTGATCGTCGATCAGCCGCAGGGGGAAATCTACGGCGGGTCGGTGGCGGCTCCGGCGTTCGGCAAGATCGCGGGGTTTGCGTTGCCTTATCTCGGGGTTGCACCGGAATAGAGGTGGGGGGGCGTCGGGTGCCCCTCCCCAAAACGAGCAGCCGGAGGCTGCTCTTGAGTGTTTTGGGGAGGGGCACCCGACGCCCTTCCTAGAATCCGGGCGTGAGATTGGACTCGCTTGTCGCGGGAGCTTTCGGGGCCCGGACCGTTGGGGACGCCGCCGTCGAGGTGGGGTCTCTTGCCTATGACAGCCGAAAAGTTCGGGCCGGGACGCTTTTCTTTTGCGTGCCTGGTGAGAAGAACGATGGGCATGACTTTGCCGGGGCAGCTATGGAGGCCGGGGCTGTGGCGCTGGTGGTGGAGCGGGAGCTGGAGGTGCCCTTTGCGCAGGTGGTCGTGCCGGACGCTCGGGCCGCTATGGCGCCCTTCGCGGCTCGGTTTTGGGGGGACCCGACTTCTGAGCTGCGGGTCGTCGGGGTCACCGGGACCAATGGGAAGACGACCACGGCTTTCTTGATCCGGGAGGTGCTCGAGGCGGCGGGGGTCCGGTGTGGGTTGCTGGGGACCGTGCGGCAGGTGGTCGGCGGGGTCGAGGAGGAGGTCGAGCGGACCACTCCTGAGGCGATCGACCTGCAGGCGACGTTTCGGCGGATGCTGGAGGCTGGCGATGCGGCCTGTGTGATGGAGGTCTCCTCGCATGCGCTGGCGCTGCACCGGGCGGATGCGATCCACTTCGAGGTGGCGCTGTTCACGAATCTGACCCAGGACCACCTCGACTTCCATGCCGACATGGAGGACTACTTCCGCTCCAAGCGGCTGCTCTTCGAGATGGGGCCGAAGGTTTCGATCGTCAACGTCGACGACCCCAATGGGCAGCGGTTGGCGGGCGAATTCAAGTGCCTGACGTTCTCCGCCGAGGGCGCCGCCGCCGACTTCAAAGCCAAGAACGTCTCCTTCGATGCGACCGGTGCCCAATTCGCCACGAACTTCCCGCCGACGGGCCTAAAACCGTTGCATATCGACGGAAATAGGCCCGTCGGCGGGGAAGTGGCGGTGCGGACCGGGTTGCCCGGAGACTTCAATGTGGCCAATGCTCTTGGGGCGTTGGCGGCGGCTGCCGCGCTTGGGGTGGCGCCGGAGGTCGCCGCGGAGGGGCTGGGACGGGCCGAGCGGGTGCCCGGGCGGTTCGAGCCGGTCGAGGAGGGGCAGGCCTTTGCGGTCCTGGTCGACTACGCGCACACTCCCGATTCTCTGGAGAACGTGCTGCGGGCGGCGCGGCGGCTCACCGAGGGGCGCCTGATCGCCGTCTTCGGTGCCGGCGGCGATCGCGACCGCGACAAGCGGCCGAAGATGGGGCGGGTCGGGGCGGCGCTCGCGGACCTGGCGATCGTTACCTCCGACAACCCGCGCTCCGAGGATCCCGACGCGATCGTCGCCGATGTCGTCGCCGGGATCGAGGAGCGGGCCTCGGTCGAGGTCGAGCCGGACCGGCGCGCCGCGATCGCCCTCGCGCTTGGCAGCGCTCGGGCCGGCGACACCGTCGTGATCGCCGGTAAGGGCCACGAGCAGGGCCAGGAGTTCGAGAACGGCCGCAAGGTCCCCTTCGACGACCGCGAGGTGGCGCGCGAGGAGCTGCGTAAGCTGGGCAGCCCGGCATGAGGCTGACGCCGGCCGAGATCGCCGCGGCGATGGGAGCCGAGGTCCTCGCCGAGGGCGAAGCCGGCGCGCCGCGGCGGGCGACGATCGACTCCGGAGCCAGCGGCCCCGGCGACCTCTTCTTCGGCCTGCGCGGCGAGCGTGTCAACGGCGGCGAGTTCGCTCCAGCGGCGATCGAGGCGGGCGCCTGGGGCGTGGTCGTAACCCCCGAGATGTCACAGTTGCTTCCGCCATCCGGCGAAAAGTACGACCGCAAGAGGGATGGGGCATGGGTCTTTGTCGTGCCCGATCCGCTGGCGGCGATGCAGGCGCTTGCGCACGCTTGGCGCCTGGCGCTCGGGGCCCGGATCGTCGGCATCACCGGCTCGGTCGGCAAGACCTCGGTCAAGGACATCGCCCGAGCCCTGCTGCCCGGCCGCGTCCACGCCAACCGCGAGAACCTCAACACCGAGATCGGCCTGCCGCTGACCGTGCTCGAAGCCCCCGAGGACGCCGACCTCCTGGTCCTGGAGATGGCGATGCGGGGCGCCGGCCAGATCGCCGAGCTGGCCTCGATCGCCGAGCCCGAGATCGCCGTGATCACCAACGTCGGCCCGGTCCACGTCGAGCTGCTCGGCTCGGTCGAGGCGATCGCCGCGGCCAAGGCCGAGGTTCTGGCGGCGCTGCCGGCAGACGGGACGGCGATCGTCCCGGCCGCTGCCGGGGAGCTGGAGCCGCACCTGCGCGCCGCGCCGAGCCTGCTGCGCTTCGGCGCCGGCGGCGACGTCTTCGCCGTCGAAAGTCGGGTCGCGGACGGCGTCACCGAAGCGCTGGTCGAGACGCCGCAGGGGCGCCGGCTCTTCCACTTCCCCTTCGCCGAGGCGCACAACCTCGAGAACGCGCTGGCGGCGCTGGCGGCCGGCGTGGCGCTGGGCGCGCCGCTCGCCGGGATGGCCGATCGCGCTGCGAACATAGGCTTCTCAAGCTTTCGGGGCGAGCGCCTCGAGCTGGGCGACGGGATCGTCCTGGTGAATGACTGCTACAACGCCAACCCAGTCTCGATGCGCGCCGCGCTGAGCCACCTCGCCTCGCTCGGGGAGGGGCGGCGGGTTGCCGTGCTCGGCGAGATGGCGGAGCTCGGCCCCGCTGCCGCCGGCTACCACCGCGAGGTCGGCGCCCGCGCCCGCGCCGAGGGGGTCGACCTGCTGGTCGGCGTCGGCGGGCCGGCCCGCGACTACGGCCCCGACGAGCTGGTCGGCGATCCCGGGGAGGCGGCCGAGCTGCTCGCCGCGCAGCTCGAGCCCGGCGACACGGTCCTGGTCAAGGGCTCTCGCGCGGCCGGCCTCGAGGCCGTGGCCGTGACCCTGGGGGAATTGCTCGATGGGTGAAGTCCTGATCGCCGGCATGGCGGCGATGCTGATCTGCATCTTCCTCGGCCCGAAGTTCATCGAGTTCCTGCGGGTCAGGGAGTTCGGCCAGCACATCCGCGAGGAGGGGCCGCAGGAGCACCACGCCAAGGCGGGCACGCCGACGATGGGCGGCCTGATCGTCTTCGCCTCGATCTGCGTGCCCTACCTGGTCCTCTCCGGCCGCGACGCGCAGAGCCTCGCCGTCTTCGGCGTCGCGATGGGCTGCGCCGCAATCGGCTTCGCCGACGACTACATCAAGATCGTCAAGCGGCGCTCGCTGGGCCTCTCGGCGCGCTGGAAGCTGCTCTTCCAGGTGATCCTCGCCTTCGGCCTCTGGTGGGTGGCGCGCCACGAGGTCGGCCTCGAACCGATCCTCTATTTCCGCATCGGCGACGCCAGCATCGACCTCGGCCCGGTCCTCTACTTCGTCCTCGTCTTCCTCGTCATCGCCGGCACCTCGAACGGGGTCAACCTCACCGACGGCCTCGACGGCCTCGCCGCCGGCTCCTGCGCGATCGTCCTGCTCGCCTACACCGCGATCGCCTTCGTCACCAACGAGCAGCAGAACCTCGCCCTGCTCTCCGCCTGCCTGGTCGGCGCCTGCATCGGCTTCCTCTGGTTCAACGCCTTCCCCGCCTCGATCTTCATGGGGGACACCGGCTCGCTCGGGCTCGGCGGCGCGATCGGGGCGCTGGCGGTGATGACCCAGACCGAGGTGCTGCTGATCCTGATCGGCGGCATCTTCGTGATCGAGGCCCTTTCCGTTGCGATCCAGGTCTTCTCCTTCAAGACCTTCCGCCGCCGTGTCTTCCTGATGGCGCCGCTGCACCACCACTTCGAGATGATGGCGTGGTCGGAGACCAAGGTGATGCTCCGCTTCTGGATCGTCGCTGCTGTTTGCTCGGGGATCGGGTTCACCCTGTACCAGCAGTCGATTGGGCGGTAGGGGGAGGGGGCGTCTGGTGTCAGCGCCGCCACCCAGGAAGCTTCGCCCGCAGCTTCCCGAAGGCCCATATCTGGTCGTCGGCCTCGCTCGCTCCGGCTACGCGGTCGCCCAGCTTCTGGCTAGTCGTGGCGAGGTTGTCAAAGGGGTCGATTCTGGGCATCCCTCTGGGGTTGCAGGGCTTCGGGAGGTTGGTGTCGAAGTCTTTTTGGATGCAGACGGCTTGGCGCTCCTGGAGGGGGTGCGTACGGTGGTGAAGAGTCCCGGGGTTCCCCGGGAGGCGCCGGTGATCGCGGCTGCTCTGGAGCGGGGGATCGACGTGGTCGGCGAGCTCGAGGTGGCCTGGCGGGCTGTTTCCAACCGGTTCGTCGCCGTCACCGGGACGAACGGGAAGACGACCACGGTCGAGCTGCTCGGGCACGTCTACCGGACCGCGGGAGAGCCCGTGGCGGTGGCCGGCAATGTGGGAACACCGCTCTCTTCGCTTGCCGGCGAGATCGAGGCCGACGCGACGGTGATCTGCGAGGCCTCGAGCTTTCAGCTCGAGGACAGCGTCGCCTTCGCGCCCGAGTGCGCCGTCTTCCTCAACCTCGCCCCCGACCACCTCGACCGGCACGCCGACCTCGACGCCTACCTGGCGGCGAAGCTGCGGATCTTTGCCAACCAGGGCAACGACGACGTCGCCGTCTTCAACGCCGATGACCCGGCTCTCGCCGACGTCGACCTCGGCGGCTGCGCTCGTCGGATCGCCTTCTGCCACGGCGCCGGCCCCGATTGCGAGGTTGCGCTTGCAGAGGGGACGATCTTCCACGACGGCGAGCCGCTGCTCTCCGTCTCCGAGCTCGGCCTGTTCGGCGAGCACAACGTCGAGAACGCGATGGCCGCCGCCGCGGCGGCGCTCTCGATGGGGCTCGACCGCGATGCCGTGCGCGAGGGGCTGTGCAACTTCGCCGGCGTTCCGCACCGGCTCGAGCCGGTCGCCGAGATCGGCGGCGTGCGCTTCGTCAACGACTCCAAGGCGACCAACGTGGCCTCGGCGACGGTCGGCTTGCGCACCTTCGAGGGCGGCGTGCACGCGATCCTCGGTGGCAGCGAGAAGGGTGAGCCCTACGCGCCGCTGCTCGAGCCGGTCCGCGAGCGCTGCCTAGCCTGCTACTTGACGGGTGCCTCGGCCGGGCGGATCGCCGAGGCGCTGGCGCCGGCGATCGCCGGCGGCGTCGAGCTGCATCTCTGCGAGGACCTCGAGGAAGCGGTGCGCCGCGCCGCCGCCGCGGCCCGCCCCGGCGAGACCGTCCTGCTCTCGCCCGCCTGCGCCAGCTTCGACGCCTTCGAGAGCTTCGAACGCCGTGGCGAGCGCTTCCGCGCGATCGTCGAGGGACTGGCGTGAGCACGCTCGCCCTCGGCCGGCCCGGCAGGGCGGCGAAAGCGAAGAAGGGAGGCAGGGCGAAGAAGAAGCGCTCCCGCGCCGCCGCCCCCTCGACCGAGTACAACCTGCTGCTGACCGCGACCCTCTGCCTGCTTGCGCTCGGCGCGGTGATGGTCTTCTCGGCCAGCTCGACCACCCAGATCCTCAGCAACGGCAACCTTGCCGACAGCGCCTTCTACCTGAAGCGGACGCTGATCTTCGGCGCCGTCGGCCTGCTGATCATGCACCTGACCGCGCGCCACGGCCTGGTCGCGGTCCGCCGCCTCACCCCGGCGCTGCTCGTCGGCTCGCTCTTCCTGCTCTTCGCCGTCCTCGTCGCCGGCTCCAGCGCCAACGGCGCCAGCCGCTGGATCGGGCCCGGCTCGCTGCAGTTCCAGCCCTCCGAGCTGGCCAAGGTGGCGCTGATCCTCTACGGCGCCGACCTGCTCGCTCGCGAGCCGAAGCGGGTGCGCTCGCTGCAGGGGCTGATGCCCTTCTTGCTCGTCGTCGCCACCGCCTGCCTGCTGATCATCGCCGAGCCCGATATGGGGACGACGATGGTGATCGCCTTCTCGGTCGGGGCGACGCTGGTCGCCGCCGGCGCCCGCCTCGCCGACCTCGGCAAGATCGCCCTCTGTCTCGGTGTCCTCGCCCTGTTGATGACCGTGGTCGAGCCCTACCGGATGGCGCGCCTGACCGGCTTCCTGCACCCGGGTTCCGAAGCCGCCGGCGCCGGCTTCCAGGCGGCGCAGGCGAAGATCGCGCTCGGCTCGGGCGGCGTCTTCGGAGTCGGCATCGGCAACGGCGTGCAGAAGGCCTTTTACCTGCCAGAGGCGCACACCGACATGATCTCGGCGGTGATCGGCGAGGAGCTCGGCATGATCGGCATCCTCGGCGTCGTCGGCCTCTTCTCTCTGTTCGGCTACGCCGGCCTGCGCGTCGCCCAGCAGGCCCGGGACCGTTACGGCAAGCTGCTCGTCGCCGGGCTCACCTCGCTGATCCTGGTCCAGGCGACGATCAACCTCTTCGCCGTGATGGGGCTGGCGCCGCTGACCGGCGTGCCGCTGCCCTTCGTCTCCTACGGCAACAGCAGCCTGCTCGCCACCCTCTTCGCGGTCGGCCTGATCCTGAGTGTCGCCCGCGGGGGGACCGCCGGCGCTGGCAAACTGCGCGTCGTCGAGGGAGGGCGGTCGCCTACCCGAAAAAGGAGCAAAACGAGCCGTGGAAAAAGCGCCCAGAGTCGTAGTGGCGGCGGGGGGAACCGCCGGGCACGTGGTGCCGGCGCTGGCCGTCGCCGCCGAGCTGCGGGCTAGCGGCGCCGCGGTCTCCTTCCTCGGCACCCGCGAGCGGATCGAGGCCGAGCTGGTGCCCGCTGCCGGCTACGAGATCGATTTCATCAAGGTGCGGGGGATCGACCGGCGCAACCCGCTGCGCGCGGCCCGAGCCGCGGCCGAGGCGCTCGGCGCGCTCGGCGCGGCATCGCGGGCGATCCGCCGTCGCGGGGCCCAGGTTGTCCTCGGCGGGGGCGGCTTCGTCGCCGGACCGGCCGGGCTGGCGGCGGCGATGCGGCGCACGCCGCTGGTTCTGACCGAGGCCGACAGCCACCTCGGGCTGGCGAACCGCCTGCTGGCGGGAAGGGCGGCGCGCGTCTGCCTCGCCTTCCCGATCGCCGGCCGCGGCGGAGGGCGCTACCTGGTTACCGGCCGCCCGGTTCCAGCCGCGGTGCTGGGCGCCGACCGAGCGCAGGCGCGGCGGCGCTTCCACATTCTCGACGAGAGGCGCTGCCTGCTGGTGATGGGGGGCAGCCAGGGCGCCCGCTCGATCAACCTGGCGGCGGTCGAGGCATTCGCCGAGCTCGACGGCGGCGCGGGTCGCGACTTCCACGTCATCCACCTGACCGGTCGGCGCGACTACGAAGAGCTGAAGCTGCGCCTTGCGGCGGCGTCGCACCGCGACCGCTACACGCTGCTTCCCTACGAGCCCGATCTCGGCGACGTCCTCGCCGCCTGTGACCTCGTCCTGGCCCGGTCCGGTGGCTCGATCTTCGAGGTCACGGCGATGGGACGGCCGGCGATCCTCGTCCCCTACCCGCACGCCACGGCCGACCACCAGAGCGCCAACGCGGCCTGGATGGCGGACGCCGGCGCCGCCGAGACGATCGAGGACTCGGCTCTGAGCGCCGCGCTGCTGGCCGGGCAAGCCGCGGCGCTGCTGGGCGACGAGGCGCGGCTGGCGGCGATGTCGGCGGCCTCGGCGGCGCTGGCCCGCCCCGACGCGGCCCGCCGCATCGCCGACGAGGTATTGGCGGCAGCCCGATGAGCTTCCGCTGTTCCTTTTCGCCGCCATATGCCACAAAGGCACAGCGGAAGGGCTCTTCGTGAGCGGCGCGGGCTGGAGCGGGCGCCGGCTGCACTTCATCGGCATCGGCGGCGCCGGGATGAGCGGCCTGGCCCTGGTCTGCGCCGAGCTCGGCGCGACCGTCACCGGCAGCGACCGCGCCGACTCCTCCTATATGGAGCGCCTGCGGGCGGCGGGCCTCGATCCCGCGATCGGCCACGACGCGGCCAACCTGCCGGAGGGGGCGGAGGTCGTCGTCTCGACGGCGATCGGCGCCGACAATCCCGAGCTGGCGCTGGCTTGCGAGCGCGGGATCGAGCCGATCCACCGCGGCGCTCTGCTCGCCGAGCTCTGCGCCGAGAAGCGCCTGATCGCGGTCGCCGGCACCCACGGCAAGACGACGACGGCGGCGATGCTGGTCTGGGCGCTGCGCGCCCTCGGCGCCGATCCCGCCTTCTTCGTCGGCGGTGAGGTTCCCGGGCTCGGGCCGGAGGCGGTCAACGCCGGCTGGGGCGCGGGGGAGTGGGTCGTCGCCGAGGCCGACGAGAGCGACGCCAGCTTCCTCGAGCTGAGGCCCGAGATCGCCGTAGTCACCAACATCGAGATGGACCACCACAGCCGCTGGGGCTCGGTGGCCGAGCTGTGCGCGGCGTTCGGCGAATTCACGGATGGAGCACGGGTCGTGGTTCGCCCCGAGGAAGCGGATCTCGAGATCGAGCTCGCCGTGCCGGGGCGCCACAACCTGCTCAACGCCCGCGCCGCGGTTGCGGCAGCCGGGGCGGCCGGGTTCGAGGCAGCTGCCGCCGCGGCAGCGCTTGCCGACTTCCCCGGCGTGAAGCGTCGCCTCGAGCTGAAGGGGACTCGCAACGGCGCCCACATATACGACGACTACGCACACCACCCGACCGAGGTCCGGGCCGCCCTCTCCGCCCTGCGCGAGCTGCAGCCCGAGCGATTGATCGCCGTCTTCCAGCCCCACCTCTACTCGCGCACCAAGGCCTTTGCCGACGGCTTCGGTGCGGCTCTGGCGCTGGCCGACGAAGCGGTCATCCTCGACGTCTATCCGGCCCGCGAGCAGCCGGTCGGCGAGCTTGCCGGGGTCAGCGGCCTGCGGGTCGCCCAGGCCGCGGCGGAGCGAATGGGCGGAAGGCCGGTGAGCTGGGCGCCCCGCGCAGAGGAAGCCGGCCGCGCCTTGGTGGATCTCCTGGATCGCAACCGGGCGGTCGGCATCGTCGACCAGGTCCTGGTCACGATCGGCGCCGGCGACGTCTTCAGGCTGGGCGAGGCGCTGGTCGAGGGGGGCGAGGGATGAGCGCGTCGCTTGGTGGAGCGCAGCGCGACTTCCCGCTGGCCCGGTTGACGACCGTCCGCACCGGCGGCAGCGCCGACTGGTTCGCGCGGCCGCGCACGGAGGCCGAGCTGCTGGAGCTGCTCGCCTGGGCCGGCGCGGAAGGCCTGGCGCTGGGCGCCGTCGGCTCCGGCTCGAACCTGCTGGTCGCCGACGCCGGCTTCCGCGGCCTGGCGCTCAAGCTCGACGGCGAGCTGGCGACGATCGAGCGCGCCGGCGAGCGCCTGCTCTGCGGCGGCGGGGCGCGCCTGCCCTCCGCCGCGGCGAAGGCTGCGGGCTGGGGCCTCGCCGGCCTCGAGTTCGGCGTCAACATTCCCGGCACCGCCGGCGGTGCGGTGAAGATGAACGCCAACGCCTACGGCGGCCGGCTCGCCGAGGTCCTCGAGTGGGTCGACGTCTGCACCGCCGGGGGCCGTGAGCGCCGCGCGCCGGAGTCGCTCGGCTTCGCCTACCGCAGCTCCAACCTCGGCTCCGGCGAGGTCGTCGCGCGAGCCTCGCTCAGGCTGAGCCCCGATGACCCCGCCGCGATCAGGGCGCGGCTCGAGGCGATGCGGGGCAAGCGCCGCGAGGCGCAGCCCTCGGGGATCAAGACCTTCGGCTCGACCTTCAAGAACCCCGAGGACGAGCGCGCCGCGGGCCGCAGCGCCGGGCAGCTGCTCGAGGCGGCGGGCTGCCGCGGCCTGCGCCAGGGCGGCGCCCGCTTCTCGGACGTTCACGCCAACTTCGTCGAGAACGAGGGCATGGCGACGACCGCAGACGTGCTGGCGCTGATGGCCGAGGGCCGCCGCCGGGTGCACGAGCGCTTCGGCGTGACGCTGGAGCCCGAGGTCCAGATCCTGGGGGAGGTCAGTTGGCCAAGCGGCTGGGATCTGTGAGGGGCCGGCTGCTCCTCGGCGTCGCGGCGGTCGTCCTGGTCGTGGCCGCCTACCTGTTCATGACCCGGAGCTCGGCGGTGGCGCCACATCTGGTTTCCTCGGATCCGGTCGCGATGATCGGCAGCGGCTCGAGCGCGGTGGGGGTCGCCGCCGACGGCACGGTCCTGGCCTTCCTGCCGGCGCCCGAAGAAGGCAGCCTGCCGACGCTGCCGCTCGAAACGCCCCCGAAAGGACCGCGCCTGCGGGGACCGGCGCTCGAAGAGGCCCGTATCCTCGGCGCCGCTCCGCCGGCGCTTCGCCCCTACGTCGAAGGCAGCTACTACGGCGAAAGTGGGATCGACGTCAAGCTGACCTCGGGGGTCGAACTGCGTTTCGGCGACTCCACCCAGGCCGCCCGCAAGTGGCGGGCGGCGGCCGCGGTGCTGGCGGATCCCAAAGTGACGGCGCTCGATTATGTAGACCTGCTCTCGCCGCGCCACCCCTCGATAGGCGGCTCTGGGCATACGCTTCCGTCGATTCCCTAAACCCTCGACCACAGGGTTAGATTAGCAAAACTCTCAAGTAGTCCTTTAGGGAATTGCCTTGCAGGATGCCGCCCGGCCGTTTGACAGACCCCGCCCAATACCCTACGTTGAGCGCAATTTCCGTAGTTGCTGCGTACCCTTGAACCCTTAAGCATTGCTGTAGCTTCGGACGGAGCAAAGGCTCAACTCAAACGCTGACCCCTCGGGTTCGGCGGCTGGAGATTCGGGAGAATGGAATCCACATACCTCGCGGTGATCAAGGTGGTCGGCGCCGGCGGCGGCGGCACGAACGCTGTCAGTCGCATGGTCGACGCCGGCATTCGCGGCGTCGAGTTCGTCGCCGTCAACACGGATGCTCAGGCGCTGCAGGCCTGTGACGCCGACATCAAGCTCTCGATCGGCCAGGAGCTGACCCGCGGACTCGGCGCCGGCGGCAACCCCGAGGTCGGGGCAGGTGCCGCGGCGGAGAGCCGTGACGAGATCAAGGAGGCGCTGAAGGGCGCCGACATGGTCTTCGTCACCGCGGGCGAGGGTGGCGGCACGGGCACCGGCTCGGCACCGGTGATCGCCGAGATCGCCAAGGAAGAGATCGGCGCGCTGACCGTCGGCGCGGTGACCAAGCCCTTCGAGTTCGAGGGCAAACGGCGGATGCAGCAGGCGCTCGAAGGGATCGAGAAACTGCGCAACAACGTCGACACCCTGATCATCGTCCCCAACGAGAAGCTGCTGCAGGCGGTTGAGCGGCGCACCAGCGTGCTCGAGGCCTTCCGCCAGGCCGACGACATCCTGCGCCAGGGCGTGCAGGGCATCACCGACCTGATCACGATCCCGGGCCTGATCAACCTCGACTTCGCCGACGTGCGCACGATCATGCGCGACGCCGGCTCGGCCCTGATGGGGGTCGGCTCCGCCTCCGGCGAGGCGCGGGCGCTCGACGCCGCCAAGGCGGCGATCACCTCGCCGCTGATCGAGGAGTCGATCAAGGGCGCGACCGGGATGCTGCTCAACATCACCGGCCCCGAGGACCTCGGCCTCTTCGAGGTCAACGAGGCGGCCCAGCTGGTCCAGGCCGAGGCCGACGACAACGCCAACATCATCTTCGGCTCGGTCGTCGACCAGTCGATGCGCGACGAGGTGCGGGTGACCGTGATCGCGACCGGCTTCGAGGGCTTCGAGCTGCTGGCGCGCTCGCCGCAGCGGGTGCGGCGGCGCTACGAGAGCAAACCGCGGATTTCGGCTGAGGACACCGACATTCGCAAATTGCGGGTCTCGGACGACGACATCGACGTGCCCGGCTTCCTCAAAGAGTAGTTAGAGGTCGAGCTCGTAATAGAGCATGCGGGGCCCGTCTGGGCTGCCTTCGCGATTGGTGAAGCCGTGGCTCTCGTAGAG
>DATASN010000055.1:0-43175 GCA_036269215.1 Solirubrobacterales bacterium
CGAGCTGAGGAAGAACCACGCCTCGTCCAGCAGCACGATCTTGTGTCGTTGGCGGTTGCCGCTGACGAGGCGCAGAGCTTGTGCCGCGACCAAGGAGAGCGTCGCCACCGACACTCGCTCCCGCCGCGAATAGGTCTCACGGGAGGCACCGGGGTCGGGCAAAGACAGCCCCGGCGTGCGGATCGTGATGACCGATGGCTCGGCCACCTACGCCGCCTCCTCGATCGGTGCGAACCCGAGCCGCGCGAGTCCGAAGTCAGAGAGGACGTCGAGCGCCTCGCCGGCCTCGCGCGCTGCGTCGACCTCGCTCGCGCGGAGCCGGGCGACGACGCACATCAGGCTGCGCTCGCCGGCCCGTACCGCATCGCGCACCGCCCGGTCGATCGCGTTCTCCCAAGCCGGCGGCGGGTCGCGCAGAAGCTCGATCAGATAGCTCGAGGCCAGCTCCTCGCGTAGCTCAGGCAGGCCGATCCGCAGCGGGTCGAGCTTGCCGCGGTGCTCGGGGTCGCCGGATAGCTCCAGCACCTCGACCTCACCCGCGAGCTCGGGCACCCGGTCGAGTCCGTGGTCGGGCTTGGGGTCGAAGTCGACCACCAGGCTGCCGCGCCGCTGGGCGGCGAAGGCGATCGTCTGCGCGGCGAGCGTCTTGCCGGAGCCGAGCGTGCCGGCGAGCAGGACGCCCGAAGGCCGCGCGGTCTGCGAGGCCTCGGTCGGGTCGTAGCGGACCGGCCGGCCTTGGGGCGTGTGGCCGATGTAGATGCCGTCTGGGGAGCCGACCTCGGTGCTGGCGGTGGCGACCATCGCGCCGAACTGCTCGACCGTCATCTGCTGCAGGTAGTCCGGCACCGAGCCGCCGCCCGGCTGCGGGAGGTGGTCGGTGAAGAGCGCGTGCTGCAAGCCGCGGGGACGGTGCAGGGCGACCTCGCCGAAGCGCTCGCGTAGCGCGGTCACCCGCCGCTCCAGCTCCTCGCGGTCGGGCGCGCCGACCGCGAGCGAGAGTGAGGCCCGCAGCATCGCCGGGTGCGCCGAGGACTGCAGGATCGCCTCGTACTCGCGGGCCAGCTCGCGGTCCTCCTCGGCCAAGACCCCCGGCCCGCTCGCGCCCTCTAGCTGCTCGCGATAGGAATGCTCGACGTCGAGGATCCGCTTCCGCACCTGGCCTAGCGCCTCGCGGTTGCCGATCCAGCGCACGTAGATCGCGGCATCGACCGGGAACCCGGCGCCTTCGAGCGGCTCGAAGAGCAGCTCAGCGGCGCCGGGAAACTCGGCTTCCTCGGCCAGCGACCCGGTGCAGCAGAAGGACTGGAAGGAAGTTCTCTCCTCCGCCTCGATGACAAGCGAGGGCGGCTGGCCGGGGTCCTCGGTGGCGGGCGCGTTGGCGCAGCGCCAGAGGTCGCGCTCCAGCGGCTCATACGCCGCCGAGCCATCCGGTGCCACGACCACCAGCGCGTCGGGCTCCCAGTGGCGGTCGAGTGCCGGCTCGGCCACCCCGCGACAGGCCGTGCGGCGAAGCAGCCACTGAAGCTCGCGCGTGGAGGCTCGCTGCAGGGCGACCGCGCCGCTCAGGCGGTCGAAGGTCCGCCGCTCGACAGCGGCCAGCGCCTCCAGCTCGGAGCCTGAGATCGGTCGCGGCCCGCCGACGCCGGCCAGCTCCTCGACGCGGCGCCTGAGGTGCCCGAAGGAGCGCAGCGCGCTCGGCCCGCCCTCACCCTCTGAGAGCGAGATCGCGACATAGATCTCGGGCACCTGGGAGCCGAGCTCACGCAGCCGCGCCTCGTGGCCTTTGAGGTAGCGCCGCCAGGCCTTGGGATCGCCGTGCTCGGGGTCGAGCAGGTCGGCGAGCTCGTCGGGATAGCGCTCTGCGGCGAAGGAGCGCTGCACTCGCCAGAGCGCAAAGTCGGCGCCCGCCAGGTGGGCGAAGCGTTCGAGGCGGTGAAGCAGCGCCCACTTCTGGGAGATGGGCAGGAATGGGTAGGCGACCGTGTCGGCGCGGTAGAGGGCCGCCGCCTCCCCCCTTGGCCCGATCAGGATGTTGCGGCGCGCGTAGCGCAGCGGGAAGCGACTCACGGGCGCACCTCCAGCGCCTCGCCCTTGCCGAGCACCACTCGCCGAGCGGTGCTCTCGCCCCGGCGAGAGCGTCCTGCGGGCGGGCGGGCCAGATGGCGGCGCCGCCCGGCCCGGCGTACCGAGAGCGGCGCGGAGAAGAAGACGACTGCGGGGCCGCGTACCCGCGCGCGGCGCAGGAGCGGGGTGCGCTCGTCGGGCTCCACCCACAGACGGCCGCCGAGACGATGCGCGAGGCCTGCGAGCGGCATGGCACGGCCGAGCGAGCGACGCAACGGCGCCAGCCGCAAAGACAGCCAGGAAACGGCGAAGCGGTCGGTGCGGCGGCCATCCGGCGTTGCCTGCGTCCCCAGCGTTGCGACCGCAGCCGGAATCACGACCAGCTTCAGCGGCCAGTCGAGCAGGCCGAGCGCCAGGCCGCTGAGCCACGTCGCCGCCAGAGCGCCTAGCGCGGCGATTGCGGCGGCCTCGCGACCGCCGATGCCGAAGCCAACGACGGCCGCGACCGCAGCGGTGCCGAGCATCACCGTCGCCGAGCCCGCGCTGAGGACGATTACGGCCAGCAGCGCGCCGGTGGCGTAGGCCAGCCAGCGCAGCGGCACCCCGCCGGGGATCGGCAGCGAGCGGCCCTCGATCTGGTAGATCCGCCGCTCCGGGCGAAAGATGCGCTGGTAGGAGCGAATCGGCTCGAAGCTCTCGCTCACGGCAAGATCCGCTGTCCGATTGCCCGTGCTGCTTCGGCGACCTGATCGGGGCTGAAGACGAGCCAGCCGACCAGCACTGCGGCGACGAAGAAGACCGCCAGGTCGGTGAACTTCCGGTTGAGCAGGAAGACCAGCCCGACGATCGCCAGGATGCCGCCATAGACCTCGCCCGCGTAGTGGCGCAGCGTCGAGCCGATGTTGTGGCCGACGTCGTTGCCGCTCGCGGCGAGGGCGGCGGCCGGAGCCAGCAGCAGGACGGCGGCGGCGAGCGCGAGGAGGAGGGCGACTCCGAAGCGGCGCTTCACGACAGCGCCCCCTCGACGCGCTCGATGTACCAGCGGCCGTGCCGGACCACGTCGAGCCGGTAGGCGAGCCCGAAGCTCGCGCCGCTCAACGGGTCGCGCACCCGCGCGGTGGCGAGCACCGTGCGCCGCGAACCTTCTTCGTCGCCGATCTGCTTGACGGCGGTGACTCCGAGAAGCCGCAGGCCGTTGCCGGGCGGCACGACCACCGCTCCCGGCGCCAGCAGGTAGGAGAGATCGGCGGGTTCAGACGCCGAGAGGTAGGTGGGCAGGAAGCGCCGCACCAGCTCGCCGATGGCGGCGGCCTCCGGGCCGGCGATAGGTCGGGGAGAAGCGACGTCTTCCCCGACTCCGGCCGGCCCGGCGACCACCGCGGGCGCCCCCGCTGCCGCCACCCCGTCCGCGCCTTCGCGGACGGTCGGGACGGCGAGGAAGATCGTGCGAGCGTCGGCCAGCTCGCAGGCGACCGTGACGATCGCCTGCCCGTCGCCAGCCGCTTCGCTGCCGGCGACCTCGGCCTGCTGGATTTCAACCCCGCTGGCGCTCGTACCCGCGGAGGGCATCGTCACGCCCGAGGCTAGGAGCGGCGCCAGCTCCTGTGGCGAGGCGCCGCCGAGGTAAGCGCGGGCGAAGCGAACGGCGAAGGAGCCGGTAGTCGGATCGAGGACCGCGCTCGGGGAGACCGTCGCCCGGTCGCTCTGCTGAGGGTCGGCGAGGACGGACGCGGCGCCGCGAAGGAGCAGGAGTCCGACCAGCGCCCACAGCGCCGCCCGCCCTGCCGTCCGAAGCGCCACGCGTACCG
The DNA here is from genome assembly GCA_036269215.1 of Solirubrobacterales bacterium. GTDB lineage: Bacteria > Actinomycetota > Thermoleophilia > Solirubrobacterales > 70-9 > VRUE01. Next base: position 3,873 of record DATASN010000055.1, read on the forward strand.
TGCGGCCCTCACCGTTGCGCCTTCCGATCCGAGTACCGACTCCAGTTGCCACTTACAGACCACCTCCGTGTCGATTTGGTGGTCAGCCCTGTTGACTGACTCACCACAACAGGGAGGGGAGCGAGGAAAGTGGCTTCAACTACGCAGTTAAAGTCGGCTCTTGCCGCTGGCCTCTTCGGCCTGCGCGGTGACGCTGAGGGCCGCCTGCTCGACCATCCACCAGCCGGACCAATCGACCAGCTCGTAGTGAAGGCGGCGGTCCTCCGTGCGGCGGCTGACGATTCCGGCCTGGTGGAGGACGCTCAGGTGCTTTGAGACGTTGTAGTACGTCATTCCAAGCTGCGAGGCCAGGCCCTGCACGCTTGCCCCACCCCTGTTCAGGAGCTCCATGAGCCGAATTCGGGTCGGCTCGGAGATCACTCGCAGCCAGGCCGCGATCGCCTCGATCGTCTGATCGGATAGCGGCTGGCGCTCGGTGTGCCGTGATGCTTGTCGCTCAGCGCCCTTGCTCATTTTCACTCTGTCTAACAGGGTGTTGAGGAGCAAAAGTGGACCCCCCAAAAGTGTCAGGTTTCTTGAAGCCCCCGAAACCGGCAGCCGAAAGCGCTCCGGCCCCGAAGAGGGGCCGGAGGAAGGTGTGTAGGCAGCCCGCCGCGAGGGCTTGCCGTCAGATGCCTATCGGAGCCTGAGCTCGGTCCCCGCGTACACCAGGCTCGGATCGCCGGTGCCGATCCGGCCGGCGTTGAGCCTCCAGAGGCGCTGCACCTCGGTTTCGATTTCGGCGTTGTCGGCGCCGGAGGGAAGCAGAGCTTCGGCGATCGACCACAGGCACTCTCCGGCTTTGACAACGTGGACCGACTGCCCGGCGAGGCTCCCAGCTGCCTCGCCGCTCCCAATCGGCACCGCGGGCGGCTGGGCCGCCGTGGGTTCCGGCGCTTCGGGGGGACTCACGGGCGGAGGCGCTTCTGGCGCAGCCTGTTCGGCTTCAGCTTCCGGCTGAGCCAGCGGCGCCGGCTGTGGGGTTTCAGGAGCGGGCAGGGGCTCGTTTTCGACCGGCACCGCGGGCGCTGCCCCGGTGGCCGGTTCGGCGGCCGGGCTGTAGTCGGGCCCCGGCGGCGGTTCTTCGGAGACCGGAGCGACGGCAGCAGGAGCTTCTGGTGGAGGAGGCGGCGGTTCGGTTTCCTGGGGCGGTTCGGTTTCGAGCGGCGCGCCTTCTTCGCCGCCGGTCGTCGCGCCGGGAACTGAAGGTTCTTCCAGCACAGTTTCTTCGGCGGTTTCGATTTCCGCGCCTTCTTCGAGGCCGGGCAGAGCGCCCGGCGGCGCCGAGCCTTCCTGTTCGCTATCGGCTTCGCTGGCAAATGCGAAGCCAGGCGTGACGGCACCGAAGACCAAGACGACGCTCAGCGCCGCGGCGATGGCCCTGATCGCCAGCCTCGGTCGCGAGCGCGGGTGATAGCAAGATATGGACGTCAGCAACTCATGGAACCAGGGCACCGGATTCCTCCTCGCTTGTCGATCCTGGGCCTCAATTGAGTGGGGGTGCAACGCAGCGGTAGGACTTCGCTCCGGCGGCGGTGTCGGGGGTGAGTCCGACCGCGCCGCTTTCGTCAGTGATGTAGAGGTCGGTGACGCGGCCGGGTTCGCTGCTCGAGGCCGACACTTCACTCGTCAGCTCCCCGCCGGACGCGAGCTGAATCTGGTCGTAGGGAAGGGCGGCCTTCAGCTCATTGTGGGTGGGAAGCCTGCGCCCCGCTGCCGATTGGTTGTCGGTCCTGGCACATTCTTCGACCGCGCTGCCATATGGAGCCGGCGGGCGAGCCTGGGTTTCGATGCAGACGCCGGCAACCGGAATCGTCCCCTGCGGGCAGCGGACCAGAAAGCGTTCGGCGGGCTGGCCGCCGAGGCGAGCCGCGTTGAGCGCGCGAGGCACTGCGCTCAGGTTCGACTCCTTGATCTGCCGGCGCCCCAGGGCGTTCCGCTTGATGTTCTTGCCGGTGATCGTGTGCGCCTTGATCTCCCTGCCGGAGATCTTCAGCGCCGCGTAGGAGCTGCCGCCCAGGGCGACGAACAGGGCCAGCGTCGCGGTGACGTTGGCGTAGGTGAGTCGATCGCGCAGCGCTTTCAGCATTCCGGTTCCTCCTCGGGCTTGCGGGTCATTGCTACCCCGTGAAGCATGGCCGTCCCCTCACTCGGATCATCAAGATTCGACTCGTCCCGGACGAAAGTCCGTAGCCAGCCTCGGCTGGGAGGCGGAGGCGTAGGTGGAAACTCTGCGCGCCGCAGGTTCGCCGGAACTGGTAGTGGATGCGCCAGCGGCCATCGGGCGCGCTGCGAACGGTGCGGAACGTCTCCCATTCGCCGGGTAGGCGCACCTGCATCTCGACCAGCTTTCCCGTCGCCGGCAGTGGCCGACCCAGGACGCGGCCGCTGAAGACCACGGACTGGCCGTTCAGGATCTCGGTTCGATTCACCGCGAAGGTCGAGCGCCCGGAGACGAGCAGGACGACCTTGGCTTCGGCCGGCAGCCTGGTCGCGGCGCCGGGGTAGGCGAAGCGGAGCGCTTGCGAGGCCCGGGCGTCCACCGCGTAGGCGAAGTGCCCGTGGGTGCCGGTCGTGAGCGTCTTCATGAGCGCTTCTTCGCCTTCGTGTGGGCGCGAGTAGACCTGGACCGCAGCTCCGGCGAGCGGGGTGCCGGCGCGGTCGAGGAGCACCCCGGCGAAGCGGACTTGATGATCGAAGCCGACCCTCGCTCGCTGCTTGAGGACGGTGATCGTGCGCGTCACCTTGTGGGGCTTCCCCCCGTGGTGGACCGTTCGCCGCACGTGCTTTTTCCTGACCACCCCGGCGCGCAGCGAGGAAGCGATCCGCAACGGCAACTTCAGCCTCATCGGCTGCCCGTCGAGTCGCTGGGTGGTGCTCGCCAGGTTGTCGGCCTGATCGTGAGCGCTCGCGCGCATTTCGTATTCGCCGGGCGAGAGCGTCGCGTCGTCGATGCGAGTGACGAGATGGCTGTTTTCCTGGGACGTCGGAAGCGCCTCCCAGACCCCCGAACCCACGCGGCTGATCTCTATTTCGCCTCCGCCGAGGCCGGAGATCGGATCGGTCACCTGTACCGAGACCCGCGTCGGATCGGCGGCCGAGGGTGCTTCGAAGCCGAGCTTCGGGGGTTCGGGGTCGAAGCGCAGCTTGACCGGCACCGAGGCGTTTTCGGGCTGCTGGTTGCCGGCCGCGTCTTCTCGCCAAAGCCGCAGTTCCCATTCGCCGGGCGATGGCACCTGCAAGCCTTCGAGCCGCGAGATCGACGAACCACTCCGGCCGTCGCTCACGCATTCGCTGCTGCCGGCGCGACAGATGCGGTAGTGCGCGGCAGCGATCGGCGCACGATCCGGTTCGGGAGCGTTCTGCCAGACAATGCCGAAGTCGTTGCGATTGCGCCAGGCTTCTCCGCCTTCGACACCCACCTGGGTGGTGCCAGGTGGGGTGTTGTCGACCCGCGCCGTGACCGGCGCCGATTCGCCGCCGTTGCCCGCAGCGTCCTGCGCCGAGACGTGCAGTTGTTGACTGCCGTCCGGGATTCGTTCGGTTTCGACAACGGCGATCTGCCCCGATCCGTTCGGGCAGGGAATTCGCTGTGAGTAGTCGCAGCCGCGATGGTCCGAGCCATCACTCGTGTTGGCGAGGTAGGCGGTCGCTTCTCTTATGCCGACGTTATCTGTGGCTTCGTAGTCGAGCCCCTGCTTACCCCGGACCCATTCGCCGCGAGCGAGTGGAGTGTCGGGAACGATCGCCACCGACGGACCCGAGTCATCGACGACCGTCGCTTCGGCGGTGAAGGTCTGCATGTAGTTGAGGCCGCGACCGGAGCAGAACTGGGCCGAGGCGGCGCCGACGCAAACGACCCGCTGGACGATCTTGGTCGCCCCGCCCAGGTCGTAGGCGCGCGGCCGGGGCCAACTCGAAGCCTGCGCAGCTTGAGACGACGGGCAGTTGCGGTCCGCGCGCACGTTCTTGACCGTCGCGTCGGAGCCGTCTGGGCGCACGGCGTAAAGCTGCAGGGCGTAGCGGCAGTCCCGGCGCTGAGCGTGACCGGACCAGCGCAGCCGCGAGAACGCGGTCCCGGCAGGCGCGTTGAGGACGAAGGCCGACTGCGCCCCCGGAGCGACGTGGCCGCTTTGAACGACGTTGGCGGTGACGAGTCCTCGCAGCCCGGGGCCAAGCGGATTGCAGGCACGCCGCCAGCGCATACCTCGCGTTGCGAGGTTTTCAAAGGCGGTGCTGGCGAATGCGCCGGCATCGGCTTGGCAGGCGAGGATCGTGAATTCGCCCGCCCTCGCCGGGCTGGGGCTAGCCATCGCGAGGGCGCTTGCAAGGAGCACCGCGATCGTAGCCGGCCACCGCCAGGGCAATCGAGCGGATCTCGCGACTGCTGCCATCACGGCCCTCCGAACTGCGGGGCTTCACCGGCCGGAACCGGGGCTGGCCGGGCGCTTTCGGCTGACGCCGATTCGGGCGCCTGGTATTCGGCCGAGGATTCGGTGGCCGGGTAGTCAGGCGAGGAGGGTTCGAAGGTCTGTTCGGGAGGCGGCGGAGGCGGTTCGGCCTGCGACTTTTGTTCGGCTTCGGCCGGGGGAGGCGTAGCTTCCGTCGTGGCCGGTTCTTCGGTTACCGGAGTAGGCGCAGGGGGCACGACCGTCGTCGCTTCGGGCGGGGGCGGGCTCTGCTTCGGTTCGGTTTCCTGCGTACCCGCGATCAGGCCAGTGGCGGCGCCGATCGGATCTACGCCCTGGTTGGCGCAGTAGGTGGCGGCACCACCTCCGATCGTTACGCAGCTTGCGAGCACTGCGGCCACGGTGCCGGGACGCGCGGCGGCGAGCGGCGTCGGGTCAACTGCCCGGTAGTAGGTGGCTGCCGCCTGCTGCTTTGCCTGAGCGGCGCCGCCGAGCACCTGCTGCTTGACCGAGGAGACCCCGTCCGCCGCGCGGTGCGCCAAGCGCCCGAGCAAGCCCGGACTCGCCTGTTCTATAGCGGGCGAGACGGGCAGGAGCACGGCAGCCTTCTCCCGCCAAGCATCCAGCCTCTCCCACAAGACCTCGCAGCGATGGCAGCTCTTCATGTGCAGCCGCGCCTGCACTGACTCCGCCGAGGTCGCGAGCCCGTAGGCGAAGCGCGAGACGAGGGGTTCCCCCCACAAGCAGCCACCCCCGGCCTTGGCGGCGATGGCGGCCCGCGCCTTGTCCATGCCCTCAATGAGATCCCGCTTCACCGCTCGCTCGGTCACCCCCAAGCGTGACGCGATCTCGGGGCGCTTGAGTCCGGCGGCGTGAAGCGCGAGCACCTGGCGATGGCGTTGCGGCAGACTGCCGATGACCTCGTGGACCAGAGTCGCGATCTCGCCTTTGTCCTCCCGGGCGATCAGCTCCTCCTCGGGCATCGGGTCCTCGGAGGCGCTCTCGTCAAAGCTGCTCTTCAGCAAGTCGACCGTGGGCTCGCGCTCCCGACGCTGCGCCATCCGATTGAGCGCCCGGTGCGCCGCGGTTCGAATCCACGTATAGACCTGGCCGGGGTCGGCCATCCCCTCCGCTTCATCCAGGAAGCTCTTGCAGGCGTACTGCACGGCATCCTCGACTTCCTCGTTGGCGGCCTCGGGATGCTGCGCCGCGAGCTGGACCCGCAGTGCGCGGGCCCGCTCTCCTTGGACGAAGCTCCGCAAGAGCCCGGAAGCATCCTCGGGGTCGATCGTGGAAGCGCGAGTTAGGTCCATCACTACAACAGGGTGTTGAGCGACCAAAGTGGACCCCCCATTCGTCGCCGCTACGTCGCTCACCGGACCTCCAAACGCTTCCGTGGAGCCGGTTTCGAGCATTCGGCTCCGACTACTCGGAGCGCTTACCCAGTTCTTAGGATTATGTAACCCAAGCCACGAGCGTCATCTCTTGGCTCAGGGCTCAGGGTGGCTAGGGGCTTGCCACGAAGGAACCGGCAGCGGCAGATCGCGGCTTCATAGACTGACCGCGATGCCAAACATCTTCAGGCCCACTTTCGAGGACGGAGAGCGCCCGGAGGGTTTTCGCTCGCGGCGCGCCCCCGTCGGCTACGAACTCGGCACCGAGCTGATCGGCGCCAGCCTCTGGGAGGTCCCGCCCGGCGAGGCCGCCTACCCGTACCACTTCCACTACTCCGACGAGGAGCTGGTGATCGTTCTCTCCGGGCGCCCGAGCCTCCGCACGCCCGAAGGCATTCGGGAACTGGAGGAGGGCGAGGCACTGCGCTTCCCGCTTTGAGCTGACGCAGCACTCGCCCTCGCAACGCCTCGACACCCTCCTTCACGGTGACCGCGGCGATTAGCAGCATCCTCTGGATGATCGCCCACCTGACACGAGCCCGGACGCCCGCGCCCACCCTGAGTTGGCCATACCGGCAATCACCTCCTCCCGGCTGTGGCAGCTCTCTCCGGCGTCCTCCTCGCCGCCCCAGCGCACCGCGGGGTCGAGGAGCGAGGCGAAGAGGTCCTCATCCCCTCCCCGAACGCCGCCCGCAGCTTCTCCGCGGTGCTCTGGGGCAGCTCGCTCATCAAGCCGCCGCCAACGCCTCCTCGCGACCGCGGAACTGGCGCATCGTGACCGCCAGGCCGTCGCGGAAGACGATCAGCGTCGCCGGCCGCGAGCCCGCCGCCGGTCCATCGGGAACCATCTCGACCCGGCAGGTCACGATCGCGTCCTCGCCAGCCTCGATCAGCTCGATCTCGGCTGTCCCTGCTCCTTCGCCGGCCCGCTCGCGCAGCAGCGACAGCACGGCCTCGCGGCCGTGGCAGTCCCACTCACCCGGTTCCCACCAGGTCAACTCGACCTCGGGGTGGAGCAGTGGCGCCAGTGCCTCTACGTCGCCCCGCTGCCATGCCTCCAGACCGCTGCGTGCCTTCTCGATCAACACAGTGCTCATAGCTACCTCCTCGTGAAAGGGATTCTCGCTCGGGTCCAGCTCGTCCTACGAGCTGGACCGCGGACGGGCGTTCGCGATAGCCCGCAAAGGCGGGGCTCGCGCACCGCCGCCGAGCCACTGCGGGCCGATGCGCGTCGTAACGAGCGCAGAACAACACTGGCGGTGAGATCGTGCGCCGCCGAGGGTGAAGGCCGTGAGGGCTCTCTAACGTCAACCAGGCACGCCCGAAACCTTAGCCGCGGCGATGGGTCTAGGTCAACGGGCTCGGCCCTGCGCCGCCCTGATCCAAGGCTGCGGCGGAGTCTTCGATACGCCGTCCCCACCGCGGTAGAGGCGGCACTTGAGGCCGAAGTCCTCGCGCTCATGGGCGCCGGGATCGACCTCCTCGCCGTTGATACGTACCGTGGGTGAACCGAGGAAGCGCTCGCGCTCGGCGTCTTTGACGGTCTCGACCCGGCGTAGCTCGATCTCGTCCTCGATCCCTTCATTGGCGAGCAGCGCCCGCAACTCGGGAAGCAACGCCTCATAGCTCGGGCAGCCATCGAAGTAGAGGAGTTCGACCCTCATGTCTCACCCTTCGCCAGCAACGATCGGCCTAACTCGCCACCATCGCCGGTGGCGCGTCGCTGCACACTCGGTCGCCGCCGCAACGCTTGGCCTCATACAGCGCCGCGTCGGCACTGCGAAAGACCGTGTCGAAGTCGAAGGCTTCGCCACGCCGCGAGGCGCTGACGCCACAACTCATGCTCACCCGCACCCCACCGCCAAGCGCCTCGGAGCTGATCGTCGCGTGAAGGCTCTCTGCCACCGCCTCGCCAACGTCGAGATCGGCGCCGGGCACGAGGATCAGGAGCTCATCGCCGCCGAGCCTGTAGGCGAGGTCAAAGGCGCGCAGACGCTTTCGCACCAGGTAGGCCACCTCCTTCAATACCGCGTCGCCGCTCGCGTGCCCGTATGAGTCGTTGACCCGCTTGAAGCCGTCGAGGTCGGCGACGATCAGCGCGACCGACTCTCCGGTGATCGCTGATTGCTGCTCAAGCTCGTTGGCGCGGGCTTCGAGCGCGCTGCGGTTGAGCAGCCCGGTGAGCTGGTCGAGCACCGCCTTGCTGCGGTGCTCGACATCGGAATGCATGAGCGCCACTGAGAGCATTGCGACCGAAACCACGACGGCCAGCGGGGCGATTAGCAGTGGCGGGTTCTGGGCGATCGCGTCGGCATTCGTCCCAAGTGCGACCGCAACCATCAGGCCAAGCGCGATCGCCACCCCGATCAGGATGCCGCGTGAGGAGAAGCGCGCGCTCAGCGTCACGATCGGGATCGACAGCATGGCCAGCATCGACACCGCCGAGCTGCCGGTCAAGGCGAGGCTGACGGCGATGATCGCCTCCGCGCCGGCCCACGCCGCGAACATCCAATACTCGGGTCGAGCGGTGCCCTCGATCCGGGTGTCGGCCACTCGGAATACGGCGGCGGCAACCAGCAGCGGGCCTATCGTCCACCAGCCGACCGAAGGCCCGGAGGCGAGCAGGGCTGCCGCCAGCACCGCGAAGGTTCGCAGCCGCACCGGCCGCAGCCGCCGGTCCATGTCGAGCATTCGCTCGCGGTCTGAGCCGTTCCTAATCAGCCACGAGCGAGACCTCATAAATCTTTTGTCGGCAATAGTCGTGGGGAGCTGTAGGTGACGGCCGAAACTCAGGCAGTAACACCACTCAGCAGCGCACCACGACCTTGAAGCCCCCGGGCGCCTGGAAGGAGAACGCCCAAGCGCGGTGCTGTCGGCTGGGCGCTTCGACGTCGAACCCGTCCTCCTTGAGGCGCTGGTTGATCTCATCGACGTCCGCCTCGCGACCAACTGCTTGTGCGGTTTTGGAGGGAAGGACGCGGGGAATGAGAGATAGCCGAAGCGCTGGACCTGACGAGCTCATCTCCGCGCTCGACGAGCGGTGCTTCCTTCATCGTCAACGGCGATGCTAGGCGACGATCCCCCACGCCGTGACCAGCGTCATCGCTCCGAGCAGGTCTTCCTCCTGCGGCATCGCGTTCGAGTTCGGCAACCAAATCCTTGAGTTCGGCCGGACCAGCCGCACCGCTCTCGGCAACCTGAGCCGTGAGCGCAGGCAGGTCGGCAAGAGCGTTGAACGTGTCGAAGTCGCGGACAACGACCGCCTCCGCCCCACCTCGACCTCGGCGAGGCCGGCATCGAGGAGCATCGTCGGCAGAGCTCGACCCAGGCGGGGATGGCAGATCGCGTCCTCGGCAGCCCGCTCGAATCGCATCGACGAGATCCTGGCGCCCAGCGCTCAGAGCAACGGTCGCCCAGTCGGGCTCGCAGGTGAGCACGATGCCACCGGGGCGGGTCACGCGGACCATCTGCACGATGACGCGGTCGGGGTCGGACACATGCTGCAGGGTGCGCTCCACCCGCGCCGCGTCGAAGCCAGCGTCCCGGAGCGGCGATCTCGCCAGGATCCCGGCCCCGACTTGACGCCCGATCTCTCCCATCGTCGTGGTCAAATCCATGGTTCTCCTCCTCGCAGAGCGCCCAGGGCGCCTATTCCGGTGCGTAGCGATTCTCCGGCGCTTGCCTCCCCCTCGCAGTGGGGGGCTCCCTACTCTTTCTCCTCAGCTCAGTTGAAAGTTCAGGGTCGCTCCCTGATGCGAAGGGCGCCTCGACGAGCGACGATCGGCGCTATGAGACTTTTGCGCTCGAAGAAAAAGCGCCCACGTCTGGGCGGCGCCGGCATGGAGCTGGCCGGCGCTCTATCCATCGCCTCGCAGATGGCGCTCCTCTACCCGCCGGGATGCGACGAATGGATCCGCCGCGAGCTGGCCGGCGACGCGGAAGCGGCTCGGCGCGGTGCCCGGCGACCCGCATCACGGCGTTGAGCCTTCACACCGTCATCGAGGCGGAGCACGCCGCGCTCGACGGCATCCGGCCGTTCGACGTCCACGCCCACACCGGCGTCGACGTTGACGGCACGGCGCGCACCTGCGAGGAGCACGTCGCCGACCTCGAGGCCATCGACGGCCGCTCGGTGATCTTCCCGCTCTGCGTAACGAGCGGATACGCAGCCGAGAACCAGCGGGTAGTCGAGGAGTGTGAGCGCCACCCGGATCGCCTGGTGCCCTTCGCCCGCCTCGACCCCCGGGTAGCCTCCGCACAGGACGCCGCCGAGGCGCTGGCCAGCGGCGCCAGGGGATTCAAGCTGCACCCGCGCGCCGAGGACTTCAGGCTCGATCATCCCGGCGTCGAGGCGATCGCCGGCGTCGCGGCGGAAGCGCGGGTTCCGGTGCTGATCCACGCTGGGGTGGGGGTCGGCTCCTTCGGCGAGACGATCATCAGGCTCGCCGAACGCCACCGCGACTGCCCGATCGTCCTTGCCCACGCCGGGGTCTCCGACCTATCCTGGCTGGCAGAGGTCGCCGCGGACCACCCCAACCTGCTCTTCGACACCTCGTGGTGGAACCCGGCCGACTTGCTGGCCCTGTTCGCGCTCATCCCCCCCGGCCAGATCCTCTTCGGCAGCGACGAGCCCTACATGGACCTCGGGGTGGTGCTGGCGATCGCCCTGCGCTGCGCCCGCTTCACCGGGCTCTCCCCCGAGGCGATCGCGTTGATCTTCGGCGCTCAGCTCGAGAACCTGCTGGCCGCGGAGGGGGCAATCGATCCCGGACCCGCGCCCGGCCCGCCGGCCGTCGTGCTGACGCCGTCCGAGGCCCGCGTCGCCACTCTGCTCGCCGCCACCGGCGGCTGCATGATCGGCGGTGGCGATGCCAGCCAGTTGCTGGAGCTCACCCGGCTGGCGATCGGCGGGGACGGCTCCAAGTCCTTGCTCGCCGAGCTGCTGGACGAGGTTGGCAGCCCCTCCGAGGAGGCGCCCTGGGCGGTGGGGGTGGCGCTGACGCTCGCCGTGACGCCGACCCTGGAGAGCGCCGCCCCGGTTGGTTGAGCGGCCCTAGCGGCGTACGATCGTCGGCGGGCGAGATGCCGGCGACCACCGGACTGCTGGAGAGAGAGGACGAGCTCGCGACGATCGAGGCGATCCTCGACGCGGCGCGGAACGGCAGTGGCCGCCTGCTGCTGATCGAGGGGGAGGCGGGAGCGGGGAAGACCACCCTGCTGGCTGCCGCCGCAAACCTCGCCGCCGAGAGGGAGCTGCTCTTGTTGCGGGCCGGCGGCGGCGAGTATGAGCGCGACTTCCCCTATGGCGTGGTGCGCCAGCTCCTCGAGCCGATCCTCGCCGACGAGGCTCGCCGCGCCGAGCTGCTCAGTGGTAGCGCGATCCTCGCCGCCCCGGTCTTCGAACCCGAGGCCGCCTCGGGTGACGGGCGCGATCCCTTCAGCATCCAGCACGGCCTCTACTGGCTCCTCGCCGACCTTGCCGAATCGGCGCCGTTGGTGCTGCTCGTCGACGACGCCCAATGGGCGGACGTCGTCTCCCTTCGCGCCCTGGCCTACCTCGCCCGCCGGCTCGGCGATCTTCCCATCGCCCTGGCGCTAGCCGTTCGGAGCGGAGAGCGAGGCGAGCACACCGAGCTGCTCGGCGCGCTGCGCCGCGAGCCCCAATGCGAGCTGATCGTCCCCCCGCCTCTCTCCCGGGAGGCCTCGGCGACCCTGGTCGTCGGGGAGCTCGGACGGCAACCGAGCGAGCGGTTCACCGAGGCCTGCCGCGACGCCACGAGGGGCAATCCGTTCTTGCTGGTCGAGCTGCTCCGTGCTCTGGGTGCCGATGGAACCGATCCCGGCGATGAGAGCGCAGAGCGACTGACGCGGGTCGCGGCGATCGGGGTGTCGCGCGCGATCCTCACCCGCCTCGGGCAGCTTGGATCGAGCTCGGTCGAGGTCGCCCAGGCCATCGCCGTGCTCGAGCCGAATGCCGAGGTTCGCCTGATAGCGGCGCTCGCCGAGCTGACAATCGAGCAGGCGGCTGGTGCGTGCGCTCGACTTGTCGCGGCTCGGCTTCTCACCGACTCCCGCCCCCTCGCCTTCGTTCATCCCCTCGTCAGGGCCGCGGTCCTCAGCGATATGCCTGAGCCCCAGCGCGCCATCGCGCACGCTCGTGCGGCTCGCTTGCTCGCCGAGGACGGCGCGGACCCCGACACGGTCGCCGCCCAGCTCATGCTCGCGGAGCCGAGCGGCGACGAGTGGGCGTCCGGGGAGCTGCGCGCGGCGGCGGCTGCGGCATTGGACCGCGCCGCCGCCGATGCGGCCGTGCGCTACCTGCGGCGGGCGCTGCGCGAGCCACCGCCAAGGAAGGAGCGACTGGCGACGAGCCGAGAGCTGGGAATGGCGCTACTGCGAGCGAACGACGCGGAGGGGGTCGAGGTCCTGCGCGCCGTTCGGTCGGCCCTCTCAGATCCCGCGGAGCGCGCCGAGATCGCGGCTGATCTCGCCCTCTCCTTCGCTGTGCGCTGGCGCAGCGAAGAGGCCGTGGCGATGATGAAGGAGTCGCTCGCGGAGGTCGCGGATCCGTGCAGCAAACCCGGCGTCAAGCTGCGTGGCTCGCTGCTCATGGTGGTTCTCTGGGGACACGCGGATGTGCCCGAGGGTGCCTTGCCCGCGCCCGGGGAGACGTTCGACGTCCGTACGCCGGAAGGTCGAACGATCATGGCGATGTCCTCCCTCCTCTCTGCGTTCGGCCTGCGCTCGGTCGAGGGGGCCCGGGAGACGGCCGAAGCCACGCTTGCCGAGGCCGCTTGGCTCGAGGCCGACTGGGCGGTCGGCCTCAACCCGACGGCGGCGCTCGTCACGCTGGTCCTGACCGACCGTGGCGATGCGGTCGGGGATTACTTCAAGGACGTGGTCGAGATCGCGAAGCGGCGGGGAACGGTGCTCGGCATCTCGGGCAGCCACGGGATCCGCTGCTACTGCCATCTGCTCGACGGTGAGCTTCGCGACGCACAGGCCGAGGTCGAGATCGCCCTTCGCGTGTCGGGGCAGTTCGGGTTCTCCGTCGCGCTCTCGAGCTGGCTCGGAGCGGCGGTGAGAACGCTCATCGCTCGCGGCGAGCTCGTCAGGGCCGAAGAGCTGCTGGACGAAATCTGGCGAGACCGGGAATTGCCCGGCGGCATCCCCGGCGCGCTGCTTCTCTACGCCCGTGGCGAGCTGCGACTCGCCACGGGCCGCTCGGCCGAGGCCAGACATGACTTCCTCGCCACCGCCGAGCGTGTGCGGTTCCTTCCCTACGCCAACCCGGAGGTGCTCGGCTGGCGCACCGGGCTCGCGCTCTGCGAAAGCGCCTTGGGCAATTCGAAGGAGGCCCGGGAGCTCGCTGCGGAAGCGGTCGAGCTTGCTCGCGAGGCCGGTGGTCCACGTGGGCTCGGGATCGCGATGCGCGTCCAAGGTGCGATCGCTGAAGGCGTGGAGGGAATCGAGCTGCTGCGCGAGGCTGCGGACCTCCTCGCCACCACCAGAGCGCGCCTGCAGCGCGCCTACGCGCTCGCCGACCTCGGTGCCGCGCTGCGCCGTGCCAACCGGCGACGTGAGTCGCGCGAGCCGCTGCGCGAGGCGCTCGACCTCGCTCACCGCTGCGGGGCGACGCCGCTCGAAGAGCGAGCTCGCACCGAGCTGGCCGCGACCGGAGCGCGGCCGCGCAAGGCGGTCATCAGCGGGGTCGAATCGCTGACTCCGAGTGAGCTGCGAATCGCCCGCATGGCCGCCGAGGGCATGACCAACCGCGAGATCGCCCAGGCCTTGACCGTCACCGCGAAGACCGTCGAGACTCACCTTCGGCACGTCTTCCAAAAGCTGGACATCGCTCGTCGGACCGAGTTGCCGGATGCGCTCACGTCCGTATGAGCACACCTGACTACGAAGGACAAGACTTTGACCGTGAGGGCGCCTATGCGCGATCGCTGCCAAGCGAGGGATAGCCCCGCCCGACTCCATCGCCTGAACGATGGTCGCCGGCTTGCCGTCGCAGCTGAGTTTTGCTTGGCCGGCTGAAGCGGAGGCTAGAACCAGACACGCCACAGAAAGAGGGTGGCTGTGAGCATTCATCCCCCTGAAGCTCTTTCAGCTCTTCACCGCGCTGCTGCTGCTCGCCGCTGCGAGCTCCTCCTTTCAGGCCGGTCCGGGGCTGCTCAAAGTCCTCGCGCGCCGCACCCACGTCGGCGGGCAGACGACGGGAATCCTTCATCCACACCTGGGCTCCACCAACCGCCACCACACCCCCTACTGGGCGGTGCTGGCGTTTCTGCTCATCTCCGCAATCGTCGTGCTCGCCGCCGGTGCCAACGATCAGGCGCTCGTGCTCTTCTATGCGGTCTCGGTCTTCATGAGCTTCCTCGTCGGGCAGGTGGCAATGGCCAAGTTCGATCGCGCAGAGCGCCGCTTTGCCTCGATGGCGATCAGCCTGCTCGGCGCGCTGCTCGTCGCCTTCACGCTGGTTGTCAACCTCTCCCGCGGAGACCCGATCGCCTCGATGTTCGCCGCATCGTTCATCGCCTTCATGCTCTATCGGTTCTGGGTTCGCGCCGGGCGCCCCCGCGGCATCGCTCAAGCCGTCGTCGAAGCCGAGTCCGGCGGCGGGGCAAAATAGGCATCCGGATGGAAGGAACCTAAGATCGGTGAGATGGCAGGGACCCAGGAGAGGAGACCGCCGTTGCAGCGCCTGGAGGCGCTGAAGCGTGCCAACGAGGTGCGCCGACAGCGTGCCGAGATCAAGCGGGAGCTCCGTTCGGGTGGGAGAAGCATTGCCAGGCTGGTGATCAGTCCACCCGAGTTTCTGCTGACCGCGAGGCTGTCGCAGATCCTCCTCGCCGTGCCGGGGTATGGGCAGGTACGTGTCAACCGCCTACTCAAACGGTGTCGCATCTCGCCCTTGAAGACGATCGGAGGCCTTTCGGAGCGCCAGCGGGAGGAGCTCGCGCGAGCGCTTGCTGGCGCCTAGCGGGACGGGCGGCGGTCCCTTCTCGCCTCTCGGCTGGGCACATGCCGCCCTTGTCCGCCCTCGATGGCACTGTTCCGCAAGTGTCGGGACGCTATCGAGCCCACCTTCAGGCGGCGGTCGCAACGAGCGCCGCTCCGTATGGCTACACGCTCACGATCTGGACGTCGGGGGCGATCACGACGCACGCCCGCGGAGTCCCCTCCGCTTTCGAAGCACTGCTATTCCTCGGCGGTGCCGTTGCCGGGTTCGCCGCGGTCGGGGCAGTCGCCCACGGCAGCGCGACTCAAGTCTTGCGTACGCCTAAAGAGCCGACTGTCCGACTTTGGGGCGGCTTTCACCTACCGTCAGTTGGACTCGCCATCGCCGGCTCATCTCTCGTTGCGGCACTCGTCCACGGCGCGCTTGCCTGGCCCCTGGTGGGTTTTCTCGCCACCTCCATCTATCTGATCGTCATCGCGGGGCAGTTCACGATCGCCGATGATAGGGGCCGAGAACCCAGGCGCGATCAGGTTGGCGGCAAATAGCCGACTGCGGCGACTCAAGCACAGATGAGCACCGGATCGGTTCTCTCTCAGCGCCATAGGATCGCGACGGCCGAATGATCCACGTCGACACCGAGTCGTTTTTCGTGATCGTCCTGGTCGCCGCGCTGGCGGCGATCACCGTTGCCGTGGTTCCCCGCCGGTTGGCGCCGCCGGTGGTCGTCGTGGAGCTTTTCCTAGGGATCCTCGTCGGCCCACAGGCCCTCGACATCGCCGGCACCGACAGCTTCATCGAATTCTTCTCCAACCTCGGCTTGGGGATGCTCTTCTTCTTCGCCGGCTATGAGATCGACTTCGAGCGCATCCGGGGCAAGCCGCTGGAGCTTGGAGGCGCAGGCTGGCTGCTCTCGGTGGGGCTCGCCTACGCGATCGGCGGCGTACTCGCCGCCGCCGGGATCATCGACTCCTTCCTCTACACCGGCTCGGCGATGGCGACGACGGCGATCGGCACGCTGATCCCGATCCTCCGCGACAACGGCGAGCTGAAGACGCGCTTCGGCACCTACCTGCTGGCAGCGGGCGGGGCCGGCGAGTTCGGGCCGGTCCTCCTGGTAACCCTCTTTCTCTCGACCGACCATCCACTTCACGAGGCGGTGATCCTGGTCGCCTTCGTGGCGATGGCGATTGGCGTCGCTTTGGCCTCGATGGGCCTCGCCTGGCGCGGCTGGCCCGCGCTCGAGCGCACCTTCGAGGCGAGCAGCCAGCTCGCCGTGCGGGTGACGGTGGTGCTCGTCTTCGGCTTGGTGCTGCTCGCCAGCCAGATCGGCCTCGACGTCCTGCTCGGTGGCTTCGTCGCCGGCTTGATCACGCGCATGGCGCTGCAAGGGCACGAGCTGCGTGTCTTCGAGTCGAAGCTGACTGCGGTCGGCTTCGGCTTCTTCGTCCCCTTCTTCTTCGTCACGAGCGGGATTTCGTTCAATCTCGATGCGCTCGGCTCGATCACCGCCATGGCAAAGCTCGCGATGTTCTTCGGTCTCTTTCTGGTGGTGCGCGGCATCCCGGCGATGGCGCTCTATCGCAACGTGTTCGACATGCGCAACCGTGGCGCTCTGGCTTTCTACTCCGCGACCGAGCTTCCACTTGTGGTCGCGATCACGACGATCGCGGTCGAGGCGGGGCACATGAAAACCTCGACCGCGGCCGGTCTGGTCGGCGCCGCCATGCTCTCGACTCTTGTCTTCCCGTTTGTCGGCTTGGCCCTGCGCAAGGCGTCGAAAGAAGCGCCAGTGTAGCCCTGACCTCCCAATGAGCTTCTTCGGCGAGTGTTGAATTGTCAGTCGTTCGCCGGGCGGAATACTCAGTCGCGTGGGCCGCGTTGCCAGACGCCGAGGACGTTGCCGGCTGGATCGCGGAAGACGGCCACCCACAGATCCCCCTCCGCATAGGGCGCGGTTACGACCTCGCCGCCGTGGGTTGAGAGCTTCTCCAGGGCATCGTCGATGTTCTCAACGTAGACGTAGGGGCGGATCCCGGCCTCGCCTGCCCCCGGCTGATCGGCAACGAAGTGGCCAATCACATGCCCGGTGCCGTCTTCGAAGCTCGGATCGGGGCGATCGGTATCCACGCTCCAGCCAAAGACGCTTCGGTAGAAGGCCGCGGTCGACACAGGGTCCTCCGCGGGGATGCGCAAGTAAGAGATCCCAGCGCTTCGGAAGACTCCTGAGCCGGATTCGGGGTCGGGAGTCAAGAATGCAATGGAGCGCTCGGCGGGCGACGCCGTGCGGCGGCGAAGGCGAGGGCCAAGGCCGCCAAGCCCAGCACGAGGCTGAGGATCCCGAGCCCCGTTCGGGGAGAGGTATCGCCGCGGGTCGGTCCCAGGAATCCAGGCAGAGCCTGGCATTCCACCGTCAGGTAGACGATGCCGAGCACCAGGAGTGCCAAGCCGGCAACCCCGGCCAGCAACACCGGAAGGCCCATGTTGCGTCGCACGCGTTGAGCTTAGCGCTCGACGATCCAGGCGATTAGGGAGAACTATCCCTTGCTAGGCAGCGAGCGGGCGTAGGCGACCCCGCGAGCGACCCCATTGCTCGAGCTGGCGCTTGGTCTGCAGCCCCTCGACATCGACCCAAAGCCAACCCTGCATCGAGCGGCCGCGCATCTCGAATGGGTTCACATGTGGCTCGCCGAGCAACTTCTCGGTTTCGGCGGGATCGACACGCACCAGCAGCCCACCCCGGCTGCTCGCGCTCACCGACATGTTGCCGTCGATCAAGAACGCCAGGCCGCCGAACATCTTCTTCTCGGTCAGGCCCCGCTCCGCTTGGAGGAGCTCGTGGAGCCGACTGGCGAGGTCTTCGTCGTATGCCACTAAGGCAGTATCCCCGGCCATCGAAGCATTCGCGCGCGGGAGACGCAGTCGCCTGTACTTGGCTGGCCTCTATGCTCCTCCCGCCCCTTGACACGCTGGCAGGCCCTTCCGGGGAACGATCCACGGGCCCTCGCCAAGTGCGTGCCGCGATGCCGAGCGCGGGCCGGGCCTATTTGCCAGATACTGCGAGCGCGTCGAGGATCACCTCTACGTGGTCCTCGATCAAGAGGTGACCGGCATCCTCGAACCACGCAGGACGGGCGTCGGGCAGGGTCTCGATCCAGTGCTCCGCATGCGTTGGGGGCGCGATAGCGTCGCGCCTCCCGTGGAACACGAAGGCCGGGGCGAGGATCTCGGCGGGGTCGAAGCCCCACGGGGCGAGCACGACTCGCATGTCCTCGGCAAGGCCGCGGCTGCCGCCCGAGCGGGCGGCCTCGACGTAGGCATGCTGAAGGCGAGGCGCGAGGTCGGGGCGATTGATCACCTCGCGGTCGATCTTCGGCAAGCCGGCGGCGACGAGCCTACGCGCCACGGTCGGGCTGCGGCGGGTGAGGTGCCCGTTCGCCGAGTAGAGGAGCGCCATTGCCCTGGGCAGGTGGGCGGCGAGCCACCAGGCTCTCGCCGTGTGCATCTGGGGGACGAAGCCCGGCTGGTCAAGCCTGCCAACGGCGCTGATCAGCGCGACCGACTCGACCCGGCCCTCCAGCCTCACTGCGCAGGCGAGCGCGTAGGGCCCTCCGGCCGAGAGGCCGCTGACGCTGAAGCGGTCGACCCCGAGCCGTTCCGCCAGCTCCTCGACATCGGAGGCCCAATCGGCCACGGAGCGACCCGGCTTGGGGTCAGACCTGCCGACTCCGGGTCGGTCGACGGTGATCAAGCGGAGGCCGCGATCCTCGCATGCGGAGCCGGCGCCCCAGCCGAACCGCCCGTCGGGGATCCCGTGGAAGTGAAGGAGCGCTCCTCCGTTCGGTGAGCCCCATTCGGCGTAGGCCAGTGCCCGCCCGTCGGTGAGCCGGACCTCTCCAGTCTGGTGGTGAATCAGGTGCTCCGCTCGAAAGTCGCGCCCGATCGCTCGCGCAAGGCCGCCGCGGCCAGAACCACGCCCGACAGGGCAAACCCGGTCAGGTAGACGCTTGCGCGCTTCGGTAGGTATCCGCCGCGCCCTGCGGCGATTCCGGCGAGGGTGTCGGCGCTGTCGCGCACCAGACCAGCGAGCAGCCACTGTCGCTGAACCTCTCCGTCAGTTCCGTAAGCACCGAAGGCGAGAACGAGATCACGCACGGCTAGCACCCGAGCCAGGTAGGCAGCCTGTGGATTCCCGACCATGTCGAGACCGAGCGCCTTGCCGACGGGCCGTGGCGCCAGCCACGCCGCAGCGCCGAACGTCATCTGACCCCAGATCAAGCCGTTGAGCGTCAGCTTGCTCGCAAGGACCCGATTCACGGCGGCCATCGTATAGTCACGCCGCTCCTCGCGCTAAGGAGAAGTCGGGACAACTCCTGCCCTCAGGTCACTAGGCTGTCGCGGGTGACTGCGATGGTTGACTTGCGTCGTTTGCCGGCGCCAATCGTTCAGGCAGGGATGGGCGCTGTAGCCCGCCATGAGCTCGCTGCGGCCGTATCGGAGGCCGGCGGTCTGGGAACGATCGGGGGCGCTCGGGCACCGATCGCCGAGGAGCTCGCTGCCGCCCGGAGGCTCACGGGCCGACCGATCGCCGTCAACCTCGTGCTGCCGCTGCTTCGGCGGGGCGACGTGCAGGCGGCGGCGGACGCCGACGTGCTCGTCACCTTCTGGGGGAAGCCACGCAGGCTTGCCGGGGGCACGTGGGTCCACCAGTGCGGCTCAGTCGAGGAAGCAAGATCCGCGGCAGCGGCAGGAGCCGACGCGGTGATAGCCCAGGGAGTCGAGGCCGGCGGGCACGTCCGCGGTACCACCCCTGTACTCGAATTGGTCGAGCGCGTTCGGGCCGCGGTCAAGGTCCCAGTCCTGGCGGCTGGAGGGATCGTCGACCGACCAGATGTGGATCAGGCACTCGATGCCGGCGCGGTCGCCGCCGTCTTGGGCACGCGCTTCCTCCTCAGCGAGGAGAGCCGCGCGCATCCCGATTACAAGCGGCGCTGCCTGGAGGCCGACAGCACGGTGCTGACCGAGCTCTTCGGGCTCGGCTGGGCCGAGGCGCCGCATCGGGTGATCCCGAATGCCGCGACCCGCCGCTGGCTGGGCGACGAACCGCGCGGGCCGCGCTGGATCCGCCTCGCCAACCGGCTCGCCACGCCGCTGGCGGCGCGCCTCCCGCTCGCGGTTCAGGACCGCGGGCTCGCGATCCAGCGACCATCGCAACCCTGCCTCGCCCCGTCGATGGCGCTGGACGATGGACCGCCCAACCTGCTGGACTCCGGTCCGCTCTACGCGGGCGCCAACGTGACCCGAATATCGGACATCAGCCCAGCCGCGCAGATAGTCAACGAACTCACCCCGTAGCCAATACGACTACGAACGGGCATGCTGACGACGCCCAAAGCGACGGCCTTCCGTCATCCGATGTCCGTCGTCCGATTCGTGGCGACCGAGATTGGTCGGCGGCCAGCGAGAGACGCCCGCAAAGGACGGAGCCGGGCTGAGGGTGGCGTCTATGCCTGGGAGGTCCCGCGGGCCGCGAGCTGCCCGGCGAGGCGCATCGCCCTGGGCATCCGGCGCGCGAGGGTGACGGCAACGCGGTCTGAGCGGCGCATGTACCCCGCCGCCCCGTCGAGCTCGACCCGCGGCATGCGCTCCTCTCCCAGGGCGTAGAGGTGCCACGAGCCCGGAACCCCCTTCAGCTCGTGCTCGCCGCGGTCGCTGAACTGCATGTCCGAGCCGACTACGAGCTCCTTGACGGTTGAGGAGACGACGGTCTCGCCCGGTCCGCAAGCGCACCGACCCGAGTCCCCTGGCATCAGGCCGTCGCGCCGACCGCGAACTCCTCTTCGGGCAGGAGGCCATGCTGCACCGCGAACAGGCTCGCCGCCGCCCGGTTGGAGGCGCCGATCTTGGCGTAGATGTGCTCGACGTGGTTGCCGGCGGTCTTCGGCGAGATCACCAGACGCTGGGCGATCTCCTTGTTCGAGAGCCCGCGGGCCAGCAGCCTCAGAACCTCGACCTCCCGCCGCGTCAGCCCCGCCGTCCCTTCCCAGCGTCGCATGACGCGGTGCCCGGCGGCGCCGAGCACCGCCTCGACTGCCTCCCCGTCGAGTCGGCCCGCCTTCGCTTCGGCGCGGAGCTCTGCGGCGGCCTCCTCAGGGGAGCGCTCGAGCCTGTGAGGACGCGGCTCGCGCATCGCCTGGTAGGCATCGGCGGCGCCGAGGATCCGCGCCGGCTGGGAAATCGCGGCGCCGGAGAGCCCGCGGGGGTAACCCGAGCCGTCGAGGCGCTCGCAGTGCTGGACGGCGATCGCGCCGAGAGGAGCAAGCGCCTCAGATTGGTGCAGCATGCGCTCGGTCAGGTAAGGGTGGGTCCGAATTCGCTCCCACTCCCCCATGCCGAGCGGTCCCCGCTTGTCCCAGATCGCGTTCGAGACTCCCAGCCGTCCGAAGTCGTGGACGAGACCGGCACGCCTCAGCGTTCTCACCTCATCGTCGTTCAATCCGATCTGCGCCGCGGCTGCGGCGGCGAGGTCGGCGACCGCCGAGGCGTGGCCAAGGGTGTAGGGGGACTTGAGGTCGACGAAGTTCGCGATCGCCAGCAGGGCGGCGTCGAAGCGCTCTCCCGATAGCACCACCGCGAGCGCCGGCTCCGCCTCGATCACCGCCTCCCAGGTTCCGATCGAGTCGAGGTCGGCGAGTAGCATCTCCGCCTCCTCGACGATGAGATCCGCCAAGGCGGGATCAAACTGTCCCCCGGCCCGCTTGCGGGCGAGCGCCTTCGCCCCCTCGATCCCTCCGACTCGGTAGGCGACCTCGACGAACTCCCCCAGGTGGGAAAGCCGGGACGCGAGCGGCACGTCCTCACCCTTCAGATCGCCGGGCCAGCCGTGCCCGTCCCACTGCTCATAGGCCGCTCCAAGGGCATCGAGCACGGCCTCGGGGAGGCCCAGCTGTTCGCCGAACACGCGCGCCCGGGCGGCATGGTGTTCGATCATGCCGTTCACCTCGCGGTGGCCGGAGAGCGCGAACTCGAGCCCCAGGCGGAAGCGGTGAAGCGGCGGGTTGCCGGAGCCCAGCAGCCGCATTCCGGCCGCTGCGCCCCGCAGGCTCCCGGGCTCGTGGTCGTACTTCCCTGACTTCAGGGCAATGTCGTCGCCGAACCACTTCGCCTGCTCATGAGCATCGGTGTGACAGGCGACGTCGACGAGTAGAGCGGTGTAGTAGACGACCGCCCGCTCCTCCTCGTCGAGCCCGATTCCCTCGGCGAGCCGCAGCGCGATCAGGCACTGCCGAAGCACATGCTCCATCGGCTGGCCGAAGCCGAGATCGATTCCCAGCGACAGCGCCGCCACCAGCTCGGCGAGGCGAACATGCGCGCGATCCGGCTCTGCCACAGCGAGAGCTTAAGCCCGACGTCGCCAAAGATGGGGCGAACGCCTCATGACAGCCGGCCTGCTTCCCCTTAGCCTGACATCAAATCGAGCGAAGGGGGCATGAGATGCCGAAGGTATCGAGAGAGAGCGCAGAGCACGTCGATGACCGCGGTCCGGCAGAGGATCGCCACCAGGACATCGACGGCTACACGGTGAACTTCGTCTCGCTTCGCGAGGACGTGGATCTGGCCCCGGCGCTCAAAGGGCTGCCGGACAACCGCTGCCAGTGCCCGCACTGGGGATATGTATTCAAAGGCAGGCTGACCTTGACCTTCCCCGGCCATGAGGAGGTGTTCGAGGCCGGCGACGCGTTCTACGTCCCGCCTGGGCACGCTCCGCGGGTCGAGGCCGGTAGCGAATTCGTCCAGTTCAGCCCCACCGAGCAACTGCAAGAGGTCCAAGCGGCCATCATGAGGAACATGGAGCAGATGCAGGGCGGCTGACCTCGCGCCCGGCGATTTGCCGGATTTCACTCCACTCCTAGCGGGAGGTCCATCACTACAACAGGGTGTTGAGCGACCAAAGTGGACCCCCCATTCGTCACCGTTACGTCGCTCACCGGACCTCCAAACGCTTCCGTGGAGCCGGTTTCGAGCATTCGGCTCCGACTACTCGGAGCGCTTACCCAGTTCTTAGGATTATGTAACCCGTGCTACGAGCGACCGTCTAGCTCGGAACGCCACGCGCACGACCTCTGCGTGAGCCGGCGCGAATGGATCAGCGCCGAGCGTTCGAGGATGCGATCGCGCCTGCGACGAACCTGCTGCCGGGGCCGCGCCGGCCCTGGAAGCAGGTTGCAGGCGGCGATCGCGTCCTCGAACTCTGAGCAGAGCCAGCCACGCCGTTCGACGCAGAGCTCGCGAAGGAGCCCGATGTGGGCAGGTGGACCGCCGAAGCCGATGCAACCGATCCGGCCCCACCCCCTTGGCGATCCTCACCAAGACTGGGTTGGGAACTGGCCGACGGCCCTGCGGCAACCTACCGGCGCGAAGGATCGCCAGTGGATTTGCGATGGGAAGGAGAGCGACTCTGAGGTTTCGACCTACCCTGCGTGCTGGTGCTGCTTCTGCTTTTCCTTTTCCCGCTGTTCCTTTTCCTTTTCGCGTTTGACCTTGGCCTGCTGGGCTCGGGTCAGTGGCAACTTCGCCGCCGGACGGCGGCATTCCGCCCCCGAGCAGTCCTCCAGCCGTTCCAGTTCGCGATGCAGGAAGGCGCGGATCGGGAAGTAGTTGGGGTCGCGCACACGGTTGTTGAGCTCGTTGGGGTCCCGGTTGATGTCGTAGAGCTCCTTCTCACCGTCGGGCCACTCGATGTACTTGTAGGGGCCGAGGCGAATCCCCTCGTAGTTCTTGGGAGGGGCGAGAATCGAGGCTTTCGCTGGGCCATCCGCTTTGCTCGAAGACGCCCGCGCGGAGACAGGGGGCTGCGCGGGATCTTCCGGTGCAGGCGCGGGGGTGGCCGGCGGGCCGCCGCCGTTCTCTTCGACGTCATTGGTTTCGACGAATGACTCGAAGAGGATCGGGCGCCGGGTGCGCAGGGCGGTGTCGTGGGCGAACGGGTACAGCGAGCGGCCGTCGATGCTTTTGTCGGCTTCGGCGTGGGCGAGTTCGAGGATCGTCGGGGCGATGTCGATGTTGGCCGCCAGCTCGCCCGTTTCGCTCCCCGGCTTGATCCCCGGCCCGCGCATCAGGAAGGGCAGGTGGGTCGAGGGCTCATAGGCGAGGAACTTGCCGCCGGTGAGCCGGTGCTCGCCGTAGAAGAAGCCGTTGTCGGAGGTGAAGATGATGTAGGTGTCGCGCAGGCGGTGCAGGGCGCCGAGCTCATCGACGATCTGCTTGACCCCGTCGTCGATTGAGCGCAGCGAGGCGAGCGCCTTGTCGTAATAGACGCGGTAGGTGTGGATTTCGCTCAGCGTCAGGTAGGGCGCTTCGCGGATGAAGCTCGGCTTGTCCGAGACGTTGCCCTCGTCGAAGCCTTCGGCGCGGCCGTGGGGATAGGGGGCGCCGTCGAACCAGGAGTAATAGCGCGACGCCGGCTCGGGGCCGGCCGGGCGACGGAAGTCGCCGTGGGGAGCGGTGTAGTCGAGCTGCAGGTAGAAGGGTTTGGCTGGAGGCGTGCCGGCGATCTCTTCGGTAGCGATCCGGTTGAGCACGTCGGTCTCATAGAGGCACGGCTGCCCGTTCAGCGGCGCCAGCGGGCAGCCAGGGTCATCGCGCACGCCGTATTCGCGCGTCTCCCAGCTGCCGGAGTCGCCGTAGGGCCCTTCGATCGCGCCGTTGTTGTTCAGTTCGTAGCCGTAGTAGTAGTGGGTGGTGTCGGCGCGCAGCACCGAGTGCCAGGCGCTCCAGCCGGGCGGGACGGTCTTGCCGTCGTCATAGGGCGCGTCGCCGTAGCCGTTCAAGAACTTGCCGACGTGGATCGTGCGGTAGCCGGCGCCCTGCAGCCAGGTGGCGATGTTGTGGTTGAAGGCGGCACGCTTGGCGAAGCCGGGGTAGCCGCCTTCGGGGGGAACGTTGCCGCGCACGTTGTGATTGTGGGCGTAGCGGCCGGTGAGCAGGGTGACCCGCGAGGGGCAGCAGAGCGAGTAGGAGACGTAGTAGCGGTTGAAGGTGACGCCGCGTTTGGCTATCAGGTTCAAGGTGTTGGGCATAGCCCGGATCGCCGCCGCGCCGGGGTAGGGGGTGTAGGCGGCGTAGAGCTGGTCGAGGGTCGAGTCGTCGGTCTGGATCACGACGAAGTTGGGGTGGACGGGGAGCGCCGGTCCAGGCGGGACCTGAGCGACGGCGCCGCGCGGCCCGCCGAGCAGGCCGAGCGCCACAGCCAACGCCAGGATCGCCGCGGCGAGCGAGGGGCGGGCGGCCTTGATCAGGCGGGTCTGTGGCAAGTGGTCCCTGCGTCCATTTGGTGTCCGGGGGTCGAAACCGCACTGCGGCGCGCGAGTTGCGCCGGCGGGGCCGACGCGGAGTGGGTCCCGCCAGCGCGGCGGCACAGCCTAGCGGCGAGCTCGGGTGTATGGTCGGAGGCGGTGAGCCGGGAAGACTGGTCGGCACAAGGCTGACCCTTGCCAGCTTCCAATGCCCACCGACTCCGAGCAAGCCCCCAGCCAGTCCCGATTCCGGCGGGCCCTCTTCAGTGGCCCCGCACTCCTGCTCGCCTTCGCCTTCGCGGTGATGGCCGACCCGGTCTCCTCGGTCGCCTACGCGATCGAGGCGGCGCTGCGGGCGCTTCACGGCGACCTGGCCCTACTGCTACCGACGATGGGTTTGGTCGTCGGGCTGATCGCCCTGATCATCGCCAACTACCACCAGCTGGTCGCCCGCTTCCCCGAGGGAGGCGGCGCCGCCGCGGCCGCCGGCGCCGCCTTCGGCGAGGGCTGGGCTTTCATCCCGATCGGGGCGCTGATCGTCGACTTCGTGCTGACGATCGCGATCAGCGTCTCCGCCGCCGCCTCGGCGCTGATCGCCTACCTCCCCTCGATCGCCGCCGAGCGCGTCCCGCTGGCACTCCTCGTCTTGGTCGCCGTGGCCGGGCTGTCCTGGTTCGGCCACCTCGGCCGCGCCGTCTTCGCGCTGATGACGCTGCTCTTCGTCGGCCTCGGCATCAGCGTTCTGGTCGGCGGTGCCGGAGCCGCGGTCCCGGTCCACCACGCCCCGGCCTCGAGCCCGCCGGGCCACGCCGCCTTCATCGCGATCCTGCTCGCCTTCCCGGTCGCGATGGCGCTCGCGACCGGCGTCGAGGCGCCCTCCTCGGCGATCGCCCAGCTCGGGCAGCTCGACGACGCCGGGCGGCGGCGCTTCGGGCGGGTCACGCTGTGGCTGACCCTCGCCATCGTCGGCAGCCTCACCCTCGGGTTGACCGCGATTGCCGTGCACCTGAAGATCGGCATCCCCCAGCACGACTCGACGCAGATCGCCGACGTCGCCAAGGCCAGCGTCGGCCCCCATCTCTTCGCCGCCTTCCAGATTTTCACCGCGCTGCTTCTGCTCGCCGCCGCCAGCTCGTCCTTT
The DNA here is from genome assembly GCA_036269215.1 of Solirubrobacterales bacterium. Taxonomy (GTDB): domain Bacteria; phylum Actinomycetota; class Thermoleophilia; order Solirubrobacterales; family 70-9; genus VRUE01. The sequence goes on from DATASN010000055.1 coordinate 30,116, forward strand.
CAGGCCGGGCCGGGGCTCTTGAAAGCGCTCTCACGCCGCACTCGGGAGGACGGCCACAGCAGCGGCATCCTGCACCCGCGTCTCGGCACCGCCAACCGCCACCACACCCCTTACTGGGCGGTGCTCGCCTTCCTCCTGGTCTCCGCCGCGGTCGTGCTCGCCGCCGGCGCCCAAGATCAAGAGCTGGTGCTGTTCTACGCGGTCTCGGTCTTCATGAGCTTCTTCGTCGGCCTGGTCGCGATGGCGAAGTTCGAGCACGCAGAGGGCCGTTTGGCCTCGATGGCGACCAGCGTCCTCGGCGCGCTGCTGGTCGGCTTCACCCTGGTGGTCAACCTCTCGCGCGGCGACCCGATCGCCTCGCTGGCTGCGGCCTCGCTGATCGCGCTCGTCCTGCACCGCTTCTGGGTCCGCGCCGGTCGCCCGCGGGGCATCGCCCAGGCGGTGGTCGAGGCGGAGGCTTGAGGGAGGCGCGTCGGCTGACAAGCTCAGGAGAGGATCAGCGTCGCGGCGCTCTCTTGAAGCGTCTTCGTCAATTCCCGCTCAGAGACACCCGCCTGGCGCAGCTCGCGGAAGGTCTCATAGCTCGTCAGCACCATCAGCAGGCCCAGCGCCCGGCGCTCGCTCGTTCCCGTCCGCAGGCGCCCGGTGGCGCGCAGGTGGCGCGCCAGCCGGCCCATCTCACCGCGGCGATCGGCGCGCTGTCGGTCGACCAGGTCGCGGGCCGCGGGGTCGATCGCGACGACGCCGTAGAGCTCGGCCAGGATCGCGTCCTCCGAGGACCAGAAGCGCACGGACAGCGAGATCGTCTCCGCAAGCGCGGAATCCGGGTCGGCGATCTCCACCGCCTGCCTCACCTCGACCAGAGCGGGGTTGACCGCGAAGGTGTCGCAGATCGCGTCGACCAGGTCGACCCGGGAGCGAAAGTGCTGGTAGAGCGTGGCCCGGGCGATGCCGGCCCGATCGGCCACCTCCTCGACCGTCGATTCGTGGAAGGCCCCCTCGGCAAACAGCTCGCGCACCGCCGACATGATCCGCTCGCGGGTCTGCTCGGAGCGGGTCGAGCGGCGGGCGGCGCGATAGGCGCGGGTGACTGCCATAGACAAAGAGTCTAGACATCCGGTACATCGGACTGTAAGGTAGACGCGGTATCTAGATTCAATGTCTACTGGGAGGAGACAGATGCCCAAGGCTTCGAAGGACACCGCTTCGCGCGTCGAGGACGTGGGGGTGATGAAAGGTCGCTACGAGGAGCTGGGCGACTACACCGTCGGTTTCGAGTCCTTCCGCGAGGACGCCGACGCGACGCCGCTGATGAAGGGGCTCCCGGACGATCGCTGCCAGAGCCCGCACTGGGGCTACGTCGCGGCCGGCCAGGTCACCTTCCGCTATGCCGATCGCGAGGAGGTCTACGCCGCGGGAGACGCCTACTACGCGCCGCCTGGCCACGTCCCGGTGGTCAGCGCGGGAACGGAGATCATCGAGTTCAGCCCGACCGAGGAGTATGGCCGCACGATGGAGGTGCTGGGCAGAAACCTCGCGGCGATGCGGGCGAGCTGACGATGGGCGCCAAGGGCACCGCGGCGATCGACACGACCCCCGTCGATTTGTCCGCTGCGGTCGTGATCGAGGCCGCCGAGGCGCGCGCCTGGGCGGACCTCTACGCCGCCGCCCCTGCCGAGTTCGCCGCGGCCGCCGGCCTCGGCTCCGTTGAGGTCGGCGGCGCGCTGGTGCTGCGTTGGGCGGCGTCGGGCCGGCGCTACTTCAGCCGCACGATCGGGCTCGGGGTGGCCGCCCCGGCGACGCCGGTGACGCTCGATGAGATCCTCGACCACTACCGCGCCTGCGGAATCGAGATGTTCCTGCTGCAGTCGCTCCCCCGCTGCCGTCCCGCCGGCTATGAGGGCTGGCTGAGGGATCGGGGACTCGAGCCCTTCGACGCCCAGGACCGGATCGTGCGCGGCAGCGGGCCGCCGGGCGTGGCCCCGCCCCCGCTCGCCCACCGCGAGCTTGTGGTCGAGCGGGTTGGCCCCGCGACGGCTGACGAGTGGGCCGAGTTCCTGCAGCGGGTCTATCGCCTCGACACCGGGACCTGGCTGCAGGCGCTGATCGGCCGGGCGGGCTGGGGCCAGTACGTGGCTCGCGAAGGGGGCGAGATCGTCGCCGCCCGCGGGATGTTCATCGGGCCTGACGGCATCGCTTGGCTCGGCATGGACGGCCCGGTGCCTGGGATCACCACCGAGGATCACGAGCCCGACGCCGCGATTTGCGCGACGATCGTCGCGGACGGCCTCGGCCGCGGTGTGCGCCGGTTCATCGCCGATATCGAGGCCCCGACGGCCGAGATGGACACGCCCGCCTACGGCTACTTCTCTCAGCTCGGGTTCAGCCGTCCCTACGTCCGCACCCACTACGCCCGAATCTGATGCACGCCTCGATTTGGAAGTTCGGCGGAGATCCCGACGACCTGCTGCCTCGATACGACGCGATAGTCGCCGAGATCCCCGCCGCGACCATGCGCCTGCACCTTTGCCTGCGGGCGAGCGACGGGATCGTGATGGTCGATACCTGCCCGACCCTGGAGGTCTTCGAGGCGTTTGCCACGGGCGAGGACTTCCGCAACCTGCGCGAGCGCCACGGCCTCCCCGAGCCTGAACGGCTCGATGACTTCCCCGTCCACGCGGCGTTCGTTGACGGGTCGCGCGTCTGAGTCCCTAGCGGAAAGCACAGATCTGGGACCGGTCCCGGCAGCGTCGCCCATCAAGCCCAGCGACCCCCTCGCAATCCGCTGACGTCGATGCAAACGACGGCGATCAAGGTAAAGGCGACTCGGCTTCTCCGCTATCGCCATCGAGATCACCCGCAGCTGGCCCGACTGCCTCGGGCCAGCCGAAACGGTCTTCCCAGCCGCGGTTGATCTTGTCGAGGACCGAGGCAAGCCGGACCACTGCCTCGTCGGGGTCGTAGGCGTCATCGATCACGACGCGGTACTGGAGGCCGTTCTCATTGGCAGAGTTGACGTCGTAGCGCTTCGCCAAGGCGTCGAGGATCTCAGCGCCCTCCTGGTCGGTGTCCATGCGCCGCAAGAGGAGCGCGTATCCGATCAGCGAGTGCCGTCGCTGCGTCGCTCCAGCATCCCTATTTGAAGTCCGACGGCGACGAAGCCACCCTCGGCTCACGGCGCCGCGATCCTCAGCGCAAACTCGTCTCCTTGCTTCTTCGACATACCGATTCCCTTTCGGTGGCGTTCGGGCGCGATCTGTCGTTCGCCTCGCCAAGGACGGTAGTGGCATTGGGAGCTGAAGGGAACGCCGCCAATACGATGCGGCGTAATGGGCCGTGGGAGGAGCAGCGTCACGATCGGGCTAGTCCTGCTTGGAGCAGCGTTCGCGGCGCACGCCGGGGCGGCCACTGAACCAGCCGCCGAAGCCCCGCGCTGCCACGGGCGGATTGCGACCATCATCGGCACCTCCGGCGATGACGTGCTGAGAGGCACGCCGCACCGCGACGTGATCTGGGGCGGGCCGGGCGACGACACGATCTACGGCGGCCTCGGCAACGACATCATCTGCGGCGGCACCGGGGACGACCTGATCCACGGCGGGCGCGGCAACGACCTCCTCGACGGCGGGCCGGGCACCGATCGGGTCTTCGGCGACCTCGGCGACGACAAGGTGCTGGGTGGACCGGGCGACCACGACGAAGTCAGCGGCGGCCTCGGCATCGACACGGTCAGCGGGGGACCGGGCGACGAAGACCTCGTCCGCGGCGACTACGGTTATGACCGCATGGATGGTGGCCCAGGCATGGGCGACATCGCTTCCTTCTCCACCGCGGTCGGCGGCAGGGGCCACAACCGAGGAGTCTGGGCCTCACTCAAGTCCCACAGGGCAAGGGGCGACGGCCACGACCGCCTCTATCGCTTCGAGAGCCTGGAGGGCTCGGCCTTCGCCGACACCTTGATCGGCGACAAGGGCGCCAACGTGATCGACGGCGGACCGGGCAACGATCACATCTTCGGCGGCGGCGGGCGCGACACCCTCGACGGCGGCCAGGGAACGGACGGCTGTAAAGGGGGTCCGATCCACGTCTCCTGCGGTCCTGAAAAGCCGCCCGATGCCTCCGCCTACGTCCAGGTCGATCCCGACCCTGCCGGTGGCGGCGGCTTGCAGGTCCTCGGCGGCCCCGGACGCGATGACATCACGATCGCCTACGACGAAGGCAGCGAGACCTTCGGCGTCAGCGCCGCCAAGGGCATCGCGGCGGGCAGCGGCTGCGTCCATCCGCCAGGCACGGTCAAACAGGTGAGCTGCGCGACGGAAGGGCCGGCGCGCTGGCTGATGGCCGACATGGGACCCGGCAACGACCGCCTGCGAATAGAAGGCAGCCTCCGCGCCGTCGATTTCGTCCGCCTCGCCGGCGGTGCGGGCAACGACGTGATCCACGGCGGACCCGAGGATGACCTGATCGAGTCCGGCCCCGGCGCCGACCGCATCTACGGCGGCGCCGGAGCTGACGGCCTGATCGGCAACCTGCCAGGGCCGACCTACCTCTACGGGGGGCCTGGTGGCGACTTGCTTGCGGCGGGCGGCGGCTGCGCGGGCGGCGCCCTCGTCGGCGGCCCCGGACGCGACGATGCCTCCTTCGCCGAGACCCAGGCCCATCCCGGCACCCTCTACATCTCCCTCGCCGCCGGCTGGGCCTGGATCGACGCGATCAAGGGCTGCCACAAAGTTCGCCTCGATCGCTCCGACGAGGACATCGAGGGCTCTTTCGACAACGACGTCCTGATCGGCGATGCCGGCCCCAACCTCCTGCTCGGCCAGCCGGGCGAAGACAGCTTCTACGGCCGCGGCGGCGAAGACGTGATCGTCGCCACCGATGGAGTCAGGGACGCCGTCATCCAGTGCGGCAAGCAAGGCCACCCCTCCGGCCTGGCCCTGATCGACTCGATTGACCCTGTGCCGCTCTACTGCAAGAGCGTCGAGCACGGAAGCACCGTCGCCGGCCTGCACAAAAAGTAGAGGCGGCGCGGCAGGCGGGCCGCTAGGGAATCACGACGATGAGGAGCGCCACGATGGCGGCGATGATGCCGAGCGCGAGGCCCAGGTAGAAGACCGGGGCGGGCGGTTCGACCAAGAGCGCGAGCGCTCGCCGCTCAGCGAGCCGAGTGAAGGTAGACGATTTATCCGCGCGTGCCGCTGGCATGGCGTCCCGTCCGCAGTGTGGCAAACGCAGGCGAGGTCAGCTCTTGTGTCAATCGTCTGATCCCTCAACCGTGGCTCGCCGCCTCCACCCAAAGAGGACAAAGAGCAGCGCCGCGCCCGCGACAGCGCTGGCGAGGCCGAAGACCGCGAGGAAGTGCTCGACGACCGGGCCGAGGAAGTAGGCGAGCAGGCCGACCACGCACGCCCAGGCAATCCCGCCGAGGGCGTTCCAGAAGAAGAAGACCGACCAGCGCATCCGGTGCGCCCCGGCGAGCCAGGCAGCCGCGACCCGCAGCAGCGCGGTCCAGCGGCCGAGAAAGACGGCCTTTGGGCCGTGGCGCTCGAAGAAGGGCTCGCCCTGCTCGAGGAACGCCTCGCGCCGCGCCCGGAACGGGCCGGGCAAAAGCAGCAGCGCGCGACCGCCCCTGCGCCCGATCATGTAGCCGATGTTGTCGCCGACGATCGCGGCGGCGGCGGCGATCGGGATCACCAGCTCGATCCGCAGTTCGCCGTTGTGGGCGAGCACCGCGGCGGCGATCAGCGCCGCCTCGCCGGGCAGCGGCACGCCGGCCGACTCGGCGCCGATCAGGGCGGCGAGGGCGAAGTAGCCGAGGTGGGCCGGGCTGTCGATCAGCGCGAGGACCGGGTCGCCTTGGAGCGCTAAGAGCCGCGCTCGTCGTCCCTGTCGGAGCGCTCCTCGTCCCTGTCGGAAAGGGAATCCCGGAACTCGCGGATGCCCGCTCCCAGCGAGCGGCCGACCGAGGGCAGCCGCTTGGGGCCGAGGACGAGCACCGCGACGATCAAGACGAAGAGGATGTGGGTGGGGTTCTCAAGGCCGGTCATCGTCGTCTGCGGTGAAGGCTAGCTGCTCAGGGGATTTCCCTGACGGTCTCGCAGGAGCCCGCCGTGTCGTAGCCTGGGCCGCCGACGCAGGTGTCTTCGCCGAGGCCGCCGCGTAGCTTGTCGTCGCCAGATCCGCCGTAGAGCGAATCATCGCCGCCGCGGCCGATCAGCGTGTCGTTGCCCTGCCCGCCGCTCAGCCTGTCGTTGCCGGCGCCGCCGACGAGGGTGTCGTTTCCGGGTCCGCCCCGCAGGGTCGCTGGAGCCGGGACGCTTCGCCCGACGATCACCACGTCGTCCCCGGCGCCGCCGTTGAACCAAAAGCCGTCGATCGCTGCGGCTTCGCAGGTCAGCTCGTCGGGGTTTTCGGGCGGGTTGGCGCAGACGTCGCCGCCTGCTTCCAGCGCCGAGGCAGAGTCGATCACGTAGGTGCGTCCATCGGCGCTGAGTGAGATGTGGATTTCGTTCGGGCCGGAGCTGCCTGCCAGGACGAGGTTGAAGTGACGGCCCGCCGTTGAAGCGCTCGCCCCGGCAGTGACTGTCACCGAATCGCTCGCCTGTCCGGCTTGGGCCACCGGCGAGGCTTGCGCTACGGCGGCAAGCGCAAGGAGCAGCGTCAGTTTCTTCGACAGCGATGGCATTGCTTCGGCCCCAGCCTCGTCAGGAGACTATTTCCGAAACATCTATCGCTGCACGACGATGCGGTGCCACACCGCGAGCTTGTGGCGGGTGGCGCGCTTGCGCAGATGCCGAGGGCCGGAGTCGGTGTACTCGCAGTTGACGATTTCGTTGCTGCCGGCACCGCCGACGCAATCGTCAAAGCCGCCCTTGCCGTCGAGGCGATCGTCGCCGCCGCGGCCGAGCAGGGTGTTCGGCCCTTCGTCGCCGGTGAGGATGTCGTTGCCGGGAGAGCCCTCGATCTTCTCGACGCTGTCTTCGATATGGCCTGCGTTGCAGCCGGAGACATCGGGGTCCAAGACCGCCCCGCCGATCGTCGCCTGGACGAAGACGCCGCTGTTGCGAACGCGGGCGAAGGAGGCGCTGTCGTTGTCGCCGGCGCCGCCGTCGAAGAGGTCGCCGTCGCAGGGCTGGCCACCGACCAGGAGGTCGTCGCCGGGGCCGCCGCGCATCGTCGCCGCGCCGCTGTCGCGGCGGGGGTGAAAGATGTTGATCCCGTAAAGGACGTCGTCCCCGCCCCCGCCTTCGAGCGTGTCGGGAACGTGATCGTCCCCGGCGTAGAGCGTGTCGTCTCCTTCTCCGCCTCGCAACGTGTCGCTACCTGCGCCACCGTCGATGGTCGATGAGACGCTGGCCGGCACGCTTGGGTCGACGGCGAAGGTGTCATTACCGGCGCCGAGCGAGGCTTGGATCGAGGAGATAGGACCCTGGCAGGAGACCGAGCCCGAGCCTGGGTCGCGGGAGCAGCCGCCCGAGCTGGGATCGCCGAGCAGGATCGGGTTGGCGCCGGGCGCGCCCTGCACGGTGTAGGTGGCCCCGCTGAAGCTGACGGTGGCCTCATCGACGCCGCCGTTGCCGGTGACGATCAGGCTGGTGGCTTCGTCGATGCTTTTGTAGAGCTCGACTGCGGTCCCACCCCCGCCCGCCATCGGGCCGCAGGACGTTTCGGCGCTGAATCCGGTGCAGATGTCGCTGCCCGGCCCGCCGAAGGCTTCGTCTGCTGAACCGGCGGCGATGAGATGGTCGTTGCCGGGACCGCCGTCGAGGCGGTTGGGGGAAGCGGTCGAGCCGATCAGCGTGTCGTCGCCGGAGCCGCCGATCGCGTCCTCGATCCCGCTCAGGTGCTCGCTCTCGGCGCCGCTCACCGTCCCCGCTCCGAGGTCAATCGTGACTGCGCCGCCGATGCCCGCGTAGGAGGCGATGTCGTGGGCGCCAGGGCCACCGTCGATCGAGTCGTTGCCGGGGCCGCCGGTGAGAACGTCGAAGTCGCCTTCTCCTCCCGAGAGGGAGTCATCGCCGGGACCGCCGAAGAGCTGGTCGTGGCCGCCGGGGCCTCCTTTCAGCTCGTCGTTCCCGGTCGCTCCGAAAAGGCGGTCTTCCCCGGCTCCGCCGTCGAGGTCGTCGGAGCCGCGTTCGCCGTAGAGCGTGTCGTTGCCGCCTTCGCCAAAGAGGACGTCGTTGCCCCGCCCACCGTAGATCGTGTCGTCGCCTTCGCCACCGCAGATCGTGTCGTTGCCGCCTTCGCCATAGATCGTGTTGTCGCCCGGGCCGGCGACGATCACATCGGGGGCTTTGGTGCCGACGATTTTCGGCGCGTTGGAGACGATCGTCGCTTGCTTGCCGTTGCAGGTTGCCGCATCGGCGTGGGCAGCGGGCACCGCGGCGAGGGCCAAGAGGCCGGCCAGAAGCCAAGCCAGGCTGACGCCCCGCCTGGAGCGGCATCGGGCGATCGCAATGCAGTTCGGGCTTGCTCGCACGCGCTCTAGCTCAGATCGACTCCCAAGCCGGCGGACTTGAGTGCGGTGGACTAGCCTCGGATTCGGAGGCCGGCGTGTCTGTACTGGGCACGGCGGCGCGAAATTCCGGGGCAGGCTGGCGCGATCGTCGCCAGTGCGACCAACTCCGGCGCCGTAATCGCCTCTACGACGAGGAGCAACGCGGCGGGGCCTAGATGCCGCCGACGCCTAATTGAGGTCGTGCTGCCGCCAGGAAGTCCAGCTCGGCCAGGTAGATGAGCACGGCGTGATTGGCGAGCCGGCTCACGGTGCTCCCCTGCCGCGCCGCCTCTCGCTCCAACAGCTCCTCGCACTCCGGGTCGACTGTGAGGTCAAGCGTTACCTCGGCGTCCTGCGGGTCTACTTCACGGCGGCAGAAGTGTGGCAGCTCGATTGGAGCCCGTCCCGACTTGAGGCCCTGGGTGTAGTGGAGTAGCGCTGCATCTACGGCAGCCTCGATGTCGCCCCCCATGTGGGCCTTGATGCCTGAGCAGGCGAACGTGCCGAGTGCGATCCTCACGGGCTCCTTCCACCCCCAAGAACTAACCGAAGGCGCTTTAGATTGCATATCTCCCTGGGCAATCCCCCGAACTTCATCCTCGAATAAGAGGCTGACTCAACGGGGTCGACGCGATGGTCAGCGTACGGTGTCGAGTCTGGGGCGCTTGCGCCGGGCGCGGCGCTGGCGGGAGATTCCGAACCAGGCAAGCGCGGCCAGCACCAGCCAGGCCAGCGCCGGCATCGCCACCGCGAGCGCGACGACGAGCAGGGCGGCCAGGAAGACAAGGAAGCCGAGCGCTCCGGCGCGACCGCCCTTGCGCCGAGCGGCGCCGGTGATGAGGTCGCTGATTACCAGGCAGCCGACGAAGGCGCCGAGCAAGCAGAAGAAAGCGCCAACTGGAGTCACGAGATCGGCGTCGTCGGCGAGCAGGATGCCGAGGAGGAGGCCGATCACCGCGGCGAGCAAGGTCATCCTGCCGCGGGCGGAGCCTTGGGTGCCGGTGGTGCCGGCGAGCATCCCGACCGCGATGCCGAAGCCAAGCTCAAGGCCGATGCCGGAGAGAAAGCTCACCTGTGCAACCTAACCTCCCCATGCCGGGGTGTCGATCACGGTGGGTAGCCTGATCCCATGAGACTCAAGATGTTCCTCGCGCCCGCCCTGATCCTCCTCACCTTCGGCCTCGTGGCCTGCGGAGGGGATGGAGGCAGCGACACCTCCACCGAAGGAGGGGCCAGCGAGGGAACGGCGGGGAAGCCGGGTGGCGAAGCGGCCCGCGCCGAAAAAGTCAGGGTCGTCGATTTCTTCTATGACCCCGACCCGGTGACGGTTCAGGTCGGCGGCAAGGTGATTTGGCAAAACGAGGACACCATCCCCCACACCGCAACGGCCGAGGACGGGAGCTTTGACACCGGCACGATCGAGCCGGGCAAGCTCAAGTCAGAGACCTTCAAGCAGGCCGGCACCTACCGCTACGTCTGCGAAATCCACCCGAGGATGAGCGGAACCGTCGAAGTAGTCGAGAAGGACTAGCAAGGCAGAAATCCACACGCTTGCTCGCTCCTGACAACGAAATAGAGGGCAACGAATCGCTCCGAGCGATCTTCGTGCACTTCCTCAAGTCGGCTGCCTCGCCTGCCGGCACAGATTGCGATGACATTTAGCGACGAGGACCAGTCTCGCACCCATGCGATCGTCCCCAGCCCGGTCCGCCGTCGCAGTAATCGAACCCGCCTCCGCCGTATAGTTGGTCCTCGCCGGGTCCCCCGTAGAGACGGTCGTTACCAGGTCCACCGTGGCACCCGTCGTTGCCCGGACCCATGTAGCAGACGTCGTTGCCGGGACCGCCCCAACAGCCGTCGCTGCCGGCGCCGGTCTTGCAGTAGTCATCACCAGGCCCGCCGACACAATCGCTGTTCTTCTGCCCGGTGATGCAGATGTCATTGCCGCCACGGCCGATGCAGCGGTTGCGGCGCGAGCCTTCCGAGTAACAGGTATCGGGCTCATCGTTGCCGATGAACTTGTCAGAGCCGGCGCCGAGGTGGGCGGTGACGGGAATCGGCAGAGGATCGGCGATTTCGACGAAGTCGCTTCCCGGCCCCATGTCGATCTCGAGCGCCGCCGCGGATAGAGGGCATGTGGCCCGCATTCGGTTTGCCGAAAGGTGGCACCCGACGGGCTTGGCGTGGGCCATCATGCCCTTGACGACGATCTTCCCGTCCTTGACCGTGACGGTCAGATGGGACCCCGAGTGAGCGCCGAAGATTACGATCTCCTGCGTCGGAGAAGCAGTGCTCGGGACCGCCATGAGGCCAAGGAATGCGAGCGCAAGGGTGCCAAACCGGCGGCGAAGCACGAAAACCGTCCGGCGCGACGCTGATGAGCGGGGAGGCAGCCAGAAGACCCCCCGCTTCGTGGGTTGCGGGCTAGTAGCCGATCGGCCGATGAGAGCCCCACTCAGTAGCCGGCTGGGTGGCGAACGGCGTAGCGTCCCGGTGCGGCGGCGGCAGTCTGCTTGTGCCAGCGAGGGCCGGTGCCAGAGGTGTTGCCGGCAGTGTCCCAGCGCAGGCCGGCGATCACGGCGTAAGTGTGGCCTTTGTTGGCGTAGACCGTGATCCAGCGACCGGCCCCACCCGATCCCCACCTTTCAAGTGACCCGGAGTCGAGCGGAGTCGAGAGGAGCTTGGCGCCGTGAAGGGCAAAACTAACTGCGCCCGAACAGTCGTAGCCGGGCGAGTACCAGGATCGGTGCCCGCCGCCCCAGATGTAGGGCTTGGTGCGGATGCTGTTGGCGGCGGTGATAACGGCCCGAACGCTCGCGGGCGCCCCAACGGGAGCAATCGCTTCGCCGCCGATGAGGCGGGCCTTCTTGACCGCCGCACAGGCTTCGGTGCTGGAGACACCGCTGGTTTCGGCCGTACAGCCGCTTTCAGGGGGAGCCGTTTCGGCGGGAGGGGTGCTCGGCTGGGTGCCGACTCCGCCTGGGCTTGCGGCGAGGGCCAGATTCGGCGAGGCGAGAGCCAGCGCGACGATCATGGGGGTAAGCCAGCGCCCCGGATGGTTCTTCAAGGCCAATCTCCTTTGTCGGCCTACGGGGTTAGCTGTCGGGCTGGCGCTTAAGGAGCCTGCGCCTCCACTGGAAGAGTGGATTCGCCCCAGATACGTGGTTCCCCCGCTCCCCTGCCGCTGCGCGGCCGGGGACTCGGCGTTTCTGTGGTCAGACGGGCGGCAGTGTAGTCGGTCCGCCGGTCGCTTGCTCATCAAACGCAAACATTTAGGTTCCGGTCGCGCTCGCATCCTTGATCCTGTCGGCACGAGGGCTGTGGGCTTGGACCTTGGTATGGAACTTGCTGCCGCGTCGAGGCCGCGGCCCCTTCGGGGGTGGCCCTAAACGCAGGATGGCGGTACGAAAGCTGGTCGCCGGCTGGGACCTGCCGCGCCTGTACAGGCTCGGCTTTTAGCGGTTCGTTGAGGCCGGGCGACCTGCCGGCTGGTGAGAAGCGTCCTTGGCGGAAGCTGAAATCTGAGGGGCCGTGTGTGGCCGCGTGGCCGGAATCGAGGCCGCTCCGAGACCAGAAGGTCAGGGGCGGGATGTGCTCGGCTGTGTGTGGCTCGTGTGGCCGCTCGGGGATGCCGGCAGTGCGACCGATGGCTGGGGATGATCGCCGCGCCGACGACGCGCAGCGGCCTCGACCGCACTCCGCGGTGGTCGTCGATAAGGAAGATCCTCTCCCGCATCGCGAAGTTCGCGGACGTACGGGCCGACCGAGGTTCTCTCCAGGTCCAGCGCTTCGGCTATCTCCCGTTCTGGGCGCCCTTGCCGCCAAAGCCGTACAAGCAATTGATCGCGTTCGGCTTTGGTCGGACCCTCTCCCGGCAGGAATTCCGGCGCCGCGAGCGGGCGGATATGCCAGTTCGCTACCCCTGCGAACAGCTCGGCGAAGCCGATCCCCAGAGCGCCCGCGAGCCTGACCACCGTGAAGATCCTGAAGTTGCGGGCGCCGCGCTCGAAATCGACAAGATCACTCCGGCTCATCGACGCCCGGTCGCTGAGGGCATGTTGGGAGAGGTCAGCTCGGTGGCGCTCGCGCAGGACGTTCTGCCCCAGGCGCCCAAGCGCCGTCTGAGGCTCAGGCGGAGCGTCGTCATGCACCCGGAACGCACCGGAGGCCGAGTCCCAGGCAACCCCGGTGATGATGAGCCCACACCGCACGTTGAGGCTGCCGGCCAGTTTCAGGATGAGAGCCAGTTGCGGAACCCCTGACTTTCCCCTCTCGATCCGAGACAGGTGGGTGAAGTGGGTCTCGGCCGCTTCGGAGAGCTGTCTCAAGGTCAGGTCGGCTTCCTCACGGCGAAGGGCAACGTTGGCACCGACCCGAATCGCTATCTCCTCATTGGAGGCGCTGTTGAGGTCGGGCGGCTCGATGACCTCCTGGTTCTCGTCAGGGGCTTTTTGACAGGGGACGCGACGGTTCCGCGCCCGTTCGTGGACCCCTCTCGTCGGCCGGCGGCGATAGCGGAGGGGCTCACCACGCTCCCTGAGTCTGTGGACCGTGGCCGAGACG
>DATASN010000056.1:0-46487 GCA_036269215.1 Solirubrobacterales bacterium
CGCCGGGCGAGAACTCCAATCTCGCCCGCTCGGGGAACGACTTGAACCCCTTCATCTCGATTGATCTCAGATACATGCGTTATCTCTCCGGAACCGGTCCCTGGACCCTCGGCTGCCAAGCCTCGCGAGCGCGTCGGACGCGATCGGCAAACTCAATCCCCAAGCCGTTTCAGTGCCTGCTCGGCGGCGACCTGCTCGGCCGCCTTCTTGCTCCGGCCCACCCCCTCGCCGACCCGCTCGGAGTCGACGAGCGCCGCCACCTCGAACTTGCGCCGATGCGGCGGGCCCGATTCGCTGATCACCTCGTAGCTTACGTGGGCGCGGTGGCGCGCCAGCAGCTCCTGCAGAGCCGACTTGAAGTCGATCCTGGTCTCGCTGGCGTGCTCGATGCGCGGTTCGAAAGCGGCGGCGACCGCTATCGCGGCGCGGTCGAAGCCGAACGCTAAGAAGCAGGCGCCGATCAGCGCCTCGGTCGCCTCGGGAAGCGGCCGCTCGCCGCTGAGCAACACCTCCGCCGGGATCCCCACCGTCATCTCCTCGGGCTCGTTGGCGAGCAGCATCGCCGGCACGCCGAGCTCACGCCCAACCTCGGTGCAGGAGACCCCGCTGACGGCCTGGTTGTGAACCTTGGTCAGGCCACCCGCATCGACCTCGGGAAAGCGGTCGACCAGATCGCCCGCGACCGCCAGGGCGAGCACGCTGTCGCCGAGGTAGGCGAGGCGCTCGTAGGACTCGGCCCGGTCCTCGGTCCAGGAGGAATGGGTGAGCGCCTGGCGGCGCAGATCGTCGGGGAGCTCCCCGATCAGCTCGGCGAGGGCCTCCACACTCACGCCGGCGCGTGCTGGAGCACGAACTCGACCGCGTCGCCGACGGTCGCGATCTTCGCTGCCTGCTCCTCGGAGACGGAGATCCCGTAGGTGTCCTCCAGCTCCATCACCAGCTCGTAGAGGTCGAGCGAGTCGGCGTCGAGGTCCTCCTTGAAGCGGGTTCCCTCGCCGATCTTGGCCGCGTCGACCTCGAGCTCCTCGGCGAGGTGGTCGCGGACCAGGGTGAGGACTTCCTCGCGGCTCATCGTCTGGTTCCTATCACGCCCCGCCGCGCTCGGCGCGATCCGCCGCCAGCTCGCCCCGTCCGGCGCCGCCCTCGCGCAGCAGCGCCGCGGTGCGGCCGACCGCGTCGACCTCGGCGCAGCGGGCCGCCAGGCGCACCGCGTTGGCGATCCCCTCGGCCCCCGAGTTGCCGTGGCCGACCACGGCGGCGGCGCGCAGGCCGAGCAGGATCGCGCCGCCGGTGGTGTCGGGGTGCAGCTCGCGGCGCAGGCCGCCGAGCGCCGGGCGCATCAGCAGGCCGCCGAGCGCGGCGATCGGATTGGAGCGGGCCGCCTCGCGGATCGCTCCGGTGACGGTCTTCGCCGTGCCCTCCATCAGCTTCAGCGCGACGTTGCCGGTGAAGCCGTCGGTGACGACCACGTCGGCGAGGCCGGCGGGCAGGTCGCGGCCCTCGACGTTGCCCGCGAACTCGATCCCGGCGGCGGCGGAGAGGATCCCGTGCGCGGCGATGACCTCCTCGCGCCCCTTGCCCGCCTCCTCGCCGACCGAGAGCAGCCCGACCCGGGGCCGCTCGACGCCGAGCACCGCCTCGCTGAAGGCGGTGCCGAGAAAGGCGAACTGGACCAGGTGCTGGGCCCGTACCTCGACGTTGGCGCCGACGTCGAGGAAGAGAACCGCTTTGCCGGGAGCGGGGAGCTGCACGGCCAGGGCCGGGCGCTGCACGCCCTTCAGCCGCCGCAGGCCAAAGGTGGCGGCGGCCATCGTCGCCCCGGTCGAGCCGGGACTGACCATCGCGTCGGCACGCCCCTCGGCGACGTCGGCGGCGGCGCGAACGATCGACGCCTCCACCTTCGCCCGCACGGCGGACACCGGGTCCTCCTCGTTGCCGATCCACTCCGCGGTGGGGATGACCTCGATCCCGTCGACGCCGCCGAGCCGGAGCTCCTCCGGCGGGCCGAAGACGCGGACCTCGATCCCGTCGCCGGCTGCCATCCGCGCGCCGGCGGCGAGCGTCGCGAATCCCTGCTCGGCCCCGAACCCATCCAGGGCCACGGTCACGCCGCGACCCAAGAGCGCTACTCCGCGTCGGTGGGCGTCGCCGAGGGCTCGGCGATCGGGTGTTTGATCACCTCACGCCCGGCGTAGGTGCCGCACGTGGGACAGACGCGGTGAGGCAGCCGCGGGCTGTGGCAGCGCGGGCAGCGGTTCAACCGCGCCTTGCCTGCTTTGTGATTGGCCCGCCGCTTGTCACGGCGCGCACTCGAGGTTCTCTTCTTCGGGACAGCCATTAGGTCGCGGGATGCTACCGGGTGCTTCAGTACTCCGCTCGAATGACGGCCAAGTCATCGGCCTGCCAGGTAACCTCGCCGCCAGACCAGCGCAGCAGATCTTGAAGCTTCTGTGGTTTGAAGACGTCTCCGACGATCAGAGCGCGGGACTGCTCTTTGACTCGGCGGCAGAGGGCTTGGGTTTGCTCGTCGTCGAGCTGGTTGACGGAGAGCACTGAGATGACCAGGTCCCAGGGGCCGTCGGGCAGGGGGTCCTCCATGCGGGCGAGCTGGACGTCGTCGTAGGTCTGGCGGGCGCGGAAGACCATGTCGGGGCTGGCGTCCAAGCCGACCACCCAGGCGTCGGGGTAGGCCTCGATTAGGCGGCGCGTTGTCTCGCCGGTGCCCATGCCCAGCTCCAGCACCCGCTCGGGCGCGAACGGGATCGCCGCGATCGCCTGCTCCTGCAGCTCGTCGTAGCGCGGGATCTGCGAGCGGATCCGCTCCAGGTAGACCTCTGGTGTCCAGTCGAATTGACCCATTCCGTAATCTCGTCTGAGGCCGTCATCGTAAGCCCGGCCGAAGCGGAGGAGCTCATGGCCCATGCGTCAACCATCATCGACCTCGCGCGACTGTCGCTGTCCCACGGCGAGGGACGCCGGCTCGAGCTGCCGGTCTACCTTGAGCCGCTGGAGCTGGCGGGCCAGGCCTACGAGGTCTCGCCCGAGCCGGTCGACGCTCGCCTCGACGTGTCCCGTCCCAGCGGCGGCTACGCCTTCCGCCTTCGCTTCCCCCTCCGCATCGAGGGACCGTGCATGCGCTGCCTCTCCGACGCCGCACTCGAAACGGAGGTCGACGCCCGCGAGGTCGCCCAGGAAAACACCGACGACGAGGACCTGCGCAGCCCCTACGTCGAGCACGACGAGCTGGACCTGGGCCGCTGGGCCCACGACGCAGCGGTCCTGACGATCCCGACGAGATTCCTCTGCCGCGCCGACTGCGCAGGCCTATGCCCCGACTGCGGCGAGTCCCTAAACGACGCCGATCCGGCTGACCACGAACACGACACCGCCCCGGACCCAAGGTGGGCCAAGCTCAAGGAGCTAAAGCTGGACTAAGCCTGCTCGTCCAGCTCGGCGACGGGCTCTTCGTCCCGTCCGGCCAGACGATCGCGGCCGCGCTGCACAGCCGCGAGGAACTTCTGCAGGTTGACCTCGAGCGTGTTGAGGATCTCGTCGGCGTAGTCCTCGGCACCGAGGCGGATCTCCCGCTCACGCGAGCGGGCGTCCTCGACGATCTCGTCGGCGGCCCGCTCGGCCTGCTTGGTGACCTCCTCGTCGGAGATCAGGCGGGCCTGCTGCTCGCGCGCCTCGCGCACGATCCGCTCCGCCTCGCGCTTGGCCTCCGCGAGCATCTCCTGGCGCTCCTTGACGATCCAGCGCGCCTGCTTGATCTCCTCCGGGATCGTCGCCCGCATCTGATCGAGGAGGTCGTAGATCTCCTCACGATCGACGCGAACCTGATCCGTCAGGGGGACGGGCCGGGCGTTGTGGACAACGTCGTCCAGCTTGTCTATGAGAACGAGAACGTCCATCAGCGAGTCGTAAGCCTACGTGTCAAAGGCGCCTTCGGTGAAGAAGCTGTTATTTCCTCGGCTTTTTGCAAGCTCTCGCCCACTCCGCGCCGTGCCGGAAAAGCCTACCTGTCGCCCAGGCGTTCTGCCATGGCGGCGGCAACGGGCCCCGGAACGAGGTCGGAGACATCGCCCTTGAAGGTCGCCATTTCCTTCACGCCGGTCGAGGAGAGGAAGCTGTAGTGCGGCGAGGCGATCACGTACATGCTCTCGATCCCGGGGTCGAGCTTGCGGTTGAGCTGGGCCATCTCGAACTCGTACTCGAAGTCGGAGATCGCCCGCAGGCCCTTGACGATCGCTTTCGCCTCGAGTTCGCGGGCGAACTCGACCAGCAGGTTGGAGAAGATCCGCACCTCGACGTTGGCCAGGTGGGAGGTCGCCTCGGCGATGAAGGCCTGGCGCTCCTCGGCCGTGAAGAGGGTCTTCTCCTTGCGGATCGGGTTGTTGACGACGCCGACCACGACCCGCTCGAAGACCGCGGCGGTGCGGGTGATGATGTCGAGGTGGCCGTTGGTGACCGGGTCGTAGCTGCCCGGGCAGACGACGGTGCCGTCGCGCTCGGCCATCAGTCTTGCGCTCCGTAGAAGGCGACGTCTGCGGCGCCGTAGCGGCGCTGGCGCAGCTGCGCCAGCGAATCGATCCGCAGGGGGCGGCGCGCACCGCTCTCGACGATCGCCCGCCCGCCCTCGCTGAGAAGGCCGGGAAGATGGGTATTCAGCTCCTGCCCCACGCGGTCGGCGAGTCTATAGGGGGCGTCGATGAAGACGAGGTCGAAGCTGGGCGCGCCGTCCCCCGAGCGCCCGGCCAGCCAGCGCGAGACGTCCGCCCGGACCAGCTCGGCCCGCTCGGCGAGACCGAGCCGCTCGACGTTGCCGAGGGCGGCGCGGGTGTCGCGGTCGACCAGGGTGGCGCGGGCGGCGCCGCGCGAGAGCGCCTCGATCGCCAGCGCGCCGGTGCCGCAGTAGAGGTCGAGCACACTGGCGCCCGAGATGTCTCCCAGCGCCGAGAAGATCGCCTCGCGAACGCGATCCGAGGTCGGCCGCACCTTCCACCCCCGCGGCGCGACCAGTCGCTGCCCGCCCAGCTCTCCGCCTATTACGCGCATGGCCCCGATGGCGGCTGGGGGTGCGTGAGGTTATCCACCATATGGATGTAAAAGCTCACACATCAAAGCGGTATCGGGTCGGCGGCGGCGGCGCCGAAGCGGCGGCGGGCCGCCTCCAGCAGCGGGCCGAGCTCGGGGGCTTCGAGCGTGCCGTGCTCGCGCAGCAGGGCGAGCACCTCGTCGCGAGCGGCGACCAAGGTCGGCGTGTCGTCGGGAAGCTCGGCGACGGCGAAGCGCGGCAGGCCATGCTGGCGGGTGCCGAGCACCTCCCCCTCGCCGCGCAGGCTGAGGTCGACCTCTGCCAGCTTGAAGCCGTCGCTCTCGCGGGCGACGGCTTTCAACCTACGCCGAGCCATCGCGCCGGCGTCTTCGGGGAAGAGCAGGCAGACCGACTCGTGCTCGCCGCGCCCGACCCTGCCGCGCAGCTGGTGCAGCTGCGAGATGCCGTAGCGCTCGGCGCCCTCGATCACCATCGCGGTCGCGTTCGCCACGTCGATCCCAACCTCAATCACCGTGGTCGCCACCAGCACGTCGGTCTCCCCCGCCGCGAACGCCTCCATCGCCTTGGCCTTGTCGGCGGAGCGCATCTGCCCGTGGATCACGCCGAGCCGGAAGTCGCGCAGCTCGCCGGCCGCCAGCCGCTCCGTCTCGACCTCGGCCGCCCGCCCCTGCATCTTCTCGGACTCCTCGACCAGCGGGCAGACGACGAACGCCTGGCGCCCCGCGCGCAGCTGCCCGCGGATGAACTCGTAAGCGCCGGCACGCTCGTCCTCCTCGACGATCCGCGTCTGCACCGGCTTGCGCCCCGAGGGCAGCTCGTGCAAGGCAGTCGTGTCCAGGTCCCCGTAGGCGGTCAGCGAGAGCGTGCGGGGAATCGGCGTGGCGGTCATGTGCAGCACGTGCGGCGCCATCCCCTCCACCCCCTTCGAGTCCAGCGCCCTGCGCTGCTCGACTCCGAAGCGGTGTTGCTCGTCGACGACGCAGAGCCCGAGCCGGGCGAACCTCACCGACGGCTCGACCAGGGCGTGGGTACCGACGATCAGGCCCAGCTCGCCGGTGGCCAGCCGCTCGAGCGATTCCTTGCGTCGTGCGGCCGGCGTCGCTCCGGTGAGCAAAGCGAACGGCGTCGCCTCCTCTGCCAGCAGCTTCCCCAGCGTCACTGCGTGCTGCTCGGCCAAAGTCTCCGTCGGCGCCATCAACACCGCCTGAAAGCCGGCTTCCAGCGCCCGCAGCATCGAGTACAAGGCGACCACGGTCTTCCCCGAACCGACCTCGCCCATCAGCAGTCGCTGCATCGGCTCACCGGAGTCGAGGTCCCCATCGACCTCATCGAGGGCCTTCAGCTGATCCCGCGTCAGCTCAAACGGCAGCGACTCGATCCACCTCCCGACTGGCTCGCCCGGCTTCCCGAGCTTCGGCGCCGGCCTCGAAACTCGGTGCGCGCGCTTTCTGGTAGCCAGGATCGCCTGGTAGAGGAAGAGCTCCTCGAACCGCAGTCTCTCCCTGGCTTCCTCAACGTCCTGCTCGGCAACCGGGAAATGCACGGCCTTGATCGCATCGGCGGCGCTCGCAATCCCACGACGCACTCGCAGCTCTACAGGCAGCGGCTCAAGTGCATTCCGGACAGACGGGATTGCCTGCTCCATCCACTGCCGCAGTCGCTGCGGCTTGAGCTGCTCAGTGGCGGGATGGACAGGAACGAGGCCTTGGCCCGGGTCGTCGGTGAACTCGTATTCGGACACACGAAAGCCACGTTTGTCCAGCGAGCCGGTGAGCAGGAGCGCAGCTCCCTGGGTCAGCTTCGGAGCAAGCCACGGCTGGTTGAACCATGTTGCCCTGAGCGAACCTGACTCGTCGCCGACCTTTACCCCGACAATCGTCAACCCAGGGCGACGGAAAGGACGCGGGGTACTGCCGAGGACTTCCACCGCAACCGTCCCCTGCCGGCCCTGCTCGAGGCTTGCGACCGGAACGATCTGGCGATCGCGGTGGCTGTGCGGGAAGCGCAGCAGCAGGTCGCCGATCGTCGCGATGCCGGCATCAGCGGCGGCCTCCGCCAGCTTCGGCCCAACCCCCTCCAGCGCTTCGATTGAGACGTCGAGCGCGCTCGGCCTCGGCCAGTGGACCGGCGCGCCACGCAACTGCGCCTCGCTCAGCTCGGCGTCGCCGGCAAATGAGCGCACTACTGGGCGGCGAGCAGCCACCACCAGCTTGGCTGGCCGCCTTCGTGGGTCTCGATCTCGACACCGTTCGGGACGTGGGTGTCCAGCTCGTCGAAATCGATCGGCGCCTCGCTCCCGGCGATCACGGTGACGATCTCGGCATCGCAGGCGAGCCTCTCGATAGTCGCCGCCAGGGTAGAGCCGGCACCCCCCCAGGCGACGATCTCCTCGGCGGCGAAGCCGACCGCATCGCCCTTGCGAAAGCGGCCCTGGGCGTCGTCGCGGGCAGCGGGAGCCACCCCACCCACCGCCACTGTCTCCAGCGCGGACTCGAGGCGCTCGGCGTTCTCGGCCGCCGCCGCAGCCGGGTCGAGCTCGACCAGTGCCAGCAGGCTGGCCTGCTGCGAAGTCGCAGCCACCACCCTCGCCGGCTTCTCGGAGAGCTCGCAGGCGCGCTCGGCGGCCATCACCACGTTGGAGGAGCTCGGCAGGACCAGCACTTCGTCGGCGGGCACCTCGTGGATCCCCGCCAGCAGCTCGTAGGTCGAGGGGTTGAGCGTCTCACCGCCGGGGACCACGTGGGCGCCGAGCTCGCCGAAGAGGCGCTCCAGGCCGTCCCCGGCCGCGACCGCAAGCGCACCGGTACGGCCGCCGTTGAGGCGGGCGCGGCGCTCGGCGATCTGCTCGCGCATGTCGGCGACGTCGAGGTTGGTCACCTTGCCGGCGTTCTCGAAGAGGGCTACCGCGGCCTCGGGGTCGTCGGTGTGGACGTGGACCTTGAGCGTCACCTCGTCACCGACGACGAGCACCGAGTCGCCCATGCCCTCGAGACGCGGCAGGAACTCGCGCCGGCTCAGCTCGGTCCCGGAGACGATGAAGTTGGTGCAGTAGCGGAAGCGGCTGTCCTCGTGGTGAGGCCGGCTCAGCCGCGGCGCCTCGTGGTGGGAGACCTCGGGCACGGCCGCGTCGTCGCCGCGCAGGCCGGCGACGACGCCGGCGAGGATCAGGACCAGGCCGTAGCCGCCGGCGTCGACGACGCCCGACTCGCGCAGCACGTCGAGCTGCTCGGGCGTGCGCTCGACCGCCCGCTGCCCGTCGGCGATCGCCCGCTCCAACACCTCGGCCAGGATCGCGTCCTGCTGGTCGTCGGGGACGCCGCGGTCGAGCCGCTGCTTCTCGGCGTCGAGGTGGGCGAGCTGGCGGGCGATCGAGTGCGCCATCTCGCGGAAGACGGTCAGCATCGTCCCCTCGGCCGGCTCGCGCACCGAGTCGTAGGCGGCGTCGGCGGCGCTGGCGAAGGCCGAGGCGACCAGCACCGGGTCGATCAGCTCGCCGGGGCGGCTGGCCAGCTCCTCGGCGGCACCGCGGACGATCTGGCTGAGGATCACGCCGGAGTTGCCGCGCGCGCCCATCAGCGCCGCCCGCGCCAGCGCCTGGACGAGCTTGACACGGCCGTCCTCGTCGATCCGCAGGTCGTCGAGCCGATCGAGCTCCTCCATCACGGCGCGCATCGTCATCGCCATGTTGTCGCCCGTGTCGCCATCGGCGACGGGGAAGACGTTGAGGTCGTTCACCTCCTGGCGGCGGGCCTCCAGGTTGGCGTAGGCAGAGCTGACGACGCGCCGGAAGCGCACGATCGAGGGATCGGGCATCAGCCCGAAATCTAGCTGCCGGGTGCGGATGGCCCTCGCCGCGAGCCCGACAGCCGAGTTCGCTACGGTGCGACGCTCGATGAGACGCTTCGCCACCTGGACCACCGGGCACCGCAAGACCGTGATCCTCAGCTGGATCGTCGCCCTGATCGGGATCGGGGCGATCGCCGGCTCGGCGGGCTCCGAATTCAGCGAAGAATTCAACCTGCCCTCCTCCGACTCGGTGGAAGCGCTCCGCCTGCTCGAAGACCGCTTCCCCCAGCAGGCCGGCGAGAGCGCGACGATCGTCTTCAAGGCGCCGGGGGGGATCGCCTCGGAACCAGTCCAGGGCAAGATGGAAGGCGTCTTCGCCAAGGTCGCGAAGTTCCCGCACGTCAGCGAAGTGAAGAGCCCGTACGCCGAAGGCTCGGGGGCGATCAGCGACGACGGCAAGATCGCTTACGCCACGGTGCAGTTCGACGTCACCAACGACAAGCTCGACAAAGCCAAGACGCGGGAGATCATCTCGACCGCCCAAGCGGCCGCCGGTGGCGGCCTGCAGGTCGAGCTCGGCGGCCAGCTGATCCAGGAAGCGACCCAGGAAGAAGGCGGGAGCTCCTCGTTTGCTATCGGGCTGGCCGCGGCAGTGGTCGTCCTGCTCCTCACCTTCGGCTCGGTCGTGGCGATGGGCCTGCCGATCCTCACCGCCCTCTTCGCGCTCGGCGTCGGCATCGGCCTGGTCACCCTGGGCACCCACGTCTTCAACATGGCCAACTTCGCCCCGGTGCTGGCGGCGATGATCGGGCTCGGCGTCGGCATCGACTACGCGCTCTTCATCCTCACCCGCTTCCGCAACGGGCTCGACGAAGGGCTGGAGCCGCGACCGGCGGCGATCGCCGCCGTCGACACCGCGGGCCGCGCCGTCCTCTTCGCCGGGATCACGGTGATCATCTCGCTGATGGGGATGCTGCTGCTCGGCATCAGCTTCCTGGTCGGGGTCGCGGTGGCGGCCGCGCTCGCCGTCCTCTTCACGATGATCGCCGCGCTGACCCTGCTGCCGGCGCTGCTGACGATCGTCGGCCGCCGCGTCGACCGGCTGCGCATCCCCGGCCTCGGCGACCGCTCCAACAGCGTCGCCGAAGACAGCCGCTGGTTCCGCTGGAGCCGCGAGATCCAGCGCCGCCCGGTGCTCTCGGCGCTGCTCTCCGGCGGGCTGCTGCTGCTGCTCTGCGTGCCGACCCTGTCGCTGCGGCTCGGCTCCAACGACGCCGGCACCGACACCGCGGGCACGACGACGAGGGAAGCCTACGATCTGCTCGCCGAAGGCTTCGGCCCCGGCTTCAACGGCCCCTTCCAGATCGTCGCGGCGCTGCCCCACAAGGGCGACGATGCCGCCCTGGTCAAGCTCAGCAAGAAGCTGGAAGGCGAAGAAGGCGTTGCCGAAACGACGGCGGTGGTGCTCAACCCGGCCAAGAATACGGGGGTCTTCCAGGTCTACCCGACGACCTCGCCGCAGAGCGTCGAGACCACCACGCTGCTCAACCACATCCGCGACGACCTGATCCCGCCGATCGAGCAGCAGACCGGAGCGCAAGTCCACGTCGGCGGCATCACCGCGATCTTCGAGGACTTTGGCGACGCGATCTCCGAAAAGCTGCCGCTCTTCATCGGCGTCGTCGTGCTGCTCTCGGCGCTGCTGCTGATGATCGTCTTCCGCTCCGTGCTGGTGCCGCTGAAGGCGATGGCGATGAACCTGCTCAGCATCGGCGCCGCCTTCGGCCTGATCGTCGCCGTCTTCCCGTGGGGCTGGGGCGCGAGCATCATCGGCGTCGACGGCACCGGGCCGATCATCTCCTTCTTCCCGGTCTTCCTCTTCGCGATCGTCTTCGGCCTCTCGATGGACTACGAGGTCTTCCTGATGTCGCGCATCCATGAGGAGTGGGAAGACAAGAAAGACGCGACGCTCGCCGTCACCCGCGGCCTCGCGCTGACAGGCCGGGTGATCACCGCCGCGGCGGCGATCATGGTCACCGTCTTCGCCTCCTTCATGCTGGGCGAAGAACGGATCATCAAGCTCTTCGGCCTGGGCCTCGCCTCAGCGGTCCTCATCGACGCGGTGATCATCCGCTCCGTCCTCGTCCCCTCGGTGATGCAGCTCTTCGGCAAGCGAGCCTGGTGGATCCCCGCCTGGCTAGACCGCATCCTGCCCCGCCTACACGTGGAGCCGGCCGAGGGCGATCCCGCGCCGACAGGCGAGCACCCGGTCGTCGCCTCAGCCGACTGAGCCCGCCCATCTCCTATCCAGCGATCCTGAGGTCGTAGGATCAAGCCAGGGCGTACCGGCGGCGAAGCGACAGTGCTCTGCACGGCGCAAAGCCGACGGTGCGGCATGGCGCGTGTCCTACGGCCTCAGGCGGCCTTGGTGACCTTGTTGGCCTTGAGGCAGCGCGTGCAGACGTAGGCGCGCAGCTTGCGGCCGTTCTCCTGGATCCGCACCTTCTGCAGGTTCGGATCGAAGCGCCGCTTGGTGGCGACCATCGAGTGGCTTCGGGACTGGCCGAACGCCGGCCCCTTGCCGCAGCTGTGACAGACCTTTGCCATCGGGATCGTGGATAGTAGGCGATCTAGCCGAGCTGCTGCTTCAGCAGGGCCATGCGGGCGACGGTGAGGGCGGCGTTGCGGCCCTGGTCGCGCTTGCCGCCGCCGGCACGGGCCAGGGCCTGCTCCATCGTGTCGCAGGTGATTACGCCGAAAGCGCAGGGCACGCCTGTGGCCAGCTGCACGTCCTGAATGCCGCGGGCGGCCTCGGCGCAGACGAAGTCGTAGTGGTCGGTCTCGCCGCGGATGACGACGCCGAGGCAGGCGACGCCGGCGAAGCGCTCGCTGCTGGCGTGGAGCTTGGCGGCGAAGGGCAGCTCGTAGGCGCCGGGGACGGAGACCTCGCTGACCAAGGCGGCCGGCACACCGGCCAGCTCGAAGCCTTCGCGGGCGCCGTTCAGCAGCCGTTCGGCGAGGTCCTCGTAGAAGCGGCCGACGCAGACCGCGAACTCGAGACCCGCCAGCGACGCCTTTTCCTCGTCGCCGAAGCTCTCGAGGAACGCCGTCGACTCAGCCACCCCCCGGCCCGCTTCCGCCGGCGTCGCGCTCGTCCTCGTCGCGGATCATCTCCTCGTCGAGGGCGAGGCCCTGGTGGTGCAGCGAGTGGCCCATCTTGTCGCGCTTGGCGCGCAGGTAGGCCTCGTTGTGGGCATTGGGTGAGGACTCGATCGGCACCTGCTCGCTGACCGAGAGGCCGTAGCCCTCGAGGCCGACGATCTTCTTCGGGTTGTTGGTGAGGATGCGGATGCTGGTCAGGCCGAGGTCGCCGAGGATCTGGGCACCGATCCCGTAGTCGCGCAGGTCGGCGGGCAGGCCGAGCTTGAGGTTGGCCTCGACCGTGTCGGCGCCCTCCTCCTGCAGCTTGTAGGCGCGCAGCTTGTTGAGCAGGCCGATCCCGCGCCCCTCCTGGGAGAGGTAGAGGAGGACGCCGCGGCCCTCGCGCTCGATCTGGGTCAGGGCCGCGACGAGCTGCTCACCGCAGTCGCAGCGCATGCTGTGGAAGACGTCGCCGGTGAGGCACTCGCTGTGCACGCGGACCAACACGTCCTCGACCCCGTCGACATCGCCCTTGACCATCGCCACGTGATGCTTGTCGTCGACCAGCGAGCGGTAGCCGACCGCGGTGAAGTCGCCGAACTCGGTCGGCAGCGCGGTGGCGACGACTCGCTCGACCAGCTTCTCTGTGCGTCGGCGGTAGGCGATCAGGTCGGCGACGGTGATCATCTTCAGGCCGTGGCGCTCGCAGTAGGGGATCAGGTCTGGGACGCGCGCCATCGTGCCGTCGTCGTTCATCACCTCGCAGATCACCCCGGCGGGAGTGAGCCCGGCGAGCCGGGCGAGGTCGACGCTGGCCTCGGTGTGGCCGGTGCGCTCCAACACCCCGCCCTCCTTGGCCCGCAGCGGGAACATGTGGCCGGGGACGACGATCTCGCGCGGGCCGGAGCTGGGATCGATCGCGACCTGGATCGTGTGGGCGCGATCGTGGGCGGAGATGCCGGTGCTGACCCCGCCCGCTGCCTCGATCGTCACCGTGAAGGCGGTCTGCAACGGCGCCTCGTTCTTGGCCGCCATCAGGTTGAGGCCGAGCTTCTCGCAGCGCTCCGCCGTCAGCGCCAGGCAGATCAGGCCGCGCGCCTCCTTGGCCATGAAGTTGACCGCCTCCGGCGTGGCGAACTGCGCCGCCATCACCAGGTCGCCCTCGTTCTCGCGGTCTTCGCCGTCGCAGACGACGATCATGCGGCCGCGGCGGATCTCCTCGATCCCTTCCTCGATCGTCGAGAAGGGGCTCTCCCCCGCCTCGCCCGCCATCCCGTCTGTCCTCTGGGTCTCCGTCATCTGGCTCACGTGCGCTCCTTTCGCGCGAATGGTGTCATCAATCGCTCCACGTACTTCGCCACCACGTCACACTCGACGTTGATCCGGTCGCCGGCGGTGACCTCGCCGAAGGTGGTCCTCTCCAGGGTCTCGGGTATCAGGGAGACTTCTGCCCAAGAGTCGCCCAAATCCGCGATCGTCAGGCTGACGCCGTCGAGGGTAATCGACCCCTTCTCGACCGCGTAGCGGATCAGCTCGGGGCCGAGGGCCACCCGCAGGCGACGGGCGAAGCCGTCCGCCTCGACCGAGACGACCTCTCCGACTCCGTCGGCGTGCCCCTGGACGATATGGCCGCCAAGGCGATCGGAAGCTTTCATCGCCAGCTCGAGGTTGACCCTGGCGCCGACCTCCAGGCTGTCAAGCGCCGTTACGGACAGCGTTTGATTCATGGCCTCTGTCTCAAAACCCCCGGGGACGCGTCTATTCGCCGTCAGACACACACCGTTCACGGCAACGGAATCCCCAGGATCTATCTCACCCCGAAGTGGGGTCTCTATATGCAGCCGGGTGCCATCGGCATCCCGCTCGACCGAGTGGATGCGGCCTACGTTCTGGATCAGACCCGTAAACACCTCACCACTCCTTGAACCTGGCCGTCACGAGCACGTCGTTCCCGATTGTCTCGACCTTGCTGCTGAGCGCCGTAGCTCGTGCGGGTGGCGCCGTAGGGGGGACCGCCCCTGAGGACGCTTTAGCGACCGGAAGGGGTGGTGGGTCCCCTGCGGCGACAGGACCCGCGCGCCAACTACTCCCGAGAAGGATCGGGGCGATGAAGGTCCGTGCTTCGTCGAGCTGGTCGGCAGCCTGGAAGGCGGCGGAGAGGGTCCGGCCACCCTCGAGGAAAAGGCTGGCGACGTTGCGGCGACCCAGGTCGGCGAGTGCCGCCTCTATGCCGTCGGCGACGAGCACCTCGGCGCCAGCGCTGCGAAGAGCCTCGGTCTGGGACGGATCGGCTTCCGGTGAGACGGCGACCAGCACTGGCGACCGCTCGAGGGTGCGCAGAAGCTGCGAGTCAAGCGGCAGGCGGGCCTGGCGGTCGAAGACGACCCGCATCCCCTGCCTCACATCGCTTCCACTGTTCCTTTTCGTCGTTATTTCGCCAAAAGGCACAGCGGAAGCGGTGGGGCGGGCGGTCAGGAGCGGGTCGTCGGCGAGGATGGTGCCGATGCCGACCGCGATCGCGTCCGATTCGGCTCGCCAGCGATGGACGAGCTCGCGGCTGCGCTCGCCGGAGATCCAAGGCGAATCGCCGGCTGCGGTGGCAGTGCGCCCGTCGAGCGACATCGCCAGCTTCAGCGTCACCAGCGGTTGGCCCGTCCGCGCGTGCTTGCGGAACGGCTGGTTGAGCAGCCGCGCCGCGGTCGCCTCCTCACCGGAGGCGAACTCGACCTCGACCCCGCCCTCCCGCAGGATCCCGGGCCCCCTGCCGGAGGCCTTCTCGCTCGGATCGTCGGAGGCGATCACGACGCGAGCGATCCCGGCCTCCAGAATCGCCTCCACACAGGGAGGCTGCCGACCGGTATGAGCACAGGGCTCCAAGGTCACGTAGAAAGTCGCCCCAGCCGGATCGTTGCCCTTGTCTCGACAGTCCGCGAGAGCAGCCCGCTCAGCATGAAGCTCGCCCAACTCGGCATGCCACCCCTCGCCAATCACCTCCCCGTCGCGCACAACGACAGCTCCGACAAGAGGATTGGGGCTGACCCGCCCCCGCCCGCGCTCCGCAAGCTCAAGCGCTCGCAGAAGATGCTCCCTCTCCGTGGCTGTGAGCTGGGCGTTCATGGCATTGACTGACTGGTCAATCAATCAATCGTACCGCGCGCGCCGACCCCGCTCGCAGATACCCTGACCGCTCGCCTATGAAGCTGATCGTCCAGATCCCCTGCCTCAACGAGGAGTCGACCCTCCCCGCCACGATCGCCGACATCCCCCGCCGGATCGATGGCATCGACGCGGTCGAGCTGCTGGTCATCGACGACGGCTCGACCGACCGCACGGTCGAGGTCGCCCGCGCCGGCGGGGTCGAGCACATCGTCCGCCTGACCAACAACAAGGGCCTCGCCGCCGGCTTCCAGGCCGGGCTCGACGCCTGCCTCAAGCTCGGCGCCGACGTCGTCGTCAACACCGACGCCGACAACCAGTACCGCGGCGCCGACATCGCCAAGCTGGTCGCGCCGATCGTCGCCGGCGAGGCCGACATGGTCGTCGGCGACCGCCGGGTGGCGCAGGTCGAGCACTTCTCCGGCTCGAAGAAGTCGCTGCAGCGCTTCGGCAGCTGGGTGGTCAGCCGTCTGGCGGGGACGGAAATCGCCGACACCACCTCGGGCTTCCGCGCCTACAACCGCGAGGCGGCGCTCAGCGTCCTCGTGGTCGACGACTTCACCTACACCCTGGAGAGCCTGATCCAGGCGGGCAAGATGCTGGTCGCGGTCGACCAGGTTGAGATCGAGACCAACCCGCAGACCCGCGAGTCGCGGCTCTTCGACTCGACCGGCGCCTATGTGCGGCGCAACGCGCTCTCGATCCTGCGCATCTACGCGCGCTACGAGCCGCTGCGCGCCTTCGTCACGGCGGGGCTCTTCGTCGCGATCCTCGCCCTCGCCGCCTGGATGCCGTTCCTGCTCGACTGGATCCTCAACGGCGACAGCACCGGCCACATCCAGTCGCTGATCCTCGGCGCGGTGCTCTTCATCGCCGCGATCCAGCTGCTCGCCCTGGGCGTGATCGGCGACCTGCTGGCCGGGCAGCGGGTGATGACGCAGCGAGTCTTCGAGCGCGTGCGCCGGGTCGAGCTGGCCCTCGACGTGCCGCCGTCGCACTACGAGCGCGGCGCCGAGCAGTGAGCTCCGGATCGCCGAACGGAAGCCCGCCCAGCGCGGGCCGGGGGACCGAGAGCACCGCCGACTACGGCAAGACCGCGAGCTTCCTCGCGATCGGGGTCGGCCTCACCGGGCTGATCACCTACGTCTACTTCTTCATCGCCTCGCACGTGCTCTCCAAGCCCGACTACGGACAGATCACCGTGCTCTGGTCTGCCGTCTTCATCACGATCTCGACCCTCTACCGGCCGATCGAACAGCTGCTCTCCCGCAACATCGCCGAACACACGGTCAAGGACGAGCCGCTCGGCGGCACGATGCGGGTCGCCTCGACGATCCAGCTCGGCCTCTCGCTCAGCTTCGCCGTCGTTGCCCTGGCGCTGCGCGGCCCGATCCAGAACGGCGTGCTGGAGGGCAACGAAACGCTCTACTGGGTCTTCTTCTCCGCAGTCCTCTTCTACGCCGCCAGCTACTTCGCCCGCGGCTTCCTCGCCGGCAGCAAGCGCTTCGGGCTCTTCGTCGCGCTGATCCTCTCCGAATCGTGCTTCCGCACGATCTTCGCCGTGCTGGTCGCGGTCAGCGTCCTCAGCGGGCAGTCGGCGGTGGCGATCGGGATCGTCGCCGCCCCAGCGCTCTCGTTGATGGTCGTCCCCTTCGCCTTCGCCCGCCGCGCCAAACGCGAGCCGGTGGCGCCGCGGCCCAGCGACGAGGACGCGTCCGTCTCGATGGCCAAGGGTGGCGGCTTCGCCGCCGCCGTGCTCGTGATCATGTTCAGCGAACAGGCCTTCCTAAACGCCGGGCCGCTGGTCGTCCGCGGCCTGCAGGGCGCCGCCGCGGCCGGCTTCATCTTCAACGTATTGATGATCGCCCGCGCGCCGCTGCAGCTCTTCCAGGCGGTCTCGACCAGCATCCTCCCCCACCTGACCAGCCTCCACACCAGCGAGGAGCCCGGCAGCGACGAGGAGTTCCACCGCTCGGTCCGCATGGTGCTGCTCGGGCTCGCCGCTTTCACCGCCCTCGCCCTGCTCTTCATGGCCGCAGTCGGACCGACCGCGATGCAGATCGCCTTCAGCAAGAAGTTCAGCTATGACCGCGAGGGCCTGCTCCTGGTCACGCTCGGCATGGGCCTCTACCTCGCCTCGGTCACGGTCAACCAGGCCTGCATCGCCCAGGGCCAGGTGCGCCGCGCCGCCGTCCGCTGGATCGCCTGCGCCGCCCTCTTCATCGGCTGGAACTTCGTGCCGCTGGTCAGCAACGAGTTCCGCCGGGTCGAGATCGGCTTCCTGCTCGCCGCCGGCGTCCTCCTCTCGCTCCTCTACTACGTCTACCGCCGCCCCCGCGAACGGGCCGAGGACGTGCCGAAGCCGGGCTCGGCGGAGGAGCTGGAGGCGGAGCTGGCGATGATCGACGACAACGTCTGAGGCCCCTCCGCTAGCTAGGGTCCGCCGATGGGAGGACACGACGCCGAGCTGATCCTGGTCGCCGGCGCCCTGCTCGCCGCCGGCATCGTCGGCGGGCTGCTCGCCGACCGGATGCGGATCCCGGGACTGCTGCTCTTCCTCGGCCTGGGGATGCTGGCCGGCTCGGAAGGGATCGGCGGGATCGACTTCAACGACGCCGCCCTGGCCAGAACGCTCGGTACCGTGGCGCTGGTCCTGATCGTCTTCGAGGGCGGCCTGACCGCGGGCTGGACGGAGATCCGCCCGGTGCTCGGGACGGCGGCCTCGCTCGCCACCCTGGGGACGATCCTGACCGCGCTGATCGCCGGCTTCGCCGCGAAGCTGATCTTCGGCCTCGGCACGCTGGAGGGGATGCTGGTCGGCGGCGCCGTCGCCGCCACCGACTCGGCCGCGATCTTCGCCGTGCTGCGCCGCTCGCGGCTGGAGAAGCGGCTCGCCCGCTCGCTCGAGGGCGAGTCGGGGATGAACGACCCGGTGGCGCTGCTGCTCGTCGTCGGCTTCGTCGAATGGATCCAGCAGCCCGGCTACGGGGTCGCCGACATGGCCGGCCTGCTGATCCTCAAGCTGGCCCTGGGCGCGGCGATCGGGCTCGCCCTCGGGCGGCTCGCGGTGCTCGCTCTCAATGCGGTCCGGCTGCCGACCGACGGGATCTACCCGGTGGCGACGATCGCGATCGCCGGGATCGCCTTCGGGGTGGCCGAAGTGGCGCACGGCTCCGGCCTGCTCGCGGTCTACCTGACGGCGCTGGCGCTCGGCTCCGCCAACGTGCCCGCCCGGCGCACGATCGCCGCCTTCCACGAGGGCCTCGGCGAGGTCGCCCAGATCGGCCTCTTCATCCTGCTCGGGCTGCTCGTCTTCCCGAGCACCCTTGGCGACGTGGCCCTCGAAGGTCTCGCCCTCTCAGCCGTGCTGATCCTGCTTGCGCGGCCGCTGGCCGCCTTCGTCGCGACCGCCTTCTCCTCGTTCGCCGCGCGCGAGCGGGCGATGCTCGGCTGGGCAGGGCTGCGCGGGGCGACGCCGATCTGGCTCGCCACCTTCCCGGTCGTCGCCGGCGTCGCCGGTGGCCGCGAGCTGTTCGCGATCGTCTTCTTCGTCGTCGTCACCTCGACCCTCGTCCAGGGGGCGACCTTCGAGCCGCTGGCCCGCCGGCTCGGCCTCACCACCGACGAGCCGGCGCTGCCGCGGCGGCTGCTCGAGTCGGGGCGGATCCGCCGCATGGGCGGCGACGTCGTCTCCTACAGACTGCGCCCAGGAGCGGCCGCGGCGGGGCACCTGGTGCGCGAACTCGGGCTGCCGCGCGAGGCGCTGGTCAACGTGATCGTCCGCGACGGCCACGCGATCCCACCGCGCGGCTCAACCGAGCTGCGCGAGGGCGACGAGCTGCACGTCCTCGTCCGCGGCGAGCTGCGCGAGGAAGTCGAGGAGCTGACCCGGCGCTGGCACGAGGGGCCGATCGGCGCGCCGCCGCCGGCGCGCCTGCCGCGGCGGGGCTCGCCGCAGATCTTCTCGGTCGGGCCGGGAGGCGGGATCGAGGACCCCTCTGCGCCGACCGAGGTCAAGGGCGTCGCCGTCGCCTCGATCCTGCGCAGCCGCCGCGATCGCCCGAGCGCCCTCGTCGCCCTGGCCGACGGCCGCTACGCGCTCGTCTCCGAGGCGGCCGTCGCCGTCGGCGATCGCCGCGCGGTGGCGCAATGGTGCGAGCGACGCGCCGAGCGGGCAGGTGATGATCCGGCAGAGAGAGCGTGGTGGCAAGAGGTCATCGGCGCCCTGATCGCGCGAGGCTAAGAGCCAGCCGTAGCGGCGATCTCCGCGTAAGCCGCGGCCGGATCGTCAGAGCCGAAGACTGCTGAGCCGGCGACGAAGAGCGAGGCGCCTGCCTCGGCTACCGAGCCGACGGTCGATACGTCGATGCCGCCGTCGACCTCGATCTTGGCGTTGCCCACCAGCTGCGCCAGGCGGGAAACCTTGCTCGGGGAGCCCTCGATGAACGATTGGCCACCCCAACCCGGGTTGACCGTCATGCAGAGGACGACGTCGGCAAGGTCGCGCAGCTCGCCGACGGCCTCGACCGGCGTGCCGGGGTTGAGCGCGATGCCGGCCAGGCAGCCCAGCTCGCGGATCGCCGCCAGGGTGCGGTTGGCGTGTGGCGTGGCCTCCTCGTGAAAGGTGATCGAGTCGGCCCCGGCCTCGGCGAAGGCCTCGATCTGGCGCTCCGGCCGCTCGATCATCAGGTGGACGTCGATCGCGCCTCCGGCGGCGTGCACCTCGTCGGCAATCGACCCCGCCACCAGCGGCCCGATCGTGATCGGCGGCACGAAGTGCCCGTCCATCACGTCGACGTGGATCACCCGCGCCCCCGCGTCCATAACCTCTCGCACCTGCGAACCGAGCTTCGAGAAGTCGGCGGAGAGACTGGATGGCGCCACCCGAGGCGAGGCGATCAGCTCTTGCATGCGCTCGCTCATACGGGACGGAGCATCGAGTCGCCGCAGGTCTGGCAGGTCATGTCCTCCGTTGTGCTCATCCGCGCGATCGTCTGGTGTTCGCCGCAGTTGGGGCACTGCGATACGAGCTCGAAGCGGCGCAGACAGTACACGCAGCGCAGGCGGCCCGGGAGCTGCGTCGGCCGCAGCCAGGGCTCACCGCAGCCCGGACAGGCTGCCCGCCGCATGACGCTCTCCCCCTTGCCCGCCTCAGTCATCGCCCACCATCATCGCGCCTCAGGCGGCAGATGAAGAAACCGGTTGTGCGATCGCGGTCGGGGCGGAGCTGGATCTGATACTCGCCGGAGAGCTGGCCCTCGTTCTCGCGGCGGCTGATCGTGCAGGTGGAGTAGACGAGCGTGCCGCCCGGGCGAAGGGCCGCCTTGGCCCTCTGGATCAGCACGGATTGGACCTCTACCAGGCGCTCGATGGCCGCCGGCGACTTGCGCCAGCGGGCGTCGGGACGGGAGGCGAGGGCACCGAGGTCCGAGCAGGGAGCGTCGAGCAGGACCCGGTCGAAGCCCGGTGCCATACCGGGCAGGGCGGCGTCGGCCTCGATCACGGTGACGCTGCGCAGGCCCAGGCGGCGGGCCTGGTCCGCGACTTCGGCGGCCCGGTCGAGATCGCTCTCGACCGAGATCACCTCGCCGCGATCCCCCATCCGGGCGGCGATCTGGCCGGTCTTGATGCCGGGGCCGGCACAGAGATCGAGGATGTGCTCGCCGGGCTGCGGGTCGAGAACCTCGACCACGGCGGCCGAGCCGCGGCTCTGTGGGGTGAGCTCGCCGGCGGCGATCAGCTCCGGGACGATCTCGCCGGTCCGGCCCTCAACAACGATCATCTCCTCCACCGCCAGCGGCCAATCGCTTCCGGTGCGGTTTATGTCGCCGAGAGACACATAAGTCGCACCGGAAGCAGCGGTACGGGCATCAACCCCGGCATCGTGGAGCGTTGCCAGAACGGATACGAGATCGGTGCGCAGAGTATTGACCCGGAACGCAGTCTCCGGCGGCTCGTTGCAGGCGGCGAGCAGGGCGCGGGCATCTCCGGCGCCGAGCTCGCGCCACCACATCTGCGCCAGCCAGAGCGGCGCCGAGTGCGCCACCGCGGCCGCCTCGGGAGTCGAATCGTCGCCGAGCAGGGACTCGGCCAGCACCTCGCGCTCGCGAGCCGCGCGGCGCAGGACGGCGTTGACCAGGCCGGCGGCATGGGCGGCGTCGGCCCGCTTGGTCAGCTCGACCGCCTGGTCGACCGCGGCGTGGTCGGGCGTCCCGTCGGCGAAGAGCAGCTCGTACATCCCCAGCCGCAGGGCCGCGATCAGCGGCGGGTCGAGCTCGCGCAGCGGCCGGTCGACGAGACGCTCGAGCGCGGCGTCGCTGGTGCCGCGGCGCTGCACGGCGCCGAAGGCGAGCCGCTGCGCCTGCGCTCGCTCCCGCCCGTCGAGGCGACGCTCGTCAGCGGCCTCGCGAAAGGCGCGCTCGGTGTGGGCGTCGCGCTCGAAGGTGGCCCTGATCGTCTCGAAGGCGAGCAGGCGCGCCGGGGAGATCACAGCTTCGGCAAAGGGTGGCCGCGCAGGTAGGCATCCGCCGCCATCGGCTTGCCGCCGGCGGGCTGCACGACCTCGAGCCGCAGGGCGCCGCGGCCGCAGCCGAGCAGCAGCGCCCCCCACTCGGCCCGCACCTCGCCCGCCCTGACGCCGACGTCGACCGGGCGGGCGCGCCGCACTCCCAGCCGCTCGCCGTCACTCGTCTCCAGATAGGCGCCGACGTGCGGGGTCAGCGCCCGCACCGTCCGGGCCAGCTCGGCCGCCGGGCGCGCCGGGTCGAGGCGGCGCTCCCCGGGAGCGATCTTCTCGGCGTAGGTCGCCGCCCCGTCGTCCTGCTCGGCGAACTCGAGCCGCGACTCCGCCAGCAGGTCGAAGGCTCGCACCAGCAGCTCGCCGCCGAGCGCCGCGAGCTTGGCCGAGAGCGCTTCGAAGTCCTCCTCGGGACCGACGCCGACCTCCTCGCAGAGCGCCACCGGACCGGAATCGAGTCCGGCCGTGACCCGCATCACGCAGACGCCGGTGCGCTCGTCGCCGGCCATCAGCGCCCGCTCGATCGGCGCCGCGCCGCGCCAGAGCGGCAGCAGCGAGGGATGGACGTTGAGCATTGGCCACTCCGAGAGCAGCGGCTCGCGGATCAGCTGGCCGAAGGCGCAGACGGCGACGGCCTGCGGTCGCGCCGCGCGGATCCGCTCCACCGCCTCCCCGCCGTTGACGTCGGCGGCCTGCAGCAGATCGATCTCCAGCTCGCCCGCGACCTCGGCGGCGGGGGGTGCCTGGGGGCGGCGGCCGCGCCCCTTGGGCCGGTCCGGAGGCGTGACGACGAGCACCGGCCGGTGGGCCGAGGAGGCCAGCCGGCGCAGCACCGCGGCGGCGAAATCGGATGTGCCGAGGTAGACCGTCCTCACGGGTAGCTGCGCGGCTCGCGGTGCTCGCCCGGCTCCTCGTCGGCTTCCCCTTCGGCCAGCGGCGGGCTGTAGCTGCCACCCTCGCGCAGGGCGCGCAGGGCGCTCTTGCGCTGCACCCGCGGCGCCCGGTCGAGGATCAGCACCCCGTCGAGGTGATCGAGCTCGTGCTGGAGCACGCGCGCCTCCAACCCGGAGGCCTCGAGACCGACCGGCTCGCCCTCGATGTCGAAGCCGCTGAGGCGGGCGTGCAGCGGGCGCTCGACGTCCATCGAGACCCGCGGCAGGCTGAGGCAGCCCTCCTCTGCGACGACCGCCTCGGCGGAGAGCCACTCGATCTCCGGGTTGACCAGCGCCGTCGGTTCGCTGTCGGGCCCGGCCTGGAAGACGAGCAGGCGGCGCAACACGCCGACCTGGGTCGCCGCCAGCCCGACTCCCGCGGCGCCCTGCATGATCGCGATCATCCGCTCGACTTCCGCCCGCAGCCCGGGGCCGAACTCGCGGACCGGCGAGGCCCTGCTCTTCAGCACCGGGTCGCCGAACTTGACCACCTGCGCAAGGGCGGCTTCGCGCCGCTCCCGCAGCTCGGCTTCGAGCGCGCTCTCGTCGCGCTCGTCGGTCTCCGTCTCGGCGTGCTCGCTCATCCGATTCTGAGTCTAAGGATTGCCCGCACGGGCCATTCCGCTCGTCCTACTGAGGATCGACGTCGATCGAGATTGCGACCTCGCGCAGGGCGCGATCGGCGGCGAGGCGCTCGACCGCCTCGCGGACCACAGCGACGGTCGCCTCGCGCTCGGCGGCCTTGAGCAGGAGGCGGCGGCGGTGGCGGTTGCGGACACGGAACATCGGCGCCGGGCCGAGTAGGTCGGTGCCGCCGGGGAGCGCCGGGGAGAGGGCCTCGACGAGCGCGGCGGCAGCCTTTTCGAGGCGCCCCTCGGACTCGGCCTTGAGCACGATCCTGGTCAGGTGGGAGAAGGGCGGGTAGCGCAGCGCCCGGCGGCGCTCGACCTCGGTTGTGAGAAAGGCGCCGGCGTCGTGGGTGGCGGCGTCGACGATGCTGGGCGCGGTCGGCGCCAGGGTCTGCACGATCACCTCGCCGCCGGCCTCACCGCGGCCGCTGCGGCCGGCCAGCTGGGCGACCATCGCGAAGGTCCGCTCGGCGGCGCGGAAGTCGGGGAAGCGCAGGGTCGCGTCGGCGTCGAGGATCGCGCTCAGGGTCACCTCGGGGAAGTCGTGGCCCTTGGCGACCATCTGGGTGCCGACAAGGACGCCGCTCTCGGCCTCGCCGAAGGCGGCGAGGATGCGGGCGTGGGCGCCGCGGGCGCCGGCGGTGTCGGCGTCGAGGCGGAAGACCGGCAGCGCCCCGAGGCGCTCGCCGAGCAGCGCCTCGACCTGCTCGGTGCCTACCCCAGCCTGCGAGAGCGTGGTCGAACCGCAGTCGCCGCAGGCCCGCGGCAGCGGTTCGCTGTGAGCGCAGTGGTGGCAGACGAGGCGGCCGCTGTGGCGGTGGACGATCAGCGAGACGTCGCAGTTGGGGCAGCTCCAGTGCCGCCCGCAGGAGCGGCAGGTGAGCCAGGGGGCGAAGCCGCGCCGGTTGACCATCACGATCGCCTTGGCGCCGTCCGCGCGCACGGCCTCCAATGCCGCCCAGGTGTCGGGATGCAGCGGGCCGGAGCGGGGGTCGGCCCGGCGCATGTCGAGCACCCTCACCGGCGGCATCAGGCGACCGTCGACGCGGCGCGGCAGCTCCAGCCGCGGCAGCTCCAGCCACGACTCCGGCCGCGGCGTCGCGGTGCCGGCAAGCAACACGGCGGCGCTCTCGGCGGCGCGGCGGCGGGCGACCGCGCGGGCGTCGTAGCAAGGGTCGCCCTCCTGCTTGTAGGAGGGATCGTGCTCCTCGTCGATCACGACCAGGCCGAGCTCGGCGAGCGGCGCGAAGACGGCGGAGCGGGGGCCGACGCAGACGCTCGCCTCGCCGCTGCGCAGCCGCCGCCACTCGTCGTAGCGCTCGCCCTCGGGCAGGGCCGAGTGCAGGACGGCGAAGCGATCGCCGAGCCGCGCCCGGAAGCGCGCCACAGCCTGCGGGGCCAGGCCGATCTCAGGGACGAGGACGATCGCGCTCTTGCCGCGCGCCAGCGCCGCCTCGACCGCGGCCAGGTAGACCTCGGTCTTGCCCGAGCCGGTGACGCCGTAGAGGAGCTGCTCGCGAGGCGCCCCGGCTTCCCCGTCGAGCGCCGCGACCACGCTCCGCACCGCCGCCTCCTGCTCGGGCAACAGCTCGGGGCGCCCGCCGCGAGCGCCGACCTCGGGGTGGACGGAGCGCCGCCGCACCCGCGAGCTGCGGGTGGCGATCAGGCCGCGCTGCTCCAGCCGGCGCAGCACCGCCCGGCCGGAGCCGACCGCGGCGGCAAGCTCAGGGCCCGACATCTCCCCCGCCCGCAGCGCCTCCAGCACGGCTCGCTGCTTGACCCCGAGCCGCTCGCCGTCGCTCAGTGCCGCCTCGCCGGCGGCGGCGATCTCCGCCCGCAGCTCCAGGCGCGAGCGAACCCGCTGGCCGGCGGCGCCGGTCCCGGGCGGCAGCACGAGCTGCAGGCCGCGCGAGGGGGTTGAGCAGTACTCGCGGGCGACCCAGAGGCCGAGCCGGACGAGCTCGGCCGGAGCGCCGGCCTCGAGCGCTTCAAGCGGCTCGGCGAGCCGCTCCGGCGAGAGCTCGGAGGTCTCGGCAAGCTCGACCACGACCCCGAGAAGACGCTGCCGCCCGAAGGGGACGCGGACGACGCTGCCCACCTCAAGGCCGGCCATCGCCGCCGGCAGCCGGTAGTCGAAGGGCCCGCGCAGCGCACGGGCGGTGGTGAGCGGCTCGACCTTCGCTATCGACACCGGCTCACGGTATGAAGGGACGCGGACGGCGCGGGTATGCTGGGCGGCGATGGGGCTCAACCTCAGTCAGGGAGAGCGGGTGATCTTCGAGGGCCATCCCTCGTGGCGGGCGATCCTCGGCTTCTACCTGAAGGGGATCCTGATCGCGGCAATCGTCGGCGTCGTCGCCGACCTGCTCAAAGTGGGAAGCGGAACCGTCTTCCTGGTCGTCCTCGCCATCGTCGCCCTGACCGTCCTGGTCGGCTTCTTCAAGCGGGTCTCGACCACCTACACGATCACCGACCGCCGCCTCAACATCAAACGCGGCATCGTCTCCCGCGAGATCCAGGAGACCCGCCTCGAGCGCGTCCAGAACGTCAACTACAAGCAGTCCGTCTACCAGCGCCTGATGCAGATCGGCGACGTCGACTTCGACACCGCGGCCGGCGACGACTACAACTTCGTCTTCTTCGGCGTGGCCGACCCAGGCGACGTGGTGCACCGCGTCGACCAGGCTACGGGCGCAAACGCCGCCGGCTCGCACGGCCTGGGCGAAGCGCAGCCGCCAAGCTAGAAACCCAGCGCCGGGATATTACTGATGTATGCTTATACATCGTGAATCGGACTCAGATCTATCTCGATGATGATCAGACGACTCGTCTTGATCGGCGCGCCGCCGCGGAGGGGACTTCGCGCTCGATGGTGATCCGGCGAGCGGTGGACGTGTACCTCTCGGACGAGGAGAAGGATGCTGCGGCGTGGCAAGCGCAGTGGAAGAAAGCGGTTGAGGGAAGCTCGGGCATCGCGCCCTATCTCGCCGAGGGCGCCGAGTACGTCGAGGATCTTCGGCGCGACGACGCCGAGCGCCTTTCGCGTTTCGAGCGTTGACGATCGTCCTCGACACCAGCGTCCTGATCGACCATCTCCGCGCCTCGACTCCGGCCACTAAATATCTCGCGAGCCTGGATGACCGCCCGTCGTGCTCAGAGATCAGCCGGATCGAGGTGGTCCAGGACCTTCGCTCCTCCGAGCGGCAAGCGGCCGACAGGCTTTTCGCCCTCGTCGTCTGGATGCCCGTGAGCGAAGCAGTTGCGCGCCGCGCCGGAGAGCTCGGGCGCCGCTGGCGGCGCAGCCATCCCGGCATAGGCGTCGCCGACCTCGCAATAGCCGCCACCGCCGAAGAGATCGATGCCAGCCTCGCGACCCGCAATCTGAAGCACTTCCCGATGTTCGAGGGCCTTCGTGCCCCTTACTGAGACTCAGGCAGGCGTTACTTGTGTTGCGCGCGCACTCCGCACCCGTACCGACCAATGAAGTGCGCAGACCCCGTTCATCTGTCGTCGGGCCGGGTGGAGAGCAGACTTACGGCGGCGGACGCCGCGAGCTTCCGTGACTGCTATCGCTGCGAAACGGGCGTGTGCGCTCAGGCCAGATGAGGAAAACGCAGAATACGAACAGGCCTGCAAAGAGGAAGGCGTAAGCGCCGCCAGCGCCTGTCTCAGTCAGGGCCGTCATCACTATCGCGCAGGCCGCAACGGCAGCGGAGCCGATTGCGAGGCCGGCTGTCGAGGTGCGGTGCATTGTCTTCATAGTACCTGTCCCGCCAGCGCGGCAACATAAAAGAGCGTGCCCGCCGCAAATCCCATGCTGACGCCGCGGCGAGCCCAGGCATCGAGTTCAGCCGCCGACGCCCCCAGCATCGATCCAAGCACGAGCATGACGACACCTCCGGCCCCGGCCATGCTGAAGATGATGCCCACGCCGATCGTGTCGGGGATCGGGTTTTCGACTCGTGGAAGCAGGGAGACGAGCGGTATGCCAGCCATCGGGCACGACGCTAGGCGGCTCGAGCGCGCGTGTGGCGCGCGGAATCACGCGGTTGTCGCGCAGCTCTGTGACGAAACGAGTCGCGGCCATAGTTGCAGGTCGCCGTCAGCACCCGCAACTTGGCTTCGGCGGCCAGCCGAAAGGAGCCCCGCTTTGCTCGTCAGGCGGGAGTCGCTTCGAGCCCCGCCGCTGCTTTGAGCGCCTCGACGCGGTCTGTCCGCTCCCAGGTGAAGGCCTCGTCGTCGCGGCCGAAGTGGCCGTAGGCCGCCGTCTTGCGGAAGATCGGGCGGTGCAGGTCGAGGTAGCGGCGAAAGGCTCCCGGGCGAAGGTCGAACTCCGCTTCGACCAGGCGGGAGATCTCGGCGTCGGGGAGCCGGCCGGTGCCGAAGGTCTCGACCATCAGCGAGATCGGGCGGGCAACGCCGATCGCGTAGGCGACCTGGACCTCGCAGCGCTGCGCGAGGCCGGCGGCGACGACGTTCTTGGCGACGTGGCGGGCGGCGTAGGCGGCCGAGCGGTCGACCTTGGAGGGGTCCTTGCCGGAGAAGGCGCCGCCGCCGTGGCGGGCCATGCCGCCGTAGGTGTCGACGATGATCTTGCGGCCGGTGAGGCCAGCGTCGCCGACCGGGCCGCCGATCACGAACTTGCCGGTCGGGTTGACGAGGAAGTGGTTGCGCAGCTCGGCGGCGTCGAAGAGGCCGTCGGCCTCGGCGCCGAGCACCGGCAGGACGACGCTCTCCCAGAGGTCGGGCTTGATCTTCGACTCCGACTCGACGCCCTCGGCGTGCTGGGTCGAGATCAAGAGCTTCTCGACCTTGACCGGGCGGCCGTCGGCGTAGCGGACGGTGACCTGAGTCTTGCCGTCGGGGCCGAGGTAGTCGAGACTGCCGTCCTTGCGTACCGCCGCGAGCCGCTCGGCGAGCCGGTGGGCGAGGTGGATCGGCATCGGCATCAGCGCCTCGGTCTCGTCGCTTGCGTAGCCGAACATCATGCCCTGGTCGCCGGCACCGGCGACCAGCAGCTCGTCCTCGACCGATTCCGTCCGCGTCTCGTAGGCCTTGTCGACCCCCTGGGCGATGTCGGGCGACTGCTTGTCGAGCGAGACGAGGACCGAGATGTGGTCGCAGTTGTAGCCGTAGTCGCCGTGGTCGTAGCCGATCTCGCGGATCGTCTCGCGGACCAGCTCGGGCACGTCGAGGTGGACGCTGGTCGTGATCTCCCCCGAGACCACCGCCATGCCGGTGTTGACCAGCGTCTCGCAGGCGACCCGTCCCTCCGGGTCGTCGGCCATCACCGCGTCGAGCACGGCGTCGGAGATCGCGTCGCAGACCTTGTCGGGATGGCCCTCGGTGACGGACTCGGAAGTAAAGAGGTACTCGCCCTCAGCGAGCGGCTGGGTATCGGTCATGAGGGAAAGCCTAGCGTTGCAATGCCGCAAACGTTCTGACCCGTCAGCGGCCTTCCCGAGTCCCCGAATGAACCCGGAAGTCGATGATCAACGGGACCCCCTCCATCCCGTAGGTCTCGCGCATCCGATTCTCCAGGTGGTAGGCCCAGTCGCGTCCGATCAGCTTGCGGTCGTTGACCTGGATCGCGATCCGCGGCGGCCGCTCGCCGATCTGCGCCGCGTAGTAGAGGCGCAGGCGGCGGCCGCGTTTGGAGGGCGGCGGCGTCTTGGCGACGACGTCGGCGACGAAGCGGTTGAGCTCCGGCGTCGGGATCCGCTCGCCCGCCCTGTCGGCCAGCTCCAGCGCCTTCGGCAGCAGGTTGGCGACGTTGCGCCCGCGCGTCGCCGAGCAGGTGACGACAGCGGGACGCAGGCGCAGCTTGCGCTCGACCCGGGCGCGGGCGTCGTCGATGTCGGTGGTGGTGACGTCCCACTTGTTGAGTGCAAGCAGGGTCGCGCAGCCGGCCTTCATCGCGATCTCGGCCACCCGCAGGTCCTCGGCGGTGACGCCCTCGGAGGCGTCGCAGACAACCAGGGCGACGTCGGCACGCTCGACCGCATGTTCGGAGCGCAGCTGGGCGTAGTAGTCGACCGTGCCCGCCACCTTGGAGCGGCGGCGCAGGCCGGCGGTGTCGACAAGGACGACGCGGCGGCCATCGACCTCGACCTCGGTGTCGATCGCGTCGCGGGTGGTGCCGGCGCGGGCCGAGACGATCACCCGCTCCGAGCCGAGGAAGGCGTTGACCAGCGAGGACTTGCCGGCGTTGGGGCGGCCGATCACGGCGACCCGGGTGGCGTCGTCAGGCTCGCCGGCCTGCGCCCGTTCGCCGAGCAGCTCGACCACCCGGTCGAGCAGGTCGCCGCTGCCGAGGCCGTGACTGGCCGAGACCGCCAGCGGCTCCCCCAGCCCGAGCTTGTTCAGCTCGGCGCTCATGTGCTCGTCCTCGGGCCGGTCGACCTTGTTGGCGACGACGATGACCGGCACGTCGCCGCCGCGCAGCGTCTTGGCCAGCTCGGCGTCGCCGGCGCGCAGGCCTGCGCGGGCGTCGACGACGAGCATCACGACGTCGGCCTCGGCGATCCCGAGCCGGGCCTGCCGCTGGATGTCGCGGGCCAGCTCGGACTCGTCCTCGATATCGATGCCACCGGTGTCGAGCAGCTCGAAGGCGACCCCGTT
Organism: Solirubrobacterales bacterium; assembly: GCA_036269215.1. Taxonomy (GTDB): domain Bacteria; phylum Actinomycetota; class Thermoleophilia; order Solirubrobacterales; family 70-9; genus VRUE01. Next base: position 29,839 of record DATASN010000056.1, read on the forward strand.
CCACTCGCAGCGCACCACCTTGCGGTCGCGGGTGACCCCGGGCTCGGCGTGGGTGACGGCCTCGCGCCCACCGGCAAGCCGGTTGACCAGGGTGCTCTTGCCGACGTTGGGGAAGCCGACGACGGCGACGGACGGCAGGCGGCTCACCACGACGCCTTCCACTGTTCCTTTGTGGCACCTATTGACGAAAAGGAACAGCGGAAGCTCATTGGAGCCCCTTCTCGCGAGCGAGCGCCGCGATCCGGTCGACCACCTCGTCGAGGGCGAGGCCCGTGCTGTCGATCTCGACCGCGTCGGGCGCAGGGCGCAGGGCGCTGTGCTCGCGGGTCGCGTCGCGCTCGTCGCGCTCGCGCTGCGCGACAAGGACCGAATCGGGATCCTCCCCGGTCTGCGCGGCACGGCGCCGCGCACGCTCCTCGGCGGAGGCGGTGAGGAAGACCTTCAGCGGCGCCCCGGGGCTGACCACGGTGCCGATGTCGCGGCCCTCGGCGACGTAGCGCCCGGCGGCGATCAGCTCGCGCTGGCGTGCCACCATCGCCTCGCGCACGGCGGGATGGACGGAGACGCGCGACGAGGCGCCGGTGACGCGCGGCTTGCGAATCGCCGCGCTAACGTCGCGCCCGTCGAGCACGATCCGCTCGCCGTCGAGCACGATCCGCAGCGAGTGCGCCAGCTCCCCGACCTCAGCGCCGTCGTCGGGGTCGGCGCCACGTTCGAGCGCGGCGAGCGCCACGCAGCGGTACATCGCCCCCGAGTCGAGGTAGGTGAAGCCGAGCCGCTCCGCGAGGGCGCGGGCAACCGTCGACTTGCCGGCCCCGGCGGGCCCGTCGATCGCGATGACCATGGCGGCAGCGTATGGGCGGGGCGCCTCAGGCGCCGCCCGCCAGCAGCGAGCGGAGGTCCCTCTCGAAGCGCGGGTAGCTGATCGCCGCGGCCTCCATGCCCTCGACCTCGACGCCCTCGCGCGAGGCGAGGCCCGCGATAGCTCCGAGCATCGCGATCCTGTGGTCGCCGTGCGAGTCGACCGCGCCGCCGCGCAGGCCGCTGCCGCCCTCGATCACCATCCCGTCCTTGCGCGGCTCGGCCGCCGCGCCGAGCGCGCTCAGCGCCTCGCACGTCGTCGCCACCCGGTCGGACTCCTTGCGGCGCAGCTCCGCCGCGTCGCGAATCGTCGTCTCGCCCTCGGCGAAGCAGGCGGCGAGAGCGATCAGCGGCAGCTCGTCGATCGCCGGCGGGATCTCGGCCCCGCCGACCTCGGTGCCGCGCAGCCGCGCGGGGCGGACGCGGATCGTGCCGATCGGCTCGCCGCCGCGCTCGCCCACCGGCTCGACCTCGATCTCGGCCCCCATCCGCTTGAGCACGTCGAGCAGGCCAGTCCTGGTGGGGTTGGTGCCGACCTTCTCGAGGACGACCTCGCTGCCGGGCACGAGCATCGCCGCGACGATGAAGAACGCGGCCGAGGAGAAGTCGGTGGGAACGGCGAATTCGCCCAGCTCGAGCCGCTTTGCCCGTCGCACCGCTATACCGCCGCGCAGCCAGGCGATGTCGGCGCCGGCGGACGCGAGCATCCGCTCGGTGTGGTCGCGGCTGCGGGCCGGCTCCCTGATCCAGGTTTCGCCGCCGGCGAACAGGGCGGCGAAGAGCAGGCACGACTTGACCTGGGCGCTCGCCACCGGCAGCTCGTACTCGATCGCGCTCAGCGCGGCGCCTTCCACCTCGATCGGCGGCAGGCGGCCGTCGCGGCACCTCAGCTCGGCGCCCATCCTGCGCAGCGGCTCGGCGATGCGATCGACCGGTCGGCGGCGGATCGAGTCGTCGCCGTCGAGGGTCCAGCTGCCACCGTCCTGCCCCGCCAGCCAGCCGGGCAGCAGCCGCAGCAGCGTGCCGGCGTTGCCGACGTCGATCGCCGCCGGGGCGGGGCTGTGCAGGCCGACCCCGCGGATCCCGATCACCGGCTCGACCCGGTCGTCGTGCACTCCGAGGACCTCGGCGCCGAGCGCTTCCACGGCCGCCAGGGTCGAGCGGGTATCGGCCGAGTCGAGGTAGCCCTCGATCGCCGCGTCGCCGTCCCCCATCGCGGCGATCAGAGCGGCGCGATGGGAGATCGACTTGTCGGCCGGGGGACGCAGGCTGCCGCACAGCGGCCCGACCGGATCGAAGCGGGCCGGCATCGTCACTCACCGCCGGCGACGGCGCTGACGCTGTGGCCGAGCTCGCGCACCAGGTCGACCGCTCGCGCCGCCTGATCGTCGCCGGAGACCCAGAGCGTGACCGCGCCCGAGGTCATGTCGGGCGCCGGGTAGAGCGCCATGTCCTCGATGTTGACCCCGGCCTCGCCGAGGGCGAGGGCGAGCTCGGCAATCGTGCCCGGCCGGTTGGCGACGACGACCCGCAGCTCGCGCAGCGGCCCGCCCGCCAGCTCGGCCTCGAGCAGCCGGCGGCGATCGGCGGCGGCACCGGCGTGCCACTCGGCGACGGCGGCGCGCTCGCCCTCGCGGATCAGCTCGGCGGCGTCGCGCAGGCGGCCGGCGACCGCCTCGACCGCCTCAGCGACCGCCTCGCGGTTGCTGGCGAAGATGTCGCCCCAGATCGCCGGGTTGGCGCCCGCGACCCGGGTCGTGTCGCGGAAGCTCGGGCCGACCTCGGGCATCCGCTCGGAGTCGCGGCTCAGCTCGGCCGCGGCCTGGCCGACGAGGACGTTGGCGACGACGTGGGGCAGATGGCTGACCGTCGCCATCAGGCGGTCGTGGGCATCGGCGTCGATCGCCTGCACCCGCGCTCCGAGCCCGGCGACCGCCCGCTGGAGGCGGTCGTAGAGCAGCCCGCTGGAGCGCTCGCTTTTCGGCGTCAGGTACCAGCGGGCGCCCTCGAAGAGGTCCTCGCGGGCGTTCTCGACGCCCGAGGTCTCGGCCCCGGCCAGGGGGTGGCCGCCGATGAAGCGCTCGTCGGCGCCGAGGGCGGCGACGATGTCGCGCTTGGTCGAGCCGACGTCGGTGACCACAGCATCGTCGGCGCAGGCCTTCAGCGCCGCGGCGGCCAGCTCGGTCAGGCCCGCGACCGGCGCCGCGCAGAAGACGACGTCGGCGCCCTCGCAGGCCTCCGCGGGCGTTACCGCGGCGCGATCGATCGCGCCGGCTTCGACCGCCCGCGCAAGCGTCCCGGGGTCGGGATCGTACCCGGTCACCTCGGCCTGCAGGCGACGCCGGGCAGCGAGCCCGATCGAGCCGCCGATCAGGCCGACGCCGAGGACCGCGACCTTCATTCGCCGCGCCGCGCCCTCACCGCGGAGCCGAGCTGGTCGAGCACCGAGACGGTCGTCTCCCAGTCGAGGCAGGGATCGGTGATCGACTGCCCGTAGACCAGCTCCGAGCCGTCGCCGAGGTCCTGGCGGCCCTCGACCAGGAAGGACTCCAGCATCACGCCGACGATGCTGGAGTTGCCGTCGGCGATCTGATCGGCGATCTGGCCCGCGGCAAGCATCTGCCTTGCCGGATCCTTGCCGCTGTTGTCGTGGGACGCGTCGACGACCAGCCGCTCCGGCAGGCCGGCCGCGCGCAGCCGCGCCAGCGCCTCGGCGATTCCCGCCTCGCCGTGGTTCGGCGCGCCCCTGCCGCCGCGCAGGATGACGTGGCCGTCGGGGTTGCCGGTGGTGTAGAGGACGGCCGGCGCGCCGGCGTCGTCGATCCCGGCGAAGGCGTGCGGCGCCGCCGCGGCGCGGACCGCGTCGACCGCGACCTGGACGTCGCCGTCGGTGCGGTTCTTGAAGCCGATCGGCATCGAGAGGCCGGAGCCGAGCTGGCGGTGGATCTGGCTCTCCGCGGTGCGCGCGCCGATCGCACCCCAGGCGACCGCGTCGGCGATGTACTGGGGGGTGATCGGGTCGAGGAACTCGGTGCCGACCGGCAAGCCGAGGTCGAGCACTTCGAGCAGCAGCCGGCGCGCCATGCGCAGGCCGGTGTTGACGTCGAGCGAGCCGTCGAGGTGCGGGTCGTTGATCAGCCCCTTCCAGCCGGTCGTCGTGCGCGGCTTCTCGAAATAGACCCGCATCGCGATCAGCAGGTCGCTGCTCAGCTTCCGCGACAGTTCGCCGAGGCGGCCGGCGTAGTCCAGCGCCGCCTCGGGGTCGTGCACGCTGCACGGCCCGACCACGACCAGGACCCGGTCGTCGCTGCCGTCGAGCACGTTGCCGACTTCGCCGCGGCCGCGGACCACGGCCCTGCCGCGCTCCTCGCCCAGCGGCAGGTCCTGCAGCAGCTTCGCCGGCGAGACCAGCTCCTCGATCCGCTCGATCCGCTGGTCCCGAACCCGGTCCCGCGTCTCTCCCTGCATCCCGATCATCATCTTGCCTTCACCTTCCTCCACGTTTACAAGCCTACTTCCGGTTTCCCCGCGGCAGCGCGCACGCCGGCGGACGAGTCGATCCGACGCCCGGCCAGTGACTTATTGCGGTGCGGCAGGAGCCGCGAGGCCGGACGCCTAGCTAAATCGCCAGAAATAGGAGAAGCCGACAGGGAGCGTGACGCCGGAGGCGCAGGAGACGCTCGTCGTGTCTACCGATTGCTTCACCTTCCCTGACTTTGTAGCAGGTGCGGCGAAGTTAGTCGAGCAGCTCGGCGAGCGCGGCGAGGAAGCGGGCGTTCTCCCCGGCGGTGCCGTAGGAGACGCGGATGTGGCCGGGATCGCCGAGGGGTGCGCCCGGGCGGACGGCGATCTGGCGCTCGGCGAGGCCGGCTACGACCTCAGTCTCCCCGGCTTCGCCGAGGTCGATCCAGGAGAAGTTGGCGTGGGTCTCGCTGGTGGCGAGGCCAAGCTCGCGCAAGCCCTCCTCGACGCGGATGCGCTCGGCGAGCGTGCTCTCGACCCGCCGCGTGACGTCGTCCTGGTGCAGGATCGCCTCCGCCCCCGCCGCCTGGGCCAGGGCGTTGACGCTGAACGGCTGGCGCACCGCGTCGACCGCGGCGCGGAACTTCGGCGAGCCGAGCGCGTAGCCAACCCGCAGCCCGGCGAGGCCGTAGACCTTGCTGAAGGTGCGCAGGACGACCAGGTTGGGCAGGTCGGCGAGCAGGTCGACCGAGGCGTCGACGTCATCGTGGGCCTGGAACTCGACGTAGGCCTCGTCGAGGATCACGGTGACGTGTTCGGGCAGCCCCGCGCAGAAGGCGGCGACCTCGGCGGCTGGCACGTGGGTCGCGGTCGGGTTGTTGGGGTTGCAGACGAGGACGAGCTGGGTCGCCGCGGTCACCTCGGCCGCCATCGCGCCGAGGTCGTGGACGTCGCTCTCGCCCAGCGGCACGCGGACCTCGCGCGCCCCGGTCAGCGCCGGCAGGTAGGGGTACATCGAGAAGGCGGGCCAGGAGTAGAGGATCTCCGCGCCCGGCTCGCAGAGCGCCTCGGCGGCGGCGAGCAGGATCTCGCAGGAGCCGTTGCCGACCGCGACCCGGGCGGGGTCGGTCTCGTAGCGCTCGGCTATGCGACGGCGCAGCAGGGTCGCGTCGGGGTCCGGGTATCGGTTCATCGCCTGGGCCGCGGCGGCGATCGCCTCGACCACCTTCGGGTGCGGCGGCAAGGGCGACTCGTTGGAGGCGAGCTGGGCGATCCCACCGGCCGCGATCGCCTCCGGGGCCTGCCCGGTGGGCACGCCGGCCTGGTAGCCCGGCATGCGGGCGAGCTTCTCGGCAAATGTCACGGCCATCGGTGGGAGTTTGAAGGATTGTGGCCCACCTAGCCCGCACAATCCTTCAATCTGTACCGCTACTGCGCTGCATGGAGGTCCGCGCGCAGCTCTTGCGTCGCCCCTAAGTACACGTGGGCCGGCTTGTGGCCGACAGGCGCGTAGTAGTGGACCATCGCCCGGATCACCTGCGGCATCGCTCCCGGCACGTCGATCTCGCGGGCGCAGATCAGCGGCACCGAGTCGAGCCCGAGCCGGCGCGCGGCGACGGCCGGGAACTCGGCGTCGAGGTCGCCGGTGGTGGTGAAGAGGCAGCTGACCATCGCCTCGGCGCCGAGCGCGTTGCGGTCGAGCAGCTCCCGCATCAGGCTCTCGGTCGCCGAGACGATCGCCTCGGCCTCGTTGGCCTCGGCCTGGACGGCCCCGCGAACCGCGAAGAGTCGCTCCTCCTTACTCACCACTCGAATCTTCCCAGAGGCGGGAGATCTCATCCTCGCCGAGCCGCCGAGCCTGCCCCTGCGAGAGCGAGCCCAGCTCAACCGAGCCAAATCGAACCCGACGCAACGAGACCACCCGGTTGTCCACCGCCTCGGCCATCCGACGCACCTGCCGGTTGCGCCCCTCACGCAGGACGAGCTCGATCTCCCGCTCGCCCAGCCTCCGCGCCTCGGCCGGCGCCGTCATCCCGTCCTCGAGCTCTACCCCGCTCGCCAGCCGCCGCAGGTCCGCATCGGAGGGCGGCCGGCGCAACTCAGCCCGATAGGCCTTGGCAACCCCATAGCGGGGATGCGTGAGCCGATTGGCAAGAGCACCATCATTCGTAAGAAGGAGCAGGCCGGTCGACTCGATGTCAAGACGCCCGACCGGATACAGCCGTGCGCTCGAATCGACCAGCCCAACGACGGCGGGCCGGCTCCCAGGCTCCCGAGCCGTGGACACCACCCCAGCCGGCTTGTTCACGGCCCAGACCTCGAGCGGCTCCGTCCCAACCAAGCTCCCATCAACCCGAACCTCGTCGCCATCTCCAACATCCCGCGCCGGGTCCGTCACAACTTTGCCACCCACCGTGACCCTGCCCTTACCAATGATCAGCTCGGCCTTGCGTCGAGAGGCAACCCCTCCATACGCGAGAAACTTGGCGAGTCTCATGACGTCGGAAGGTCTGGAGAAGGTCCCGACGGAACCTCCCCGCTTTTGTTCCGGCGGGACCTTCCCCAGACCTTCCCCCGCCTCAAGGCTCCGACCGTTGCTCCCCGGCCTTGAGCAGCCGATCCCGAAGCTCGCGCTCATCCTCGGGAGTGGGATCGAAACGCGACGGGTCCGGAAGCTGGTCGAGTCCGCTGAGGCCGAAGAGTCGCTCGAACAGCTCCGTGGTCTTGAAGATGGCTGCTCCGAACTGCGAGCGTCCCGACTCCTCGATCAAGCCGCGCTCGGCCAAAGTCTGAACGGCGGACTCGGAGGTCACGCCGCGGATTCGCGCGACCTCGGGACGGGTGACGGGCTGCAGGTAGGCGACGATGGCGAGCGTCTCGGCCTGAGCTTGGGTCAGCGGCGGGGTGCGAGGCTTGGCCAAGAGCCGTCGCGCCGCGGTCTCGCTAGCTGGATCGCTAGCTAGGGCGAAGCCACCGGCAACCTCGCGCAGGACCACCCCGCGCTTGCCCTCGGCAAGATCCTCGCGCAGCACCTCGATCGCCTCAGAGACCTGGCCCTCTGTGGTCTCGGTTGCCTCAGCTAGGTCGCGAGCGTCGACCGGCTGTGAGGAGAGGAAGAGCAGGGCTTCAATAGTGCGGGAGAGATCGCTCATGTCAAAAGCTCCCGCTTGCGTATCTCGATTGGGCCGAGGGGGACCGACTGCTCCCAGGTCGCCTCGCCTTTGCGGTAGAGATCGAGCAGGGCGAAGAGGGTCACCGCCTGGGTCAGCCGGTCCTCGCCGCCGAACTGCTCGTCGAAGTCGATGCTGGCGCGACCGCGGAGGGCCTCGCGCAGGGCGCGCAGGCGCTTCTCCAGCGAGACGGTCGGGCGGATGTGGTCGAGGTTGAGCTCGGCTGGGGTCGCCAGCAGGTCGCCGAGGGCGGCACCGAGGCGGTCGGGGTCATAGACGGCCGTGGCGGCGTCGAGCGCGACCTGGCGCAGCTCGGTGGGCAGCGGCGCCGAGCGGTAGAGGTAGCCCCGGGCCGCCTCGAAGCGCTGCTCCAGAGTCGCGGCGGCGTCGCGGTAGCGGCGGTACTCGAGCAGGCGCGCCAGCAGCTCCTCGACCGCCTCCTCGGGGGCGACGTCCTCCAGCCCCTCCTCTTCTCCGGGCAGCAGCAGGCGCGACTTCAGCTCCAGCAGCGAGGCGATCAGGACGAGGAACTCGGTGGCGACGTCGAGCTCCAGCTCCTCCTCGCGCTCGAGGTGCTCGACGTAGGCGACGACGATCTCGCCCAGCTCGACCTCGAGCAGGCTGACCTCCTCGCGCAGGACGACCGCCATCAGCAGGTCGAAGGGCCCGGCGAAGACGTCGAGGTCGAGGTCCAGCTCGGCGACGGTCACACGGGGACCGTAACGCTCGGGCGGGATGGCGACTAGGCCGGGCCGATGCCCGTCCGCTCGCGGACCTCGGCAAGGGTGCCGACCGCGATCGCGCGGGCCTTCTCGGCCCCGGCGGCGAGGGTCGCCTCGAGCGCCGCCTGATCGGGGCGCAGCTCGGCGTAGCGCTCGCGGACCGGGGCGAGCAATTCGACCGTGGCCTCGGCGACAGCCTTCTTGAAGTCGCCGTAGCCGACAGCCTCGAACTCGCGCTCGACCTCGGCGGGATCGATGCCGCGGGCAACCGCGTAGACGTCGATCAGGTTGGTGATGCCGGCCTTCTCGGACGCCCGCCGCACCTCGCGATCGGAGTCGGTGACGGCGCTGCCGAACTTCTTGCGGATTGCCTGTGGCTCGTCGAGGACGAGGACCGTGCCGTTCTCGGTACCGCCGGTTGTCGACATCTTCCGCTCGGGCTCCTGCAGGTCCATGATCCGAGCGCCGACATCGGGAATGCGCATCTTCGGCACGACCAGGGTCTCGCCGAAGCGCTCGTTGAAGCGGCGGGCGATCTCGCGCATCAGCTCGACGTGCTGGCGCTGATCGTCCCCAACCGGCACCTCGGTCGCCCGATAGGCGAGCACGTCGGCGGCCATCAGCACCGGGTAGAAGAAGAGCGCAGCGGACGCGAGTTCGCGCTGTTTGCCCGACTTTTCCTTGAACTGGTGCATGCGGTTGAGGTCGCCGTGCGAGGTGACGGCCGAGAGCAGCCAGGTCAGCTCGCTGTGCTCGAGCACGTCGGACTGGCGGAAGAGGATGCAGCGCTCCGGGTCGAGGCCGGCGGCGAGCAGGATCGCGGTCGTGTCGTAGACCCGCTCGCGCAGCTCGGCGGGCTCGTAGGCGACCGAGATCGCGTGGAGGTCGACGATGCAGAAGATCGCCGGGTCGCCGCGGTCCTGGCCCTCGACGTACTGGCGGATCGCGCCGATGTAGTTGCCGAGGTGCTTGCGGCCGGTGGGTTGGATGCCTGAGAAGACGATTGGGGCGCTCACGGCGGCAGAGCCTAGTTCAGGGGGCTCAAGCGGGTTCGGTGGCCGGCTCTGAGGGCACACAGTCGGCTTCGGAGCCGTGGCCGCACTCGCCGGCCTGGGCAGAGCCCCTGCTTGGAACAGCTTCTATTTGACGGCGCGGGTTCTCGATTCCGAAGCCGGAGACGGCGCCGCCGACGATCATCAGGATGCCGGCGATGCCGATACCGAGGTGGAAAGCCGAGGTCGAGGCGTCGGCCGAAGCGGTGCGGACGGTCGAGGCCTGGCCGGGTGGCAGCGATCCCGTTTTCGGCACCGCGAGTGGCTGAGCCTTGGCGTCGGAGACGGTCCGCTCGGCGCGGGGCCCGAGCGGACGTTCGCCGAGGTTGCTGTCGAGCGCCGAGCCGAAGTAGCCCGAGATCACGGCGCCGAGGACCGCGATCGCCAGCAGCCCGGCGACCCTGGCGACGCCGTTGTTGACGCCGGAGGCGATGCCGACGTGTCGTTCTTCGACTGAGTCGAGCACGGTCGCAGTCAGCGGCGCCACCGTCGCCGAGAGGCCGAGGCCGAAGACGAGGATCGCCGGCAGCACTTCGCTCAGGTAGTCGGCGCCGCTGCCGACCCGGAGGAGCAGCAGCAGGCCGATCCCGCCGACGATCGGGCCCACGGTCATCGGCAGCCGCGGCCCCGTCCCCGAGGCCAGCTTGCCCCAGCGCGGCGAGAGGAAGAAGAGGATCAGCGAGACCGGCGTCGTCGCCAGGCCGGCCTGGACCGGGCTGTAGCCGGCCACCTGCTGGAGGAAGAGGCCGACGAAGAAGAGGCCGCCGATCAGCCCCGCGTAGGCGGAGAGCGTGGTCACGTTGGCGACCCAGAAGTTGCGGATGCGAAAGAGCGAGAGCTCCAGCATCGGGTGACGGGCACGGGCCTCGTGGACGACGAAGAGGGCGAAGCAGGCGATGCCGGCGATCAGCGGCGCCCAGACGATCGGGTCGCTCCAGCCGTGGGTCGGCTGCTCGATCAGGGCGAAGACCGGGCCGCCGAGGCCGGCCGCCGAGAGCCCGATCCCCGACCAGTCGATGCCGCGGAAGGCGTCGGGGTCGCGGCTCTCTTTCACCGAGTGCAGCGTCAGCGCCACCGTCACCGCGATCAGCGGCAGGTTGACCCAGAAGACCGCGCGCCAGGAGAGCGCCTCGACCAGCGCCCCTCCCCCGGCCGGCCCGACCACGGTCGCGATCCCGGTCCAGGCGGTCCAGGTGCCGACCGCCTTGCCCCGGGCGGCGCCCTCGAAGGTGGCGGCGACGATCGCCAGCGAGCCGGGGACCAGCAGCGCTCCGGCGACCCCCTGCAGGGCGCGGGCGGCGATCAGGAACTCGACCGTCGGGGCGATCGCGCAGAGCAGCGAGATCGCCCCGAAAGCGATCAGGCCGTAGACGAACATCCGCCGCCGCCCGAACTGGTCGCCGAGCGAGCCGCCGACCAGCAGCAGCGAGACCAGGGTGAGCATGTAGGCCTCGACGACCCACTGCTGCCCGGCCAAGCCCGCGTTGAGGCTGTTGCTGATCGCGGGCAGCGCCACGTTGACCACGGTCGAGTCGAGGAAGACGACCGTGGAGCCAAGGATCGTCGCGACCAAAGTCAGGCGCTGCTGCCGGGACACCGGCGGAGTGTAGGAGCAACCACCCGCCGACGGGACGAAAATGCCCCCCATATGGAAGGAAATCGTCCCGTCGGCGGCTTTTAGTCCGTTTTAGGGCTCGCGGAGCTGCTGGGCGGGGGTGAAGAAGTTGCGGTAGGCGAGGGTCGTCGCGACCAGGGCGGCGATTGCGACGCTGCCGAGCAGGGCGTAGAGGAGGATCAGCTGCAGGCGGACGGCGTCGGTCGGGTTGGCGCCGGCGAGCAGCATGCCGACCATCGTGCCGGGGAAGAAGATCAGGCCGGTGGTCTTGGTCGAGTCGACCAGGGTGATCATCCCCGAGCGCAGGGCGCGGCGGACGAACGGGGCCGCAGCCTCCTGGCCGGTCGCGCCGAGCGCCAGGGTCGCCTCGATCTTGCCGCGCGAGTCGGCCATCTCGTCGCCGAGGCGGTTGAGCGCCACCGCCGAGGCGGTCATCGCGTTGCCGATTACCATGCCGCCGACCGGGACCAGGTAGCGGGCGGTCGGTTCGAAGACACCGAGGGCGACGACGAGGCCGAGGGTCGTCGCCCCGGCGGTCGCGAGCGCGATCAGCAGCGGCCAGAAGGCGCCGGGCACCTTCTTCGCCCGTGAACGCGCAGTGAGCGCGCCGAAGACCACCATCACGGTCAGCAGGGCGAAGACGAGCCAGAGCGTGTCGGCTTCGAAGATCAGCTTGATCGCGTAGCCGATCGCGGTCAGCTGGACGAAGGAGCGCACGGTGGCGATGCCGATGTCGCGCTCGAGGTCGGCCTTGCGCCAGAACGAGACCGCAGCGGCGAGCACGACGAGGGCCAGCGAAGCGGCAACCTGTCCCGGCGAGAGGTGGATCGAGGTGCTCAAGCCATCACCTCCTCGACCGGGCCGGCCTCGATCGCCCTGCCGTCCTCGAGTCGGACCACCCAGTCGCTCAACCGCCGCGCCTGCTCGGGGTCGTGGCTGACCAGGACGACGGAGATCGCGAGCTCGCGGCGCAGCTCGGCGATCGTCGCCTCGATCGCGTCGCGGGCGGCGTGGTCGAGGGCAGAGGTCGGCTCGTCGAGGAGGAGCACGGCCGGCTCCTGGGCGAGGGCGCGCGCCAGCATCGCCCGCTGCTGCTCGCCGACCGAGAGCTTGGCGACGTCGCGCCCGGCGAACCCGGGATCGAGCCCGGCGAGAGCGAGGCAGCGCCCGGCATCCAGCTCCCTGCCGGCGAGGCCGGCGGCGAAGGCGAGGTTCGATTCGACGCTGCCGTCCAACAGCGCCGGCAGCTGCGGCACCAGCGAGACCTCGCGCCGCAGCGCCAGCGGCTCGTACTCGCCGAGTGGCCGGCCCCGGTAGGCGATCGTCCCCTCATCCGGGTCCGCCAGCCGGTTGAGCAGACGCAGCAGCGTCGACTTCCCCGCCCCGGAGGGACCGACGATCGCCGTCGCCCCCGGCGGCATCGCGGCGCTGACCGAGTCGAGGACGCGGCGATCGCCGCGGGTCAGCCCAACCTCGCTCAGCTCGAACAGCACCGCCGGATGATCCCACCGTCGGGCGCGCAAGATGCCTCTCGCGCGAAGGGCGGGTTTGCGGGCAGCGGCGGTGGGCTGGAAGAATCGGGTAGGTGAACGCCGATGGCTAGAGCGATCTGGAGCGGCTCGATCAGCTTCGGGCTGCTCAACGTGCCCGTGAAGCTGTACAGCGCGGTGGCCCGCCGCGGCATCTCGCTACGCGAGATTCGCGAGTCCGACGGCGCCCGCATCCGCCACCGCCGCGTCGCCGAGGGGACCGACGAAGAGGTTCCCTACGAGAGCATCACCAAGGCCTTCGAGCTGGCCAAGGACCGCTACGTGCCACTGAGCAAGGACGAGCTTGCCTCGCTGGACCCGCAGAAGACGCGGGCGATCGAGGTCCAGGACTTCGTCGAGATCGCCGAGATCGACCCGATCTACTTCGACAGCCCCTATTACCTCGGCCCGGCAACCGGCGCCGAGCGCGCCTACTCGCTGCTGGCGCGGGCGATGGAGGGCTCGGACAGGGTCGCGATCGCCCGCTTCGTCTTCCGCAACAAGGAGCACCTGGCGGCGATCCGCCCCGCCGACGGGGTGCTGACGCTGACCACGATGCGCTTCGCCGACGAGGTGGTGCCGCCGTCCGAGCTCGACGACGTGCTGCCCTCCGAGCAGCCGAAGGTCGCCAAGCGCGAGGTCGAGATGGCCGAGCGGCTGATCGACTCGCTGACCCGCAGCTTCGACCCAAGCGCCTACCGCGACGAGTACCGCGAGGAGCTGCTGGCGATGATCGAACGCAAGGCCGCCGGCGAGGAGATCGTCGCCGCCCCGGAGGGCGAGGACCGGGAAGCGACCAAGGCGCCCGACCTGATGGCGGCGCTGGAGGAGAGCATCGCCGCGGTGCAGGGAAAGCGCGACGGCAAGACGAAGGCGCGCAAGGCCGCGGTGCCGAAAAAAGCCCCGGCGAAGAAGCGCGCCAAGGCCAAGTCCTCCAAATAGCCCGTGGCCACGAGCCGGCAGGTCGAGGTCGACGGGCGTGAGCTGAAGCTCACCAACCTCGACAAGGTCCTGTACCCCAAGGCCGGCTTCAGCAAGGGCGAGGTGGTCGACTACTACGCCAAGATCGCGCCGGTAATGGTCCCCCACCTGCAGGCCCGAGCGCTGACCCTGCGACGCTTCCCCGAGGGGGTCGACGACACCGGCGCCGCCTTCTTCGAGAAGCGCTGCCCCAAGCACCGGCCGGATTGGGTGAAGACGGCAGCCGTGGAAGCCGGCCCGCACGCCGGGATCATCGACTTCTGCGTCTGCGAAGACCTGCCCACCCTGGTCTGGATGGCGCAGCTGGCGGCGATCGAGCTGCACCCCTCGCTCTCAAAGGCAGCCGAGCCGGACCGCCCGACCGTGCTCGCCTTCGACCTCGACCCCGGCCCGCCGGCCGGCGTGATCGATTGCTGCCGCGTCGCGCTGCGCGTGCGCGAGCTCTTCGATCATTTCGGTGTGAAGTGCTTCCCCAAGACCTCGGGCTCGAAGGGCCTGCAGGTCTACGCGCCGCTCAACAACGACGAGGTCACCTACGAGGGGGACGACAACGGCGGCGGGACCAAACCGCTCGCCCGAGCGATCGCCCAGCTGCTCGAGAAGCAGACTCCAAAAGAGGTCGTCTCGAAGATGAAGAAGGCCGAGCGCAAGGGCAAGGTCTTCGTCGACTGGTCCCAGAACCACCGCCGCAAGACGACGATCGCCGTCTACTCGCTGCGCGCCCGCGAACAGCCGACGGTCTCGACCCCGGTCACATGGGACGAGGTCGAGCGCGCCGTTGAGAAGGACGACGGCGACCTGCTCGTCTTCGAAGCTCCAGACGTGTTGAAGCGGGTGGAGAAGCAGGGCGATCTCTTCGCCCCGGTGCTGAGGCTGCGGCAGGCCCTACCTGAGCTTTAGGAAGGCCTACTCGAGCGCCCAGCGGCGCCCGGCCACGACCCATCTGGCGAAGACCGGGTCGACGAGCCCGAGCGCGCCCCCCTCTCCCGCGACCTCGTGCAGCAATCCCTCCCCGACCAGCCTCTTGGCGGCGTCCGGCGCGGCTGAGCCGGCAGGCAAGCCGTAGATCTCACGGGCGGCCTTTCCGGTCAGGCCTCGCACACCGGCCGCGAGCGCCTCGACCACCCCTGCCTCGATGCGCGAGAGCGAATCCCAGGTCGCCTCGAAATCTCCCCGCAGGTAGTCCCACGCCTCGGCGTAGGCCGCCGTCCAGGCATCCTCGCCGGCTGTCTCGCCGGAGCCGGTGTGTCGCCAGAGCAGATGCGCGAAGAGCATCGCCCGCTGGGGGTGCCCATCGACGAGGTCGAGGAGCCAAACCAGCGCCTCGCCGGCATCGCGACCGCTTTTCTCGAAGCGCTCCTCGATGTAGGAGGCAAGCGCCTCGCGCGGCAGGCGACCGAGATGCATGGGCGCCGCCTGGCCGTAGAACGGGCGGCGGCGATCGGCAAACAGAGACAGCATCATTCCCGGGTGCGAGCCGGAGAAGACGTACGTCACCCCGCGGCCGTGGTGCTGGATCACACTGCGGACGAGTGCATCGAGCTGGATTTGGAGCACGGCCTGAAACTCGTCGAAGACGACCAGCACTGGGTATCCGGTCCGCTGATGAAGCGCGAGGGGCAGGTCGAGCGCGTCGAGCAGCGCACGCTCTCCAACTTCCCCGGCGCCAACCGACAGCGTGGCGCCGCCGACGGGTGTCTGCACGCCGAGGCTGGCGCCGCGCTTGCGCAGCGCCGCGTGCGCCTTACGCAGCGGTCCGGCCGGCAGCGCCTCGTAGGCTCGCTCGATCTGGGCGGCCATCTGGCCCGCGGTGCGCACGCCGTAGAGATCGACGAGCACGGCGCCACCCCTGGCCTCCCGAGCGTCAGCGACAGCCCGGTGCAACAGGCTTGTCTTGCCGTAGTCCCGCGGGCTCGCGAGGCGGGTGTTGACCGCGTCTACCCGCCGCTCGGCGAGCAGGGCAAGCTCGGTTTCGCGATCCACGAGTTCGTCCGGCGCCAGCGGGCGGGCGAAGACGAAGGGGTTCGGATCGATTTTCGTACGTTGCTTACGTGCCATACGCTACGTAACAGCGTAGCAATTCGTACGTTAAATACGTATCAAGATTTCGGGACTAGGTGAGCGGCTGGCGGACGACCGGCCTGCGGGTGGCCTTGACCTCGTCGAGGCGGCGCACGGGTGTCGTGTACGGGGCGCTCTTGGCGATCTCGGGGTCCTGCTCGGCCTCGCTGAGGATCTGCTCGATCGCCTCGGCGAAGGCGTCTAGGCTCTCCCTGGTCTCGGTCTCGGTCGGCTCGATCATCAATGCCTCCTCGACCAGCAGGGGGAAGTAGACGGTCGGCGGGTGGAAGCCGAAGTCGAGCAGGCGCTTGGCGAGATCGAGGGTGGCGAGGCCCAGCTCCCTCTTCATCGGCTTGCCGGAGAGGACGAACTCGTGCATGCAGTGGCGCTCGAAGGCGACCGGCAGGCGCCCTCCGGCGCGGCCCTCCGCCAGGCGCGCCTTCAGGTAGTTGGCGTTCAGCACCGCGGTCTCCGACGCCTCGGCGAGGCCGTCGGCGCCGAGGCTGAGGATGTAGGCGTAGGAGCGAACGAAGACGCCGAAGTTGCCCTGGAAGCCGCGCAGGCGGCCGATCGACCTGGGCCGGTCGAGGTCGAGGTCGAAGCTGGGGCCGCCGCCGTTGTCGCCCTCGCGGCGGATGACCTGCGGCCGCGGCAGGTAGGGCTCGATCCGCTCAGACACCGCTATTGGCCCGGCCCCCGGCCCGCCCCCCCCGTGCGGCTGGCTGAAGGACTTGTGCAGATTGACGTGGACGATGTCGAAGCCCATGTCGCCGGGCCGCGAGTGGCCCATCACCGCGTTGAGGTTGGCGCCGTCGTAGTAAAGCGTCCCCCCCGCCGCGTGGATCAGCGCCGCGATCTCGGCGATGTTCTCGTCGAAGAGGCCGAGCGTGTTGGGATTGGTCAGCATCAGACAGGCGACCTGACCGGGGTCCGCGTCGATCTTCGCCCGCAGGTCGTCCATCTCGACCCCGCCGCGCTCGTTGGTGGCGATCTTGACCACCTCGTAGCCCGCCATCGTCACCGAGGCCGGGTTGGTGCCGTGCGAGGTATCGGGAGCCAGCACCTTGGTCCGCTCTTCGCCGCGGTCGGCGTGGAAGGCGCGGGTCAGCAGCAGGCCGGCGAGCTCGCCGTGCGAGCCGGCGGAGGGCTGCAGGCTGACGTGGGGCAGGCCACAGATCTCGCCGAGGCTCTCCTGC